>NZ_QDFT01000041.1 GCF_003075375.1 Microbacterium testaceum | reverse complement strand
CGCCTTCATCGACCTCGCCGAACGCGTCGGCGAGGTCGATGAAGGCGAGCGTGACGTTGCCGGCGCTGACCCGGTCGACGTTCTGGCGGGTCCAGACGAAGGCGTCGACGGAGTTCTCGGCCGCGAACACCCGGGAGTGCGGCACCTCGGTGGCCATCGCCAGGGCGATCGCCCCGCTTCCGGTGCCGAGGTCGACGGCGATGGGGGCGTCGGAGGCCACGGCGCGCAGCGCGTCGATCGCCAACTGCGCGACCATCTCGGTCTCGGGCCGGGGGACGAAGACGCCCGGGCCGACCGCCAGCTCGAGCGAGCGGAACGGCGCCGTGCCGGTGAGGTGCTGCAGGGGCTCGCGCGCGCAGCGGCGGTCGACGAGCGGAGCCAGGGCCGCGGCGGCGGCGGGCGACATCCGGTCACCGCGGATGGCGGCGGCCTGGACCGCGCCTCTCGAGGTGTCGAGCACGTGGGCGACGAGCAGTTCGGCGTCGACCCGGGGGTCGCCGATGCCCGCCACGGCGAGGCGGGCGGCGGTGTCGCGCAGGGTCTGATCGACCGAGACGACCGCGGGGGCGGGGGGCGAGGTGGGGTCCGTCATGACGGGGACCCAGCCTAGTCGCGCGGCGTAACACGGCCGGTCCGGTCCAGGGTGCTCACCTAAAATGAGCGCGTCCCGACCGACGGCGAAAGGCGAGCCATGCCCGGCATCCACTCCGACATCACCTCTGCATTCGGCGGTACGCCGCTCGTGCGACTGAACCGCGTCGCGGAGGGCGCCGGGGGCCAGATCCTCGCCAAGCTCGAGTTCTACAACCCCGCATCCAGCGTCAAGGACCGCCTGGGCATCGCGATCGTCGACGCCGCCGAGGCATCGGGCGAACTCCAGCCCGGAGGCACCCTCGTCGAGTCGACCAGCGGCAACACCGGCATCGCGCTCGCCATGGTCGGCGCGGCCCGCGGGTACAAGGTCATCCTGACGATGCCGGCCTCGATGTCGAAGGAGCGGCGCATCCTGCTCAAGGCGTTCGGCGCCGAGCTCGTGCTGACCGACCCCACCAAGGGCATGTCGCACGCCGTCGACGAGGCCAAGCGCATCGTCGCCGAGACCCCCGGTGCCGTGTGGGCCCGCCAGTTCGAGAACGAGGCCAACCCCGCCATCCACCGCAAGACCACCGCCGAAGAGATCCTGAGCGACACCGACGGCAAGGTCGACTACTTCGTCGCCGGCGTCGGCACGGGCGGAACGATCACCGGCGTCGGCCAGGTGCTCAAGGAGCGCGTCCCCGGGGTCAAGGTGGTCGCCGTCGAGCCCGCGGACTCCCCCGTGCTGACCAAGGGCCACCCCGGCCCCCACAAGATCCAGGGCATCGGCCCCAACTTCGTCCCCGCGATCCTCGACCGCGACATCATCGACGAGGTCATCGACGTCGAATTCGACGACGCGATCCGTCTCGCGCGCGAGACCGCCGCGAAGGACGGCATCCTCGTGGGAATGTCGTCGGGCGCGGCCATCTGGGCCGCTCTCGAGATCGCCCGGCGCCCCGAGGCCGCCGGCAAGAACATCGTCGTCATCATCCCCTCGTACGGCGAGCGCTATCTCTCCACCGCTCTGTACGAGCACCTGCGCGAAGACTGACGTGGGGGCCCTCTCGCGGATCCGCGAAGACATCACCTCCGCCAAGCTCCGCGACCCCGCCGCACGTGGCGCCCTCGAGATCGCCCTGCTGTACCCGGGGCTCCATGCCGTGTGGTCCTACCGCGTGGCGCACCGCCTCTGGCAGCGCGGCCTGCGCTTTCCGGCGCGGGCGCTCTCGCAGGTGACGCGCTGGCTGACGGGCATCGAGATCCACCCCGGCGCCACCATCGGCCGTCGCTTTTTCATCGACCACGGCATGGGGGTCGTCGTGGGAGAGACGGCCGAGGTCGGCGACGACGTGATGCTGTACCACGGCGTCACCCTCGGCGGCCGCCAGCGCGAGGGCGGCAAACGCCACCCGACCCTGCACGACGGGGTCGCCGTGGGGGCGGGAGCGAAGATCCTCGGTCCGATCACGCTCGGCGCGCGTTCGGTTGTCGGGGCCAACGCCGTGGTCACGCGCGACGCCCCGGCCGACAGCGTGCTGGTGGGCGTGCCCGCGAAAGCGCGCACGCGACGCAGCGGCGAGGACACCCGCGCCCTGCTCACCACCCCCGAGTACTGGATCTGACGCGCGCCCTAGGCTCGAGGAATGCCGCGCCTGCACGAACTCTCGCTCGCCGCTCAGATCACGGCACTGCGAGCGGGTGAGCTCTCGCCCGCCGAGCTGACGACCGCGTATCTCGACCGTATCGACCGGATCGACGATCTGGGCGCGTTCGTCGAGGTGACGAGGGATGCCGCGACCTCCCGCGCGCGCGCCCTCCCCCGACCCGCGTCCGGGGCGCTCTGGGGCGTCCCCCTGGCCGACAAGGATCTGGTGGCGCGCGCGGGGGTGCCCACCCGCTACGGCTCGCGGGCGCGCGCGGATCATGTGCCGACGGCATCCGATCCGCTGGCCGAGGCGCTCGACGGCGCGGGCGCCGTCAACGTCGGCAAGACGAGCACCTCGGAGTTCGGGCTGACCGGCTTCACCGAGCCCCTCATCCACGCGCCCGCGCGCGACCCGTGGCTCCCCTCGGCGGGCGCCGGCGGTTCGAGCGGCGGAGCGGCGGTCGCGGTCGCCGCGGGCCTGCTGCCGGCCGCGGTCGGCTCGGACGGGGGGGGGTCGATCCGCATCCCCTCGGCCACCGTGGGCGTGGTGGGACTGAAGCCCTCGCGCGGGCGGCTGCCGATCGGCTCGGGCCTGGACTCCCCCGACCAGCTGTCGGTGACGGGCCCGATCGCGCGCAGCGCCGAGGACGCGGGAGTCCTGCTGGACGCCCTGGTCGCGCTCGCGCCCTACCCGTACGCGACCGGCGCGCGGGACGCCGGCTCGTTCGCCGACGCGGCCCGCCGCGAGCCCGGACGCCTGCGTATCGGCACGACGACGGTGTCGCCGTGGGACGAGACCGAGCGGATCGTCCTGGACCCGGCCGCGCGCACCGCGGTCGACACCGCGGCCGCCTGGCTGGCGGAGGCCGGGCACGGCGTCGACGACGCCGACTGGCATCCCCGGGGCTATCCGGAGCTCTTCCACGTGCTGTGGCGCGCGAGCGCCGCGCGTATCCCGCTGAGCGCGGCCGATGCGGCCCTGGTCGAGCCGCTCACCGCGTGGTTGGTCGACGAGGGGCGGCGGCTGACATCGCTCGCCCTGCTCGAGGGCCTGACCGCCGCCCGTGCCTTCGAGAGGCGCACGATCGCCGACTTCGCCGCGTTCGATGCGGTGCTCACGCCGGCGCTCGCGCAGTCGCCGCAGCCGATCGGCGCGTACGCCGGGCACTCCCCCGAGCGGACCTTCGCGCTGCAGGTCGAGTACGCGCCCTACTCGAGCTTCGTCAACGTCGCGGGTCTTCCGGCGCTGACGCTGCCGGTGACGGCGGATGCCGACGGCCACCCCGTCTCGGTGCAGCTGATCGGACGGCCCGGCGGCGAGGCGACGCTGCTCTCGCTCGCCGCGCAGCTCGAGATGCGCCGCGGGCCCCTGGCGCACCCGCCGGCGTGGGACCGGTGACTCAGGGCAGCAGGCCCGCGGCGGCGAAGGCCCGCGCGGAGATCTCGCGGACCACCCGCTGCTTGCGCGCGTTGTAGGCGCTCATCAACCCGTCGACGGCGACGGCGCGCTTGGTGCGCGCGTACAGCTCGCGATCCGCCGCGTTCCCGCGCAGATGGTCGCGGAACAGACGATGGCGCACCGGTTCGGCGCTGTCGGGCGGCCAGACGTGCAGGTTGGCCGCGGGGGCGGCGAGCACGAGGCATCGGTGCCCCTGCCACCACGGCTCGCGGACGCGCAGCACGAAACCCCGAGCCTCGAGGGCGGGCACGTAGGCGTCCTCGTCGTCGGTGTCCGCGACGGTCAGGTCGATGTCGATCACGGGCTTGGCCGCCAGGTCGGGCACCGACGTCGATCCGACGTGCTCGATCTGCAGCGCCCGCTCGCCGAGGGCGTCGAGCAGGCGGTCGCGGAGCGCGGCGAAGGTGCGCGGCCAGTCGGCATCCGCCTCGACGATCTCGATCCTGCGTGGCTGCTCGGGCGTCCCCACCCACGGCGACAGCCCCGGCGGGGGCGGGGAATCGTCGAACGCGATGATCTCGGCGGCGGTGGGCATCACGAGAGACTACGCGACGGGGGGACGCCGCACGACGGCGTTCAGCCGTCGGCCAGAGCGGCCAGACGCGCCTCTTCGTCGGCCGTGATGGCCGACTCGATGATGGGGCCGAGAGCGCCGTCCATCACCTGATCGAGGTTGTAGGCCTTGTACCCGGTGCGGTGGTCGGCGATGCGGTTCTCGGGGAAGTTGTACGTGCGGATGCGCTCCGAACGATCCATCCCTCGGATCTGCGACCGCCGCGCATCGGCCGCGACCGCGTCGCGCTCCTCCTGCTGCTTGGCGAGCAGGCGGGCGCGGAGGACGCGCATGCCGGCCTCGCGGTTCTGCAGCTGCGATTTCTCGTTCTGCATCGACACGACGATGCCGGTCGGCACGTGCGTGATGCGCACGGCCGAGTCGGTCGTGTTGACCGACTGACCCCCGGGCCCCGACGAGCGGAACACGTCGATCTTGAGGTCATTGGGGTCGATCGCGACCTCTTCAGGCTCGTCGACCTCGGGGAAGACGAGCACGCCGGTCGTCGAGGTGTGGATGCGCCCCTGCGACTCGGTCGCCGGCACGCGCTGCACCCGGTGGACGCCGCCCTCGTACTTCAGGTGCGCCCAGACGCCCTGCGCCGGGTCGCTCGAGGATCCCTTGATCGCGACCTGCACGTCCTTGTAGCCGCCCAGGTCGCTCTCGGTGCGCTCGAGCAGCTCGGTCTTCCACCCCATCGACGCGGCGTACTGCAGGTACATGCGCAGCAGATCGGCGGCGAACAGGGCGCTCTCGGCCCCGCCCTCGCCGCCCTTGATCTCCATGATCACGTCGCGCGCGTCGTCGGGGTCGCGAGGGATGAGCAGGCGCCGCAGACGCTCCTGCGTCTCGGACACGCGCTCCTCGAGCGCCGGGACCTCGTCCGCGAAGGCGGAGTCCTCGCGGGCGAGTTCGCGGGCGGCATCCAGATCATCGGATGCCGCGGCCCACGCCTCGTGGGCCGCGACGATCCTCGAGAGTTCGGCGTACCGCCGGTTGACGCGCTTGGCGCGCGCCGCGTCCGCGTGCACGGCCGGGTCGGAGAGCTCCTCCTGAACGGCTTTGTGCTCGTCGAGCAGTCCGCGGACCGACTCGAACATCGCGGGCTCCGACATCACGCCTCCCGCCGGACTCAGCGGATGCTGTTGTCGTCACCGCCGCGCGCGGGCGCCGGGATCGACTTCTGCATCTGCACGAGGAACTCGACGTTTGACTGCGTCTCTTTGAGCTTGCCGAGCACGACCTCGAGCGCCTGCTGCGGCTCGAGGCCGGCGAGGGCGCGGCGCAGCTTCCAGGTGATCTTGACCTCGTCGTTGCTGAGCAGCATCTCTTCGCGGCGGGTGCTCGACGCGTTGACGTCGACGGCCGGGAAGATGCGCTTGTCGGCGAGCTGGCGGTTCAGGCGCAGTTCGCTGTTGCCCGTGCCCTTGAACTCCTCGAAGATGACGTCGTCCATCTTGGAGCCGGTCTCGACCAGCGCGGTGGCGAGGATCGTGAGCGATCCGCCGTTCTCGATGTTGCGCGCGGCGCCGAAGAAGCGCTTGGGCGGGTACAGCGCCGACGCGTCGACGCCGCCCGACAGCACGCGACCGGAGGTCGGGGCGGCGAGGTTGTACGCGCGACCCAGGCGGGTGATCGAGTCGAGCAGCACGACCACGTCGCGACCGAGCTCGACCAGACGCTTGGCCCGCTCGATGGCGAGTTCGGCGACGGTGGTGTGGTCCTCGGCCGGGCGGTCGAAGGTCGAGGCGATGACCTCGCCGCGGACCGTCCGCTGCATGTCGGTGACCTCTTCGGGGCGCTCGTCCACGAGCACGACCATGAGGTGGACCTCGGGGTTGTTGTGCGCGATGGCGTTGGCGATCTGCTGCAGCACGATCGTCTTACCGGCCTTGGGCGGGGCGACGATGAGGCCGCGCTGGCCCTTGCCCACCGGGGCGACCAGGTCGATGATGCGCTGCGTCAGCTTCTCGGGACCGGTCTCGAGACGCAGGCGCTCCTGGGGGTACAGGGGCGTGAGGTTGTTGAACTCGACACGGGATGCCGCGTCGTCGACCGAGAGACCGTTGATGGAGTCGACCTGCACGAGCGCGTTGTACTTCTGGCGCCCCTGCTGCTCGCCCTCGCGGGGCTGCTTGATCGCGCCGACCACCGCGTCGCCCTTGCGCAGGTTGTACTTCTTGACCTGACCGAGCGAGACGTACACGTCGCTCGGTCCGGGCAGGTAACCGGTGGTGCGCACGAAGGCGTAGTTGTCGAGGACGTCGAGAACACCCGCGATCGGGACGAGGACGTCGTCCTCGCCGATCTCGGTCTCGAACTCGTCGCCCGTGGTGGTCTGACCGCGGCGCTTGTTGCGCTGACGGTTGCGACTGTTGGCCGGACCCTGCTGCTGCTGGGCCTGCTGACCGCCCTGCTGCGCGTTGTCACGCTGGTTGTTCTGCTGCGCGTTGTCGCGCTGGCTGCTCTCGCGCTGGTTGTTCTCGCGCTGACCGCCACCCTGCTGCGCGTTCTCGCGCGGGGCGTTCTGCTCGGTCTCGTCAGCGGGGGCATCGCCCGCGGCGGTGTCGGTCTTGTCGGCGGCATCCGCCTTGTTGCGGTTGCGGTTGCGCGAACGGCTGCGGCCGCGACCGCGCGCCGGGGTCTCGTCGGCCTGCTCGGCGGCGTCGGCCTGCTCGGCGTCGGTCTGCGCGGCGGCGTCGCTCTGCTCGGCGGCGTCGCTCGACGCGGCGGAGTCTTCGGCCGGAGCGTCGGTCGCCGCAGCGGCGTCGACGGGGGCGGCGGCGTCCGCATCGGCGGCGGCATCCGCATCGGCGGCGACGTCCGCTGCGGTGGTCTCGGGCGTGGTCGGCGCCGGGACCTCGGCCGCGGGCTCGACCGACGCCGCGGCGGCCTCGTCGGCGGTGGAGGCCTCGTCAGCGACGGCGGCTTCGGTGGCGGCGGCCGCTTCGGCAGCGGCGGCCTCGGCGGCGGCCTTCTCTTCGGCGGTGGCGCTCTTGGCACGGCGCGGGGCGCGCTTGCGCGGTGCGCGCGCGGGCTTCTCGGCCGGGGCGGGCTCTTCGGCGGGAGCCGCGTCGGCGGGGGTCTCGGTGGCGGGGGCCTCGGCGGTCGGCTCCGCGTCCGCGGCCGGGGCTCCGGCAAGCGCGGCCTCGGCGGCGGGGGCGGCCTCGGCGGCGGGGGCGGCTTCGGCGGCGGGGGCGTCGACCGCCGGCGCCTCGACGTCCGGCGCCTCGGTCGCGAGCGCGTCCTCGGTGAACAGGGGCTCGGGCTGCGCCTCGGCGGCGGCCTGCTCGCCCTCGGGGGCGTCGGCGCCCTCGGTCGCGGCGGCGTCGACCGAGTCGGTCTGCGCGGTGTCGGTGCCCTCGGCGGCAGCGGTGGGCTGCTCGTCCGTGGTGATCTCGGCGCCCTCGGGCGCGTCGACGGGCTGGGTCTCGGAGATGGACTCCACGAGTGCTCCTCAGAATGAAACGTGGTCAGATCGCGCTTCGCCGTGCAGAAAGGCAGACGAAGGACACCAGCGGTTCGGAAGACTGCAGCCGAGACCGGGTTCGCGATGTGTTGCGGATTTCGCAGGTGGTGCAGAGGCTCAGATTCGCGACTTTACGCGGAACCCTCTGCGTTTTTCACTGTACCACCCTTGACGTCGACGGCGAGCATGAGCGCCTGCCACGGGGTGTCGACGACGGATGCCGTAAGATCGGCCGCCGCGAGGCGCTGCCCCGGGCCGTCGGCCAGCACCAGCACGCTGGGTCCGGCACCCGAGACGACCGCCGCATACCCCTCGGCGCGCAGCGCGCGCACCAGCTTGTCGGTCTCGGGCATGGCCTGGGCGCGATAGTTCTGGTGCAGCTTGTCTTCGGTCGCCGCCATGAGCAGCTCGGGGCTCTGCGTCATCGCGGCGATCAGCAGCGCCGAGCGCGAGACGTTGAAGACGGCGTCCTCGCGCGGCACCTGCAGGGGCTGCAGACTGCGCGCGACGGCGGTCGACATCGTGAACTCGGGCACGAGCACGAGCGGCGACACACCGCGGTGCACGATCAGCTGCTTGTGCTGGGGGCCGGCGGCATCCATCCAGGCGATCGTCAGGCCGCCGAACAGGCCGGGGGCGACGTTGTCGGGGTGACCCTCCATCTCGGTGGCCAGGCGCAGCAGATCGACGTCGGTGAACGACGCTTCTCCGTCGAGCAGCCCCTTGGCGGCGAGGATGCCCGCCACCACGGCGGCACCCGACGAGCCCATGCCGCGTCCGTGCGGGATGACGTTGCGCGCGGTGAGCCGCACGCCCGGGAGCGTGCGCCCGACCGACGCGTAGGTGTGCGCCATCGCGCGCACCACGAGGTGCGAGGCGTCGCGGGGGACATCGGCCGTCCCCTCGCCCTCGACCTCGATCTCGAGGCGGTCGCCGTCGAGCTGCTCGACGACGAGCTCGTCGTAGACGCTGAGGGCCAGGCCCAGGGTGTCGAAGCCGGGGCCGAGGTTCGCGCTGGTGGCGGGAACGCGGACCGCGACCCGGCGTCCGGGGCCTGCGCTCACGCGGTCACCGGCTGCAGGTCGAGAACCGAGGCGACCTCGGACGTGGTCGCGTCGACGACGGTGGGCTCGACGGTCGTTCCGTCGGACTTGCGCAGGGCCCACTGGGGGTCCTTCAGTCCGTGGCCGGTGACCGTGAGCACGACCTTGGCGCCGGCGGGGATGAGACCCGCCTCGGCGCGGTCGAGCAGCCCCGCGACGCTGATGGCCGAGGCGGGCTCGACGAAGACGCCGACCTCTCCGGCCAGGATCTTCTGCGCCGCGAGGATGCCCTCGTCGTCGATCGCGCCGAACCATCCCTGGGTGGCGTCGCGCGCCTCGAGGGCGAGGTCCCACGAGGCGGGGTTGCCGATGCGGATCGCGCTGGCGATCGTCTCGGGCTGGCGCACGACCTCGCCGCGCACCAGCGGAGCGGATCCGGCGGCCTGCAGGCCGAACATGCGCGGGACGCGGGTCGCGGCGCCGCGCGCGGCCTCTTCGCGGTAGCCGCGCGAGTAGGCGGTGTAGTTGCCGGCGTTGCCGACGGGGATGAAGTGGAATTCCGGGGCGTCGCCGAGCTGGGCGACGACCTCGTACGCGGCGGTCTTCTGCCCCTCGATGCGGTCGGGGTTGACCGAGTTGACGAGATGGACCGGGTAGTGGTCGGCGAGCTCGCGCGCGATCTCGAGGCAGTCGTCGAAGTTGCCGCGGATCTGGATGAGCCGGCCGTTATGGGCGACCGCCTGGCTGAGCTTGCCCATCGCGATCTTGCCCTCGGGGACGAGCACGGCCGCGGTGATGCCCGCGTGGGCCGCGTACGCCGCGGCGGACGCCGAGGTGTTGCCGGTCGAGGCGCAGATCACGGCCTTGGCGCCGTGCTCGACCGCACGCGACAGCGCGACCGTCATGCCGCGGTCCTTGAACGAGCCCGTGGGGTTCATGCCCTCGAACTTGACGTAGACGTCGGCACCGGTGCGGTGCGACAGCGCCGGAGCGGGGATGAGCGGCGTGCCGCCCTCGCCGAGCGTGACGACGGTGGAGGCGTCGGTGACACCCAGACGGTCGGCGTATTCGCGGAGGACTCCGCGCCAGAGGTGTGCCATGTCAGTTCCCTTCCACACGCAGTACCGAGACCACGCGCTCGACGACGCCGCTCGCGGCGAGACGCTCGACGGTCTCGCTCAGGTCCTGCTCGCGGGCCTTGTGTGTTCCGATGACCAGTCGCGCGGAGCCGCCCGACCGGGAGTTCTCGTCCGCCTCGATGACGGTCTGCTCGACGGTCGCGATCGAGACGCGGCCCTCGCTCAGGATGCCCGCGACCGTCGCCAGCACGCCCGGCTGATCGTCGACCTCGAGGGTGATCTGGTAGCGCGTGATGACGTGCCCGATCGGGACGGCGGGCAGGTTGGCGCGGGTGGACTCGCCGACGCCCACTCCCCCGGCGATGTGGCGGCGCGCGGCCGACACGACGTCGCCGAGGACCGCCGAGGCGGTCTGGACACCGCCGGCACCGGCGCCGTAGAACATCAGGTCGCCGGCGGCCTCGGCCTGGACGAAGACGGCGTTGTTGGCTCCGTGCACGCTCGCCAGCGGGTGCGTGCGCTCGACCAGGGCCGGATACACGCGCACCGAGATCGCCTCGGTCGCCCCCTCTTCGGTGGCGGCGAGACGCTCGCACACGGCCAGGAGCTTGATGACGTAGCCGGCGTGACGCGCGGACTCGATCATCGCGGCGTCGACCGAGGTGATGCCCTCGCGGTGCACGGCGTCGAGGGGGACGGTCGTGTGGAACGCCAGGCTCGCCAGGATCGCCGCCTTCTGCGCGGCGTCGTAGCCCTCGACGTCGGCCGTGGGGTCGGCCTCGGCATAGCCGAGCGCCTGCGCCTGGGCGAGGACGTCGGCGAAGTCGGCGCCCTCGGTGTCCATGCGGTCGAGGATGTAGTTGGTCGTGCCGTTGACGATGCCCATGATGCGCACGACGCGGTCGCCCGCGAGCGAGTCGCGCAGCGGACGGATGATGGGGATCGCCCCGGCGGCGGCGGCCTCGTAGTACACCTCGGCGCCGACCTGGTCGGCGGCTTCGAAGACCTCGGATCCGTGCGTGGCCAGCAGGGCCTTGTTGGCGGTGACGACGTCGGCGCCCGAGGCGATCGCGTGCAGCACCTGCGTACGGGCCGGCTCGATACCGCCCATCAGCTCGATGACGATGTCGGAGCCGACGATGAGGGTCTCGGCATCCGTGGTGAACAGCTCGCGCGGAAGGTCGGCGTCGCGCTTGGCGTCGACGTCGCGGACGGCGATGCCGGCGAGTTCGAGCGTCGCTCCCGCGCGGTCGGCGAGTTCGTCGCCGTGCTTGAGCAGCAGGTCGGCGACCTGCGAGCCGACGGCGCCGGCGCCGAGGAGCGCCACGCGCAGCGTGCGATAGTCGGTCATTCGGTGTCTCCGTGAGGTGATGCGGCCGTGCCGCGGGGAAAGGACGGGCCGGTGGATGCCGCGACCCCGACGTCGCGCGCGAGCAGATCGTCGATCGTCTCTCCGCGGACGATCACGCGGGCCTCGCCGTCGCGCACCGCGACGACGGGCGGGCGGGGCGTGTAGTTGTAGTTGCTCGCGAGCGAGAAGCAGTAGGCGCCGGTCGCGGGAACGGCCAGCAGGTCGCCGGGGGTGACGTCGGCGGGGAGGTATTCGGCATCCACGACGATGTCGCCCGATTCGCAGTGATGGCCCACCACGCGCGACAGGGCCGGGGCCGCGCCGCTCGTGCGCGAGACGAGCCGCGCCGAGAAGTCGGCGCCGTACAGCGCGGGGCGGGCGTTGTCGCTCATTCCGCCGTCGACGCTGACGTAGGTGCGCTCGACGTTCTCGGCCGCGGTGACGGTCTTGACGGTGCCGACCTCGTAGAGCGTGACGCCGGCCTGACCGACGATGACGCGACCCGGTTCGGTGGCGACGTCGGGCACGGGGATGCCGCGCACCGCGCACTCGTCGGCGATCGCGTCGACGATGCCGTCGGCGATCTCTTCGATCGGGCGCGGGTCGTCGACCGAGGTGTACGAGATGCCGAAGCCGCCTCCGACGTTCAGCAGCGGGATGTCGCCGCCGGCGAGCAGGTCGGCGTGCAGGTCGACCAGACGGGCGGCCGACTCGCGGAAGCCGGATGAGTCGAAGATCTGCGAGCCGATGTGCGCGTGCAGGCCCACGAAGCGCAGGCTCGGTAACTCGCGGATGCGGGCCACGGCGGCGGACGCGCCGTCGAGAGAGAATCCGAACTTCTGGTCCTCGTGCGCGGTGGCGAGGAACGCGTGCGTCTCGGCGTGCACGCCGGTGCGCACGCGCACGAGAACGGGCTGGACCGCACCCCGGCGATCGGCGATCGCGGCGAGGCGCTCGATCTCGATCGGGCTGTCGAGGACCACCGAGCCGATGCCGACCTCGACGGCGCGCTCGAGCTCGGACACGCTCTTGTTGTTGCCGTGGAAGCCCAGGCGCGCGGGATCGGCGCCGGCCGCCAGGGCGACCTCGAGCTCGCCGCGCGTGCACACGTCGACGGCCAGGCCCTCGTCGGTGACCCAGCGCACGACCTCGGTCGACAGGAACGCCTTGCCCGCGTAGTAGACGCGGGCCCGGATGCCGTGCCGGTCGGCCGCGGCCTCGAAGGCGCGGCGGGCGCGCTGCGCATGGGCGCGCACCTCGTCCTCGTCGAGGACGTACAGCGGGGTGCCGAAGCGCTCGCGCAGGTCGAAGACGGAGACGCCCCCGAGGCGCACCGAACCGTCGGCCGCGCGGTGCGCGGACGAGGGCCAGACGGAGGCGACGAGCTCGTTCGCCTCGGCCGGGGCGGTGAGCCACTCGGGCACGAGTGCGGAGTGCGAGGCGGACACAGGGGGACCAATCGGTTTTTGCGGCGACGCGACGGCCGCGGATCACGGCTCCCACCCCCGCGGAGTGTCACGCGGCGGGCAGTCCTTGCAGTCTAGGGCACGGCGTATGCCGTCCCTTTCCCGCACCCGGCGGTGGGTGAGCAGATGCGCCTGATCGGGTGAAGCGCGGGGCGACAGGTCGCCGCGAGGCCGCCGTCGGCGCCCGGGTCGCCGCGGACGGCGCCTAGCGTGACCGCATGATCCCGACGACTCCGCCCTCGCTCGTTGTCGAAGCGGTCGGGGTGAGGGTGCGGATCGACCTGACCGCGCTCGCCGACGCCGACCGCGAAGCCGTCCACGGCGCCTGGGCGGACGCCCGCGCCGCCGACGACGGCATCCCGGATGCCGAGGTCCGACCCGCGCCGTCCGACCCGCCCGAGCAGATGCTGTCGCAGCTCTCGAGCGCGGTGACGCAAGCGGCGATCGGGGCGAGACGCGGCTCGTCGTGGATGCTGCACGCCGGCGGCGTCGCGGCCCCCGACGGCGGCGTGGTCGCCCTGGTCGGACCGTCCGGCGCCGGCAAGACGACCGCCACTCGTCGCCTGGCCCGCACCTGGGGCTACGTCTCGGACGAGACGGTGGGCATCGACGACGACGGCCGCGTCCACGCCTACCGCAAACCGCTGTCGGTGATCACGCCGGGTCACGCGGTCAAACTGCAGCACTCCCCCGCGAGCCTCGGTCTGCACCGGCTCCCGGACGCCCCGCTGCACCTGCGACGGGTCGTCCTGCTCGATCGCGACGAACGCCACCGCGGCGCGCGGCTCGTCCCGGTCGAACCCGCCGGGGCGCTCATCGCCCTCGCCCCCCACTCGAGCGCCCTCGCCGCGATGCCGCACCCGCTCACCACCGTCTCGCGTCTGCTCGCGGACACGCGGGGCCTGTGGCGAGCCGAGTACGCCGAGGCCCGCGACCTCGAGGAGCTCATCGGCGGTCTGCTCTCGAGCGCCGACGGGGACGACGAACCCGCGCCCCTCACCCCGACCGATCCGCCGCGGGAGCGGGTGGATTCCGCGCGGTCACCGGTCGTCCCTGCGGCATCCGCCGAGAGTCGGTTCCGTCGCGCGCCCGCGGTCGAGACGCTCCCCTTCCCCCCGGACCGACTGGCGGTGCTGACCGCGAGCGGAGACGGCGCGGGACTCCTGCACCTGCTGGCGGGAGCGGCCCCCGCCCTCTGGCACGCGGCGGACGCGGCGACGCGCGAGGACCTCATCCGCGCGGTCGCCGACGGACCGGATCGTCAGGACGCCCACGACGCGATCGACGGCATCCTGGATCAGCTGGTCGAAGCGGGTCTGCTCACCGTCGCATGATGCGGGCGGCTCAGCCGCAGGTGCCGTCCGCCTGCAGAGCGGGATCGTTCAGCAACGCCCCCGCGATGTCGAACGTGGCGACGAGATCCTGCCCCTGCACCGTCGCCGAGGTGAGCGTCAGACCGGCCGGAAGGCGGTCGGCGATGCACAGGCTCTGCGTCTGCACGAGCGGGTCGGCGACGCCGCCGAACTGCCCGCGCAGGGTGTCGGCGTCGATCACGTTGCCGGCGATGCGGAACCCCGAGGGCGTCAGCGTGAGGTCTCCGTCGGCGGCGCCCGGCGTCGCGGTCACCCCGACCGGGATGCCGACGCCGAACAGCGTCACGGTCGTCTCGAACGACACGTCCGGGGCCGCGACGTCGACCGTGCCGGCGGGGAGGTTCGGGATCTGCCCCAGCAGCGCGCGCAGCTGCTCGCGGTCCAGCCGGACCGACGCGGACCCGCCGTCGGCCGCCGAATCCCCCGCGACCGGGACACCGCGCAGGTCGACGCGGACGTCGCCGGTGATCGGGCCCAGGGCGACGTCGTCGGAGGCCACGGCCACCTCGTCCAACCGCCCCGCGATGACCTGCGGCAGCACGAGACCCGCGAGCTGCACGTCGACGTCCTGGTCGGCGGGGAGGCCGACGTTCTTCACCACCAGGCTGCGGACCGTACTCGTCACGACCGAGCGCGCGATGAACTCGGCCGCCACGACCGCCGCGACCAGCAGCACGACGAGGACGACGAGCACGGCGACGACGCGCCCGAACGGTCGACGCGGACGGGCCGGCGGGGCCACGGCATCCGTCATGGCTACATCCGCTCCGGAGCGCCCACGCCCAGCAGGGTCAGCCCGTTGCGCAGCACCTGGCCGGTGGCGTCGTTGAGCCACAGCCGGGTGCGGTGCAGCGCCTCGACCGGGGCGTCGGACAGCGGGATGACGCGGCAGTTGTCGTACCACCGGTGATACAGGCCGGCCAGTTCTTCGAGGTAGCGCGCGACGCGGTGCGGCTCGCGGACCTCGGCCGCGTACGCGACGATGCGGGGGTACTCCTGCAACGCGCCGAGCAGCGCCGACTCCGTCTCGTGCGAGAGCAGCTCGGGGGCGAACTCGGAGCGGTCCACGCCCGAGTCCGCGGCGTTGCGCGCGACGTTGTGCGTGCGGGCGTGCGCGTACTGGACGTAGAAGACCGGGTTGTCGTTCGTGCGCTTCTGCAGGACGTCGAGGTCGATGTCGAGGTTCGAGTCGGCCGAGCTGCGCGTGAGCGCGTAGCGGGCGGCATCCACCCCGACGATCTCGACGAGGTCCTCGAGCGTGACGACCGTGCCGGCGCGCTTGGACATGCGCATCGGCTGGCCGTCGCGGACGAGGTTGACCATCTGACCGATCAGCACCTGCAGGTTGACGTGGGGCTCGTCCCCGAAGGCGGCGCACATCGCCATGAGGCGCTGCACGTAGCCGTGGTGATCGGCGCCGAGCATGATGATGCAGCGGTTGAAGCCGCGCTCGCGCTTGTCGAGGTAGTAGGCCAGGTCTCCCGAGATGTAGGCCGGATGCCCGTCGGACTTGATGATGACGCGGTCTTTGTCGTCGCCGAACTCAGTCGAGCGCAACCACGTCGCCCCGTCGGCCTCGAAGATGTGTCCGAGCTCGCGCAGCCGCGCCACGGCGCGATCAACCGCGCCGGAGTTGTGCAGGTCGTTCTCGTGGAAGTACACGTCGAAGTCGACGCCGAACTCGTGCAGGGACTGCTTGATCTCGGCGAACATGAGAGAGACGCCGTGCTCGCGGAACACCTCTTGCCGGGCCGGCGCGTCCAGCGCGTCGATGTCGCCGTCGTACCCCTCGACCACGCGCTGGGCGATGTCGTGGATGTACGCCCCGCCGTAGCCGTCCTCGGGCGTCGGGTCGCCCTGGTGGGCGGCGACGAGGCTGCGGGCGAAGCGGTCGATCTGCGCGCCGTGGTCGTTGAAGTAGTACTCGCGGGTGACCTGGGCTCCCTGGGACGACAGGATGCGCGCGAGGGCGTCGCCGAGGGCCGCCCACCGCGTGCCGCCCAGGTGGATGGGGCCGGTCGGGTTGGCGCTGACGAACTCGAGGTTGATGACCTCGTCGGCGCGCGAGTCGTTCGTGCCGAACGCCGCGCCCTGCTCGACGATGGTGCGCGCGAGGGCGCCCGCGGCGGCGGCATCGAGACGGATGTTGATGAAGCCGGGGCCGGCGACCTCGACGCTCGCGACACCGTCGACGCCCGCGAGCCCCTCGGCGATCTGCGCCGCGAACTCGCGCGGGTTCGCGCCGACGATCTTCGACAGCTTGAGCGCCGCGTTGGAGGCCCAGTCGCCGTGGTCGCGGTTCTTCGGCCGCTCCAGCGGCAGGTCGTCGACGCTCAGCCCGGCGGACGAGCCCTCGCGTCGCGCCTCGGCGAGCGGGGCGATGACGGCGAGCAGGGCGGCGGAGAGGGCTGCGGGATTCATAACCCCTCCAGTGTATGGCGGGGCGGCGGAGCCGCCCGCCGCCCGCAGCGCCGACTCAGCCGAGCTCGCCCGTCACGAACTGCGCGACGCCGTGACCGAACGACCAATCGGCGTCGCCGTTGTCGACGATGCTGACCACCAGGTCGGAGCGGGCGACGCCCACGCGCTCGTGCAGGGTGTCGGCCAGCGTCCGGTACAGGGCGGTCTTCGCGTCGTCGGGACGCGCCTTGGACGTCACGCGCACCATCACCAGCCCCTCGGTCCGCTCGATGCCGAGACCCGTGTCGAGGGCGACCAGTTCGAAGGGCTCGTGCTGCGTGAGGATCTGGTAGCGATCGGTCGCGGGGACCTCGAAGGCCGAGACGACGGCATCCTGGACGGCATCCATCAGCGTCCGCAGCTGCGTCGGGTCGTAGTGGCCGCGGATGACGTCGATCGCGATGAGGGGCATAGGGGTTCTCCTTCGCCGGGGTGAGGGCCCGATCGGGCTCCGTCGCACAGGGTCGGACACGCACCTGTGCCCGGCCGGGGGCTTGCGCCCGGTCGCGGGGTCGCCCTCAGGCGATCTGGACGAGCGCCTCGTGATCGTCGTCCGCCGACGCCTCGTCGCCCTCGAGGACGGCGTCGACGTGCATGGCCTCGAGGCCCACGTACCCGCCGTGGTAGCTCAAGAAGGCGCAGTCCGCGGCGTCGCGTCCCGTCGCGATGCGCACGAGCGAGCGCCGATCGGCCAACCGCGTCGCGTCGATGACGTACCAGGCGCCGTCGAGGTACGCCTCGGCGACGGCGTGGAAGTCCATCGGCGACAGCCCCGGGGCGTAGCAGGCGGCATAGCGCGCGGGCATGTCCATCGCCCGCAGCAGGGCGATCACGACGTGGGCGTAGTCGCGGCACACGCCCTGGCCGGTCATGAGGGTGGTGACGGCGCTGTCGGTTCCCAGGCTCAGCCCGGGCGTGTACGTCACGGTCGTGGCGACGAAGGTCGAGACCGCGGCGATCAGCTCGGCCCCGCTCAGTCCGCGGAACTGCCGTCGCGCCTGGGCGAAAACCTCGTCGGACTGGCAGTAGCGACTCGGGCGCAGATAGCTGATGGTCTCGAGATCGCTCGTGCGCGGGCTCTGCGCGGGTCCCTGGACGACCGCGTCGTAGCGCACTTCGAGCCGACCGGGCTCGGCGCTCAGGCGGTGCAGGCGACTGCCGGACTGATCGACGATCTCGGTCGGGGTGTAGACCCGCTCCCCCTGCGCGAAGGTCAGCACCTCGCTCGACAACGGCACGCCCTGGGCGGCGGTGATCTGGAAGATGAGGTCGACGGACGCCCCCAGATCGAGGTCGAGTCGGGAGGTCACTCGGCGCGGCACCGGGCAATCCTCGCACGCCGCGGAGGGCCCTCGGACCGCGCGGCGCGAATCCGTCCGGACACGCCGCGGGCGGCGGCCCACCGAGGCGTCAGCCGTCCTTCTTGCCGGGGCCGGAGTCCTTCCCGCCGGGCCCCTTGTCGCCCTTGTCGCCGCCCTTGCCACCGGGTCCTTCGTTCGACGGCTGCTGCTCGGCGGGAGGGTCGCTCTGCTGGTCGTCGCCGTCGTCCGAGACGGAGTCCTGCGAATCGTCCTGCGCGGGCTCCGTCGTCTGCTGCTCGGAGGGAGTGGGCGTCGGCGTCGGCGCGAGGGACGAGAGGTCGGCGCGGACGGTCGCGATACGGCTCAGGATGCCATCGGCTTCATCCGTCGTGATCTCGCCGGCATCGCGCCGGGCGATGACCTCGGCCTCGAGCGCGTCGAGGCCCGCCAGCGCCGAGGCGTAGTCGCCCGCGGACGCCTGCGAGGCGAGCGTCTGCACGCTCTGCTGCCACGCCGAAGGGGCGGCGGGAGGCGTGCACGCGGCGAGGGCGAGGGTCGCGGCGACGAGCACACCGGTCATCACGGTCGTGCGACGCATCACAGGGCCACCTCTCGATACAGATCGTCCATGTGCTGATCCAACGGCTGCGGCAGGGTCGGCAGCTCGGGCTGCGCCGCCGCGCCCTGGCCGTTCGCCACCACGATGGCGGTCACCGCCCCCAGGGCGAGGACGAGCGCGACGAGGGATGCCACGGTCACGGTGCGCCGCGACGGACGCCGCTTCGCGCGGTCGGTGCCCGCGTCCCACACGCGGGTGGGCGCGGTGCCGCCCGGCATCCCCGCGGTCGGGGCGGCCAGACGCGCCGTGGGAGCGTCCGCACCGGCCGGCGGCCGGGGGACGTCGGTGTTCGCGAGGGTGCGCAGCGCGACGATGAGGGCGGTGGCATCCGGTCTGTCCGCGGGGTCGAGGGCGGTCATGTGCGACAGCACCTCGCGCCAGGACGGCGGGATGTGGGCGGGGATGTCGGGCGTCGACACGAGTCGGGCGGCGAGCGCCTCGTGCGGGGTGGCGGACGACCACGGCCGCACGCCCGTGAGGGTCTCGAGCAGGACGAGCCCCAGGGCGTAGACGTCGCTGCGGGGCGAGGCCGGCATCCCCCGCGCCTGCTCCGGGCTGAGGTAGGCGGCGGTGCCGATGACGGTGTCGGCCCGCGTGACACGGGTGGCCCCGACGAGCGAGGCGATGCCGAAATCGGCGAGGGTGGCCCGCGGCGTCTCGCCCGTGTGCGCGGCGGGGCGGATGAGGATGTTCGACGGCTTGACGTCGCGGTGCACGATGCCCCGCGCGTGGATGACGGCGAACGCCTCGGCGATCTCGCGTCCGATGCGCGCGACTTCGGGCCCGGGGAGGGGTCCGCGTGCGATGCGGTCGCCCAGGGTGGGACCCGAGATCAGCTCCATGGCCAGGTACGCGGGCGTCGACGCGAGTCGCGCGTCGTACAGCGTCACCAGCGACGGGTGCGAGAGAGACGCCAGCAGTCGTGTCTCGGAGCGCACGCGCGCGACGTCGGTGGGATCGGCGCCGTCGCCGTCGATGATCTTGATCGCCAGCGTCCGCTCCAGGGCGGTGTCGACCGCTTCGTAGACGCGGGCGTATCCGCCCCGGCCCAGCAGGCGACCGAGTCGGTACCGTCCATCGAACAGCTCGTCCGCGGCCGCGTCGGATGCCACGGTCGGTGTCGATTCGCTCATGTCGTGCCTCCGGGGATGGACCCCGAAGTCGTCAGACGAGGTCGTCGTTGGAGGAGCGCGTGGTCGAACGGGTGACCTGGGCGCCCCCCGCTCCTTCGGTGCGGGTCACCGTGTCGGTTTGGCGGCGACGCACCAGCAGCACGAGGCCGATGAGGAAGACCACGACTCCGGCTCCCATCATGATGTAACCGATCATGCTGAGGCTGACGTAGTCGTTCGGCAGATTGACCGCGAACGCGAGGATGGCGCCGATGACGAACAGCGCGATTCCGGCTCCGATGCTCATGGTGTACCCCTTTCGAGAGTTCCCCCAGCATCCCAAGGGGGTACCGGAACCCGTCTCGGTCTTGACAACGCCTGTCAAGACGGGGGCTGCTCGCGATCGCCGGGTGTGACATGGATGCCATGACTCAGAACGACGTGACCACCCGATCCAACCGCGGCCAGTGGGAGAACGCGGTCGAGGGCCGCCCCGAGCTGTCGGCGAGCTTCTCGAGCCGCGAGGAGGCCGTCGACCAGGGCCGCGCCGTCGCCGACGAGCTCGGCTCGCGCCACACCGTCGAGGAGGCCGAGGCGACCGGCGCGGTCACCGACGAGGGCTGAGCGCCGTTCGGAATCCGTCGGTCCGCGGCGGCCGGACGCATGGATTCCGCCAGGATCGCCGTGCGGGCGCCCCGACCGGGCGAGCGTGGGGTCATGACGACGAATGCTCTCCGCCTCCCCCGCGTCGAGACCGGCGCGTGGGGGTCGTACGAATGCCGGGTCGGCGGCCACGGCATGGTCACCGAGCACCTGCAGGTGCTCCCGCCCGACACCACCTCGCGCGACCGGGCGCTGTGGGCTCTGCTGACCATCTGGCCCGGCGTGGGGTTCCTGCTCGGCATCGCGGCCGCCGTCGCCGCGCACCAGCTCACCGGGACCGACACGAGCGCCGCGGTCGGCGCCGTCGTGTGGCTGCTGCCCTGGGTGGTGATGAAGTGGCGTGGGCGCCGCTTCATCCGTCGCGTGCACGAGTCGTGGCGCATCCACGATCTCGCCTCGTGGGAGCCCTCGCTCTCGCCGCTGCGCGACGACGTTCGGAGACTGCGCGCGGCGGACCCGGGCCCGCTGTGGGCGGAGAGCGGTCCGACCTGGAGCGAGGTCTACGCCCGCACGCCGTCGCGCGCGCGCCGGGGCTGATCGGCCGGATGGACGACGAAGCGCCGCCCGAGTGGGCGGCGCTTCGTCATGCGGTGGAGTGCCCTCGACAGGAATCGAACCTGCGACCTTTGGTACCGGAAACCAACGCTCTATCCCCTGAGCTACGAAGGCGGGCCCGTCCAGGTTAGCACCGCGGCGGCGGCGGACCCGACCCCGCGGCGGGGACGCGCCCCGGCGCGCGCGAGGTCACTCGTCGCCGATGACACCGATCCCGGTGGCCTGGTGGTCGGCGTTCGGATCGTCCTTCGACGGGGCCTTGGCTTCTTCGTCGACGTCGTTCTCCTGGCTGGGCTTGACCGTGGGGTCGTCGCCGAGGTCCGCGGACTCGTCGGGGGTCGTGTCATCGCGCTGATCGCTCATGGTGTTCCTCTCGTTGCGGGGATCCCAGCCTCGCAACGACCGCCCTCAGCGCGTACCGGCTTGACCGGCCGCGCCCATCGGGCCTAGGGCGTGTCTGACAAAGGTTGAGGGGATCGGTTGAGACGCTGGAGCGGTGACGCGGTTTCGGTTGCTTACGGATGCTCAGTGGTCTCTGATCGATGGGATGTTGCCGAGGCCGACGGGTCGCCCGGGTCGGAAGTTCTCGGACGCGCGGACGATGCTGGAAGGGATCATTTACCGGTATCGGTGCGGGATCGCGTGGCGCGATCTTCCTGCAGTGTTCGGCCCGTGGCAGACCGTGTGGACCTGGCATCGCAGGCTCGCGACCGAAGGCACCTGGGACTCGATCGTGCAGTCGCTGATCGCGCAGGCCGACGCCGAGGGGCTGGTGGACTGGTCGGTATCGGTGGATTCGACGATCACGCGGGCGCATCAGCACGCGACGACCACGAGTCGCCCCACAGGGG
>NZ_QDFT01000040.1 GCF_003075375.1 Microbacterium testaceum | reverse complement strand
CTCCACCKCGGYSCTCGAGCGCGATGTCGACGATGCCCTGCTCGTCGGTGCGGAACACGACCTCGCGCTGCAGCACCGAGGTGGAGTTGTAGAGGTGCACGATCGCCTGCTTCGCGCCGGCGATCGCCTCGTAGGTGCGGGCGATCAGGTGCTCGCGGGCCTGCGTCAGCACCTGGATCGTGACGTCGTCGGGGATCAGGTCTTCTTCGATCAGCTGACGGACGAAGTCGAAGTCGGTCTGGCTGGCGCTCGGAAAGCCGACCTCGATCTCTTTGTAGCCCATCTTCACGAGCAGATCGAACATCACGCGCTTGCGCTCGGGGCTCATCGGATCGATGAGCGCCTGGTTGCCGTCGCGCAGGTCGACGGCGCACCAGCGGGGTGCGGTCTCGATGCGCTTGGACGGCCACGTGCGATCGGGCAGCTCGATTCGGATCTGCTCGTGGAACGGACGGTACTTGTGCACCGGAGCGGAGGTGGGCTTCTGGGTGTTCTTCATGATGTGTCGCTTCTTTAGATTCGTTCGGTGGGGCCGACGACGATCTCCGCGACGAGGAAGGCCCTTAGATCGAGGACTCGTCGCGGCAGCTAAGAAGAAGCAGGCCACCGAAGCGCATTCTGCGATCGTAGCAGCCCCGCGCGCGGCGGTTCACGCGCGGGCGCGCCACTCGCGCGCGAGCACCGCGCAGACGAGAAGGTCGCTCCACCGGCCCTTGAACTTCGCGTTCTCGACGAAATGCGCCTCGCGCCGCATGCCGAGCCGTTCCGCCAGCGCCCAGGACCGCTGGTTCTCGGCGTCGATGCGCGCGGTCACGCGACGCAGTCCGTAGACGGTGAAGGCGGTGTCGATCAACGCGCCCACCGCCTCGGTCGCGAGCCCCCGTCCGGATGCCGCCGGGTTCACGACCCAGCCGATCTCGGCCGAACCGGCATCGGGGTCGAGGTGGAAGAGCACGAGGTCGCCGATCACCGCGCCGTCGTCCACCCGCTCGACGGCGAGCACCACGCCGCCCTGCTCCCCCTCGAGGCTCGTCCCGCCGAACAGATGCCCGATCCGGCCGCGGATGTCGTCGGCGCTCTGAGGGTCGAACGGCAGGTAGCGGCAGACCTCGGCGTCGCCGCGGTACGCGACCATCGCGGCGAGGTCTTGCTCGACGACCGGACGCAGGCGTATGCGCTCACGCACGACCTCGAGCGTGTCGGGAGCGGGCGGCAGCGTGAACGTCACGGCAGCAAAGCGACCTTGCCGCCCGGGTGACCCTGCATGACGAAGCGCACGGCCTCGACGGCGTCGGCGAGCGGATAGGTGCGCGCGACAGGGACGTCGAGTTCTCCGGATGCCGCGAGCTCGAGCACCCGCGCGCGGGCGATGTCGCGGAAACGGGCGCTCTCGGGCCGCGCGCCGGCGATCCAGAGGATGCCGTCGGACTCGGCCCGGTCGGGGCGGACGATCGTGACGATGCGGTCGCGCTCGGCGACCAGGGCGAGGGAGACGTCGATGGCCTCGTCGGTGCCGGCGGCGTCCCACGCGGCGACGATCGGCGCCCCCTCGGCGGCGGCCTCGACGCGCTCGCGCAGGCCCTCGCCGTAGGCCACCGGGATGCCGCCGTACTGGCGGACGCGATCGGCCGAGTCGTCGGCATCCGGACCGACCGTGCCGATCACGCGGACGCCGAGCGCGCGCGCCTGCTGCAGCAGGCTCACGCCCACCGCGCCGGAGGCGGCGTGCAGCAGCACCGTGTCGCCGTCGGCGACGCGCGTCACCTGGATCATCTCGGCCGCGGTGGTGCCGGCCAAAAGCAGGTTCGCAGCCTGGGCGTGCGAGAGCGATGCGGGCTTGGCGAACACGTCGCGCGCGGGCACCGTGATCTCGGTGGCGTAGGCGCCCTGCACCCGGAACGCCACGACCTCGTCGCCGACGGAGAGCTCGCCCGAACCGCCGACCGCGTCGGGTCCGACGGCCGTGACCTCACCCGAGAGCTCGTAGCCGATCGGCACCGGGAACTGCGCGCCGGGGCGCGCCTGGGCGACGTGCTTGGCATCCGCGGGGTTGATCCCCGCCGCTCGGACGCGGACCGTCACCTCACCCGGACCGGGTGCGGGCACCTCGACGTCGTCGAGGATCCACTGCTCGATGGGTCCCGGAGCGGGAGCCGTCCACCTCTTCGCCATGCCTGCACCTTCCGTGTCGTGCGGGCACCGGGCCGTCGCCGGTGCATCGGGCCCGGGCGGGCCGTCGGTCAGAAGCCGAGTCGGCCGAGCTGCTTGGGGTCGCGCTGCCATTCTTTCGCGACGCGCACGTGCAGCGACAGGTAGACGCGCCCACCGACGAGAGGTTCGATCCCGGCGCGGGCGCGCGCGCCCACGTCCGCCAGGCGCGAACCCTTCTTGCCGATGATGATCGCCTTCTGGCTGTCGCGCTCGACGACGATGTTGGCCCAGACGTCGGTCAGGTCGCTGTCCTCGCGGGCGGCGACATCGTCGACCGTCACTGCGATCGAGTGCGGGAGTTCGTCGCGCACGCCGTGCAGGGCGGCCTCGCGGATGATCTCGGCGATGCGGTCCTCGAGGGTCTCGTCGGTGACGACGTCGTCGGCGTAGAGCGCCGGGCCCTCGGGCATGAGCGCGAGCAGTTCATCGCTCAGCACGTCGAGCTGGTCGTTCGTGACGGCCGACAACGGGATCACCGCCGCCCAGTCCTCGCGCAGGGCGTCCACCTCGACGAGGCGCTCGGTGATCTGGTCGCGCGTCGCCGCGTCGGTCTTGGTGACCAGCGCGACCTTCTTCGCACGCGGGTAGCCCGAGAGCGACTCGGCGATGCGGCGGTCGCCCGGGCCCACCTTCTCGGTCGCGGGGGCGCAGAACGCGATCACGTCGACATCGCCGAGCACCTGCTCGACCAGGTCGTTCAGGCGCTGGCCCAGCAGGGTGCGCGGGCGGTGGATGCCGGGGGTGTCGACCACCACGAGCTGACCGCCCGGGCGGTTGACGATCCCGCGGATGGCGCGGCGGGTGGTCTGCGGCTTCTCGCTGGTGATCGCGACCTTCTCGCCGACCAGGGCATTGGTCAGCGTGGACTTGCCGACGTTCGGCCGGCCCACGAAGGTCACGAAACCGGAGCGGGTGTCGGTCATCTGTCGTTCCTTTCACGCGCCGGAACCTCGTCCTCGGCGTCGTCGTCGGCGGGCTGCTCGCTGCGCTCGACGATCACGGTGGCGATGCCTCGATTGCGGCCGCGCGACGCGCCGCCGGTCATGACGAGGCCGGAGTGCTCGGCGGTCGCGCCGGGCTGAGGGATGCGGCCGAGGGCCTTGCCGAGCAGGCCGCCGATCGAGTCGACGTCCTCGTCGTCGAGTTCGAGACCGAACAGGTCGCCGACCTCGTCGAGGCCCAGGCGGGCGTTGACGCGGTAGCGGCCGTCGGGCAGCTCGACGATCTCGGTCGAGGGAGCGTCGTACTCGTCAGCGATCTCGCCGACGAGCTCTTCGATGAGGTCCTCGAGGGTCACCAGGCCCGCCACGCCGCCGTACTCGTCCACGACGAGGCAGACGTGCACGGCATCCTTCTTCATCTGCTGCAGCAGCGTCTCGGCCTTCATCGACTCGGGGACGAAGACGGCCGGCCGCGCGATGCGACGGATCGGGGCGTCGCGCCAGCCGGCCTCGTCGCGGAAGCCGAACTGCACGAGGTCCTTCAGGTACAGCACGCCCACGATGTCGTCGGCCTCGTCGTCGGCCAGCGGCACGCGCGAGACGCCCTTCTCGAGGAACAAAGCGAGCGCCTCGCGCGAGGTGGCCGCGGCGTCGACGCTGACCATGTCGGTCCGCGGCACCATGACCTCTCGCACGTAGGTGTCGGTGAAGTCGAAGACCGAGTGGATGAGCTCGCGGTCGTCCTCTTCGATGAGCTCGTTCTCGGCGGCCTCGTCGATGATGCTGAGCAGCTGCTCCTCGGAGGCGAACGACGTCGATTGCGGGACGCCGGGGGTCACGCGGTTGCCGACCGCGACCAGGCCGTGCGCGAGCGGGCCGAGCAGGATGCGCATGCCGCGGATGACGGGGGCGACGCCGCGCAGCAGACCGCGCGCGTGCTGTCGACCGACGGAGCGGGGACTGGCGCCGACGGCGACGAACGAGATGCCGGTCATGAGCACCGCCGCGGCACCCACGGCGAGCCAGATGTCGTCGAAGATGAGCATGAAGGATGCCGCGACCAGCACGGCGGCGGTCGTCTCGGCGAGGACGCGGATGAACACCACCGCGGTGAGGTGCGCCCCGGTGTCGTCGGCGATCCGGCGGAGGGCACGGGCGTTGCGCCCCGCGGAGCCGAGCTCGAGCAGGTCGGTGCGCGAGGTGACGCCCAGAGCCGCCTCTGACGCCGCCATCAACCCGCCGAAGGCGACGAGCAGCAGGGCGGCGACGAGGAGGAGGGCTTCGGTCATGCCCGGCGCTGGCGCTCGACGGCCTGGAAGCCGGCGATCAGCTCGCGCTGCAGCCCGAACATCTCGCGTTCCTCATCGGGCTCGGCGTGGTCGAAGCCGAGCAGGTGCAGCAGCCCGTGCGTGGTGAGCAGGATCAGTTCGTCCTGGGTCGAGTGCTTGGCCGCAACAGCCTGGGTCTCGGCGACGGCCGGGCACAGCACGATGTCGCCGAGGAGTCCCGCGGGGGTCGGCGCGTCCTCGGACCCGGGACGCAGTTCGTCCATCGGGAAGCTGAGCACATCGGTCGGTCCGGGCTCGTCCATCCACTGCACGTGCAGGGACTCCATCGCGCCCTCGTCGACGAGCACGATAGCCACGTCGGCGTCGGCACTGACGTGCAGCTCGGCGAGGTTGTACTCCATCAGGCGCAGCAGCACCTGCTCGTCGATCTGGTGGTCGGACTCGTTGTTGATCTCGATCGTCATCAGCGGTTTCGTCTCGGGAGGTGATCGCGGGGACCGGCGGCACCGGGGCCGCGTCGCTCCGCACGGGTGGCGAATTCGGATGCCTCGTCGCGCTCGCGTCGGTTGGCGAGGCGCTTCTCGTCGTACTCGCTGTACGCGTCGACGATCCGGCCGACCAGCGAGTGACGCACGACGTCGTCGCTGGTGAGGCGCGAGAAGTGGATGTCGTCGATGTCGCTCAACACCCGCGTGACCAGCCGCAGACCCGACGCACCTTGCGGCAGGTCGACCTGGGTGATGTCGCCGGTGACGACCATGCGGGTGCCGAAGCCGAGGCGCGTGAGGAACATCTTCATCTGCTCGGGCGTGGTGTTCTGCGCCTCGTCGAGCACGACGAACGAGTCGTTGAGCGTGCGGCCGCGCATGTAGGCGAGAGGAGCGACCTCGATCGTTCCCGTCGCCATGAGCTTGGGGACGATGTCGGGGTCCATCATCTCGTTGAGCGCGTCGTAGAGCGGGCGCAGATAGGGGTCGATCTTGTCGGTCAGCGTGCCCGGCAGGAAGCCCAGTCGTTCTCCGGCCTCGACGGCGGGACGAGTGAGGATGATGCGGTTGACCTCTTTGCGCTGCAGCGCCTGCACGGCCTTGGCCATCGCGAGGTACGTCTTGCCGGTACCGGCGGGACCGATGCCGAAGACGATGGTGTTCTCGTCGATCGCGTCGACGTACTCTTTCTGACCGGCGGTCTTGGGCCGGATGGTCTTGCCGCGCGACGAAAGGATCGCCTCGCCCATGACCTCGGACGGACGGGGCCCGCCGTCGGATCGCAGCATGCGGTTCGAGCTGGACACGTCGGCCGGGTCGAGGCCGTGCCCCGACCGGGTCATCGACAGCAGCTCCTCGACCAGTCCGCGCGCCGCGCGGACCGCCGCGGCCGGACCCGAGAGCGTGATCTCGTTGCCGCGCACGTGGACGTCGACGTCGGGATGCTCTTTCTCGACCACACGCAGCAGGCGGTCCTGCGGGCCGAGCAGCTGCACCATGGCCACGCCGTCGACGGCGATCTGCTCGACGACGGTCTCTTCGGGGGAATCAGCCACCGAGGCTCTTTTCGTTCAGGCCGCCCGCGAGGACGTGGGCGTGTACATGGAAGACGGTCTGACCGGCGCCCTCGCCGGTGTTGAAGATCAGACGGAAGTCCCCGTCGGCGTGCTCGGCTGCGACGCTGTTCGCGAGGCCGATCACCTCGGTGAGGAGCTCCGGGTCGCCGGCGGCGAGCTCGACGACGTTGCGGTACTGCGCTGTCTTGGGGATGACGAGCAGGTGCACCGGGGCCTGGGGAGCGATGTCGCGGATCGCGAAGGCGTTCTCGGTCTCGGCCACGATCTCGGCGGGGATCTCGCCCTGCAGGATGCGCGTGAAGATCGACGGTTCGCTCATGGCATCCAGTCTAGTGACGGCCTCCGACACCCAGGTCGGGTCGGAGGGCCCGCCGCTGCGTCACGTGCGGTTCGGGGCGGATTTCGCCGTTCGGGGCGCACATCTTGCGCCCCGAACGCAGAAACGCGCCCCGAACCCGGGAAAAGGGCCCGCTCACCAGCGCCCGTGCGCCGCCGACAGCACCGCGATCGCCGCGGCGCCCGCGGTCGAGGTGCGCAGCACCGTGTCGCCCAGTCTCACCGGTCGGGCGCCGGCCGCGGTCAGCGCCTCGAGCTCTTCGGGGGCGATCCCGCCCTCGGGACCGACGACGAGGACGACATCGCGATCGTCCGGGGCGGTCGTCTCGGTGAGACGGACGGATGCCGTGGGCTCGAGCACGAGAACGGTGGACTCCCCCGCGCGACGGACCAGGTCGGCCGTGCGCGCGACCGCCTCGACCTCGGGGATCCAGGCGCGGTGGGCCTGCTTCGCCGCCTCGCGCACGATCGTGCGCCACCGTGCGAGTCCCTTCTCGGCCTTGGCATCCCACCGAGAGACGCTGCGCGCCGCCTGCCACGGAACGATCGCGTCGACCCCGAGCTCGGTCGCGGCCTGGATGGCGAGCTCGTCGCGATCGCCCTTGGCGAGGGCCTGGACGAGCACGAACCGCGAAAACGGCGCCGGACGCTCGTCGCGCGCGGTCACCCGGACGTCGACCTGCTTCGGCGTCGCCGCGACGACGACACCCGACAGCCAGACGCCCCGGCCGTCGCCCAGGGTCACCTCTTCGTCGACGCGCACGCGCCGGACCGCTGCGGCGTGATGCGCCTCGGCGCCGGTGAGGGTCACGATCGCGCCCGGGTGGGCGCCTCCGGCGTCGTCGGTGACGAAGTGCAGCGCCACGATCAGTGCCGGAAGCGGTCGCGGAACTTGCTGAACATGCCCTGCTGGTGCTCGGCCAGGCGGGGCTTGGGGGCCTTGGTCCGCTTGGCGAACTCCTCGATGAGGGCGCGATCCTTGTGGTCGAGTCGCGTGGGCGTGACCACGTGCACGCCGACCTTGAGGTCACCGCGCTGGCTCCCGCGCAGCGGCGTGATGCCGCGGCCCTTGATGGTCAGGACGTCGCCGGACTGCACGCCCGGGCGCACCTCGAGGTCGACCGAGCCGTCGAGGGACTCGATCGTCGTGGTGGCGCCGAGGATGGCATCCGGCATCGACACCTCGAGGGTCGCGACCAGGTCGTCCCCCTCTCGGCTGAAGGCGTCGTGCGCCTCGACCGTGATCTCGAGGTACAGGTCGCCGTTGGGGCCACCCGCGGGACCCACCTCGCCCGAGCCCGGCAGCTGCAGGCGCAGACCCGACTCGACGCCGGCCGGGATGTCGACCGAGACGGTGCGGCGGGCGCGGACGCGTCCCTGACCCTGGCACGTGCCGCAGGGATACGGGATGGTCGTGCCGTGTCCGTGGCAGACAGTGCAGGGCTGGCTGGTGACGACGTTGCCGAGCAGGCTGCGCACCGTGCGCTGCACGTGACCCGAGCCGTGGCAGATGTCGCACGTGACCTCGCTCGTGCCCGGCTGCGTGCACGAGCCCTGGCAGGTCTCGCAGAGCACGGCCGTGTCGACTTCGAGGTCGCGGTGGGCACCGAAGACCACGTCGCCGAGCTGCAGGGTGACGCGCACGAGGGCGTCCTGCCCGCGTTCGCGACGGGACCGCGGCCGGGGTCCCCGTCCGCCCCCGCCGCCCTGCGCACCGCCGAAGAACGTCTCGAAGATGTCGCTGAAGCCGCCGAAGCCCGCCGCTCCCCCGCCGCCGAACGGGCTCTGATCGCCGCCCATGTCGTAACGACGGCGCTGCTCGGGGTCGCTGAGGACGTCGTACGCGTGGGTCACGAGCTTGAAGCGCTCGGACGCGTCCTCTCCCGGGTTGACGTCCGGGTGCAACTGGCGCGCGAGACGTCGATAGGCCTTCTTGATGTCTTCGGGGCTGGCGTCGCGTTCGACACCCAGGACCTCGTAGTGGTCAGCCACAATCGCCTTCCTGCCCGCTCACGCGGGGTTGTTCTCTTCGGGGATGCCGTCAGCGCGCGCTGTCGTCGTCTTCGAGCATCCGGGTCAGATAGTGCGCGACGGCGCGGACCGCCGCGAGGTTGGAGGAGTAATCCATGCGGGTCGGTCCGAGCAGCCCCACGCGGGCGCCGCCGGTGGATCCGTCGTACCGGCTCGCGAGCACCGAGGCCTCGACGAGGCCGAAGGGTTCGTTCTCGCGTCCGATGCTGGCCGACAGCCCCTTGTCGTCGGCCACCATCTCGCTCATGAGGCGGAGCAGGGTGACCTGCTCTTCGATGGCTTCGAGCAGAGGGTAGATGCTGCCGCGGAAGTCGGCCTCGCGCTTGGCGAGGGTCGCGGCTCCGGCCATCACGAGGCGGTCCTGGCGGAACTCCTCGAGCTCTTCGCCGACCACGCGCAGCACGGCGTCGGCGATCGCGTCGAGCAGGATCCCGTGCCGGGGGCCCTCGGCCAGGGCGTCCGCGACGCGGTGCGCGCACTCGGCGACGCCGCGCCCGACGATGACGGCGCCCACCCGCGCGCGCAGCTGCACGATGTCGGCATCGCTCGGCTCCACCGGCACGAAGGCGATGCGCTGCGACACCCTTCCGGTGTCGGTGACCAGGATGACGAGCACCCGCGGTCCGCCCAGGGCGACCAGCTCGACGTGCGAGACGTTCGCGCGGGCGAACGAGGGGTACTGCACGATCGCGACCTGGCCGGTCAGCTGCGTGAGCGCGCGTACCGTGCGCGCGAGGAGGTCGTCGAGATCGCCGGCCTCGTCGAGGAACGACGTGATGGCGCTGCGCTGGGCGGTCGAGAGCGGGCGCAGTTCGGCGAGGTGGTCGACGAAGACGCGGTAGCCCTTGTCGGTGGGAACGCGCCCCGACGACGTGTGCGGTGCGACGATGAGGTCTTCGTCCTCGAGCAGCGCCATGTCGTTGCGGATCGTCGCCGCGGACACCCCGAAGGCGTGGCGTTCGACGATGGCCTTGCTGCCCACGGGCTCGCGCGTGTCGACGTAGTCCTGCACGATCGCGCGCAGCACCTGAAGGCCGCGTTCGGACACCATGCGCTGCTCCTCCCGTTTGGCACTCGACTCGACTGAGTGCCAATTCTACGACGAACGTCCGACGCTCGCGCCGAGCGGCTCGCGGATGGTCGAGATGACCCTCGCGCCGCGCCCTGCCCTCGATAAACGCGATGCGTGGCGAGAAACGCGGGCTCGCACCGTTTCTGAGCACGGACGGCGTTTATCGAGGGTCTTGGCGGGCGCGGCGCCACCGGTCAGGCCGTCAGTGCCCGCACGACGGCGTCCGCGAGCAGGCGTCCGCGTCGCGTGAGGACGATGCGGCCGCGCACGGCATCCGTCCCCTCGATCAGACCGTCGGCGATGAGGGATGCCACGGCCTTACGCCCCTCGCCCAGGATCTCGGACACGGCCAGGCCTTCGCGGATGCGGCTGCGCAGCAGCACCGACTCGAGCCGCCGCGCGGTCTCGTCGGGGCGCTCGCGCGCCGCGGCGGGCGACTCGGACGCCGCCAGGCGCTGTGCGTAGGCGGCGGGGTGCTTGACGTTCCACCAGCGCAGCCCCGCGACGTGGCTGTGCGCGCCGGGCCCGAAGCCCCACCAGTCCGTCCCGCGCCAGTACGCCAGGTTGTGGCGCGAGCGGTGCTCGACGCCGCGCGAGAAGTTCGACACCTCGTACCAGTCGTACCCGGCGGCGGCCAGCAGGTCGTCGGCGAGTTCGTACATGTCGGCCTGCAGGTCGTCGTCCGGCATCTCGACCGCGCCGGAGCGGATCTGGCGCGCCAGCTTGGTCCCGTCCTCGACGATCAGCGCATACGCCGAGATGTGGTCGGGCTCGAGGGCCGTGGCCGTCTCGAGCGAGGCGCGCCAGTCGTCGAGCGACTCCCCCGGCGCTCCGTAGATGAGGTCGACCGAGACGTCCAGGCCCGCCCCGCGGGCCGCGGCCACGGCGGTCGCGACGTTCCTGGGATCGTGCGTGCGGTCGAGCGCGGCGAGCACGTGCGGCCGGGCCGACTGCATGCCGATCGACAGTCGCGTCACCCCCGCGGCGGCGAGCGTCTCGACGACGCGGTCGTCGACCGTGTCGGGGTTGGCCTCGACGGTGACTTCGGCGCCCTCGGCGATCCCGAAGGTCTCACGCACGGCATCCAGCATGCGCGCGAGGTCTCCGGCCGGAAGCAGCGTCGGCGTCCCCCCGCCGAAGAACACGGTGGATGCCGCCCGCCGCGCCGACGCGGCATCCATCACCTCAGCGGCCAGACGCACCTCAGCGGCGAGGGTGTCGGCGAAGTCGTCCTGTCGCGCGCCGCGCAGCTCGCTCGCGGTGTAGGTGTTGAAGTCGCAGTACCCGCAGCGCACGCGGCAGAACGGCACGTGCAGGTAGACGCCGAAGTCGGTGGACGCGTCGATCGGCAGATCGTCGGGCAGGCGACCGTCGACGGGTGCGGGGTCGCCGAGCGGCAGGGGTCCGCCCATCAGGAGGAGTACAGCGGCGAGATCGCGCGCAGGTAGCGCGCGAACAGGGCCTTGCGGCGACGCCGCACCCGACCGGTGAACAACCGGTAGGTCGGGGCCGTGGGGCGGTCGAAGGCGCGGACGACGAACCACACCTCGTCGTTCTCGCGCCACTCGATCGCGAACAGCTCTTCGCCGCTGACGATCGAGTGACCGACGGTGCCGAGGATGAAGCCGACGCGGCGGGGCTCCTCGAAGACCGAGATCACGCGCAACTCGGCGTCGGCGCGGTGGCCGTCGACCTTGCCGTGCAGGCGCACCCCGGTGCCGGGGCTGACGAACGGGGTGCCGTCGGCGGCGAAACGCTGCTCGGCCTCGAGGCTGCTGGGTGCGACGGGCGCACCCTCGGCGTCGAAGCCGACGCCCGAGTAGCCCGCGTTCGACGCCGGCTTGACGTCGCTGATGCTCAGCTCGCCGACGCGCAGGGGCGCCCACGACAGCAGCAGCTCGGTGGCCGCGGCGAAGCGCTCCTCACCGCTGCCGATGCGCCACGCGTCTTCGGCGGGCACCGAGTTCTCGGGCGGGTACTGCATGAGGTCGTGGGCCTGGGTGGCTCCGACCGCCGCGTAATCGACCGTGTCGTCCGTGAAGTTCTGCCGACGCATGATCTCCAGTCTCGGGGTGGCGGATGGGAAGGAGGTGAGCGCGGCCGCTACTTCTTGGCCTCGACGTCACCGGACAGGGCGGCGATGAACGCCTCCTGCGGGACCTCGACGCGGCCGACCATCTTCATGCGCTTCTTGCCCTCTTTCTGCTTCTCGAGCAGCTTGCGCTTACGGGTGATGTCACCGCCGTAGCACTTGGCGAGGACGTCCTTGCGGATCGCCCGGATGGTCTCGCGGGCGATGATGCGCGCGCCGATCGCAGCCTGGATCGGCACCTCGAACTGCTGGCGCGGGATGAGCTTGCGCAGACGCTCGGCCATGAGGGTGCCGTAGGCATAGGCCTTCTCGCGGTGCACGATCGAGCTGAACGCGTCGACCTTGTCGCCCTGCAGCAGGATGTCGACCTTGACCAGATCGGCGGTCTGCTGGCCGGCCGGTTCGTAGTCGAGGCTCGCGTAGCCCTGCGTGCGGCTCTTGAGGTGGTCGAAGAAGTCGAACACGATCTCGCCGAGGGGCATGTGGTAGCGCAGCTCGACGCGGTCCTCGCTGAGGTACTCCATGCCGAGCAGGGTGCCGCGGCGCGACTGGCAGAGCTCCATGACGGTGCCCACGTAGTCCTTGGGGAGGAGGATGCCGACCTTGACGATCGGCTCCGACACCGAGGCGACGCGCCCGTCGGGGTACTCGCTGGGGTTGGTGACCGAGACGGTGTCGCCGGTGTCGGTGGTGACCTCGTACGTCACCGACGGAGCCGTGGTGATGAGATCGAGACCGAACTCGCGCGACAGGCGTTCGGTGATGATCTCGAGGTGCAGCAGGCCGAGGAAGCCGCACCGGAACCCGAAGCCCAGCGCGACCGAGGTCTCGGGCTCGTACTGCAGCGAGGCGTCGGACAGCTTGAGCTTGTCGAGGGCTTCGCGCAGTTCGGCGTAGTCGCTGCCGTCGATCGGGTAGATGCCCGAGAAGACCATCGGTTTGGGGTCGGTGTAGCCGGGAAGCGCGTCGGTGGCGGGCTTGCGGTGCGTGGTGATCGTGTCGCCGACCTTGGACTGGCGGACGTCCTTCACGCCGGTGATGAGGTAGCCCACCTCGCCCACGCCGAGGCCCTTCGTGGGGACCGGCTCGGGGCTCGAGACGCCGATCTCGAGAGCCTCGTGCGTCGCGCCCGTCGACATCATCTGCAGGCGTTCGCGCGGCTGGAGTGCGCCGTCGATCATGCGGACGTAGGTGACGACGCCGCGGTAGGCGTCGTACACCGAGTCGAAGATCATCGCGCGCGCCGGGGCGTCGGCCGTGCCCACGGGGGCGGGGATCTTCTCGACGATGAGGTCGAGCAGCTCTTCGACGCCCATGCCCGTCTTGCCGCTGACGCGCAGCACGTCGGCGGGGTCGCCGCCGATGAGGCCGGCGAGCTCGGCGGCGTACTTGTCGGGGTCGGCCGCGGGCAGGTCGATCTTGTTCAGCACCGGGATGATCGTCAGATCGTTCTCGAGCGCGAGGTACAGGTTGGCCAGCGTCTGGGCTTCGATGCCCTGGGCGGCGTCGACGAGCAGGATCGCCCCCTCGCACGCGGCGAGCGAGCGGCTGACCTCGTAGGTGAAGTCGACGTGACCGGGCGTGTCGATCATGTTGAGCGCGAACGTGCCGTCGGCGGTGGCCCACGGCATCCGCACCGCTTGCGACTTGATCGTGATGCCGCGCTCGCGCTCGATGTCCATGCGGTCGAGGTACTGCGCCCGCATGTCGCGGTCGCTGACCACGCCGGTGATCTGCAGCATGCGGTCGGCCAACGTCGACTTGCCGTGGTCGATGTGGGCGATGATGCAGAAGTTGCGGATCTGCGCCGGCGGGGTGGCGGACGGCTCGAGGGGCTTCAGGGCGCGCGGTGACATGTTCCGTCGATTCTACGGTGGTGCGCCGACATCGCCGTCCCCGATGTCCGGGCCGGTGGCATCGGGACCCTTTTACAGTGGATGCCATGACGGTCCAGGTCGTGCTCGTGCACGGCATCCGCACGTCGGCGTCGATGTGGCGGGCCCAGGTCGCCTACCTCGGTCGGCGCGGCACCCCCGTCACCGCCGTCGACCTGCCCGGGCACGGCACCCGCCGGGGCGAGGAGTTCACCCTCGACGAGGCGTTCGCCACGATCGACCGCGCGGTCCGGGAGGCCGCGGCGCGCGGCCCCGTGCTGCTGGTGGGGCACTCGATGGGCGGCCTGTTGTCGATCGAGTACGTCGGCCGCGAGGAGCCTCCGCCGGTCGCGGCGTTCGTGGCGGCATCCTGCACCTCGCTCCCCCGCGGCGTGGGGCTGGCCGCCTACCGCTTCCTGGCGCGGCGTTTCGACAGCCTGCCCGACCGGGGGCTCGGGCTGACCAACCGCGTGCTGGACCGCACGCTCCCGCCCGAGACGCGCGACGACTTCGGGGCCGGGGGCTACGCCTTCGACGCTCAGGACACCGCCCTCGCCTCTCTCTCCACGCTCGATGTGCTCGCCGCCCTGCGCCGGATCCGCATCCCGCTGTGGTTCGTGAACGGGCAGTGGGACCAGCTGCGCGCGAACGAGAGACTGTTCACGACCGTCGCCCCGCACGCGGAGCTGATCGTCGTCCCGCGCACGACGCACCTGGTGACGGCGATGCGTCCTCGCGTGTTCGACGCGCTGCTGGAGGTGGCGCTCACCACCGTCGAGGCGTCGACCTGTTAGACTCGGTCCTTGGCTTGCGTGTGGGGTTTTTCCCGACCTCCACGACCGCCGGTGCAGCGCCCCTCTACCGCTCGCCCGGCACTTCCAACACTCACTCAAACGAAAGACCGTCGACGTGGCGAACATCAAGTCGCAGATCAAGCGCAACAAGACCAACGAGAAGGCGCACGAGCGCAACAAGGCCGTCAAGAGCGAGCTGAAGACGCACGTGCGTCGCACCCGCGAGGCCGTCCTGGCCGGTGACAAGGAAGCCGCCGAGAAGGCGCTCGTCCTCGCCGGCAAGAAGCTCGACAAGGCCGTGAGCAAGGGTGTCATCCACCAGAACCAGGCCGCGAACCGCAAGTCGGCCATCGCGAAGCAGGTCAACGCTCTCTGAGCCGCGATTCTCCAGGCCCGTCCCGTGTTGCACGGGGCGGGCCTTCGCTTTTCGCGCCCGGCGTCGGCTCAGCCGCCGACGAACCGGTGCTGCAGGCGATCGAGGGCGGGCAGTGCCGCCGTGATCGCCGCGACGTCGCCGGGGTCGAGTCCGCGCAGGGCCTCGGCGAGAACGCGGGTCGCGGACTCGTCGAACGTGCGCAGCCGCGCCTGCGCGAGTGGTGTCAGGGCGACGCGGGTGCGCCGGCCGTCCCCCGCGACGAGGTGCCGCTCGACGAGCTGCTCCCTCTCGAGCTGCGAGATCAGATTGCTGACCGTCGACCGGGCGAGGCCCAGGGAGTCGGCGAGGTCGGAGGGGGTGTTGTCCGCCGCCGCCAGCGCGCGCATGAGCTCGATCTGCGCGTCGGGGATGTCGGGCAGGTCGGCCGCGGACCGGGACGCCCTCAGCACCGCCCGCCGCAGGGGTCCGAGCTGATGCGCCAAGGACCCTGCGGTGCGCACGATGTCATCGATCATCGTCGAAGTCTAGGCGCTGAATATGTTTGACACAGAACTAGTTTTGTCACGAACTCATCGCATGGACATCACCACTTCTGTTGCACATCCCGAGCCGGCCCAGGATCTGACGGGCATCGTCGGACACCGTTTCATCTACACCTATGCGAATGGGTGGCAGTACGAGATGTACGTCAAGAACGCGACGACGATCGACTACCGCATCCATTCCGGTCACGTCGGCGGCCGCTGGGTCAAGGACCAGACGGTCGATCTCGTCGCGCTGGCGTCGGGCGTCTACAAGCTGTCGTGGAACGAGCCGACCGGCACCAGCGTCGTCGTGAACGTGCTGCCCGAGGCCCGCGTGCTGCACGGCACGATCTTCTTCCCGCACTGGGTCGAGCTCGACGGGCAGAAGACGGTGCTGTTCCAGAACGACCACCTCGACGAGATGCGCCGCTTCCGTGACGAGGGACCGACCTACCCGATCTACGTGGTCCCCGAATTCGCGTACATCACGCTGCTCGAGTTCGTCGGTGAAGACGACGAGACCGTCATCGACACGGCCCCCGCGGATCTGCCCGCCGGGTGGTCCGAGAGGAGCAACTGATGTCCCGCGACCCGCGCGTCTCGCCCCTGACCCTCGATCACGACGGTCGCACCCTGCGCGGCTGGCAGTGGGAGGCCCCCGAGGGCGCCTCGGCCGACGCTCCGCGCGTGCTGCTCGTGCACGGCTTCAGCACCGACGCCACCGGCGGGAACCAGCTCTTCGTGCAGACCGCGCGACACCTCGCGGAGCGCGGCGCGGTGGTGCGCAGTTACAGCCGGCTCGGGCAAGGCCTGAGCGACGGCGGCTTCGACGAGATCACCATCGGCGACGAGGTGGATCAGGTGGTGCGGATGATCCGCGACTTCACCGGCGGCGAGGGGGTCCACGTCGTCGCCCACAGCCTGGGCGCGGTCGAGTCGGCTCTCGCCGCCGCCCGGGTGCCCGAGCTCGTGCGGTCGCTCACGCTGTGGTCGCCGGCGGGTGTGGTCGTCGACGACATCACGGTGCACGACGCCATCCAGGGCCAGCCGCTCGCCGCCGCACGCGCGCAGGGCTGGTTCGATTTCGGGGGGATGCCGCTGGGCATGGCGTTCATCGACGAGGTGACCGCGGGCCTCGACGTCTACGGGCCCGTCTCGGCGTACACCGGACCGGCCGACGTCGTGCACGGTACCGCCGATGCGATCGTGCCCGTCGCGTACGGCGCCCGCTACGCCGAGCTGCTGTCGGGCGCGACCCTGACGGTCGTGGACGGGGCCGACCACGGGTGGTCGTCGGTGCCGTTCCGCCGTCGGCTGCTCGACATCCTCGACGCGCGGCTCGGTCTCGCGGGCTGAGCGCGGGTACCGCGGGGGCGGGGCCCGGCCCCGCGGTACCCGTCGACGCCGCGCTGCACGCCGGCGGTCGCCCGGCTCGAGGGGTTCAATCGCCGTAGGGCGCGCGGGTGGCGATCACGGTGATCATGCGTTCGAGGGCGAAGACGGCATCCCTCGATGCTCCTTTGACTTCGGCGTCGGCGCGGGCGGTGGCGTGGATGGCCATGCCGAGGGTGTTGCCGGTCCAGCCGACGAGGTCGCGCCGGGCGCGGTCGACCTGCCAGTCCTTCATGCCCAGGCGTGACGCGAGCATCGACGACGACTCGCGCGAGCCGGCGACGCGGGCCATGGTGCGCAGCTTCATCGCGACGGCGGCGACGAGGGGGACGGGGTCGGCTCCGGATGCCAGGGCGTGCCGCAGGGCGAGCAGCGCGGGGCCGTACTGCCCGGCGATGGCGGTGTCGGCGACGGTGAAGGCCGAGGTCTCGACGCGGCCGCCGTAGTAGCGCTCGACGATGCGTTCGTCGATGTCGCCGGGGACGTCGGCGATGAGCTGCTGGCAGGCGGCGGCGAGTTCGGTGAGGTCGTCGGCGAAGGCCGAGACGAGCGAGCGCAGGGCGACGGGGGCGATGCGTTTGTTGGCGGCCTTGAACTCGCCGACGGCGAAGTCGAAGCGGTCGGAGTCGCGCTTGACGGCGGGGCAGGCGATCTCGATGCCGCTCCCCTGACCTGCGCGGATGCCGTCGAGCAGCTTCTTGCCGCGGACGCTCGCGCCGGTGTGGCGCAGCACGACGGTCGCTCCCTCTTGCGTCTGCGAGAGGTACGAGACGGCCTCGGTGAGGAAGGTGTCGCTGCACTTCTCGACGCCGCTCACCCGCACCAGGCGGGGTTCACCGAACAACGAGGGCGAGGTCACGGCGAGCAGGGTGCCGGCCGCGTAGTCGTCGGCGCGGATGTCGGTGACCTCGAGGCTGGGGTCTTCGCTCTTGAGCAGGGACCGGATGCCGGCGATCGCCCGTTCTGCGCACACCTCTTCGGGACCGGAGACGAGCACGATCGGCGCGGGCTGCGGGGCTCGCCATGACACCTGCGGGATCGCCGATCTGGCCTTGGCAGGGGCTGCGCGTCGGGGGGCCGGGGTCACTCCCCCAGCCTACCGAGGGGTGCCGACACCGCAGCGACCGACGAGATCAGCACAGCGATCACTTCCTGCGGGAGGAGGCCCCGCTTTCTCATCTACACGGACGAGGGGGTCGCCTGGGACGAGGCTGGTGAGATGCCCGTGCTGGACGTCGATACGCCGGCCATCCCGGCCGGCGTGGTTCGCGTGAGCCAGGTCTCGACGTGGACGGTCCCCTTGGGAAGAGTTCGCAAGGTCGACGCCAGCCCGGGCTCGAGGTGGTGCAGCACGCAGTGCGCGCGGTAGCGCCCACGGTCGTCCCAGAAAACGCCGAGGCCGCGAACGTCCTCGCTTTCCGATATCAGTCGCTCCGCCTCTTCGAGCTCAGCGAGCGTCCACTCGCTCTCGGTGACGACGAGGTACGGGTCAACAAGCGGACTGAGCCGTGCAAGCGCCTCCTTGCGATCGGTTCCGCACGCGAGGCCGTACCATCCGCGCGGACCGGGAACGGCGACGAAAGAGAGGAGCGATGTGCCCCGCAGCTCGTCGCACGCGTCAAGGACTTCGGCGCGCAGGATGTCACCCCGTTCGGCGACACCCTCCATGTCCCTGAACGTTGCGGGGTCCAGGAGCGGCGGTGGTTTGACCCCGACGTGCGCATCAAACAGCTCGGCGTCCACGATCTGAGAACCGTTCCAGAGGCCGCGCACCGTGACAACTTCTCCCAAGGGTGGTTCGTCCAAGCCAATCACAAGCGCGGTATCGCCACCCAGTTCGCTATTCGGTCCGTGAAGCCGACCCTCCATATGTGCGGCAAGTAGATATCCGCTCTGGGTGTGAGTGAGGGTCCCGACGGCTTGCCCGTAATCCCCGGCGCTCAATGCAATCGACTCGAGGTCGCACATGACTCTCCGATCAGTTGGGTCAGCTTGCCGCCTCTGCACCGGTCTCGACGCAGGTTTCAGAGCATATGTATAAGGCGTCGGCGGGTGTGCAGCGCGAACCTGCCGGATTCGCTCGGGTCCTGTGCGAGGAGGTGGTGCGTACGTTCAGTGGAGGCGCGAAGTCCACCCCGGTAGTCACCCTCGCCGCGGTACCTCCGTCTGAGACGCAGGATCGTCTTGCCTATCCTGGATGCGTTCGGCGAGCTTCATAGGTGAGCCGACTTGCGGTGGGCGACCGCACGGGCGGAATCGGCGACCTCGCCCGCGCAGCGGCTGCGATGAAGGTGCCGAAGTCAGTACCCCGGGGTGCCGACACCGCGGCCACCGGCGCCGCGCCGTGGCGGAGGGAGGAGGGGATGCCGGGGCCTCGTCCGGTGCCGGTGACCGCTCGCGCCAGAGGCGGATGTCGCCGTCATCCCCGACCCAGACGGCGAGGGCGCCCTCTCGGTCCGTACGTCCGACCGCGGTGCCGAGGGATGTCAGCGTGGCGAGGATCGAGGCGGTCGGGTGCCCGTAGCGGTTGTCGGCTCCGACGCCGATGAGCCCGACGGCGGGGTGCAGCCGCCGATACAGCTCGGGATCCTGGTCGGCGCTGCCGTGGTGCGACACCTTCACGACCTGCACGCGCGGCACATCGATCAGGCGCTGCAGCTGTGCCTGAGGCTCTCGTCCGAGGTCGCCCAGAAGCACTGTCCGCGGAAAACCGGCACCGGCGACGTCAAGGGCGACGCTGGCGTCGTTACCCGGTTCGGCGCGCGGGAGCGGACCGAGCGCCTGCCAGCGTGTCGCGCCGATGGTTCCCGTCATCCCGACCTCCGCCGTGACGAGGCGTGCTCCCCCGTCCGCGAGATCGTCGAGCAGTCGCTGGTCTGCGACCTCCGCGATCGGACCGTGCAGTACGGTGCCCGCCCGACCGACGACGGCCGCCGATCCGCCGACGTGGTCCAGGTCGAAGTGCGTCAGCACGACGAGGTCCAGGCGCTCGACGCCGAAGCGCGTCAGGCAGGCGCGGAGAGCCTCGGGTTCGGGCCCGGTGTCGACGAGCGCGATCGCGCCCTGCGATCGCCAGAGCGTCGCGTCGCCCTGGCCCACGTCGCACATCGCCACCTGCCAGTCCGCGGGTACGGTCAGGGGGCCCGCGACCGTGCGCACGGCCGTCTGACCGGCGATGAGACCCGTGACCAGGCCGACGACGATGCCCGCTGCCGCCGTCGTCCGTCGCCACCGCGCCGGCGCGATGATGGCCACCGCCACGGCCGCGCTCACGGCCGAGAGGAGAGCGACTCCGATCGCGCCGTCGGGCCAGGGCAGGTTCTGCGCCGCGACGCCCGCTGTGAGGTGGGCGACCGCGGCGATCCAGGTGGCGGGCACCCACGCCAGGGCGGTGAGCCCGTCGCGCAGCCACGGGAAGGGCGCGATGCACGCGAGGGCTCCGGCGATGGTCGCGGGCGCCGCGGCGGGATCGGCGAGCATGTTGGCCGCCACGCCCAGCAGTGGCACATGGGGGTCGATGAGCACGATCAGCGGTCCGCACACCAGCTGCGCCGACAGGGGAACGGCGATCGCCAGGCCCAGGGCGCGCGGCATCCATCGTGACAATCCCGCGGCGAGGGGTCGGGCGAGCACGAGGAGGGCGCCGGTGGCGGCCGCCGAGAGGGCGAATCCGATCGACAACGACAGCCAGGGATCGATCACCAGCAGCACCGTCACCGCAAGGGACAGTACGGCCACGCCGACGGCCGGTCGTCCCAGAGCCAGCGCGAGGAGGGCGACCAGGGCCATGGCCGCCGCGCGGATGACGCTGGGCTCGGGCGTGACGAGGGCCACGAAGGCGGCGAGGACGACGGTCGCGCCACCGATGCGCACGGCCCGCGGGGCGCCGCACAGCGCGAGCACCGCGAAGGCGGCGCCGACGACGATCGCGCAGTTCGCCCCCGAGACGGCAGTCAGATGCGACAGCGACGAGGCGTTCATGGCCGTCTCGGTCGCGCCGTCGAGCATGCTCGTGTCCCCCACCGCGAGGCCGGGCACCAGACCCGCCCCCGGCTGGGGCAGCCCCACGGCGGAATGCGCCAGCCCGCGGCGCACGTCCTCGAGCGCGCCCCAGACGCCGGGCGGTGGGGTCGTGGCATCCACCGTCTCGGCGCGAACGAGCAGAACCGCGCGCTCCGTCGGGTCACTGGGTGATGCGCGGCCGGTGACGGTGACGGTGCTGCCCAGCCCGATCGCGTGCAGGGCGTCGCGGGCGTCCGCCGCGACGGCCACGCGCGCGGGGATGGTTCCGCCGACGCGGAGTGGACCCGCCGTCACGTTCTCGGCGATCGCATCGAACCACGCACTGCCGTCGGGACGGACGTCGACGCGTCCCGTCACCGTGACGGAGACGCTCAGCTGACGCCCGCCGTCCAGCCGCACCTCGTCGACGAGGGCGCGCGTGGGCGCCGTCGACGCCGCACCCCACGCAGCAGCGGCACCGAACGCGAGGGCCACCGTGACGACGACGATGGTGGCGCCGCGTCGGCACAGGAGCACGGAGAACGAGACGAGCGTCGCCACGACGAGCGCGAGGGCGAGGGGGCGCGGATCGGGCACGGCGACGGCCGCTCCCGCCGCGGCCCACGTCGTCACCGCCACGACGACGGAACGCAGGGTGCGCCGGCGCAGCGCTCGCCTCTCACTCACACGCGCACCAGGTCGCGAAGGCCGGCGAGCATCTTGTCGCCGATCCCCGGAACCGACAGCAGGTCGTCCACGCTGGTGAATCGGCCGTTCTCGTCCCTCCAGGCGATGATGCGGTCGGCCATCGCCGGTCCCACTCGGGGCAGCGTGTCGAGCTGCTCCCTCGTGGCCGTGTTCAGATCGATCAGCCCGTCCGCGGGTGCGGCCGCCCCCGCCACGGGTGAGCCCGAGGGCGCCGCCCCGACCACGGGCACGACGATCTGCTCGCCGTCGGCCACCGGTCGGGCGAGATTGACGCCGTCGCGCGCGGCGTCGTCGGCGAATCCCCCGGCCAGGGCGATGGCATCCGCCACCCTGTCCCCCACCTCGAGGCGGTACAGTCCTGCGCGCCGCACCGCCCCGGCGACGTGCACGTAGAGTCCCGCCTCGACGGGGGCGCTGGCGAGGCCGGATGCCGTCGGCAGCGCCGAGACGGTCTCGGCGCCGGTCGCGCCCCGGAACATCCCGATCGCGACGGTCACGGCGAACGCGACCAGAACGAGCACGATCACAGCGCCGACGCCGAGCCGGCGCCGTGGGTCGGGTGCCACGACCACCGTCTCGGCGGCGGTGGCGTCCGCGCGATCGGGGCCGGGTTCGATGGTCACGCCGACACGCTAAGGAGCCCGGCAAGGCCGCCGAGGACGCGCGACCCCAATCCGGGAATCGACCGCGACGCGCTCCTCGTGGGGAGGAACGGCGCCTCGCCGGACCGCCATCGTCGACGACGTCGCCGCGATGCGCCGCTACCTGATCGACGCCGGCCTGCTCACCCGCACGGCGGACGGGCGGACCTACGCACGCGCGGGCGACGGAGCGCCCCCGTGCGCGCCGTGAACGACGGATGCCACGCCCCCGACGCTCCGAGGAGCGCGAGGACGTGGCATCCGGAWCGTTCAC
>NZ_QDFT01000039.1 GCF_003075375.1 Microbacterium testaceum | reverse complement strand
GCCCATCACGCAGKCGCGWGATGCTGCGCGTCGCCATGGCGGCGGTCCTGGGCACCGTGTCGCTCGAGGAGCTCTCGGACGCTCTGACGACCATCACCGAGGTCACGATCCAGGCGACGCTGCGGGCCGTGCGTCGCGTCGTGGTTCCGCCCGAGGACGACGACCTCGACTTCGCGGTCATCGCGATGGGCCGGTTCGGCGGCCGCGAGATCGGCTTCGGCTCGGATGCCGACGTGATGTACGTCTATCGCGCCAACGGCCTCGACCCGCAGCGCGCGAGCCACCTCGCCCTCAAGCTCGTCGCGGGGCTGCGCGAGCAGTCCGAGGACCACCGCCTGCCGCTCGACCTCGACGCCGAGCTGCGCCCCGAGGGACGCAGCGGGCCCCTCGCGCGTTCGCTCGACGCCTACGCGGAGTACTACCGGCGCTGGTCGCTGTCGTGGGAGGCGCAGGCTCTCCTGCGCGCCCGCGGGGTCGCGGGAAGCGTCAAGCTCATCCGCGCGTTCCTGGAGCTCGCCGACGAGGTGCGCTACCCCGTCTCGGCCGACCAAAACGGCCTGCGCGAGATCCGCCGCATCAAGGCGCGCGTCGAGAACGAGCGTCTGCCGCAGGGCGCCGATCCCGCCCGACACCTCAAGCTCGGCCCCGGCTCGCTCAGCGACGTCGAGTGGCTGGTGCAGCTGCTGCAGTTGCAGCACGCACGGCAGGTGCCGGCGATGCGCACGACGTCGACGCTGGGGGCTCTGGATGCCGCGGCCGAGGCCGGACTGATCGAGCACGACGCGGCCGACAAGCTCGCGGCCGCCTGGCACCTGGCGAGTCGCCTGCGCTCGGCGAACACGCTGCTGTCGGGTCAGACCAGTGACGTGCTCCCCGTCGACCGGGGACGGCTCGACGGTATCGGTCGCATCCTCGAGTACCCGCCGCGTTCCGCGACGCAGGTCGAAGAGGACTACCTGGGCGCCACCCGACGCTCGCGCCGGGTCTTCGACAAGCTCTTCTACGGATGACGGGAGCGGATGCCGAGACCCCGGCATCCGCTCTCGTCTCCGGTCAGGACATCAGACGCTCGCGCACCTCGCGACGCAGGACCTTGCCGATCAGCGAACGCGGGAGTTCGTCGACCACGATGACCCGACGCGGGACCTTGTAGGGCGCGAGTCTGCTCTTGCAGAACTCGCGCACGGCCTCGGGCTCGATCGACGTACCCTCGCGCAGCACGATCGCGGCGGCGACGTCTTCGCCCCCGCGCGGCTTGGGAAGAGCCACCACGGCCGCGCCGACGATGTCGGGGTGCGCGGCCAGGACGTCCTCGACCTCGCTCGGCGAGACGTTGAAGCCGCCGGTGATGATGATCTCTTTGAGGCGGTCGGTGATCGTGACGAACCCGTCGGGCGAGACCGAGGCGATGTCGCCGGTGCGCAGCCACTCGCCGTCGATGAGGGTCTCGGCGGTGTCGGCGGGTCGGTTCCAATACCCCTGGAACACCTGCGGTCCGCGCAGCAGCAGCTCACCGGCCTCGCCGAGGGGCAGGTCGTGCGTCGGGTTCTCGGGGTCGACGACGCGGATGTCGGTGCTGGGGAAGGGCACGCCGACGGTGCCGGGGCGACGTGACGGTCCGATGGGGTTGCCGAGCGCGACGGGCGAGGACTCGGTCATGCCGTACCCCTCGACCAACAGCCCCCCGGTCGCCGCCTCCCAGCGGTCGACGGTGGCGACGGGCAGGCTCATCGCGCCCGAGATGGCGAAGCGCACGCTCGTGAGATCGAGCGTCCCCCGCGCCGCCGCCCGTGCGAGCTGATCGTAGATCGGGGGCACCGCCGGCAGGAAGGTCGGGGGGCTCTTCTTGGTGGCGGCGGCGACCAGCTCGAGATCGTACTTGGGGAAGAGCACGAGCCGGGCGCCGATGCTCATCGCGAAGGTGAGGCAGAGGGTGAGACCGTACGCGTGGAACAGGGGGAGGACGCCGTAGAACGTCTCTTCTCCGTCGCGCAGACCGGGCACCCACGCGCGACCCTGCATCGCGTTCGCGCGCAGATTCGCGTGCGTGAGCACCGCGCCCTTGGGCGAGCCGGTCGTGCCGCTGGTGTACTGCAGCAGGGCGATGTCGCCCAGGGCGGGCCCGGGGTGCTTGCGCGAGAGCGAACCGCGGGTCAGCAGCTTGGCCCACGGCAGCGGACGCTTCGAAGTGGGCGTCGCGGTGAGCTGCGCGCGCGCCTCGCGCGCCTTCGCGATCGGCAGGCGCAGCGCGAGCCGCTTGGCGACGGGCAGGGCGGCGGTGATGTCGACGCTGACGACGTGCTGCAGCGCGAGGTCGGACGGGAACTCGGCCACGGTGTCGGCCAGCTTGTCCCACACGATCGCGAACTTCGCGCCGTGGTCTTCGAACTGGTGCCGCAGCTCGCGCGGCGTGTACAGCGGGTTGTGCTCGATGACGATGGCCCCGAGGCGCAGCGCGGCGTAGAACGCGACGACGTGCTGCGGCGAGTTCGGCAGCACCAGCGCCACGCGATCGCCCGCCCGCACCCCCAGGCGACGCAGTCCCTCGGCGGCGCGCGACACCTGTTCGCCCAGCTCGCGATACGTCGTGACCGCCCCGAAGAACTCCAGGGCCGTCTTCTTTCCGTACGTCGCGACGCTCGCGGCCAGCATCTCGGGGAGCGTCTGCGAGGGCGTCTCGATCTCGAGCGGCACGCCCTCGGCGTACGACGACGACCAGGGGCGCGAGGCGTAGGGCGATTCGGGCATGGCTCCATCCTCCTGTGCCCCTCCGACATCGCGGGGGAGGTTGACCTGGGGGGATGCCGGGAAGCGGCGACCGCTCGGCGGCGCCCGACCTGATTCGATGGGGGAGTGCACTTCAGGGCTCTCACCGAAGACGATCTGGACGCGGCCCCCGACTGGTGGGCGGACCGCACGCTCGCGGCCGACCGGTGGCGCGGCGAAGAGACCCGTTCGGCCGTCGTCGAACAGGCGGGCGAGGTGGTCGCGGCCGGCGCGATGTGGACATCCCGCGTCCATGACACGCATGCCTGGCTCGAGATCGTCGTTCACCCCGATCACCGTCGCCGGGGGATCGGCACCGCTCTCGCCCGACACCTCTCGTCACTTCGCGTCCGCGACATCCCGTTCACGGCGCGCGGATACGTCGACGACCCGGCTCTGCAGTTCGCGGACGCGTTGGGAGCGACGACGATGCAGATCGTGCCGCCCGCACGGGTCGAGCTCGCCCGACGAACGGCCCTCCGTTCGCACGTACGCGTGCAGCCCCTCTCCGGAGTGCCTCGAGAGCGCGTCGAGGCGGCGCACGCGGCGCTCTACAGCTGGACGCACGAGACGTGGAGCCCCACGCGAGAGGACTTCGCCGACGCGTTGAACGAAAATCTGTGGGATGAGGTCGACGTCGACGCCTCCGCCGTCGCGGTCGATGACCGGGGCACCGTACTCGCCCTCGCCCTCGCCTACCTCGACAGCGAACCGCCGCTTATCGTCGCCGAGACCACGGCTCGAGACGTGCCCGAGGGTGAGCGTCTGGTCGAAGGATGCATACGGCGTTCGATGGACGTACTCGCCCGTCGGGGGCTGTCGACCGTGGACTTCGACGGCCACATCAGCGACACGCATTTCCTCCCCGCGCTCGCCCGTCTCCAGCCCTCCGGCCGCTGGTTCCGTCTCGTCGAGATCCCGGGGCTGTGAGCGCCGGTGATCACCGGCCCCGCTCGTCGTCTGGGCATTTCCGACCCTCGCGCTCCGGGCGGCGCAGGCCTAGCCTGTCGGGCATGTGCCGCAACATCGTCCCGCTCCACAACTTCACCCCGCCAGCGACGGATGCCGAATGCCATGACGCCGCGCTGCAGTTCGTGCGCAAGGTCGTGGGCACGACGAAACCCTCGCGTGTCAATCAAGAGGTGTTCGACCGTGCCGTGGCCGAGATCTCGGCATCCGTTCGAGGTCTGCTCGACGACCTCGTGACGAACGCCCCACCGAAGGTTCGCGAGGACGAAGCCGCCAAGCGTCGGGCACGGTCGGCCGAACGGTACGAGGCGATCCGGGTGTTCCAGGAGCAGAAACGGGCGGCGCGCACGGCGGGATGACGCGGCGGCGCCGGCATCCGTCGATCCCCGGAGAACGACCAAGCCCGTACTCTGCGGCCCGACGTTCAGCCCGGCGGGGTTGCCAGGCCCTCCAGCTGGCGGGGCGGGACGCCGGGCGGGAGAAGTCGCGGGCGGGCTCCTGACGGGTGTGACGTACTCGGAGCTGGGCTTGAAATTACTTTCCTTATCGGAAAGTACGTGCCATAGTGAAGAAGCCGAAAGGATTCACCATGGACCACATGCCCACTGTCACTCCGGCTGAGGCGCGAGCGTTGCTCGACCACGCCGACAGCATCAGCCACACGGCGCACAACGCCACGCGGTGGCCGTACATCACCTTCATCCTCGCGCTGGGCGTGGCGACCTCGATGGGAACCTTCGCCATGGCTCTCGCGACCGGCGACGCATTCGGTCTCGCTTACGTCGGCCTGCTCGCCGTGGCATTCGCGCTCATCATCTTCTTCGTCATCAGTATTCAGGGTCGGTCCGCGTTCGCCCGCGGGCGTCGGTGGACCGTCTACATCGCCAGCTGGTTCGTCTCCTACGCGCTTGCGATCTCCGTCGTCATCTGGGCCCACGGCAACGTGCTGCTCGCAGGCCTCGCCTCGGGCCTCGTGCTCTTCGTGTCGTTCGTGTGTGCGGCTCGCGAGGGCCGGTCGTGACGATGTCTGCCTCGCACCCGCGCCATCGCCTCGACGAGCTGCTGCAGAATCCCGTGCGCTTCTCTGTGGTGGCGGCCCTCGACCGGGCGAGTACGTTGAGCTTCAAGGAGGTTCGCGACGCCATCGAGGTGACCGATTCCGCCCTCAGCAAGCACATGGCAACCCTCGAAGACGCCGGATACCTTGTGGTCGGCAAGTCGTTCGCGGGCAAGATGCCGCGCACTTCTCTCACCCTCACAACTCAGGGCCGCGCCGCCTGGCGGAGCCATCTCGCGACCCTGCGCGAGATCGCGGGCGACGCGTCCTGACCGCAAGTCGAGTTCGCAACAGCCGCGCGCGGTCCATCGACGCGGGATGTCGAGGTGAGTCGCGAGCTCTCGTCGGCATCGAGCAGCACACCTGCGGCCCCAGCGACGCATCTGCATCAGAATTCGTAACGGGCCGGGTCCCCGTTTGTACGAGCAGAACAGACAAAACCCCTCCGGATCCCCGCGTTTCCGCGGAAGTCCGGAGGGGTTCGGTCGTACAGCTACTCAGACCCCGAAGTACAGCTCGTACTCGAAGGGGTGCGGGCGCTGGGCGATCGGCTGGATCTCGTTCTCGATCTTGTACTCGATCCAGGTGTCGATGAGCTCCTGCGTGAAGACGCCACCGGCGAGCAGGAACTCGTGGTCGGCGCGCAGGGCCTCGAGCGAGTCGAGCAGCGAGTTGGGAACCTGCGGGATGTTCTTGGCCTCTTCGGCGGGGAGCTCGTAGAGGTCCTTGTCGACGGGCTCGTGCGGCTCGATGCGGTTCTTGATGCCGTCGAGGCCCGCCATGAGCTGCGCGGCGAACGCGAGGTACGGGTTTCCCGAGGCGTCGGGCGCACGGAACTCGATGCGCTTGGCCTTGGGGTTGCTGCCCGTGATGGGGATGCGGATCGCCGCGGAGCGGTTACCGGCCGAGTACACCAGGTTGACGGGAGCCTCGAAGCCCTTCACCAGGCGGTGGTAGCTGTTGAGCGTCGGGTTGGTGAAGGCGAGGACCGCGGGAGCGTGGGCCAGCAGGCCGCCGATGTACCAGCGGGCGATGTCGGAGAGCCCGCCGTAGCCGGTCTCGTCGTAGAACAGCGGCTTGCCGTCGTTCCACAGCGACTGGTGCGTGTGCATACCCGAACCGTTGTCGCCGAAGAGCGGCTTCGGCATGAAGGTGGCGACCTTGCCCCACTCTTCCGCGGTGTTCTTGACGATGTACTTGAACTTCAGGATGTCGTCCGCCGCGTGGACCATCGTGTCGAAGCGGTAGTTGATCTCCTGCTGACCACCGGTGCCGACCTCGTGGTGCGAGCGCTCCAGGACGAAGCCCGCCTCGATCAGCTTGAGGGTGATGTCGTCGCGCAGGTCGGCCGTCTTGTCGACGGGCGAGACGGGGAAGTAGCCACCCTTGTAGGGGGTCTTGTTGGCGAGGTTTCCGCCCTCTTCGGCGCGGCCCGTGTTCCAGGCACCCTCTTCGGAGTCGACCGAGTAGAAGCTCGAGTTCTGCTTCACTTCGTAGCGGACGTCGTCGAAGATGTAGAACTCGGCCTCGGGGGCGAAGAACGCGGTGTCGGCGATGCCGGTGGAGGCGAGGTACTTCTCGGCCTTCTTGGCGACCTGACGCGGGTCCTTCGAGTAGATCTCACCGTTGCGCGGGTTGTAGATGTCGAAGATCATCACGAGGGTCTTGGCCTCGCGGAACTGGTCGACATACGCGGTGGTCACGTCGGGGATGAGCTGCATGTCCGACTCGTGAATGTTCGCGAACCCGCGGATCGACGAGCCATCGAAGAGCTGGCCGACGGTGAAGAACTCCTCGTCGACGGTCGAGGCGGGGATGTTGAAGTGCTGCTGCACACCAGGAAGATCCGTGAAACGGATGTCGAGGAACTTGACGTCCTCGTCCTGGATGAACTTCAGCACCTCGGACGAATCTTTGAACATGAAGACTCCAGAGGTAGAACATTCGGGATCGTGCCGGCCTCGGCCAGCCTCCTCGACCCTACTCAGAACGGGTGTCCCCGTCATATCTCGGATGTTTCCGGCATGTTACGCGACCCGGATTACGCTGGATGCCGTGAGCGCGACCGCCGAGAACGAATATCCGGGCCAGCGGCTCGGCCTTCCCCGCGAGGGTCGCGGCTCCATCGCGCGCCCGGGCCGTCGGATCGCCGCCCTGCTGATCGACGTCGCGAGTGCCGGTCTGGTCGGTTTCGCGTTCTTCTCGATGCCCGACCCGGTGACCGGCGTCCCCTTCGCCAACCCGGTCGCGGCGAACGTCATCTTCTTCGCCGTGCAGATCCTCTTCATCCCGCTCATCGGCGGTAGTCCGGGACACCGCCTCATGGGGATGCGTCTCGAGCTGGCATCCGGGGGCTGGGTGGGCCTGTGGAGGCCGATCGTCCGGACGGTGCTCTTGGCCCTCATCATCCCCGCCGTCGTCTTCGACGCCGACCAGCGCGGCCTGCACGACAAGGCGGTCGGGACGATCCTCGTCCGCAGCTGACATGACGAAGGCCCCCGCCGTGCGGGGGCCTTCGTGGTTCTGGGACAGATCAGCGCGGGCGCGGGGCGCGCATCTTGGTCGGGTCGACGCCCTTCGGGATCGGCAGCGACGACAGGCCCTGCGACACCGACGACACGCGCTTGATGACGGCGGCCATGGTCGCGCGGTCCACCTTCTTGGGCAGCGCCTTGATGGTCGACGCGAGCTTGGCGATCGGCACCTCATCGTCGCCGTGGCCGACGTACAGCACCGTGACCGGCACGCCCGCGGCCACGCGCAGAACGCGCGAGCGCTCCTCGCCGACGAGGCGCGTGAGGCGGCTGCGGTTGCCCTCGCCGATGAGCACGACGCCTCCGCGACCGATTGCGCGGTAGAGCGCCTCCTGCGTGCGCGGGTTCACGCCGATCGGCGCCTCGGATGCCTGCCAGTTGCGACCGAGCGACGAGGAGAGGACGTGCCCGGTCGCGCCGGGCATGCCGTCGATCTTCTTGTACATCGCCGTCGTCGACAGACGCGTCATGGTGATCATCGCGGCGAGGATGCCGGCGAGCAGGCCCGTCACGCCCCAGAGGATGATGCTCCACACGGCCAGCGGCGGGATCAGGAACCCGACGAGAACGCCGAGGGCGATGCCCACGAGCACGATGCCCGCCAGCAGGAACGGCAGCCACCGGTACTCCTTCTGCGTGAAGGTGTACAGGGTTTTCAGCTGCGAGAAGAAGCCCGGACGCTTCTCGGGCGTGGTGGTGCGAGCGGCCATGCGAACGATTCTATCTTCGCGGCCGACCCTTCCTCCCCCGCCACCCGATGGGGGAGATCATCCACGGATGCCGATCCCCGCCCGGCGGTCCCCGGCCCTGCTCGGGATCATCGAGGGATGACGCTCTCCGCCGCCGCCGTCCTCGTAGAACCCCTCGACCTCTACCTCCATCGCCGCGCGCGAAGCGCTCGTGCGCTCACCCCGGGCGAGGCCGTGACCGCGGCGGTCGGACTGCTGAGGGGATGCCGCCGCGCGACGGGACGCTTCGACGCCACCCGCTGGTGGCTCCGCGCCGACGGGTGCCCGGTCGCGGTCGAAGAGGCCGCAGGACCCGACCCCGTGGCGGCGACCGCGGAATCGCTCGCTCAGGCGGCCGAGGTCTCCGACGACCCGCCCACGCGCGACATGCTCACCCGCGCCCGAGAGAGCGTGCTGACCCGGCCCCCTCGGGAGTGGGATGCCGTCGAACGACGGTTGCTGGCTCACGCCGAACCCGTTCCCCTCGTCCTCGGACCGTTGACGCCCGTCGAGGCGACGCACGCACCGACCGCTCCGGAGCGCGCGCATGACGAGACCTCGCCGCTCCTCGCGCTCATCGACGCGGATCTGGCGGACGCCGTGCGCGCTGCGGGGCGCGGGGTGATCGAGCGCTGGCGGTCCTCGCGTGCCCTGCGCCTCGGGACCGTGGTCGCCGGGGTCATCGCGGTGATCGTGGTGGGCGCCTCCCTGCTTCCCGGATCCAACGCCCCCTCGTCACCGACGGCGGGGACGACGGCCGCCCCCACATCCGCCCCCGCGCCGTCCGTCGCACCCGCGCGCCCCGCTACGCCGCCGCCCGCTGCTGCCGACGATCGGGTGCCGCTCTCCGACGACGTCGTGACTGCGGCGCGACAGCTCTTCGCCGAACTCGCCGCGTGTGGTGAAGGTCCGTCGTGTGCGGGCTCGTACGAGGAGCAGTCGTCCTTTCCGCGTGAGCCCCTGCTGGCCGGGGCCGCGGACGCCGAGATCGATCTTCTCGACGATTTCGGGGGAGTGGCGGTCGTCCGCGTCGGTACGGATGAGGCAGCGCAGTACGTCACCTTGATTCGCCGAAAAGACCGATGGCTGGTCCGCGCCGTCAGAACGGTCGCGGACCAGCCATCATGAGCTGGACCCCCGAGGGATCAGATGCCGAGGTCGCCCTCGAACTGGGCCGCCTCGAGGCGGGCCTTGACCGCGCCGAGGAAGCGCGCGGCGTCCGCACCGTCGATGATGCGGTGGTCGTACGACAGCGCCAGGTAGACGTAGGAGCGCACCGAGATGGCATCCTTGCCGTCCACCGAGACGACGCCCGGCTTCTTGACCACGGCGCCGAGGCCGAGGATCGCCGACTGCGGCAGGAACACGATGGGCGTGTCGAACAGCGCGCCGCGCGAACCCGTGTTGGTCAGCGTGAACGTGCCGCCGGCGAGCTCGTCGGGCTTGAGCTTGTTGTCGCGCGTGCGCGCGGCGAGATCGGCGATCTCGCGCGCGAGCTGGGCGATGTTCTTCTCGCCGGCATCCTTGACCACGGGGGTAAGCAGACCGCGCTCGGTGTCGACCGCGATCGACACGTTCTCGTGGGCCGGGTAGACGATCTCGTCGCCCTCGACCGTCGAGTTGATGATCGGGAACGCCTTGAGCGCCTCGACGGCCGCGATGGCGAAGAAGGGCAGGAAGGACAGCTTGTCGCCGGTCTTCTGCTGGAAGTCGCCCTTCACCCGGTCGCGCAGCGCCGAGAGCTTGGTCACGTCGACCTCGACCACGGTGGTGAGCTGCGCGGTCGCCTGCATCGACGCGACGGCGCGCTCGGCGATGACCTTGCGCAGGCGCGACATCTTCTGGGTCGTGCCGCGCAGCGGCGAGACCTCGACGGGAGCGGGCGCGGCGGGAGCCGACGCGGCCGGAGCAGCGGCGGCGGGCGCGGCCTTGGCGGCCTCGGCCGCCTTCAGAACGTCTTCCTTGCGGATGCGACCGCCGACGCCGCTGCCCGTGACGGACTTCAGGTCGACGCCCTGCTGCTGCGCGAGGCGGCGCACGAGCGGGGTGACGTAGGTGACGTCGTCGTTCGAGGACGCGGCGGGAGCCTGCTCGGCGGGCTTCTCGGCCGGCGCCGGCTTCTCTGCGGCCTGCGGGGCGGGCGCGGCCGGAGCCGACTGCTCGGGCTTCTGCTCGGCGGCGGCAGCTTGGGGCGCGGCGGCGGGAGCCTCGGGCTCGGCGGCCGGGGCCTCGGGCTCGGCCGCGGCGGGAGCACCGCTGCCGATGCGGGCGAGGGCCGCGCCGACGTTGACCGTCTCGTCCTCCTGGACGAGGATTTCCTGCAGCGTGCCGGCGACCGGCGAGGGGATCTCGGTGTCGACCTTGTCGGTCGAGATCTCGAGAAGGGGCTCGTCGACGGCGACGTCGTCGCCGACGGCCTTGAGCCAGCGGGTGACCGTGCCCTCGGTGACGCTCTCGCCCAGCTCGGGCAGCTTCACCTCGGTGGAGTCGTCGCTCGCCGCGGCGGGCTGCGCGGCGGGGGCGGGCTGCTCGGCCGGAGCGGCCTCGGCGGGGGCCGCCTGCTCCTCGGCGGGAGCGGCGGGCTGCTCGGCGGGAGCCGCCTGCGGCGCGTCGTCGGACGAGGCGGCGCCGGAGCCGTCACCGATCTTGGCGAGGATCGCGCCGACCTCGACGGTCTCGTCCTCTTGGACGAGGATCTCCTCGATGACTCCCGAGACGGGGGAGGGGATCTCGGTGTCGACCTTGTCGGTCGAGATCTCCAACAGACCCTCGTCCTCCTGGACGGTGTCACCGACCTGCTTGAGCCAGCGGGTGACCGTTCCCTCGGTGACGCTCTCGCCGAGAGCGGGGAGGACGACGGAAGTGCTCATGGATATGTCTCCTTCGTACCGGATGCGGTACCTAGCTTAGTGACCGGTTTGTGGTCAGAGTGCGTGCAGGGGCTTGCCGGCGAGGGCCAGGAAGGCCTCGCCCAGCGCTTCGCTCTGAGTGGGGTGGGCGTGGACGAACGGGGCGATGTCCTCGGGGTGGGCTTCCCAGCCCACCGCGAGCTGCGCTTCCGAGATCAGCTCGCCGACGCGGTCGCCCACCAGGTGCGCACCCACGACGGGCCCGTCGACGCGACGCACGATCTTGACGATGCCCGACGTGCCGATGATCTCGCTGCGGCCGTTGCCGGCCAGGTTGTACTCGTAGGCGGTCACGGCCTCGGATCCGTAACGATCCTGGGCCTGCGCCTCGGTGAGTCCCACGGACGCAACCTCGGGGTGCGAATACGCCACCCGGGGCACGTCCACGTCGGGGACGAGGACCGGCGACAGCCCGGCGATCTGCTCGGCGACGAAGATCCCCTGCTGGAATCCGCGGTGCGCCAGCTGAAGTCCGGGGACGATGTCGCCCACCGCCCACACGTGCGGCGCGTCGGTGCGCAAGCGGTCGTCGGTTCGGACGAATCCGCGCTCGAGCACGACACCCGCCTCTTCGTAGCCGAGGCCCGCCGTCGAGGGACCGCGGCCGACCGCGACCAGGACGAAGTCGGCGATCAGTTCGGAGCCGTCGTCCAGGGTGACGGTGGCGGAATCGGCGTCCTGCGCGAGCGAGGCGAACCGTCGCCCGAGCTGGAACGAGATGCCGCGCTTGCGGAACGCGCGTTCCAGGGCCTTGCTGGATGCCACGTCCTCGGCCGGCAGAAGGTGGGGGAGCGCCTCGACGATGGTGACGTCGACGCCGAACGAGCGCCACACGCTCGCGAACTCGACGCCGATCACGCCTCCACCCAGCACGACGACCCGCTCGGGGATGACGTCGAGGTCGAGCGCCTGCTCGCTCGTCAGAACACGACCGCCGATGTCGAGACCCGGCAGGCTGCGGCTGTACGAACCCGTCGCCAGGATCACATCTTCGCCGCGGTACACGTCGTCTCCGACGCGGACGGCCGGCCCCGCCTCCAGCGTTCCGGACCCGCGCACAACGCGGATGCCGCGAGCCGAGATGAGCCCCTCGAGGCCCTTGAACTTCTTCGCGACGATGCCCTCGCGGTACGCCCGGACGCGCGCGGCGTCGATTCCCGAGAACGTCACGTCCACGCCGATGTCGGACGCACCGCGCGCCGCGTCGGCGACTTCTCCTGCGTGCAGCAGGGCCTTGGTCGGGATGCAACCGCGGTGCAGGCACGTCCCGCCGAGCTTGTCCTTCTCGACGAGAACGACGTCCTTGCCCAGCTCGGCGAGACGCAGGGCCGCGGCGTAGCCGCCGCTGCCGCCACCCAGGACGACGACGTCGGCCGAGAACTCGGTCATCGCGCGGCGTCCGTGGCGAGCAGATCGACGAGCGAACGCACCGTCGCCCCCGTCACACCCTTGTCGGTGTACCCGAACGGCGCCGACTTGTTCATGCCCACGCCGGCGATGTCGAGGTGCACCCAGGGGATGCGGGGCGCGTCGGCGTCCTCCGAGACGCGACCGACGAAGTGCCGCAGGAAGAGCCCGGCGAACAGCGACCCACCGGCGGGGTCGCCGATCTTCGCGTTCTGCAGGTCGGCGATCGGCGAGTCGAGGTCGTCGACCATGTGGTCGGGCAGGGGCAGCGGCCACGCGAGCTCCGCGGTGCGACCGGCGGCGGCGAGGTACGCCGCGACCGCGTCGTCCTCACCCATGACGCCCGTGTGGCGGTTGCCCAGGGCGACGGTGATGGCCCCCGTGAGGGTGGCGACGTCGACGATGAGGTCGGGGTGCTCGCGGCTCGCCGCGGCCAGACCGTCGGCGAGTACCAGGCGGCCCTCGGCGTCGGTGTTGAGCACCTCGACCGTCGTGCCGTCGAGCGTGCGCAGCACGTCTCCGGGCCGCGTCGCGCGACCGGACGGCATGTTGTCGGCGATGCACAGCCAAGCACTGACCTGGATCGGCAGTTGCATCTCGGCCGCGGCCTTGAGCACGGCCAGCACGGTCGCGGCACCGCACATGTCGTACTTCATGCCGACCATGGATGCCGGCGGCTTCAGCGACAGCCCACCGGTGTCGAACGTGATGCCCTTGCCGACGAGCGCGACGTGACGTTCGGCGCCGGCGGGGGAGTAGTCGAGGCGCACCATGCGCGGCGGGCGGTCCGAGCCCTGGCCGACGCCGAGGATGCCGCCGTAGCCGCCCTCGCGCAACGCCTCTTCGTCGAGGATCTCGACCTCGACCGGCAGGTCGGCCACGGCAGCGGCCGCGGCAACGGCGAAGTCGGCGGGACCCAGCCATTCGGCGGGGGTGGTCACGAGGTCCTTCACGAGGGCGACGGCGCCGGCGATCGCGGCGACGGCGGCCGTGTCGGCCTCGGACGGAGCGGTGGGCGCCGAGACGGTCACCCGTGCGGCGCGCGCCTTGGGCGACTTCTTCTTGTAGTCGGCGAAGCGGTATCCGCCCAGGGCCGCGCCCTCGGCCAGGGGTCGCCACGCGGACTCGACGAGCGCGGCGACGGCGACGTGCGCGAAACCGGTCAGCTGACGCAGCCCGGTGCCCGCGGCATCCCGCAGAGCCGCCTCGCTCGGATCGGTGCCCGCACCGGCCACGGCGACGGGGGTGTCGACGCCGGGCACGTGCACCCGCTGGAACGACCCGGTCGCGCCCGTGAAGCCGATCGACGCGAGGGCGGAGCCGAGGCCGTCCCACCCGTCGGGGTCCGGCGCCCCCTCCGTCAGTGTAGGGACGATCAGCAGGATCGCGTCGGCGTCGGACTCGAGGACGGGGGCGTCGGTGTACGCCACTGAGGGGAAGGGCATGGCATCCATCCTAGGTTCGTGCCTGTTCGCTAGCAGCGGGACGCACCGGGACCGGCGCGTTCGGACCGCTCGTAGAGTGGACTCATGCCGATCTCCGCCCCGCTGTACGACCGCGCCCCCGCGGCGCCGCCCGTGCCGTCGGGCCTTCCGCTCGTGATCGCGCTCACCGGGTTCACCGACGCCGGGGGCGCCGTGACACGGCTCGTCGAGTACTTCCGTGACGACCTGCAGCCCAACCCCGTCTTCGTCTTCGACAACGACGTGCTGCTGGACTACCGCGCGCGTCGACCGGCGATCACCTTCGTCGAGGACCACCTCACCGATTACCGGCCGGCGCGTCTCGAACTCTCGCTCGCGCACGACTCGCAGGGGCACCCCTTCCTGCTGCTGGCCGGCTACGAGCCCGATTTCCTGTGGGAGGCCTTCGCCGAGACGGTGCTGGAACTCGCGGCCGGCCTGCAGGTGTCGTCCGTCACCTGGGTGCACGCGATCCCGATGCCGGTTCCGCACACGCGTCCGATCGGCACGACGGTCAGCGGCACGCGTGCCGATCTGGCCGAGGCGCACTCGGTCTGGCGCCCGCACACCCAGGTCCCCTCGACCGCGGGTCACCTGCTCGAGTACCGATTCGCCGAGGCCGGGGCCAAGGTCGCGGGGTTCGCGCTGCTCGTTCCGCACTACCTCGGCGACACCGAGTACCCCGCGGCCGCGCTGGCCGCGCTCGACAGCCTGACCGTCGCGACGGGTCTGTCGTTCTCGGGCGAGGTGCTGCGCGAGGAGAACCGCGAGTTCATCGCCAAGGTCACCGAGCAGGTCGAGGGCAGCGACGAGCTCACCCGCATGCTCGAGAACCTCGAAGAACGCTACGACGCGTACATGGCCGGCTCCACGCAGGCCACCCCGATCATCCACACCGGCGATCTGCCCAGCGCGGACGAGCTGGCGGCCGAGCTCGAGCGCTTCCTCGCGTCGCGTCCCGGCGACGACGATCGCCGCGGCAAGCTCGGCTGAGCGCGCCCCGTCGCCGCACGCTCGCGGGCGGGAATGGATGCCACCGCCCCGGCATCCGGGAATGCACGCGTGCCGCTCGACGTTGACTAGGCATAGATCCCCGGTCCGCGTCAAGTCCCGGTCGGCGGATGTGAGACAATGAAGAACCTGACCCGTTGTCATCCGGTCCAGGAGCCCCGCTCCTCGGCTCCGGACTTGACAAGGGTCTTACTAGTGTCCGAGAACGACCGGCGGCCGTGCAACATGCGTTCCCGGTGAAAGGCGAAACGTGGCAGGCACGACAACCAAGACTCGCGCCCGGAGTGCGAAAGACACCGAGCTCGAGAACACCGAAGAGACCGCGACGGCGTCGACGACGACGACCGCGAAGAAGGCTCCCGCCAAGAAGGCCCCCGCCAAGGCCAAGGCGACGCCCGCCAAGGCGAAGACCAAGGCGAAGAAGGACGACGACCTCGAGGACGAAGACGAGGTCGACGAAGACGGCGACGTCGAGATCGAGGTCGACGACAGCGACGACACGGAGGACTCCGACGACGCGGCCAAGGCCGACGCGAAGAAGTCCGACGACGATGACGACGACGAGGCCCCCAAGGCGCCCGCCGAGGCGCTGCCCACCGGTGCCATCGTCATCTCGTCGAGCGACGAGGACGACGTCCCCGTCTACTCGGCGCAGATCACCGGCGCGACCGCCGACCCCGTCAAGGACTACCTGAAGCAGATCGGCAAGGTCCCGCTGCTGAACGCGGCCGAAGAGGTCGAGCTCGCGATGCGCATCGAGGCGGGCCTGTTCGCCGAAGAGAAGCTGTCGAACATGTCGGCGGCCGAGAAGACGAGTCAGCTGGGTCTCGACCTGCAGTGGGTCGCCCGTGACGGTCAGCGTGCCAAGAGCCACCTGCTCGGCGCCAACCTGCGTCTGGTCGTCTCGCTCGCCAAGCGCTACACCGGTCGCGGCATGCAGTTCCTCGACCTCATCCAAGAGGGCAACCTGGGCCTGATCCGTGCGGTCGAGAAGTTCGACTACACCAAGGGCTTCAAGTTCTCGACCTACGCCACCTGGTGGATCCGTCAGGCCATCACCCGCGCGATGGCCGACCAGGCTCGCACCATCCGCATCCCCGTGCACATGGTCGAGGTCATCAACAAGCTCGCGCGCGTGCAGCGGCAGATGCTGCAGGACCTCGGTCGCGAACCCACCCCCGAAGAGCTCAGCCGCGAACTCGACATGACCCCCGAGAAGGTCATCGAGGTGCAGAAGTACGGCCGTGAGCCCATCTCGCTGCACACGCCCCTGGGTGAGGACGGCGACAGCGAGTTCGGTGACCTCATCGAGGACACCGAGGCCGTCGTCCCCGCGGACGCGGTGGGCTTCACCATGCTGCAGCGTCAGCTCGAGTCGCTGCTCGACTCGCTCAGCGAGCGCGAGGCGGGCGTGATCCGCATGCGCTTCGGCCTCGGCGACGGTCAGCCCAAGACCCTCGACCAGATCGGCGACACGTTCGGCGTCACGCGCGAGCGCATCCGCCAGATCGAGTCGAAGACGATGGCGAAGCTGCGTCACCCCAGCCGTTCGCAGTCGCTCCGGGACTACCTCGAATGAGCGGCGAGGCCAACGCCGGCAAGGCGCTCACCCGTACCGTCGAGGGAACCTCGTACGCCCGCATCCCGATCCGCACGCGGGTCGTCATGCCGGGCGACGACCTCGACGCCTTCATCCTCGAGTACGCGAAGGATGCCGTGCAGCCGGGCGACCTGCTGTTCGTCACCGAGAAGATCGTCGCGATCACGCAGGGCCGCTCGTACAAGCTCGACAGCATCAAACCGCGCAAGCTCGCGCTGTTCCTGTCGAAGTACGTCACGCGCACGCCCTACGGCATCGGTCTCGGCATGCCCGAGACGATGGAGATGGCGCTGCGCGAGTGCGGCACCCCCCGCATCCTGTTCGCCGCGGCCGTCTCGGCCGTGACCAAGGCGATGGGACGCAAGGGCGACTTCTACCGCATCGCCGGCGACAAGGCGCGCGCGATCGACGGCCCCACCAAGGGCACGATCCCGCCGTACAACCAGGCCGTCGTCCTGGGTCCGGAGCGGCCCCGCGAGGTGGCCGTTCGTCTGAAGTCGCTGCTCGGCATCGACCTCGATGTCGCGGTCGTCGACATCAACGACCTCGGCGGCAACATCCTGGGTTCGACGATGGACAAGGCCGGCGAGAAGCGCCTGGTCGCGATCCTCAAGGACAACCCGCTCGGTCAGGGCCACGAGTCCACGCCGCTCGGCATCGTCCGCCGCGGCTGACGCGGCTCACGCAGAAGGCCCGCTCCCTCCTGGGGAGCGGGCCTTCTCGGCATCCGGGATCAGAACCCGATCGCGGCCTGGTAGCGCGGCTTGTGCCCGGTGCGGATGCCGGTCACGCTCGGCTTGTTCTCGTACACGCCCGCGCCCCAGTTGCCCTCGACGAGCACGGGACCATCGGGACCGACGACGATGTCCCACCCGACGTACTGCACCTGCGGCACGACGCGGGCGACCTGGTCGACGAACGCCGTGACCTCGTCGATCAGGGGCAGCTGGAAGTCGGCGATGCGCACGCCCGAGTCGGGGTGCAGCTCGTGCACGTGCCCGTGCGAGTCGTAGCCGGCGCCGAGGGCGTGGCCGTTCTCGTCGAGCATCGTGTAGAAGCCGCCGAAGGTCATCTGATCGCTCACCGCGCCGCGGCCGAACTTCTGCGCCATCGCGAGGATGTGCGTCTTGTTCCCGTCGAAGAACGCGGTCACGCGCGTCGTGTTCACGGTGCCGGGGCAGACGGCCGCGAGGTCGTCGTGCTGGCGGATGACCTCTTCGACGAGGATCTCGCCGCGCTCGAGCAGTCCGCGGTGGAAGGCGCCCCAGTCCTCGACGTCGGCCGCGTGATAGCGGTGCACGCCGGTGCCGGCCTGACCGACCGGCTCCTTGGTGACGATCGTGCCCAGCTTCTCGGTGAAGGCGCGCAGCTCGTCGGCGTTGTCGGCATCCACCACCATCCACTCGCGACGGAGGAACTCGCTGAAGCGACGGTCGAACGCCACCTTGTCCTGGAAGATGCCGCGGTAGTCGGGGTGGTCGTACTTCTGCGAGATCTGGTTCGACACGGGGTGCGTCATGTACGTCGCGCGCTCGGCGGGCGTGAGGATCGCGAAGTCGTAGTCGATGTAGTCCTGGAAGCCGACGTTCTTCACACCGGCCTGGAAGAGCATGTCGGCGACGACCAGCGGCAGCGCCTTCTTGTGCTGTGCGGACGCCTCTTTGGCCCGCTCGACCACCGATCCGACGTCGATGCGGCGGGCGCGCCCGGCGAGATAGCGGAGGCGTGTGACGGGGGAGAAACCCTGGGTAGGCATGAAGGCTCCGGGGTCGGGAACGACGGACTTCGTTAGTCTAGAGGCGTGACCTCCACGCTCTCTGCCCGCCCGCACGCGGCCGGGGGAGTCGCTCCGGTCGCCCGCGTCTCGGCGTCGGCGCTGCGACAGAACATCGCCCGCGCGGCCACCTCGCACGCGCGTGACGACCTGTGGACCGCCGACGCGTGGGGCCACGGCGCGGGGTGGGTGGCATCCGTCCTCTCCGAGGCGGGCGCGGATGCCGATCTGCTCGACCCCGCCGTGCTGTTCGGCCTTCCGGGGACCGGCGCGCGCCCGGTCATGGCGCTGCACGGCCGCGCGCTCGGCACCAAACCGCTGCTCGCCGGCGAGGGCGTCTCGTACGGCTACACCCACCGCGCCCCCGCGGACACGGTCGTGGCCCTCGTCACGGGCGGATACGCGCAGGGTGTGGTCCGCTCGCTCGGCAACGCCGTGAGCGTCGTCATCGTCGGCCGGCGCCACCCGATCGTCGGGCGCGTCGCGATGGACGTGTGCGTGGTCGACGTCCGGGACGCGACGATCATCCGCGGCGCCGACGTCGCGTTCTTCGGTGATCCGTCCACCGGCGACCCCTCGTTGTCGGAATGGGTGGATGCCACGGGCCTGAGCGCCGCCGAGATCGTCGCGACCGTGGGCGCCCGCGCGGACCGGCAGGTGACCGCGTGAGCGCGCAGTACCGCGTCGACCTCGACGCCTTCGCCCGCAACCTGCACCGCGTCCGCGCGGCCGTCGCCCCCGCCGCGCACATGCTGGTCGTCAAGGACGACGCCTACGCCCACGGCCTCGACGCCATCGTGCGGCGTGCCCGGATCGAGGGGGTCGAATGGTTCGGCGCCTTCGACGTCGCGACGGGAGAAGCGGTCCGCGCCGCAGCGGGGCCCGAGGCGCGCATCTTCGTGTGGTTGATCGGCGGGGCAGACGATCTCGCGGCGGGGATCGCCGCCGATCTGGACCTCGGTATCGGCGACGCCGCTTTGCTCGACGACCTGGCGGGCCTGACGCTCGCGCGTCCGGCGCGCGTGCATCTCAAGATCGACACGGGCCTGCACCGCAACGGCATCCGTCCCGAGCAGTGGGACGACGCCCTCGCGCGCACCCGCTCGCTGGTCGACGACGGTCGAGCGCTGCTCGAGGGCATCTGGTCGCACATCTCGGAGGCCTCGGATGCCGACGACGACGACGCCCGGTCCGTGTTCCTGGCGGCGCGCGAAGCGGCGCGCGCCGCGGGCCTGCCCCCGCGGTTCTCGCACCTGGCCGCCAGCGCCGCCGGTTTCGCACGCGGGGAGTTCCGCGAGGACATCGTGCGCGTGGGCGCGTATTCGTACGGCATCCGGCCCTCGGGGGGACCGGGCGAGGAGGAGCTCGGAATCGAACCGATCGCGACGCTGCACGCCACCGTCGCGGCGGTGGATCCCGCCGGTGTGCACCTGCGACTGGGCAGCCTGCACGGTCTGCCGAGCAGCCTGGCCGGGCGCTTCGACGTCGCGACGGCCTCGGGCCCGCGTCGGGTGGAGGTGATCGAGCCGACCGCCGTCACCGTCGCGCCGTGGGACGGAGCCGCGCCGGGCGACGAGGTCGCGGTCTTCGGCCGTGATGCGCTGTATAGCGCCACCGACCTCGCCGAGCTCGTCGACACGATCGGCGAGGAGGTCGCCCTGCGGGTGTCGCCCGTCATCGAACGCGTCTACATCTCTTCGCGCTCGTAACGCGGAACGGGCCCCGTCCCGCTCCCTGAGGAGCAGCGCGGGGCCCGTTCGGACGTGTGGTCTCAGTCGGCGGCGTTGAGGCGCGCCGTCTCGTCGTGCCACGAAGTGGCGACGCTGCGGAGCTTCTCTTCGTACTTGCGGCCGTGGTGAGCGCAGAACAGCAGCTCGCTGCCGTTCACCTCGGCGGCGATGTAAGCCTGAGCGCCGCAGGAGTCGCAGCGATCCGCCGCCGTCAGGCGGTGGTCGAGAACAGACGCGTCGGGTGCGGTCGTGGTGGTCATCTCGTTTGCCCTCCTCAGGTGGTCGTGGGGCGAGTCTCCATATACAACCACGCGGATGTTTCCCCTATGCCGCCGCTTGATCACATTTCGCTGTGCGCGTACGGTGACCCGACCGCGCTGTGTGTCTGGCAGGGGATGTCGGCGGCCCCGATTACGCTGGGAGATCGTGACGTCCGAGTACTCCGCCCATCATCTCCAGGTCCTCGAGGGCCTCGAAGCCGTGCGCAAGCGCCCGGGCATGTACATCGGCTCCACCGACTCCCGCGGCCTCATGCACTGCCTGTGGGAGATCATCGATAATTCCGTCGACGAGGCCCTCGCCGGACACGGCACCCGCATCGACATCGTGCTGCACGCCGACGGCAGCGTCGAGGTGCGCGACCGGGCCCGCGGCATCCCCGTCGACGTCGAGCCCCGCACCGGCTTGACCGGCGTCGAGGTGGTCTTCACCAAGCTGCACGCGGGCGGCAAGTTCGGCGGCGGGTCGTACGCGGCATCCGGTGGTCTGCACGGTGTCGGCGCCTCGGTCGTGAACGCTCTCTCGGAGCGTCTCGACGTCGAGGTCGACCGCGCCGGCAAGACCTACGCCATGTCGTTCCACCGCGGAGAACCCGGGCTGTTCGCCGGGGACGGGCCCGACTCGACGTTCACCCCGTTCGAGCGCAGCAGCGAGCTGCGAGTGGTCGGCAAGGCCGCTCGCGGGGTGACCGGCACCCGCATCCGGTACTGGGCCGACCGGCAGATCTTCACGAAGGATGCCACCTTCGGCCACGACGAGCTCGTGCAGCGCGTGCGTCAGACGGCGTTCCTCGTGCCCGGCCTCGAGATCGTCGTCCTCGACGACCGTGGCGAGGAGCGCGTCGAGACGAGCTACCGCTTCGACGGCGGCATCTCGGAGTTCGCGGACTTCCTCGCCCCCGACGCGGCGGTCACCGACACGTGGCGCCTCACCGGCACGGGAACGTTCACCGAGACGGTCCCCGTGCTGCAGCCGGGCGGCTCGATGATCCCGACCGAGGTCGAGCGTTCCTGCGAGGTCGACATCGCGGTGCGCTGGGGCACGGGGTACGACACCACCTCGCGCTCGTTCGTCAACATCATCGCCACGCCCAAGGGCGGCACCCACCAGCAGGGGTTCGAGCAGGGGCTGATGAAGGTCCTGCGCGCGCAGGTCGAGCAGAACGCCCGCAAGCTCAAGGTCGGCAACGACAAGATCGAGAAGGACGACCTGCTCGCGGGACTCACGGCCGTGCTCACCGTGCGCCTGCCCGAGCCGCAGTTCGAGGGCCAGACCAAAGAGGTGCTGGGAACCCCCGCGGTGCGGCAGATCGTGGCATCCGTCGTCCAGAAAGAGATCGCCGCGCGATTCGCCTCGCCCAAGCGCGACGACAAGGCGCAGACGGCGCAGCTGCTCGAGAAGATCGTCTCCGAGATGAAGGCGCGCATCTCGGCGCGCACCCACAAAGAGACGCAGCGACGAAAGAACGCCCTCGAGTCGTCGTCGCTGCCCGCCAAGCTCGTCGACTGCCGCTCGAACGACGTGTCGGACTCCGAGCTGTTCATCGTCGAGGGCGACTCGGCGCTCGGCACCGCCAAGCTCGCGCGCAACAGCGAGTACCAGGCGCTGCTGCCGATCCGCGGCAAGATCCTCAACACGCAGAAGGCGTCGATCAGCGACATGCTGTCCAACGCTGAGTGCGCCTCGATCATCCAGGTGATCGGCGCCGGCTCGGGGCGCTCGTTCGATCTCGAGGCCGCACGCTACGGCAAGATCATCCTGATGAGCGACGCCGACGTCGACGGCGCGCACATCCGGACGCTGCTGCTCACGCTGTTCTTCCGGTATATGCGCCCGCTGGTCGAAGAGGGCCGTGTCTTCGCCGCGGTACCGCCCCTGCACCGCGTGATCGTGATGAATCCCGGTTCGAAGCCGAACGAGACCGTCTACACCTACAGCGAGCAAGAGCTGCACCAGCTGCTGACCAGGCTCAAGCGGTCCAACAAGCGGTGGCAGGAGCCCGTGCAGCGGTACAAGGGGCTGGGCGAGATGGATGCCGACCAGCTCGCCACCACGACCATGGACCGCGCCGGGCGCATGCTGCGCCGTGTGCGGGTGCAGGACATGGAGGCCGCGGCATCCGTGTTCGATCTGCTGATGGGCAGTGACGTCGCTCCGCGCCGCGAGTTCATCATCGACTCGAGCGACCGGCTCGCGCGCGAGCGCATCGACGTCTGACCCGACCGCGCCTCGTCCGTCGCGGCCGCGCCGCGTCGGAGCACAACCACGGGCCCGCGCCTTGCCCGCCGCGGTCGGCCCGCGGCACGCGCCCGAGCACAACCGCGGGCCCCTGCCCCGACACGCCGTCGGGCGGGTCACGTCGGACGGCGTGTCCGCCACGACTCCCGCCGTTGTGCACGGGCGGGAACGGCTGGGCAGGCTCGAGGAAGAGCCCCGGCCCGGCCCCCGGGGTCAGCGGACGACGGTCCCGACCGCGGCGACCACGGCGTCGAGGGGCTGACCCGACGCGTCGCGCTTCGCGCCCGCCTCGGGCAGGGTGCGCACCGAACCGTCCGATCCCACGGCCCGCGGTTCGGTGCCGACCCAGGCGAGCGTCAGGGCATCCTCTCCGCGCAGCAGACGCTGCGCGGAGAGGATGCCCTGACGCTCGCCTGGG
>NZ_QDFT01000038.1 GCF_003075375.1 Microbacterium testaceum | reverse complement strand
CTCGGAGATTGGCGCGAAGCTCGGAGRATTCGGCGTGGATCTTCCGAGGTCGGCGCCGTTCTCCGAGATTCATCCCCGGCGGACGCCCAGACACCCTCCCTGCCTACGCCCGAGACCCGGCCCGGCGGACGCCCAGACACCCTCCCTTCCTACGCCCGAGACCCGGCCCGGGGGACGCCGAAGACCTGTGCCCCGCGGCGCCGGCAACTTATCCCCGGCGCACGCACGAGTCGCGTCCCGCGCCCGCACCACGGCAGCCATCCGCCCCGGCGGCCGTGGTGAGGCATCGGGTGAGCGAATGAGACGATTTCACTGAGAAGCGTTGAGGGGTGGTGAACCGCTCGTTCACCCGTTGCTCCCGTCGCGTCCACACGGGACCGCCACTTTCATCTCTGCGGAACAGCGCCGGGTGACCCGAAGACCCGGCGCGCAGGTCCGTCAGACAGGGGCCATCCGTGAGCGATCCGCTCTCCGTACGACCGACCGCGCCCGCGCGCGTGGTCTTCGACACCTTCCGCTCGGCGACCGATCCGATGCTGACGTCGTGGCTGTCATTCCGCGCCCGCATCCTCCCCACGGCCGCGCCCCCGCAGATCCGCTCCGCCGATGGAGCGCCCGGGGCGGGCGTCTACGGTGTCTGGCGCCTGCTCGCGACCAACAACCGGGAGCTGGCACGGGGGACCGCGCTGCACGCCTCGCCCGACCACGCCTGGGCCGACGCCGAGCGCCTGCGCGAACGCGCGGCGGAACTCTCGCCCACCACCCTGCGCGGCGATCTGTCGACGCGGCACGGGTGGGCCCTGCGCCTCGACGGCGAACCCGTGCTGATGTGCTCGCGGTGGTACGAATCGCCGGGTGAAGCCGCCGCCGCCGCGCGGGCGACCCGCACGCACCTCGGCGGGGCGGCCATCACCCGGGTGGTCAACATCGGAACGCGGTCCGGCCGCCGCTACCGGCAGACGCGCGAACCAGCGGACCTCCTTGGCTGACGCGTCGGCGGTCGGCTCGCACCCCGGGACGCCGCCGTGACGAGCGGGACCTCGGACCTGGTGGGGCGACGCTTCCGGGTGCGGGGGCTGCTCGGCTCGGGCGGGACCGCCTCGGTGTACGAGGCGTTCGACGTCGAGGCGGGCGGACTCGTCGCGCTCAAGATGCTGCACCCGCACCTCGCGACCGTCCCCGGGGCGCGGGCGGCGTTCCTGCGCGAGGCGGAGCGGGCCCGGCGCGTCGAGCACCCCGGCATCCCTCGGGTAATAGCCATCGGCGACGACCCGGCCGACGCGATCTGGACGGCCTGGACCTTCGCGCCCGGAGCGACTCTCGCCGAGATCGTCCGGACCGAGGGACCGCTGCCCCTGCCCCGCGCGACGCGCGTGATCGAGCTGGTCCTCGATGCCCTGGATGCCGTGCACCGTGCCGGTCTCGTGCACCGCGACGTGTCCGCGTCCAACGTGCTGGTGCACCGCGACGCCGCGGGCGAGGTCTCGGGTGCGAGCGTCATCGACTTCGGACTCGCCGACGTGGTCGGCCGAACGACCCGCGCGGGAGACGTGCTGCTCGGCGCCGAGCAGGACCGGGGGAGGGGGGAGTCGAGGATCGTCGGCAACCCGTCCTACGCCTCGCCCGAGCAGCTGCGCGGTGATCCGGTCGGCGTCGCCGGGGATCTGTATCAGGTGGGCGGTCTGCTGCACGTGGCGCTCGTGGGGGAGCCGCCCTTCGTGCGCCCGCGCACCGAGGACACCGTTCGCGCGCACCTCTCGTCCGTGCCCCCGACGGTGTCGGTGCGCGTGCCGGGCGTGCCCGCGGCCCTCGACCGGGTGGTCGTGCGCGCCCTGCTGAAGAACCCCGACGACCGGTTCGCATCCGCCGCCGAGATGCGTGCAGCGCTGGTCGCCGCGACGGCCGGCCCGCCGAGGGCGTCGGTGTCGCCGGTCCGGCCGGATCCGCCCCCACCGCCGGCATCACCCGCCGCCACCCGGGTGCTCGCCGCGCACGAACCGGTCCGCGCGACGAGGGTCGGGTCATCCCCGGTCCTGTGGGCTCTGCTGGCGGGGGCCGCGGTGCTGGTCGGGGCGCTCGTGTTCGCCCTCGTGCCGCGCGGCGGCCCCGTCGAGGCGCGGGATGCCGAGGTCGCCCCCACGGCGAGCGTCGCGCCGAGCGTTCCCGCCTCGTCGGCCCCGTCGGCCGCCACGGTCGCCCCCGTCACCGAGACGGCGCCGGCCCGTGTCGGCGTGCCCGAGGTGGCGGGACTCACTCTCGACGAGGCGCGCGCGATCCTCGCCGCCGCCGGGCTGCGCGTCGCCCCTCCGCTGTCCTCGGACGATCCCCGCCCGGCGGGGACGGTCCTCGCCCTCACCCCCGCTCCGGGCGAACAGGTGCCGCCCGGAACGGCCGTGGCGCTGACGGTCGCGAGCGGCTTCACCGTCATCCCCGACGTCCGCGGGCGCGGAGCCGACGAAGCGCAGTACACCGTGGCATCCGCGGGTCTCGAGATCGCCCTGCGACGGGTCCCGACCACGGCGGCGTCGCCCGGAACAGTGATGGATGCCGAGCCCCCGGTCGGCACGCGCGTGCAGCGCGGTGCACGGGTCACGCTCGTCCTCGCCGGCGATCCGGCCACGCCGGTGCCCACCGCGAGCCCGTCGCCGTCACGTCCGACCCCCACGCCCACCCCGGAGCCGACGCCGTGAGCGTCTCGGCCTCGCTCACACCACGGCCAAGCGTCCTTCCTCGGCTCGTGGCCCGTCGTTCACCTTCGGACCTCACGCTGTCGAGGATCCGGCAGGAACCCGCCGCCGGTCCGTGTTCTCAGGAAGCCCGATGAGACGATCCTCCCGCGCGTTCGCGCGCGCCCCCCGATGGGAGTCGCATGACCAGCGCCGGTCCTGACGAGCTCACCGAGCTGCTGCGCGCGGCCGAATCCGCGCCGACCGCTCCCGACTCGAACATCGTCGCGCGCGAGCTGCGGACGCGTCCCTCGGGTGGCGACGCGATCTTCCGCGTCACCTGTTACGCCGCCGGCGGGATCACCGTCGCGATCATGCTCGCCGTCGGCGTGTTCCTGGGGCTGCGCAGCAGCGAGGCCCTCGCGGTCGCGGGACCCTCGTTCTTCTGGACGCAGGAGTGGAACCCCGAGGCCGGTTCGTTCGGCATCGTCGCGGTGCTGTTCGGCACGGTGTCGATCGCGCTCGTCGCGATGGCCTTCTCGGTGCCGCTCGCCCTGGGGACGGCCCTTCTCATCTCCGAGGTCGCCGCCCCCCGCCTGCGGTCGGCGCTCATCACGCTCGTCGACCTGATGGCCGCGGTCCCCAGCGTCGTCTACGGCCTGTGGGGGGTGTTCTTCCTGCAGGCGGCGGTGATCCCCGTCGCGCAGTGGATCTCGTACTACTTCGCCTGGATCCCGATCTTCGCGGTCACCGATCCGGACGGGGCGCGGACGACCGCCGCGGGGGAGTTCACCTCGTCCGCCTTCATCGCCGGGATCGTCGTGGCCCTGATGGTCGCGCCGACCCAGACGTCCGTGATGCGCGAGGCCTTCTCGCAGGCTCCGATCGGCGAGCGCGAGGGGGCACTGGCCCTCGGATCGACCCGCTGGGGGATGATCCGCACGGTCGTGCTGCCCTTCGGCCGCGGCGGGATCATCGGCGGAACGATGCTCGGCCTCGGTCGCGCCCTCGGCGAGACGATCGCCGTCTACATGATCATCTCGCCCATCTTCACCATCAACTGGGAGGTGCTGAGCAAGGGTTCGAACTCGATCTCGGCCCTCATCGCCCTGCGCTACGGCGAGTCCAGCCAGTTCGGTCTCTCGGCGCTCATGGCGGCGGGTCTCACCCTGTTCGTGATCACCCTGATCATCAACTTCACCGCCTCTTCCATCGTGGCCCGATCGCGCTCCGGCGCGCAGAGCGAGGGATGACATGACCCTGGATGCCACCCTCACCCCCGCCCGCGACGACGTGACCCGCGTCCTCACCACCGCCTCGGTGCGCACGCCCAGCCGGGGCCGCACCGTCCTTCCCGACCCGGGGACGGAACCGATCGGACCCCGGCGCCGCGTCCGCGGCGTGCCGGCCGAGGAACGGTTCAACCTCATCGGCGCCCTGTGCGCCGCGCTCGCCGTCGCGACGCTGCTCTTCGGCTGGCTGACGCCGATGACCGGCGCGATCGGCTGGGCGGTCGTCGCCTACCTGGCCTTCATCGCGATCTACGCGCTGCTGATCATCCTGCGCGCCGACCGTCTCGAGGTCGCCGACCGGGTCATGACGGCGCTGCTCTACAGCGCGGGCGCCCTGTTGCTGGCGGCCCTGGTGTTCGTCGTCGCGTTCACCCTGATCCGCGGGTTCGACGCCGTCACCCACCTGAACTTCTTCGTCGAGACGATGAAGTTCGCCGGTCCGCTCGACCCCCTCACCACCGGCGGTATCGCGCACGCGATCGTCGGCACGCTCATCCAGATCTCGATCGCCCTCGCGATCGCGGTTCCCCTCGGCATCGCCACCGCGGTCTTCATGAACGAGATCGGGGGGCGCTTCGCCCGATTCGTCCGGACCATCTCGGATGCCATGACCGCCCTGCCGTCGATCGTGGCGGGTCTGTTCATCTACGCCGCCGTCATCACGCTGGTGACCCAGGAGCGGTCGGGCTTCGCGGCATCCCTCGCCATCACCGTGATGATGCTGCCGATCATCATCCGCGCCTCGGACGTCGTCCTGCGGCTCGTGCCGGGGAACCTGCGCGAGGCCTCGTACGCGTTGGGCGCCTCGCGCTGGCGGACGGTGTGGACGGTCGTGCTGCCGACCTCGCGCTCGGGACTGGCCACCGCGGTGATCCTCGGGACGGCGCGCGGCGTGGGCGAGACCTCGCCCGTGCTGCTGACCTCGGGCGTGACCGCGGTGATGAACACCAATCCCTTCCAGGGGGCGATGATCTCGCTGCCGCTGCAGGTGTTCGACATGGTCAAGTCGCCCGAGCCCACGATGATCGCCCGCGGTTTCGGTGCGGCCGCGACCCTGATCGCCCTGGTGCTGGTGCTCTTCGTCGTCGCGCGCGCCATCGGCGGCAAGGGCCCCGGCCAGCTGAGCCCGCGGCGTCGCCGCGCGCGGGCCGCCGCCTCGCTCGACGACCTCGCCCGCATCGAGCGTCGCGCCGCGACAGCCGCGGCCGCCCCCGCCCCGGCATCCCCGTCCGAGACGACCGTCGACGATTCCCCCCGCACCTCGCCCTCATCCCACCCGCGCCCCGCCCAGGAGAACCCGTGATCCCCCGCCGTATCCGCCTCGTCGCGACCGCTCTCGCGGCGCTCCTGGTCGCCGGTGCCGTCGGCGCCGGAGGGGCGGCGCCGGCCGCCGTCGCCGCAGACGCGCCCTACGCCAACATCTCGGGCTCCGGCTCGACGTGGTCGCAGAACGCCCTGGACCAGTGGCGACGCAACGTGCAGTCCAACTACGCCATGACCGTGGACTACCGCGGGCTCGGCTCCACCGCCGGCCGCAACGACTTCATCAACCGCACCGTCGACTTCGCCATCAGCGAGATCCCGTTCCAGCTGCAGCCGACCGAGAAGGGCGCGCAGCCCGAGAAGCCCCCGGCCGGCGGATACGCCTACATGCCGATCGTCGCCGGTGGCACCTCGTTCATGTACAACCTCAAGATCGGCGGCAAGCGCGTCACCAACCTGCGCCTGGCCGGTGCCACGGTGGCCAAGATCTTCGCGGGTCAGATCACCAACTGGAACGACCCGGCGATCCAGGCCGACAACCCCGGCCTGGCCATGCCCGACAAGCAGATCCAGCGCGTCGCCCGCTCGGACGGCTCGGGGTCGACGGCCCAGTTCACGATGTGGATGAGCAAGCAGCATCCCGACATCTGGACGACCGGGATGACCTCGCAGTTCCCCGACAACCTCGGCGCCACGCTGCAGAGCGGCTCGCTCGGCGTCGCCGCCTACGTCGGGCAGAACTACGGCGAGGGGGCGATCACGTACGTCGAGTACTCATACGCGCTGAAGTCCGGCTTCCCTGTCGCGAAGGTGCTCAACGCCGCCGGCTATTACATCGAGCCCACGGCATCCTCGGTCGCCGTCGCCATGCTCAAGGCGCAGATCAACACCAACTCCTCGTCGGCGGACTACCTCACGCAGATCCTCGACGGTGTCTACAACAACCCCGACCCGCGCACGTATCCGCTGTCGAGCTACTCGTACATGATCGTCCCCACGCAGGAGGGGGGAACCTTCAACGCCGACAAGGGACGCACGCTCGGCGCCTTCGCCAAGTACGTCCTGTGCGAGGGGCAGCAGCAGGCGGAGCAGCTCGGGTACTCCCCGCTGCCCATGAACCTGGTCCAGGCCGGTGCCGAGCAGATCACGCGCATCCCGGGGGCGAAGGGCGAGACCGTCGACATCAACTCGTGCAACAACCCCACCTTCCAGCCCGGCGATTCGCTCGACGACAACCGTCTGGCGCAGACGGCTCCCCAACCGGCCGACTGCGACAAGCAGGGTCCGAACCAGTGCGTGAGCGGAACGGCCGGTGCCGCCGGGACCGATACCGACGTCACCGGATCGGGCGACGGCGGCTCTGCGGCCGGGGCCGCGGCATCCACCGCGACGGGGGCCGCCGCCGGCGCGGCCGCGGCGACCGCCGCCGATCCGGCCGCGGCATCCGCCGAGGCGGCCTACGACGCGAACGGCAACCTGCTGTCAGGGGCGGCCGCCGGGGGTGGCCGGGCCGCGGCATCCGCTCCCTTCTCGATCCCCGATCCGGTGCCGGGAGCCCCGGCGGTGCTCATGGCCGTCGCCGCGGTGCTGCTGGCCGGTGCGATCGTCGTGCCGCCGCTGCTGATGCGTCGACCCCGGCGGTCCTCGGGACGCTGACCCTTACCGACCACGCCTGCTGAGGCAGGCGTGGTCGGCGTGCCCGAAAAAACGTCTGAACAGGGATTTGTTAAGAAAATCCCTCCGCAACACCCGCGCGAGACGTCGTTGACGGCTCGTTCATCCCCCCGTCATGACCCGCCCATACTTTCGACCCGTCGACAGGCCCTGTCGACTCAGAACAGGGGACACCGTGCGTTCTCGAGCACCTCTTCACCGCCCCCGCCGCGGCCTCTTCTCGGTCCTGGCCGGCGCGGCCGTCGCCGGCATCGTCTTCACCGCGATGTCCGGGGGCGCGCTCCCGGCGCCCGCCGCCTCCGCCGACGACGGCGCCGACCTGGGGGCGACCACCGTCACGGCGGCGGCGTACGACGCGGATGCCGCCAACGCCCCCTTCCCCCAGCTCGAGGTCTCGGTCTCGCAGACCCGCGGCCTCGGCGCCCAGGGCATCACGGTGTCGTGGAAGAACGCGGCCCGCTCGACGCCGCCGAGCCAGCAGACGGGCGGCGAGAACTTCCTGCAGATCATGCAGTGCTGGGGCGACGACCCGACGGACACCTCTCGCCCCGACCGCACGACCTGCCAGTACGGGGCCAGCGGCACCTTCGGCGGGGGGCGCGTGAGCTCGCGCGAGTGGGGGTACGAGATCCCCGGGCCGGACAAGGAGTACACGGTCATGGGGACGGGGGTCACCGAGCCGAGCGAGACGGCGATCCCTTTCAAGTCCTCCACCGTGCGCAACGGCGAGAACGAGCGGGTCGACCGCATCGTGAACGGCGCGTACGTCGACGGACCCCGCGTCCCCGTCAACCAGAACCCGTTCTTCTCGCAGTACACCTCGAACGAGGTGTCGTGGGCGGGCTCGGGGTCCGACGGCACGGGCAGCGCGAAGTTCGAGGTGCAGACGGCGGTGCAGTCCCGCGGCCTCGGTTGCGGCCGCCCCGTCGACTCGACGGACGGCACCCCGCGCGGACAGTCCTGCTGGCTCGTCATCATCCCGCGCGGCACGGCCGACAACGGCTCCTCCTCCATCAACCAGTCCGGTCTGTTCTGGGACAGCTGGAAGCACCACCTCGCCGTGAAACTGGACTTCCGCCCCCTCGGCAGCACCTGCGGCATCGGCGCCGCGGAGCGCCAGGTCGTGGGCAGCGAACTGCTGTCGTCGGCCATCTCGTCGTGGCAGCCGGCCCTGTGCGCCAACGGCGGCGACATCTACAACATGATCACGAGCAACGAAGCCGACGCCACGGTCGCCGCCAACCTCGCGACCACCTCGGCACCGCTCGCGCTCACCTCGCGTCCCTACGCGGGCGAGGGCGCCGACGATCTGATCTACGCCCCGGTGGGGCTGTCGGCCGTGACCGTCGCGTTCGCGATCGACCGCTTCCCCAGTGCGGCGACGGCCACCGACGACGAGAAGGGACGCGCCGGACTGCCGTTCACGTCCATGAACCTCACACCCCGCCTGATCGCCAAGCTCCTCACCTCGTCGTACGTCGACTCCCTGCCGACCGAGACGGATCGGAGCCATCTCGGTACGAACCCGCGCAACCTGCTCTTCGACGAGGACTTCCTCTCCGTCAACGACCCCGAGTGGCGCCACCAGTCCATCGCGGGCGTCGGCGTGTCGGACATGCTCGTGACCCAGGGCCGCTCCGACGTCGCCCTCGCGATGTGGAACTACGTGCTCGCCGATCCCGAGGCGCGGGCCTTCCTCGACGGCGAGCCCGATCCGTGGGGCACGCGGGTCAACAAGTACAGCTCCACCAACCCCGGGGTGAACCCGAACGGGGCGCTGCAGCTGCCCACCGACACGTTCCCCAAGTCCGACCCCACCAAGCGCGAGGCCATCAAGGGCGGGGCGGGCGAGCTCAACGTCATCGGCTGGCGCCCCTACACGAACGACCTCGACACCTCGGGCTACCTCACGCTCCGCGGCGACGCGCAGATCTCGGGATCGTGGGACCAGTTCGGCAACCCGCCGCGCTACACCAAGGAGCCGCGCAGCCTGCAGGGCTCGCAGGCCGTGATCGGACTCACCGACAGCGCGGCATCCGAGAAATATCAGATCGTCTCGGCGCACCTGAAGAACCCGGCGGGCCAATTCACGTCCGTCTCGACGGATTCGATGCTCGCCGCGGCCTCGGCCATGGTGTCGCCCACGGCGCAGACGCAGACGGTCAGCTTCGACTTCGGCTCCGACGCCGCGCGCAGCGCCACGGCGGCCTATCCGCTGACCCTGCCGATCTACGCCGCGGCGAACCCCTATACGACGGATGCCAAGGCCCGCTCGAGCTACGCCACGTTCATCCGCTACGCGTCCGGCTACGGTCAGCAGCCGGGGCCGAGCGTCGGTCAGCTCCCCGTGGGGTACGCCCCGATCCCCGACACGTGGCACCAGCAGGCGGTGGTGGCCGCCAACGTGATCCAGGGCGGTCTGATCCGATCCAGCGCTCCCGCGCCGACGAAGGCCCCGGCCGCTTCGGGTCCTCTGGCCTCGGGCGCCATCCCCGCCGCGGCCGGTGCCGCGTCCGCGACCGGCTCGGCGGCCGCCCCCGGGGCGGGGGCCGCGTCGAGCGCGACCGACCCGGTCGCCTCGGGCGCCGTCGCGGGTGCCCTGGCCGGGGCGCAGACCCCCGCCGATCCCGGGGTGGGCGGGCTCCCCGCGGTGCTGCCGGCCAGCCTGCTGGCCGGGGCGCTCGCCGGCGGCGTCCTGTTCCTCATCCCCAGACTTCCGCGTCGCCTCGGCTGACCCGGGCTTGTTCTTGTCCTTCCGCGCATCACCCGAAATCACACCCCATCCACCTCTTCCAGATTGGTAACCCGTGAAGATCAAGAAGATCGCCGCCCTCGGTGCGGCTGTCGGCCTCCTGCTGTCGGGCGTGAGCATCGCCTCGACCGCGTCGGCCGAGCCGGTGTCGAACAGCTACGCGGCTGTCGGCTCCGACACCCTCCAGGACGCCATGAACGCCCTCACGAACGGCTCCAGCGCGTCGGGCTCCTACGTCCGCGTCCTCGCCGACGGCAAGTCGATCGGCAACTTCGACGCCTTCGGTTCGGCCGCGATCCAGGCCAAGTCCAACGGCCCCTTCTTCGCCCGCCCCAACGGCTCCGGCGCCGGCCGCGACGCCCTGCGCCGCTCGATCGACGGAGGCAACTGGTCGGTCAGCGGAAACGTCACCCCGGCTCGCAGCATCACCGGCCAGGTCGACATCGCCCGCAGCTCCGGTGGCCCGGGCGCCTCGGCGAACGCCGACGGCCGCCTGCTCTACGTCCCCTTCGCCCGCGACGCGGTCGCCTACGCCTACAAGGGCGGCACCGCGGCCTGGGCGACGCTCAGCGCGTCGCAGCTCAAGGGCATCTACGAGGGAACCATCACCTCGATCGACGGCGTGACGGTCAAGCCGCGCCTGCCCCAGACCTCGTCGGGCACCCGCACGTTCTTCCTGAACGCCATCCAGGTGACCACGCCCTCGGGCGTCGCGGACGCCACCAACACGACCGTGCCCGAGAACGACGCCACCGTGCTCGGCGACGGCGAGATCATCCCCTTCTCGGCCGGCAGCTGGATCGCCCAGGCCAACAACGTCGCCGGTGTCAACACCGTCGCCGCCGCCTCCGCCGTGCAGCTGGGTTCGCCCGTGGCCGGCGCCGCTCCCTTCACGGGCACGGCCCCCTCGCTCGTCGCCAACGCGAGCTACTACTCCAACACGACCTTCGGCCGTGACACCTACCTGATCGTCGAGCGCGCTCGCGTGCAGTCGACCTTCACCTACACCGGTGCCGCCGCGTACGACCCGGTTCTCGCGAACCTCGTCAACTCGTCGTCGCTCACCAGCCTGACCAACTTCGGCAACTCGCCCCTGGCGCCCGGGTCGGTCAAGCGCAAGTTCGGTTTCCTCGCCCCCTCTTCGACCACCCCCATCGCGGCATACGCCCAGGGCTGATCGAGAAACTCGAAAAGGTAGACACTCCGATGTTCCGCACCTCCGCCCTCAAGGCCGCCGCCGCGGCCGCCCTCGCCCTCGTGCTCGTCGGCACCGGCGTCACGGCCGCCCAGGCCGCGAACACGCCCGCCGGCTCGACCGAGCCGTTCTACATCTTCGACGCCACGACCGAGAACCTGGTCAAGGACGGCGAAGCCATCGCGTTCGATCAGCTCGTCGCCGGGTACCCCGTCGGCGAGGGCTTCTCGAACTACGACCAGATGTTCACCGGCCCCGACAAGGCCACCGGTGTCTTCGTCTTCGTCTCCCCGCGTGGTGGCGAGCGCGACACGTCCAAGTGGCTCGGCAGCCAGATGAACGCCTTCAACGACCCCGCCAAGAAGACGGTCCTCACCCCGGCTCTGCTGCTGAACAACCTGGCCGGCGCCAACTACGCCTCGGTCAAGGCCAACGGTGGCGACTTCTCGGCCGGTCTGGCCTTCACCTCCAGCAACGGTGTGATCGTCGAGGACGCCTCCTTTGCGTACATCACCGTCAAGCCGGGCGGTTCGTGGAGCTACACCGCGACGGTCCCCGCCGGCGGCGGTACGACGCCTCCGGCCGGTGGCACCTCGGGCGACATCTCGCTGCAGGCCACCACGGTGGCTCCCCAGGACGGTTCGCTCTCGCTCTCGGTGCCCGCGGGCGCCAAGGCGACCTTCGGGCAGGCTCAGCTGGTCAACAACAAGTCGACCTCGACCGCGAGCCTCCCCGAGGTCACGGTGACCGACGACCGCGTGGTCAGCAAGAAGGGCTGGACGCTGACGCAGACGGTCGCCGCGTTCACGAGCGACGCCGCCTCGTTCAGCTCCGCCAACCTCGGTGTGGGCCCCAAGGTCAACCCGACCGGGACCACGTCCACCGGCGTCGTCCCGGCGACGGCCCAGACCGCCGGCTCGGCCGTCTACCCCTCGACCTTCGCCAGCGCGGCGGCGGGTTCGGGTGTCGGCGTGACCAAGCTCGGTGCGGATCTGACCCTCGTGGCGCCGTCCGACGCTCCGGCCGGCACCTACACCTCGAAGATGACGCTCACGCTCGTCTCGAAGTGATCACCGGCGAGGGGCGGCGCCGTCGGCGCCGCCCCTCGTCCGTGCCCGACAGCCCTTTCGGCGTTCAGCCCTCGTTCATGCCGCGGATCGATCGCGGCAAGCATCCTCTGCGGAGATATATCGTGCTTTCCTTCCCCGCCCCCCGCCGCCCGAAGGCGTGGGGGATCCGCTCGGTCGCGCTCGCCCTGGTGGGCGTCGCCGCGGTCTCCGCCGCCTTCTCCGCGGCCCGTCCCGCCCACGCCGAGGACGCCCCCTCCGCCGACACCATCGGCGTCTCCGCGGCGCCCCTGTCGCCGGAAGGGACGTCGCCCCGGTCGCGCTTCAGCTATCAGATGAGCCCCGGGCAGACCCTCGACGACACCTACGTGGTCACCAACGTCGGTTCGACCCCGCAGACCTACACCGTCTTCGCCACCGATGCGTTCAACACCGACGAGGGCGGCTACGGTCTGCTCGAGACCGGGGTCACCCCCACGGACGCCGGCGCCTGGGTCGACTTCGGCGGACAGCCGAGCGTCTCGGTCGCCCTCGAGCCGGGAGCCTCCACCGAGGTGCCCTTCCACCTCGCCGTCCCCGCCGACGCGGGCCCCGGGGACCACGCCGCCGGTCTGGTCGTCTCCGCCCTCGCGAACGACGGCCAGGTGCTGGTCGACCGCCGCGTGGGTACGCGCCTCTACGTGCGCGTTCCCGGCGACCTGCAGCCGATCATGTCGATCGACGGGATGTCCGCCTCCTACGCGCCGAGCCTGAACCCCCTCGACGGCGAGACGACCGTGACGTTCACGGTGCGCAACGCCGGCAACGTCGCTCTCGCCGGGCGCCTCAAGGCAGAGGTGCGCGGACTGTTCGGCGTCGGCGTCTCGGGTGTGGTGGAGTCCGACGTCGACGAGATGCTGCCCGGCAGCACGCGAACCGTGACGACGACGCTGTCGGGCGTGGGCCAGTGGGTCTATCTCGCTCCGACGGTGACGCTGTATCCGTCGATCGACGACCAGGCACTCAACCCGGGGCCGCTGCGCAGCGTGTCGCGCGACACCGTCCTCTTCGTCGTCCCGTGGGCGCTTCTGCTCGTCGTCCTCGTGGGCCTGCTGGTGTGGGGCTGGCTGCGCCTGCGCCGCCGCGTCGACGAACGCCGCGCGCGGGCCTGGGTGGAGTACACCGAGGCCGAGGCGCGTCGCAAGGCCGAGACCGAGCGCGAGGCCGTGTCGGCCGGTGCCGCGGGCGGCACGCCGTGAGGCGTGTCGTGCGGGGATGGATGCCACGACTGTCCGCCGTCGCGCTGATCGCCGCTGCGGCGGTGCTGGCACCGGCGACCCCGCCGAGCGCCGTCGCCTTGCCCGCAGTGGGCGCGCAGGGGGTGACGTGCCCGACCGCGGCGCCGTCCGCCGCTCCGACCGGGGCCGTGGACATGTCCGCGACGGTGATCGGTCCGCCCAGCTCGCAGTCCTCGCCGTGCCTGCCCGCTCCCGCGGGTGCGGCCGGCTCGGGAGCGCCGTCGAAGGGCGCGACCGGCGGGGCGGGCGGCCGGTCGGGCTCGAGCGCGGGCAGCGTCCCCGCGGGGTCCGGCTCCGAGACCGTGTCGACGGTCTCGCCCTCGCCGTCCCCGGCTCCGGGTGACGTCGACTTGGGTGGCGTCGTGCACGTCGGAGGCCTGCTCAGCGACGTCCGCATCTCGCCCAACCCTTTCGGCGGCTCCGCGTTGCTGTCGTTCACGGTGCGCAACGTCTCGAAGTCGACGTTCGACGCGACGGCGGGCTTCTGGATGGAGGGCCCGTTCGGAAACCGTGTCGCGCAGGTCGACGCCGTGACCGTCTCCCAGCTCAAGGCGGGGGAGAGCCGCGTCGTCTCGGCGGAACTGCCCGGGGTAGGGCAGTGGACCGTGCTGACCGCCCACGCGACCTTCCGCCCGCCCGCCGAGGTCGAGGGCACGCCGCTGAGCCCCCTGACGCGCGACGTCACGGTGTTCGTCTTCCCGTGGATGGTGGTCGCCGTGCTGCTGCTCGCCGGGATCGCCGTCGCGGCGGTGCAGCTCTGGCGGTCGCGGCGGTATGCCACGGCCGACGACCTCGCGATCGGGGTGCCCGCGTGAGCGTCATCGACGAACCGGTCGTCCCGGTCGAGCCCCCCGCGGGGCGCGGCCGTCCGCCGCGCCCGCCCCGCGTGCCGCGCCCTCCGCGCCGTCCCCCCGCGGCTCCGCGCGGGCCGGTCGTCCTGAGCCCGGGCGAGGCCCTCGCGCGCAGCATCGTCGCGACCCTGCTGCTGCTGGTGATGATGTTCGTGCTGAACGTCACCGTCTTCAGCCACCTGCAGCATCTCGCCTCGCAGCAGCGTCTCGAGGACGATCTGCGCGCCCAGCTCGCCGCCGGCACCGCCCCGGTCGGCGAGGGCACATTCGAGGACGTGCTGCTGGCCGACGGGGCACCGCTCGCGATCATGGACATCCCGCGCCTGCGATTTCACGAGGTCGTGGTCGAGGGCACGTCCTCGGCGCAGACGGCCCAGGGCGTCGGGCACCGCCGCGACAGCGTCCTGCCCGGTCAGGCCGGTGTCAGCGTGCTGATGGGTCGGGCCGGAGCGTTCGGGGGGCCGTTCTCGGCCATCTCGTCGCTCGAGCCGGGCGACGAGATCACGGTGCGCACCGGCCAGGGGCTGCAGGTCTTCGAGGTGATGGGTCTGCGCTACGCCGGCGACCCGACACCGCCGAACCTGACGCGCGGCGAGAGCCGTCTCATCCTGCAGACGGCGCGCGGCGTGCCGTACATCCCGACCGGCATCGCCTACGTCGACGCCCGCCTCGTCTCCGAGACGCAGCCCGCCGGCGCGCGGTTGACGACGACGACCACGCTGGATCCGTCGCACCGGGCCATGGCCACGGACGTGCGGACGGTGTGGGCGCTCGTCTTCGCCGCCCAGTTCCTCATCGCCGTCGAGATCGCGGCCGTGTGGTCCTTCCGCCGGTTCGGCGCGCAGAAGACGTGGATCGTCTTCCTGCCCGTCGCCGCCCTCGCCGGCTTCCTCGTCGCGGACCAGCTCACGCGACTGCTCCCCAATCTTCTCTGACCCCCGAGGACCGCGACATGTCCGATGACATCACCACCGTTCTTCCGGCCGCCGGCGACGCGCAGGGCCGCCGCGCCCGCCGCGAGCCGGCCCAGGCGACCCCCGTCTTCCCCCCGCCCACCGAGGGCGACCCGGTGCAGTCGGCGCTGCCGCCGGACCCGTTCCCGCAGCTGCCCTCCGACCTCGCGACGCTCGACGCCCGCGGGATCACGGCGTGGTTCGGCGACCACCAGGTGCTCGACCGGGTGTCGCTGACCATGCCCGCCGGAGAGGTGACGGCCCTCATCGGCCCGTCGGGATGCGGCAAGTCGACCTTCCTGCGCATCCTCAACCGCATGCACGAGCTCGTCCCGTCCGCCTCGCTCGCGGGCGAGGTCCTGCTCGACGGCGTCGACATCTACGACACGGGCCGTAAGCTCACCGAGGCGCGACGCGACATCGGCATGGTGTTCCAGAAGCCCAACCCCTTCCCGGCCATGTCGATCTACGACAACGTCATCGCCGGCCTGCGCCTGACGGGCATCCGCGCCTCGCGCGACGAGAAGGACTACCTCGTCGAGCGCTCCCTCGCCTCGGCCGGTCTGTGGAAAGAGGTCAAGGACCGCCTGCGCCAGCCCGGCGGCGGCCTGTCGGGCGGTCAGCAGCAGCGCCTGTGCATCGCGCGCTCGCTCGCGGTCAAGCCCAAGGTCCTGCTCATGGACGAGCCCTGCTCGGCGCTCGACCCCACGTCCACGCGCGTGATCGAGGAGACGATGGGAGAACTGCAGAAAGAGGTGACGATCGTCATCGTCACCCACAACATGCAGCAGGCGCAGCGCGTGTCGCAGCAGTGCGCGTTCTTCCTGGCATCCCAGGGTCAGCCGGGTCACATCGTCGAGCACGGCGACACCGCGGCGATGTTCGACTCGCCGATCGACCCGCGCACGTACGACTACGTCAACGGCCGCTTCGGCTGAGCCCGGCCGGGCCCGAGACGACGGATGCCACGACCCGGTGCCCGCGGCACGCGCGGGCCGTGGCATCCGCCGTCCGGGACGGCCTCAGCCCCGCGCCCGCGCCCGCACGCGCGTAACGCTCGACAGCGTCGCGCGCACCGGCTGGCCGAGGTAGATCCCGAGCGACGCCCCCACGGCGAGGGCGATGCCGATGGTCGCCGCGCCCGCGAGCGTCGTCACACCCGTCATGAGCACGGCCGGGTCCTCGCCCGACTCCACGATCCCGAGCAGTCCGCGGAACACCGCGGCACCGGGCACGAGGGGCAGGATGGCGGCGGTCGTGATCGCCACCGACGGCACGTGCAGGCGGTACGCGACGACGATGCCGGCGAAGCTGCCGACGAACGCGCCCACGCCGCTCGCGGCGGCGACCTCGAACCCCACGCCGGTCGCCGCGAGGTATCCGGCCCACGCGACCAGGCTGAGCGCCGCGCTCACCATCACGATGCGCGCGCCGGCGCCGTTGAATACGGCGACCGCGATCGCGATGACCGCGGCCCCCACGAACTGCACGGCGACGGGGCCGAGGGGCAGGGCGTTCGTCGGCGGCGACATGCCCAGGCCCATCACGCGCACCGTCTCGAGACCGGCGAGGATCCCGAGCACCACGCCCAGCGTCTGCGTCGTGAGTTCGAGGATGCGCCCGGTCGCCGTCAGCGCGAAGCCGTCGATGGCGTCCTGGGCGGCTCCGACGACGGTGAGTCCCGCGAGCATCAGGACGATCCCGGATGCCACGATCACCGACGGTCTGATGGCGGCGGCCGCGTCGAGGCCGGTGTAGCGCAGCAGCGGCGACAGCGCGGCGAAGACGGTGAGCACGAACCCGCCGGCGATCTGCGCGAAGAAGTACGGCACCCGCGCCCGCGCCATGACGTGCTGGGTCGTCGCCGCGAGCGCCGCCGCGAGGAACGACAGCACGAGGGCGAGCCAGTTCGCGCCGAACATGATCGCGACGCCGACGGCGAGCGAGGCCTGCGAGACGACCACGATCGCGGGGCGGTAACGGAAGGGCAGGCGGCGGATGGCGCGGCAGCGGGTGATCGCGTCGTCGAGCCCCAGCCCGTCGGCGATCTCGGTGACGAGCGCCTGCAGGCGCTGCAGCTTCGCGTGGTCGGGGACCGAACCGCGCACGACCCGCAGCAGGGTCGTCGGGTGGCTGGCGCCGGGCCGGCTGTGGGCGATCGTGATGGAGTTGTAGGTGACGTCCACGTGCACGGGATCGAGTCCGTAGACCCCGCACACCCGCACGATGGTCAGGGTCACCTCGTTCGCGGGGGCGCCGACGACGAGCATCGTCTCGCCGATGCGGATCGCCAGGTCGAGGATGCGCGTCGCGAGCGCCTCGTCGATGACGGGCAGCAGGGTCGTGTCCGGCGAGGACGCGGCATCGTCGGTGTGCACCAGACGGCGCAGCGACGACAGCCAGTGGCCGGGCGTGAGCGGCATCCGATCACTCCAGGGGGACGGGGGGTGGAACGCCTCGATCCTATCGGCGGGGGCCTGCGCGTCCGCCGGGTGCCGACGCATGGCGGAGCCGTGATGCGGACGCCTCTAGGATGATCCCCGGGCGCGGCACGAGCGCCGGCGTCGTGACACCCGACGCACGACCCCTCCGGGAGTTCTTCTCATGGCTCTGATCGTCCAGAAGTACGGCGGCTCGTCCGTCGCCGACGCCGAGAGCATCAAGCGGGTCGCCAAACGCATCGTCGACACGCGTCGCGCCGGCCACGAGGTCGTCGTCGCGGTCAGCGCCATGGGCGACACCACCGACGAACTGCTCGACCTCGCCGGCCAGGTGGCGCCGATCCCCGCCCCGCGCGAGCTCGACATGCTGCTGTCCAGCGGCGAGCGCATCTCGATGGCGCTGCTGGCCATGGCGATCCACTCGATGGGTTTCGAGGCGCGTTCCTTCACGGGCAGCCAGGCGGGCATGATCACGGATGCCACGCACGGCGCGGCGCGCATCGTCGACGTGACGCCCGTGCGCCTGCGCGAGGCCCTCGACGAGGGCGCGATCGTCATCGTCGCCGGCTTCCAGGGCTTCAACCGCGACACCCGCGACATCACCACCCTCGGCCGCGGCGGCTCCGACACCACCGCCGTCGCGCTCGCCGCGGCGTTGAAAGCCGACGTGTGCGAGATCTACAGCGACGTCGACGGCATCTTCACCGCCGACCCGCGCGTCGTCCCGCTCGCGCGCAAGCTCGATCGCGTCGGCAGCGAAGAGATGCTCGAGCTCGCCGCGAACGGCGCGAAGGTGCTCTACATCCGTGCGGTCGAGTACGCGCGGCGTCACGGCGTGCTCATCCACGCCCGTTCCACGTTCAGCTCGGGCGAGGGCACCTGGGTGCTCGACGCCTCGAAGAAGTCCCCGCTCGTCCCCGAGGGAGCCACCATGGAAGAGCCCATCGTCGCCGGCGTCGCCACCGACCTCAGCCAGGCGAAGATCACCGTCATCGGCGTTCCCGACGTGCCCGGCAAGGCGGCCGACATCTTCAAGATCGTCGCCAAGTCCGGCGCCAACGTCGACATGATCGTGCAGAACGTCTCGGCCGCCGCGACCGGTCGCACCGACATCTCGTTCACGCTGCCCAAGACCGATGCCACAACGGCGCTTAAGGCGCTGTCGGGCGAGCAGGCCGAGGTGGGCTTCCAGAGCCTCGTCCACGACGACCAGATCGGCAAACTGTCGGTCGTCGGCGCGGGCATGCGCACGCACTCGGGCGTCTCGGCGACGCTGTTCGAGGCGCTGAGCCTGGCGGGCGTGAACATCGAGATGATCTCGACCTCCGAGATCCGCATCTCGGTCGTCGTCCGCGGTGTCGACCTGGCCGAGGCGGCGCGCCTCGTGCACACGGCGTACGGTCTGGACGGCGACGCCGAGGCGACCGTCCACGCCGGCACCGGTCGCTGACCCGCCCTCGCAGCCCACCTCCAGCCCCGCGGTCTAGCCTGCGCTCAAACGAGCGGAGGCTGCCATGCGACGAGGGTCCGGATCGAGACGGTCCACGCTCGGATGGATGCTGGGAGCCGGAGCCGCGGCGGTCGTGCTGATCGTGGCCGGACTGGTGTTCCAGCCCTGGCTGCTCTTCGTCGACGTGCGCGTCGCCGACGCCATCCCCGCCCCGGGCGCGTCGGCGCCCGCCGCGATGACGCCGGTCGACCTGCCCACGCCGGTGCCCGGGTCGACGGCCCCCGCGACGTCATCGCCGACGCCGGTGGAACCCGCCGGGCCGGTGGATCTGCTCGGGGGATCGCTCATCAGTCACGAGCACGAGACCTCGGGGACGGTCCGCGTCATCCAGAATCCCGACGGCACCCGTCAGCTGGCGCTGGTCGGCTTGTCGACCTCGAACGGGCCCGATGTCCACGTCTGGCTGAGCGCCGGTCCCGTGGTCGAGGGGCGCGACGGTTGGTACACGGCGGCGTCGCACGACCACGTCGACCTGGGCCCGCTGCGCGGCAATCTGGGCGACCAGCTCTACGACATCCCCGCCGAGGTCGACCTGTCGGTGTTCCGCACGGTCGATCTGTGGTGCGAGCGGTTCGCGGTGTCGTTCGGCGCGGCGGCTCTGAGCTGAGAGTGACCGCGGCAGGAGTTTTCCGGCCGAGCGGCCCGTGGGCGATGTCGAACGGCCGTTCGACGACGCAGAACCGTCAATCTTCCTGCACCCTGCCGCCGTCGTCGGTTGCGCCCCCGCCGCTCGCGCTACCCTGACCCGAACGCCGCTTTCGCGGCATCCGTCACCCGAAACACCCGAGGACCTCGCATGACCCGCATCTCCGATTCCGGAATCTCCCTCGCCGTCGTCGGCGCCACCGGCCAGGTCGGCACCGTCATGCTCGAGATCCTCGCCGAGCGCGCGTTCCCGATCCGCGAGCTGCGCCTGTTCGCCACGGCGCGCTCCGCCGGTTCGACCATCGAGTTCGCCGGGCGGTCCGTCGTCGTCGAGGACGTCGCCACCGCCGACCCCGCGGGCGTCGAGGTCGCGCTCTTCTCCGCCGGCGCGACGGGGTCGCGCGCGCACGCTCCCCGCTTCGCCGAGGCGGGCGCCCTCGTCATCGACAACTCCAGCGCCTGGCGGATGGATGCCGAGGTCCCCCTCGTCGTGAGCGAGGTCAACCCGCACGCGATCGATCAGGCCGTCAAAGGCATCGTCGCGAACCCCAACTGCACCACCATGGCCGCCATGCCCGTGCTGAAGGTGCTCGACGCCGAAGCGGGCCTGGAGCGCCTCATCGTCAGCACCTACCAGGCGGTGTCCGGCTCCGGCCTCGCCGGGGCGCGCGAGCTGCTCGGCCAGGTCGAGGGCGTCCTCGCCCAGGGCGACGTCGAGCGTCTCGTCCGTGACGGCTCGGCGCTGGACTTCCCCGAGCCCGAGAAGTACGTCGCGCCGATCGCGTTCGACGTCATCCCCTTCGCGGGCAACCTCGTCGACGACGGGCTCAACGAGACCGACGAAGAGAAGAAGCTGCGCAACGAGAGCCGCAAGATCCTCGAGCTGCCCGAGCTGCGCGTCGCGGGCACGTGCGTGCGCGTCCCCGTCTTCACCGGTCACTCGCTCAGCATCAACGCCGAGTTCGCGCGCGACATCACCCCCGAGCGCGCGCGCGAGCTGCTGGCCGACGCCCCCGGCGTCCGTCTCGAAGAGGTGCCCACGCCGCTGCAGGCGGCCGGCTCCGACCCCAGCTATGTCGGCCGCATCCGCGCCGACCAGTCCGCTCCCGAGGGCAAGGGCCTGGTGCTGTTCATCAGCAACGACAACCTGCGCAAGGGCGCGGCGCTGAACGCCGTGCAGATCGCCGAGCTGGTCGCCCAGCAGCGCCTCGCGACCGCCTGAGGCCACGGCATCCGGACGCTGTGAACCAGGTGTCTCGACATCGAACCGACGGATCTCTCGATGTCGAGACACCTCACGGCCCGCACCTAGAATCGACGGGTGACTGAAAACGTCGATGTTCTCCTCATCGGTGGCGGCATCATGTCCGCCACTCTCGGCACGCTGCTGAAGGACCTCCAGCCCGATCTGAAGATCGCGGTGCTGGAGCGCCTCAGCGACGTCGCGCAGGAGAGCTCCAACGCGTGGAACAACGCCGGCACCGGACACGCGGCGCTGTGCGAGCTCAACTACATGCCCGACAACAAGGAGGGCGACCTCGACCCGTCCAAGGCCGTCGCCATCAACGAGCAGTTCCAGCAGAGCCGTCAGCTGTGGGCCACCCTCGTGGCCGAGGGCGTGCTCGACGAGCCGTCGACGTTCATCAACGCCACCCCGCACATGACCTTCGTCCGCGGCGAGAAGGACGTCGCCTATCTGCGCCGCCGCTACGAGGTGCTCAAGCAGCAGCCGCTCTTCGCCGGCATCGAATACAGCGAGGACTCGCGGGTCATCAACCAGTGGGCGCCTCTGCTCATGCAGAAGCGCCGCAAGGGCGAGCCCTTCGCCGCCACGCGCGTACCCGCCGGCACCGACGTCGACTTCGGCTCTCTCACGCGCCAGCTGTTCGCGAACCTGCGCGAGAAGGGCGTCGACGTCGCGACCAACCACGACGTCAAGAAGCTCAAGAAGCAGAAGGACGGCTCGTGGCAGGTCTCGTACCGTCACGTCATCGGCGGCACGCCCGGTTCGATCAACGCCAAGTTCGTCTTTGTCGGCGCGGGCGGATGGGCCCTCAAACTGCTGCAGCGCTCCGGCATCCCCGAGATCAAGGGCTACGGCGTCTTCCCGATCGGCGGCCAGTGGCTCAAGACGTCCAACCCCGACATCGTCTCGAAGCACCGGGCCAAGGTGTACTCGCAGGCCTCGGTCGGTGCCCCGCCGATGTCGGTGCCCCACCTCGACACGCGCGTCGTCGACGGCGAGTCGGCCCTGCTGTTCGGTCCCTTCGCGACCTTCAGCCCCAAGTTCCTCAAGAACGGGTCGATGCTCGACATCGTCACCCAGGTGCGACCGCACAACATCCTCCCCATGCTCAAGGTCGCGGTCGACAACCCGAGCCTCATCAAGTACCTCGTCAGCGAACTGCTCAAGACCCACGCGAAGAAGGTCGACAGCCTGCGCGAGTTCATGCCGACCGCCAAGGACGAGGACTGGGAGCTGCTCGACGCCGGTCAGCGCGCGCAGGTCATGAAGCGCGACAAGGCCAAGGGCGGCGTGCTGCAGTTCGGTACCGAGGTCGTGACCTCGGCCGACCACTCGATCGCGGGCCTGCTCGGCGCCTCGCCGGGAGCCTCGACCGCGGTGTCGATCATGCTCGGCCTGATCAAGACGTGCTTCCCCGAGCGTATGCCCGCCTGGGAGCCGCGACTGCGCGACCTCATCCCCAGCTACGGCGAGACGCTCAACACGCACCCCGAGATGGCGCGGAAAGAGTTGGATGCCACGGCTCACGCTCTCGCCATCAACCCCTGAGTCGCGCGTGGCGAAGCTGTACTTCCGCTACGGCGCGATGAACTCCGGCAAGTCCACCGCGCTGCTGCAGGCGGCGTACAACTACGAGGAGCGCGGCCAGCGCGTGCTGCTGGCCAAGCCCGAGATCGACACCAAGGGCGCCGACCAGATCGACAGCCGCCTGGGCGTGACGCGGCCGGTCGATTTCCTCGTCGCGCCCGACGATGATCTGCGCGAGGCGTTCCACACCGCCGCGGGTCACGCCCCCGTGGCGTGTCTGCTGGTCGACGAGGCGCAGTTCTTCACCGCCGCGCAGGTCGACGATCTGCTGCGCATCGCCGTGCTCGACGGCATCCCGGTGCTCGCCTACGGCATCCGCACCGATTTCCGCACCGAGGCGTTCCCCGGCTCGGCGCGCCTCATGGAGATCGCGCACAGCCTCGAGGAGCTCAAGACCATCTGCCGCTGCGGGCGCAAGGCGATCTTCAACGCGCGCCTGGTGGGCGGGCGCTTCGTCTTCGACGGCGACCAGGTCGCGATCGACGAGGGGCAGATCGCCGGCGAAGTCACCTACGAGTCGATGTGCGCCGCGTGCTACCTGCGCGAGTCCGGCGGCCGGCTCGACGGCCGCTGACCCACCCCGCCCCGGCGCCGCCCGGCGGCGCGCCCGGCGGCGCCCCGGCCGGGTCGCCCGCCCGGGCCGCCGCCCGCCCCGGCTCGGGCCGCGGTGGCGGCGAGACTGCACGCGGCTGACAAGTCGGTTGCGGGATGTCGCCGAGTTGTCAGCGGGATGCAGTCTCGCGGTGCTGCTCAGCGCGCTCGCGTGGCCGCGCCCTCCCGCGCCGCGCTGTCCCGCGCCGTGCCCTCGCGCGGTCGCGGTGGCGGCGAGACTGCACGCGGCTGACGAGTCGGTTGCAGGATGTCGCCGAGTTGTCAGCGGGATGCAGTCTCGCGGTGCCGTGACGCGCCCGCGCCCCGCCCGCCCTCCCGCGCCGCGCCCGCCCGCGCCCCGCCCGCCCGCGTCC
>NZ_QDFT01000037.1 GCF_003075375.1 Microbacterium testaceum | reverse complement strand
CTTCGACACCCGCGACGGCGTCGAAGCGACCGGCGAAGGGTTCGATGAGGGCGTCGACGACGGTGCGCAGGGCCGCGGCATCCGTCAGAAGGGGCGTGATGTCGCGGAACACGATCCCGGGCTGGGGGTAGTCGGGGATGCTCGTGATGAGCGATTCAGCGCGGGCGAGGGCGGTGGCGTCGGGCACCCGTCCAGCCTAATCGCGGCGCCCCCGGGCGTCCCGTCGCGGCGACGGCGCGACCGCCCGACGCCGCTCCATGGTCGAGTGTCCACCACACGCCGCGAGCCGGCGGACGAACACGGCGTGCCCTGGACACTCGACATCGCGAACGAGCGGTGGAGGCCGCGAAGGCACACTCGACGTGTCTATCGAACGTGCAAGCGCTTGCAGTAGCCTGGGCGCATGACTTTCACGCAGGAAGACGCGCGCGCCGAACTGGCCTCGGCACCGGGCTCGGAGTGGTGGCGCACCGCCGTCATCTACCAGATCTACCCCCGCTCGTTCGCCGACGCCTCGGGCGACGGCCTGGGCGACCTCCCCGGCGTCACGGCGCACCTCGACGACCTGCGCGAGCTGGGGGTGGATGCCATCTGGCTCAGCCCCTTCCAGACGTCGCCGCAGAAGGACGCCGGCTACGACGTCGCCGACTACCGCGACGTCGACCCGATCTTCGGCACGCTGGCCGACTTCGACGCGATGCTCGCGGGCGCGCACGAGCGCGGCATCCGCGTGATCGTCGACCTCGTCCCCAACCACTCCAGCGATCAGCACGTGTGGTTCCAGCAGGCGCTGAAAGCCGCCCCCGGCAGCCCCGAGCGTGCGCGGTACATCTTCCGCGAGGGCAAGGGCGAGAACGGCGAGCTGCCCCCCAACAACTGGGAGAGCGTCTTCGGCGGCGGCATGTGGAAGCGCGTGACCGAGGCCGACGGCACGCCCGGCCAGTGGTACCTGCACATCTTCGACGAGACCCAGCCCGACTTCGACTGGACCAACGAAGAGGTGCGCGCCGAGTTCCGCGACGTGCTGCGCTTCTGGCTCGACCGCGGGGTCGACGGCTTCCGCGTCGACGTCGCCCATGGCCTGATCAAGGCCGAGGGCCTGCCCGACTACACGCCCGACCCCGAGGGCGGCTCGATGGGCGGCGACGCCGACGCCGTGCCGTACTGGGGCCAGCCGGGCGTGCACGAGGTGTGGCGCGAATGGCACGAGGTGCTCGCCGAGTACGACGGCGACCGCGCGCTGTGCGCCGAGGCGTGGCTGCCGACGGTGGCCGAGACGGCCCTGTGGGTCCGCCCCGACGAGATGCACCAGGCGTTCAACTTCCACTACCTCGAGACGAAGTGGGATGCCGCAGCCCTGCGCGCCGTAATCGAGGAGTCCCTCGCCGAGTACGGCGCCGTCGGCGCCCCGAGCACATGGGTGCTGTCGAACCACGACGTCGTGCGCCACGCCTCGCGCCTGGCGCTGACGGCCGAGAACCCCCAGGGCGCCGGCATCGGACCGAAGTCGCCCGGCCAGCCCGACCCCGTCAAGGGCCTGCGCCGCGCCCGCGCCGCCACCGCGCTGATGCTCGCGCTCCCCGGCTCGTCGTACCTGTACCAGGGCGAAGAGCTCGGCCTGCCCGAGGTGATCGATCTGCCCGACGACGCCCGCCAGGATCCGACGTGGTTCCGCACGAACGGCGAGCGCTACGGTCGTGACGGATGCCGCGTGCCCCTGCCGTGGACCGCGGACTCCCCCGCCTACGGCTTCAACGACACCGGCGCCTCGTGGCTGCCGCAGCCGAGCGAGTGGGCCGACCTGGCCCACGACGTGCAGGTCGACGACCCGGCCTCGCCCCTGTCGATGTACCGCGCGTTGCTCGCCGAGCGTCGCGCCCGCGGCCTGGGCGCCGGCGCGCTGGAGTGGATCGACGGATACGGCGACGACGTCGTGGCGGCACACAACGGCTCGGTGCTCGTGATCGCCAACCTCGGCGACGCGAGCGTCGACCTGCCCGCGGGCGAGGTCCTCGTGGCGAGCGGCCCGCTGGACGGCGACCGCCTGCCCACCGACACGACGGTCTGGATCGCGGCGGCCTGAGCCGCGGCATCCCTTCTCGGACGAGACCGTGGCCGGTATCGACGACGTCGCCCGCCGGGCGGGAGTGTCGACGGCCACGGTCTCGCGTGCTCTGAGCGGCCGGGGTCCCGTGTCCGCCGCGACGCGCGACCGCGTACGTGCGGCGGCCGATGCCCTCGGGTACGTCGTGTCGGCCTCGGCCTCGAGCCTCGCGACGGGGCGGACCCGCGCCGTCGGCGTGGTCGTGCCGTTCCTGGACCGCTGGTTCTTCAGCACCGTGCTGGCCGGCATCTCGGACGGCCTGGTCCGCCGCGGCTACGACATCACGCTGTACAGCGTCAGCGAGGACCCCGCCGAACGGCGCCGCGTCTTCGACGACCACCTGCGTCGCCAGCGCATCGACGCGGTGATCACGATCGCCCTCGAATTGGATGCCGCCGAATCAGCGCACCTGCGCGGACTCGGCGTGCCCATCGTCGCGATCGCCGGCCCCAACCCGCTGCTGACCACGCTGACCGTGGACGACCTCGCCGTCGGTCGTCTCGCGACCGCGCACCTGCTCGACCTCGGCCACCGGCGGATCGCGCACATCGGCGACGACGGCGCCGGTTCCGCCGACACGGGCTCGTCGGTGCCGGCCCTGCGCCGCCACGGCTTCGTCCGGAGCCTCGCCGACGCCGGCGTCGACGACGCCTGGGTCGAGGCCGCCGACTTCACCATCGAGGGAGGCTCGGCCGCGGCCACCCGCGCGTTGACCGCCGCCGCGCCGCCCACCGCGCTCTTCGCCGCCTCGGACGAGATGGCGATCGGCGCGATCCTCGCGGCACGGGCGCTCGGGCTCCGCGTTCCCGAGGATGTGTCGGTGATCGGCGTCGACGGGCACGAACTCGGCCGCTGGTTCGGCCTGACGACGGTGGACCAGTTCGCGCGCGGCCAGGGCGAACGCGCGGCTGCCGAGGTCCTCGACGAGCTCGACGGCGCCGAGCCGGCGCGCGGGCGCGGCACGCTGCCCTTCGAGTTGGTCGACCGCGGGTCGACCGCCCCGCCGCGGGCCTGAGCCCCGGCATCCCTCCCCGTCAGACGAGCGCGGTTCGCCGACGCCTCAGCGACCGGAACCGGCGAGGGACCCCGTCGTCAGCTCGGTCGCCGGATCGAACAGCAGGCACGAGACCTCGCGGTCGCCCGACGCCCACGTCTGCTCGGTGGGGCCGACGAAGTAGTAGTTGAGCGTCGAGTCGTTGTAGCTCGCCCCGACGTAGGCCGGGTAGGCGGCCTCGCAGCCCGCGAAGGCGGCCTCTTGGATTGCTTCGTCGCCGGGGAACGCAGACGCGTCGGGCACCTCGAACCCGGCGAAGATCTCGAACGCGTGGGGAGCGGCGCAATCGACCAGGTTGCCCGCGGCGATGACACCGCCGGGCAGCGAATCCAGGCACGCCCCGACCGACAGGACCGACGGGTCGACCGCCGCCTGCTCGTCGGGCGCGATGGTCACCTCGCCGTCCCGCGAGAGGCCGAAGGGGTCGGACGCGTCGGATCCGGCGCCGAACAGCACGAAGACCACGAATGCGAGGGCCGCGATGAACCCGAGGACGGTGAGCACGGCACCGGCGATGATCCCGCCCAGGGCGAGACCCCGGCCCTTCTCGCCGGTGCGCTTGATCTGCGCGAGGGCGACGGCGCCCGCCACGATCCCGCCGATCGGAAAGAGGAAGCCCAACACGATCGCGACGATCGAGACGGGGTTCGTGCGGTCGGATGAGGGCGCGGGCGAGGTGTAGACCGGGGGCGCCGCGACCGTCGTCGAGGCGTACCCCGGGTAGCCGTTCGCGGCGAAGCCCATCGCCGCCGAGGGCACCGGCGCGGCGGACGGTGCCGACGCCGCCACCGTCAGCAGCCCCTGCTGCGCGAGTCGCGCCCCCGACAGGCGCGCGGCCTCGGTCACCACGTCGCCGCCCTTGGCCGCGCCCAGCGCGCCCCCCTTGAGGAACCCGCCGAGCGCGGACTGCGCGAACACCGCGAGCGTCCCCTCTTCGACCTCGGACAGGCGGACGTCGAAGCGCACGTGCATGTCCTGCCCCGCGAACGCCCCCGCGACCAGGGTGGTGCCGAGGCTGCCCCGCTCGACCTCGAGCAGTCCCGCCCCGTTCGGCCGCACGGCGAAGCCCTGCTCGGTCAAGACCGTCGTCAGGGCCTCACCCGCCGCATCGACGGGGAGGGACAGTCGCAGTTCGGCCGACGACATGGGGGCTCCTGTGCTCGCGAGCCACGGGGATCGCGGCGTCGGTCCAGGGTACCCGTCGCCCGCCGCGACGCCCAGGGCTCGCGCGTCCCTCGTCAGCGGATGCGGCCCACCAGGTCGTCCCGGGTGAGCGTGTCGGCCTCGGCGAGCACCGCACGCGCCGCATCGCGGGCGTCCTCGACGTTCCACAGCAGCACGCCGACCACGCGGTCGTCGTCGAGGTAGTAGACGACGCCGTGGTCGGCATCCGTCCAGTCCTCCACCGTCTCGAGCGAGGAGTCGAGCGTGCCGACGGCCTCGTAGCGGATGCCGAACACCGCCGAGTAGTAGTACGGCGTGTGCGTGTACGCCTCGGCGGCGCCGGCGAGGTTGCGCCCCGCGGCCTTGCCCTGCTCGTTGGCGTTGTCGACGTGCTCGACCCGGCGGCGTCCGAGAAGGCGGTCGGGGTAGTTGGCCACGTCTCCGGCGGCGTACACGTCGTCCGCCGACGCGCGCAGCTGCGCGTCGACGACGACGCCGTCGTCCACCTTCAGTCCCGCACGCTCGGCCAGATCGGTCGCGACCTCGATGCCCAGACCGCTGACGACGGCGTCGGCGCGCACCTCGTCGCCGTTCTCGAGCTGCAGCCGCACGCCCTCGGCATCCGCTCGCCCGCCGGCGACCTTCGACCCCGCGACGATCTCGACGCCCGCATCGCGGAACAGCTTCTCGAACCGCTCGGCCAGGCCCGCGGGAAACACCGCGTCGCCCAGCACCGACCCGGTGTGGATGAGGACGGTGTCCACGCCGTTCTGGACGAGGGCCGCGGCGAGCTCGGAACCGATGTAGCCGCCGCCGACGACCGCGATGCGGTCCACGTCCTCGGCCAGCGCGCGCAGGGCGCGGTAGTCCTCGGCGGTGCGGAACGACAGGGCGCGCGCCCCGTCGGAGTGATCGTCGATCGGCAGGGGCACGGGCGTGCCGCCGGTGGCGATGAGCAGCTTGCCGTACGAGAAGGTCTGGTCGCCGGCATCCACTTCTCTCGCCTCGGGACGGATGGCGGTCGCGCGCGTGCGCAGGCGCACGTCGGCGCCGGTGTCGTCGGCGGTGCCGAGGGGCACCTTGTCCCACGTGAACTCGTCGTCGGTCCACAGCTTCTTGCTGAGGGCGGGGCGTGTGTACGGCTCGTCGACGTCGTCGCTCAGGATGCCGATCGACCCGTCCGCGTCGATCTCGCGGATGCCGCGCGCGGCGGTGTCGGCGACCATCCCGCCGCCGACGATGAGGTAATCGAAGTGTGTCGTGGTCATGCGCACAGCCTTTCGCCCGCACCCGACCGCCTCGGACGGGTTGCGGGGGTCCTGACCTTGCGGTACCACCCGTCGAGTGTCCACGACACGCCGTCTCCCGGGCCCGCCATCCGGTGTGTTCTGGACACTCGACGGAAAAGACGCGGGACCTGGCCGCGAACTAGGCTCGGGACATGAGCGTCGACCTCGAGAGCCTGTACACCGATCTGCACGCCCACCCCGAGCTGTCGTTCCAAGAGACGCGGACCGCGGGCGTCATCGCCCGCCACCTCGCCGACCTCGGTCTCGAGGTCGAAGAGGGCGTCGGCCGTACGGGGCTGGTCACGACGATCCGCAACGGCGAGGGCCCCGTCGTGTGGCTGCGCGCCGACATGGACGGCCTGCCCGTCGAGGAGCAGACCGGCCTCGCCTACGCCAGCACCGCCCGCGGCACCGACCCGGCCGGCAACGCCGTGCCCGTCATGCACGCGTGCGGCCACGACATGCACGTCACCGCGCTGATCGGCGCCCTCGAACGCCTGGTCGCGACCACCGACGAGTGGGCGGGGACGATCGTCGCGGTGTTCCAGCCCGCCGAGGAGTACGGCGCCGGATCGCAGGCGATGATCGCCGACGGCGTGCTCGAGCGCTACCCGACGCCCGACATCGTGCTCGGCCAGCACGTCACCCCCCTGCCCGCCGGGGTGATCGGCGTGCGCCCGGGCACGCAGATGGCGGCCTCGGACGGTCTGACGGTCGTGCTGCACGGCCGCGGCGGCCACGGCTCGCGTCCGCACTCCACGATCGACCCCGTCGTCATGGCCGCCGCGACCGTCATGCGCCTGCAGACGGTCGTCTCGCGCGAGGTCGACCCGCGCGACGTCGCGGTCGTCACGGTCGGGTCGATCCACGCCGGGCTGAAGAACAACATCATCCCGGCCGAGGCCAAGCTCGAGCTGAGCCTGCGATACCCCGACGACGCGGCGCGCGAGCGCGTGATGGGCAAGGTCGAGCGGATCGTGCGCGCCGAGGCACTGGCATCCGGAGCCGAGAAGGAACCCACGATCACGACGGATCACTCCCTGCCGCCGACCATCAACGACGTCGACGCCACCGCGCGGTTGAGCCACGCGTTCCGCCGCGCGTTCGGCGAGGGGGCGGTCGTCGACCCCGGCATGTTCACCGGCAGCGAGGACGTCTCGTGGTTCGCCCGCGAATCGGGAGCACCGCTGGTGTTCTGGTTCTGGGGCGGGGTGGACCCGCAGAAATTCGCGGATGCCGTGGCCGGCGGCACCATCGAGCGCGACATCCCGACGAACCACTCGCCGTTCTTCGCCCCGGTGCTCCAGCCCACGCTCGACCGCGGCGTCGAGAACCTGGTGGTCGCCGCCCGGGAGTTCCTGGCCTAGGGAGCCCTTCTCCGTCGAGTGTCCACGGCGCGCCGCACGGCGCGCGAGCGAGGCGGCGTGTCGTGGACACTCGACCGGTCTTTCCGCGCCGATGTCCAGCCCCGTGACGTTGACGACGTGCGGGCGTACGGTTCGATCGTGACGTTCAACGACAACGCCCGCGTCGGCGGCAACTCGGCGAAGCGCCGCGGCGGGACGGTCGCGGCCGTCGGCGGTGGCGCCGTGGGCCTCGGTGCGATCGTGGTGTTCCTGATCTCGGCCTTCACCGGCACCGACCTGACCGGATTGCTCGGCGGGGGTGCGCCGGCCGGTCCGCAGAGCGGCGGCGAGACGATCGCCGACTGTCAGACCGGACGGGATGCCAACACCGACGACTCGTGCCGACTGGCCGCCGCCTCGCTCGACATCGATCAGTTCTGGCAGCAGCGCCTCGACGGGTATCGCGAGCCGCAGCTCGTCATCGTCGACCAGGCGACCTCGAGCTCGTGCGGCACCGCGTCGAACGCGACCGGCCCGTTCTACTGCCCGCCGGACGAGACCGTCTACGTCGACCCGACGTTCTTCTCGCTGCTGCGGTCGCAGTACGACACGACCGCCGGCCCCCTCGCCCAGCTCTACGTGCTCGCACACGAGTACGGCCATCACGTGCAGAACCTGACCGGCGTGATGCAGCAGTACCCGAACAACGGGACGGGCCCCGACAGCAACGGCGTCCGCACCGAGCTGCAGGCCGACTGCTATGCCGGGGCCTGGGTCGCCGCCGCGAGCGAGCAGGTCGACGAGAACGGCACGCCCTATCTGCAGCCGCCGACGCAGCAGCAGATCGCCGATGCCCTGTCGGCCGCGTCGGCCGTCGGCGACGACCACATCCAGGCCGAATCCGGCGGGGTCGTCAACCCCGAGAGCTTCACGCACGGGTCGAGCGAGCAGCGCACGCGGTGGTTCGGCGTGGGCCACGACGGTGGTGTCAACGCCTGCGACACGTTCTCGGTGCCGGGCGGCAGCCTGTAGCCCCGGGCTCTACGGGGCTACAGGTGGCCGCGGCTCAATCCTCCTTGGGCCGCGACCGCACGATGATCACCACGAGCACGCCGACCAGCACGATCACCGCGCCTCCGGCGAGCAGACCGATCGTCAGACCGGACATGCCCGCGCTCTCGGACGCGGCGGACGACGCCTCGGGCGCCGCGGTCGCCCCGGCCGCGCTCGCGCACACCGAGGCATCCGTGCCCTCGGACTGACTCGCGCCCGTGTAGGTGAAGGGGATGACACCCGAGACGGGGTGGCCGTCCGACGACACCGCGCGCCACTCGACGGTGTAGTCACCGGGCGCGCCGAGGGCGACCGGCAGGGTGAGCGTCGGGCCCGCGAGTCCCACGCAGTCGCTCTCGTAGTGCCGGCCGTCGGGGCCGAGCACGATGACGATGTTTCCGCCGTCGTAGCCGAGCAGGTTGGCGCTGAAGTCGAGCGAGACCTCGGACAGCGATGCGACGCTGTCGCCCGCGGCGGGAGTCGACGAGACGAGACTGTCGTGGGCGGATGCCGCCGTCGCCCCGCCGAGGGCGGCGGTGATCGCCGCAGCGACCACCACCGCCCCGGCCAGAACCCGACGCAGCGTGTTCCGGGAGCGCACGATCAGCCGCGCTTCGGGCGACGCGCGAACGCCAGGGCGCCGAGCACCGCACCCGCGGCCGCGACCACGAGCGCCGCGATGCTCAGGCCGAGCGCGACGCCCGAGGAGTCGTCCGACGTGGTCGACGCGGCCGCCATGTCGTCCATCGCGGGCGCCGCCGACGCGGTGCCGTGTCCGCCGTGGCTGTGCTCACCGGTCGGCGGGGTGTCGTTGATGTAGAGCACCGGCGCGGGCTCGAGCGTGTCGTCGGCCGCGACCTCGTCGGGCGTCGCCGCCCAGTCCACGACCTCGCCGTCCGAGTAGGTCTGCGTCGCCGGGAGCACGAGGTGCCCGGTGTCGGGGATGGGACCGAGGACGGCCGAGAACATCTGGAACTGGTCCTGACCGATGCCCACACCCGGGTCGGCCTGCCACACGATCTTCAGCGCGGCATCCGAGATGGTGTTGCCCTCGACCTCGACGGGCGCGGGCAGCGCGCCCTTCTCGACGGTCGCGGTCCAGCCGGGAACGGGCTCGACGAGCACCGCGCTGAGCGGGGTGTCGGTGGGCAGGTCGACCTCGACCTTGACGGTGGATGCCGTCTCGGACTCGGTCGGCACGCGGAAGTTGACGGTGGCGTAGCTGCCGGGGGTGGCGGTGGTGGGGTTGACGGTGACGTGGGCCGACGCCGCGAGGGGCGCGGCGATCGCGAGGGCCGCGCCGGCGGTGAGGCCGACGAGGGCACGACGAAGAGTGGTCTTGCGAGACATGGTGCTGCTTTTTGAAGGGGCGCGCGCCGAAAAGGCGCTTCACGCGCGGAAGAGGGGTCGGGGTGTCACGCCGCGCGCGGCGGACCCCGATGCCTCATCGGCGACAACACCGTCATCGCCCTCGTCAGCAGCAGCGGCTCGGGGGCCGAGGGCGCGGCATCGGTCCGCACGCCGAGACCGCGGAACGGCCGCAGCACGGCCAGAACGGCGACGACGAAGCGCGTGATCGCCTGCAGGGCCCGTTCGCCGCGGCCGAGCGCTGCGATCGTCACGACCGCGGCGAACGCGTGCGCGGCCCACATCCAGGGCGAGTGCATCGTGTGCGCGGGGGCGACGGCATCCCAGGCCATCGTCGTCGCGCCGTGGTGCGCCGCCGTGGCCGCGGTGCCGCCCCCGGTCAGGTCGAGGGCCAGGATGCCGTGGAACAACGCCTGGCTGAGCACCACCGCGGTCGACAGTCGCCACCACGACATCGCGCGGCCGGCCAGCAGCACGCACACGGGGGTGGCGAGGCACAGCGCGACCGCGATGTTGATCGCGGACGGCAGGGCGGAGTCGACGGCGCCGTGCGAGACGGTCGCGACGAAGGTCGCCACGGCGGCCGCGGCGGCACCGCGGACCGCGCGCTGCGCGCGCCCTGCTCTCGACGACATGTCACTCCCTGGCATCCAGCCTAGGCGGGCCCACCGACACCGGTGCGGCCTATGCTTCGGCGGCGAGAGACGTGCGGCGGTGGCGGGGCGCACGCCCGACACCCCGGTTCCGGATGCCTGCACCCCACCGCCCGCCCGCGAACCCCGCACGACGGCGCCGCCCCGCTACGGTCGAGGAATGGACGACCTCCGCGACACCGCCTCTGCCCTCGCCTACGGAGCCGAGCTCCTGCGCGGCGAACGGGTCCGCCTGCGGGCGACCACGGACGCCGATCTCGACCCTCTCGTGGACTGGTGGCGTCGCGACGACGCGGCGGTTCTGCAGCAGGGCGGCGTGCAGCATCGGCCCGCGGCATCCGTGCGCGAGATGTTCCAGGCGTGGAGCCGCAACGACTCCCCCGGCGGGGCCGGCTTCAGCATCGACGACGAAGAGGGACGACTCATCGGGCACACGACGCTGTGGGGAGGCGGTCTGCCGGCGCGTGTGGCGACCTTCGCGATCATCATCGGCCCCGACGCGGTCGGCCGGGGCTACGGGACGGATGCCACCCGCACGATGCTGCGCTACGCCTTCGACGAGCTGGGCCTGAACAAGGTCGAGCTGCGGGTGTGGGCCTTCAACACGCGAGCCCTGCGCGCCTACGAGAAGGCGGGTTTCGTCCGCGAGGGCGTGCGTCGGGCGGTGGCGTTCCACGGAGGCCGCTTCCACGACGAGGTGCTGATGGGCGTTCTCACCGGGAATTCGCCGCGGCGGGTTGAGCTCCGCGCCGCGCCCTGCTCCGGGACGTCGTGTCGGCCAAACCCTGTCATCGGATCCGGCGAAGGCGATCCACCGTCGGGCTCTGCACGCCGGCGCGGTCGTCGACGAGACGGCGGCGACCGATCCAGCCGGTGAGTCCCCGGCCGTCGGGCCACACGACGAGCAGCGCAGCCGTCGCCAGCGCCAGCACGAGCGCCAGCAGCGACCACGGCGCCGGCAGGGCGCCGAGCATCGCGTAGGCCCCCGCCCCGGTCGCGAACCGCAGCGGCCGGGCGAGCCACCCCGGCAGCAGCCCGTTCGTGAAGCGCACCCGGGTCGCGAGATCGCCCACCGAGCGACCGGTCGCCAGGACGACACCGAGCCAGACGCCCGCCGAGACGAGGGTTCCGGCGAGAGAGGCGACCTCGTCGGTCGAGAAGGTCGCGGCATCGCCGAGGGTGAGCGCGATCGCGGCCTGCACCAGGATCGACACCGCGAAGCCGACCAGGCCGACACCCACGACATCGCAGACGATCCCGAGCAGCCGGCGGCGGCGGGTCACGGGGCGGGGGTGCTCGGCATCCGCCCGCTTCGTCAGACCGCGATGCTGCGCGGGCACCGCGAACGCCAGGATCGAGCCCAGCAGCGCCCCCGAGGTGTTCGCGATCAGATCGTCGACGTCGAACACGCGGTACGCGCACGGGAAGAGGCCCCACACGCCGGTCAGCTGGGTCGTCTCGATGAGGCCCGAGGTCGCCACGCCCGCGAGACCCGCGATCAGGATGCCGCGCCCCCCGAGCACCCGCAGGAAGAACCCGAGAGGCAGGAAGAGCAGCACGTTCAGCGCGACCTGCAGCACGACGGGGTCGGTGAGATAGCGGCCCGAGACGGCGACGGCCGCGCGGATCTCGTCGACGAACTCGAACGGGCGCAGGTTGACCCCCGCGCAGCGGTAGGTCTCGGAATCGGGCAGGGGGACGAGGGTGTACGTCCAGATCGCCCAGAAGTACACGGCGGCCCCCGCCCACAGCACCGAGCGCCAGAGGGTCAGGCCGCCCCGCCGACGGTAACTCAGCGCCACGAACGGCACGAAGGCCAGCACCGCCACGACCGCCCCCGCGACGACGGCGAGCAGCCCCGAGCCCACGATGTTGTCCACCCCGCGAGCATAGGGAAAGGCGGGGCGGGAAGAATCCCGACCCCGCGCCGGTTACCCTCGGCGCGACGGTATCCTGCACTGCCCGGTCACGTTCCGACGACCGGGGGGTGAACGTCGTGCGCGTCAGATTGCGCCCAGCGTCCAGGGGGCGTAATGTCGCGCGCCGTGACTGACGAAAGTCGCGTTGACGGCGAAGAGACGCCGATCGCGAAACGCATCCTGATCGGCGAGCCCCTCACCTCCGAGAAACTCGACGAGCAGCTCCTCCCGAAGAAGATGGCGCTGCCCATCTTCGCCTCCGACGCCCTCTCCTCCGTGGCCTACGCCCCGCAGGAACTGCTGATGATCCTGCTCATCGGCGGAACGGCCCTGCTGACCCTCAGCCCGTGGGTCGCGGTGGCCGTCGTGGTGCTGCTGGTCGTGGTGGTGCTCAGCTACCGTCAGCTCATCAAGGCCTACCCCTCGGGCGGTGGGGACTACGAGGTCGCGAGCAAGAACCTGGGCGAGGTGCCGGGCGTGGTGGTGGCCGCCGCCCTGCTCGTGGACTACGTGCTCACGGTCGCCGTGTCGGTGGCATCCGGGGTCGACAACATCATCTCGGCGCTGCCGGCGCTCAACCCGTTCCGGGTCGAGATCGCGGTCGGCTTCGTCATCCTCATCGTCATCGTCAACCTGCGCGGCGTGCGCGAGGCGTCGAGCGTGTTCGCCATCCCGACCTACCTCTTCATCGGCTCGGTCGCGGTGATGATCGTCGTCGGCCTGGGCCGCGCCGTCTTCGGCGACGCCCCGCACGCGTCGAGCGCCGAGTACACCGTGCAGGCCGAATCGCTCACGCAGGCCGCGCTGATCCTGCTCATCCTGCGCGCGTTCTCGAGCGGCTGCTCGGCCCTGACGGGAGTGGAGGCCGTGTCGAACGGCGTGCCCGCGTTCCGGATGCCGAAGATCCGCAACGCCCAGACGACGCTCACCATGATGGGCGGCATCGCCATCATGCTGTTCGCCGGTCTGACCGCGCTCGCCCTCATCGCGGGCGTGCAGTACGCCGAGAACCCGTGCAACCTGATCGGCTTCGACTGCGCGAACAATCCGCAACCGAGCCTCATGGCGCAGGTCGCCGCCGCGACCTTCGGCATGGGGAGCATCCCGTTCTTCATCATCCAGGCCGCGACGGCGTGCGTGCTGCTGCTCGCCGCCAACACCGCGTTCAACGGCTTCCCGCTGCTGGGCGCCGTGCTCGCGCGTGACGGTTACGCTCCGAAGTCCCTCAACACCCGCGGCGATCGGCTGGTCTACTCGAACGGCATGATCATCCTCGGCATCGTCGCGATCGGCGTGCTGATCGTCTACCAGGCCAACCTCACGACGCTGATCCAGCTGTACATCATCGGGGTGTTCGTGTCGTTCTCGCTCGGTCAGATCGGGATGGTGCGCCACTGGCGCCGCGCGCTGCGAGGACTGAACGATCTCCCCGCGGAGGCCGCGAAGCAGCAGTCCGCGGCCATCGAGCGTCGCTCCGCCATCTCGGGCCTGTGGATCAACTCGATCGGCGCCGGCATGACGGTACTCGTGCTGCTGATCGTCACGATCACCAAGTTCACGCACGGCGCCTGGCTGGTCTTCATCGCCATCCCGATCCTCGCGGTCCTCATGCTCGGCGTGAACCGGTACTACCGCGACGTCGAGCACGAGATCCGCATGGACGACGACGTGCACTTCGGCTCGTCGGGCGACGTGGCGATCGTGCTGGTGAACCGCTTGCAGAAGCCGGTCATGAAGGCCATCGACTACGCCCTGGCGGCCAACCACGACAAGACGCTCGCCGTGCACGTCGCCATCACCGACGAGGATGCGGCCAAGCTGCAGAAGGAGTGGGCCGAGCACGACATGCCCCTCCCCCTCGTCATCATCGACTCGCCGTACCGCACGTACAGCTCGCCGGTGTCGACCTTCATCAAGAAGTACCGCGAGAACAACGGCTCGGCCGTCGTCACGGTCTACCTGCCGCAGTTCATCGTGGGCCACTGGTGGGAGTCGCTCCTGCACAACCGCCGCTCGCGCCGCCTCGCGCAGCAGCTGATGCTCGTGCACGGCGTGACGATCACCCTCGTGCCGTGGCTGCTGGACTCTTCCGAGCTCATCTACGGCCGCCGCTCGCGCCCCCTGCCGGGGCAGTCCCGCAGCGGTCGTCCCGTCGCCGAGGTCCCGGCCCAGCGCGTCAAGAAGACGCCGCCGACCTCGGCCTCCTGAGCCGGCCCGGACGCCCTCGCCCTTCTCGGGCGGGGGCGTTCGGCGTTGACCCCCGGGTCCGCCGGGTTCCGCCGGGTTCCGCCGGGTTCCGCCGGGTTCCGCCGGTGCCCCGCACCCGCCCGCGCCCGGCGGCCGGGGCGCCGGGCGCCGGGCGCCGGCTCATGCTGTCGAGTGTCCAAGACACGCGGACGGGGGACGCTCGGCATCCGCATGTCTTGGACACTCAACCCCCGGGGGGCCCCGGGGGGCGGAGGGCGGGGCGGGGGGCGGGCGGGGGCGGGCGGGGGTCAGTCGGTGGGGCGCCGGCGCATGCGTTTCACGTCGGTGCGGCGTTGCTTGGCCTGCAGGCGGCGCTCCTTCGAGCCGCGCGTCGGCTTCGTCGCGCGTCGCGGCGGGGCGGGCGGCCGCACGGCCTCGGCCACGAGGGCGGCGAGCCGCGCTCGCGCCACATCGCGGTTGCGCAGCTGGGCCCGGTGCTCCGACGCCGCGATCGTCGGCACGCCGTCGACGAGACGGTTCCCGAGCCGCTCCCGCACCCGCTCGCGCTGGACGGGGGACAGAACCGCGGATGCCGCGGCATCCCACATCAGCTCCACCCGGGAATCCGCGGTGTTCACGCCCTGACCGCCCGGGCCCGACGAGCGTGAGAAACGCCACGACAGCTCGGCCGCGGGGATCACGAGGTGCGCGTTCACGCGCACGTCCGAGTCGGCCATGCTCCCATCATCCGCCGGTTCGCTCCGTGGTGCCGACGGGCAGCGGCACCGGCCGCCGCCGGGCGTAAGCACTCCGTATGCGTCCGCGAGCGACCCGTAGGGAAAGCGTTAGGGCCGACGGATGTCGAGCCCCGGCGGAGTTGTATCGACACACGTGCCGCCCCGCGGCGCCCGCGGTCCGCCGCGGACACACCCGAACCTGGAGTCGTCGTGCTCGATGTCGTCTTCCTCGCCGTGACCGCCGCGCTGTTCGCGCTGGTCGCGCTCGTCGCCAAGGGGGTCGAGAAGCTGGGCCCCGAGGCCCGCCCCTCGTCCGCCCGCCCCGCCGGACGCGGAGGCGACCGACCGTGATCCTCTTCTCGATCCTCGCCGCCGTCCTGGCCGTCGCCGCCGTCGTGTACCTCGTGGTCGCGCTCGTCCGTCCCGAGAAGTTCTGATCCATGGACGCTGGAACCATCTGGTCGATCGTCCTGACCAGCCTCACGCTCATCGTCGCCCTGGGCCTGGCCTACCGCCCCCTCGGCGACTACATCGCCCGCATCTACACCGGCGAGCGCGACCTCGCCGTCGAGCGCGGCGTCTACCGTCTGATCGGCGTCGACGCGCGCAGCGCCCAGACATGGCAGGCGTACCTGCGCTCAGTGCTGCTGTTCTCGTTCGTCGGCGTCGTCTTCGTCTACGCGCTCATGCGCCTGCAGGCCGTCCTGCCCTTCGCCCTCGGCCTCGAGGCCCCCGGCGAGGCACTGTCGTTCAACACCGCCGTGTCGTTCGTGACGAACACCAACTGGCAGTCGTACGCGGGTGAGTCCACCCTCGGCTACACGGTGCAGTTCGCCGCGCTCACGGTGCAGAACTTCGTGTCGGCCGCGGTGGGCATCGCGATCGCCGTGGCCCTGGTGCGCGGTTTCGCGTACCGCCGCAGCGCCGTGATCGGCAACTTCTGGGTCGACCTCGTCCGCGGCACGCTGCGCCTGCTGCTGCCGTTCTCGATCGTCGCGGCGATCGTCCTGCTCGCGGGCGGCGTCATCCAGAACCTGAACGGCTTCACGGATGCCACGACCCTGGCCGGGGCGACCCAGTCGATCTCGGGTGGGCCGGTGGCATCCCAAGAGGCCATCAAACTGCTCGGCACGAACGGCGGCGGATTCTTCAACGTCAACTCCGCGCACCCGTTCGAGAACCCCGCGCCGTGGACGAACCTCTTCGAGATCTTCCTCATGCTCGTCATCCCCTTCTCGCTGCCCCGCGCGTTCGGCCGCATCATCGGCGACGACCGTCAGGGCTACACGATCCTCGGTGTCATGGCGGCGATCTTCGCGGCATCCACCGCCCTTCTCACCTGGGCCGAGATGGCCGGCGCCGGAACGGCCCCGATGCTCGCGGGCGGCGCGTTGGAGGGCAAAGAGGTGCGCTTCGGCCTGTTCGGCTCGACGCTGTTCGGCTCGACGAGCACCCTCACCTCGACCGGTGCCGTCAACTCGATGCACGACAGCTACACGGCGCTGGGCGGCATGATGCCGATGATCAACATGATGCTCGGCGAGGTCGCCCCCGGCGGCGTCGGCTCGGGCCTGTACGGCATGCTGATCCTCGCCGTGATCGCGGTGTTCGTCGGCGGCCTGCTGATCGGCCGTACGCCCGAGTACCTCGGCAAGAAGATCGGGCCGCGCGAGATCAAGCTGGCGAGCCTGTACATCCTCGTCACGCCGACCCTCGTGCTGGCCGGGACGGCGCTGAGCTTCGGCATCCCGTCCATCCGGTCCGACGTCGAGGCGACGTCGATCTACAACCCGGGCGTGCACGGGCTGAGCGAGGTGCTCTACGCCTTCACCTCGGCGGCGAACAACAACGGCTCCGCCTTCGCCGGTCTCACGGCCAACACCCCGTGGTTCAACACCGCGCTCGGTGTCGCGATGCTGCTCGGACGCTTTCTGCCGATCGTGTTCGTGCTTGCGCTGGCCGGTGCCCTCGCGGCACAGGATGCCGTGCCGGCGACCGTCGGAACCCTGCCGACGCACCGCCCGCAATTCGCCGGTCTGCTCGCCGGCGTCGCCGTGATCGTCACGGCTCTGACCTACTTCCCGGTCCTCACCCTCGGACCCCTCGCTGAAGGGCTCTCGCTCTGATGTCCACCGTCACCCACGCTCCGGCCCCCGCCCCCGCGGACGAGGCCGCACCCGCCCCGCGCCGCGCGTTCAGCGCCGCGCAGATCGTCGCCGCCACGCCGGGCGCCGCGAAGAAGCTCAACCCTGCCGCGCAGTGGCGCAACCCCGTGATGTTCCTCGTCTGGGTGGGGGCGGCGCTGACGACGCTCATCGCGATCGCCGAGCCGTTCGTCGGCGGCCGCGACGACACCCTCCCCTTCGGCTTCACGTGGGGCATCGCCGTGTGGTTGTGGCTCACGGTGTTCTTCGCCAACGTCGCCGAGTCCGTCGCCGAGGGCCGCGGCAAGGCCCAGGCGGCCACGCTGCGCAAGACCCGCACGACGACCTCGGCCCGCCGCGTGGTCTCGTACGACGCGAAGGCGGACCCCTCGGCATCCGGAGCCTCCACCGAGGACGTGCCCTCGGGCGACCTGCGCGTCGGCGATGTCGTGCTGGTCGAGACCGGTGAGCTCATCCCCGGCGACGGCGACATCGTCTCGGGCATCGCGACCGTCGACGAGTCGGCCATCACCGGCGAGTCGGCCCCCGTCGTGCGCGAATCCGGGGGCGACCGCAGCGCCGTCACCGGCGGCACGCGCGTCCTCAGCGACCGCATCGTGGTGAAGATCACTTCGAAGCCGGGCGAGACGTTCGTCGACCGCATGATCGCGCTCGTCGAGGGCGCCTCGCGTCAGCGCACGCCCAACGAGATCGCGCTGAACATCCTGCTCGCGAGCCTGTCGATCGTGTTCGTCGTGGTCGTGCTGGTGCTGAACCCGATCGCCTCGTACGCGGCGTCCCCCGTCTCGATCCCCGTGCTCGTGGCGCTGCTGGTCTGCCTCATCCCGACGACGATCGGCGCGCTGCTGAGCGCGATCGGCATCGCCGGCATGGACCGCCTGGTGCAGCGCAACGTCCTGGCGATGTCGGGGCGCGCGGTCGAGGCCGCGGGCGACGTCACCACCCTGCTGCTCGATAAGACCGGCACCATCACCTACGGAAACCGTCGGGCCTCGGCCTTCGTGCCGCTCGACGGCGTCGGCGGGCCGCTGCTCGCCGAGTACGCCTCGCTGTCGTCGCAGGCCGACCCCACGCCCGAGGGCGTCTCGGTGGTCGAGCTCGCCGCCGCGCAGGGCATCGTCGCCGAGATGCCCCGCGGCGCCGAGCCGGTGCCCTTCACCGCGCAGACGCGCATGAGCGGACTCGACCTGGCCGACGGCACGCAGGTGCGCAAGGGCGCGAGCGCGGCCGTGCTCGCCTGGCTCGAATCCACGGGGACGCCCGTCGCGACGGCGCTGCGCGCGCAGCTGCTGAGCGAGACGGATGCCATCGCGCAGTCCGGCGGCACCCCGCTCGTCGTGGCGACATGGACGCCGGCGTCGTCCGGAACGGGCGTCGGCCGCCTGCTCGGCGTCATCCACCTCAAGGACGTCGTCAAGGACGGCCTGCGCGAGCGCTTCGGCGAGCTGCGCGCGATGGGCATCCGCACCGTGATGATCACGGGCGACAACCCGCTCACCGCCAAGGCGATCGCCGCCGAGGCGGGTGTCGACGACTTCCTCGCCGAGGCCACGCCCGAAGACAAGCTCGCCCTGATCCAGCGCGAACAGGAGGGCGGCAACCTCGTCGCGATGACCGGTGACGGCACCAACGACGCCCCCGCCCTCGCGCAGGCCGACGTGGGCGTCGCGATGAACACGGGCACCTCGGCCGCGAAAGAGGCCGGCAACATGGTCGACCTCGACAGCGACCCGACCAAGCTCATCGACATCGTGCGCATCGGCAAGCAGCTGCTCATCACGCGCGGCGCGCTCACGACGTTCTCGCTCGCCAACGACATCGCGAAGTACTTCGCCATCATCCCGGCGATGTTCATGGGGGTGTTCCCGGGCCTCGCGGTGCTCAACGTCATGCAGCTGTCGTCTCCGGCATCCGCTGTCCTGAGCGCGATCATCTTCAACGCGATCGTGATCATCGTGCTCATCCCCCTCGCCCTGCGCGGTGTGAAATACCGCGCTGCGAGCGCCGCGAGCATCCTCAGCCGCAACCTGCTCGTCTACGGACTTGGCGGCGTCCTCGTCCCCTTCATCGGCATCAAGCTCATCGACCTCGTCGTGAGCCTGCTGCCGGGATTCTGAAAGGCCCCGTCATGCGTCTCACCCTGCGTACTGCGGGTGTCGCCGTCCGCGCGATGCTCGTCTTCACCGCCCTCCTCGGCGTGGGCTACATGCTGCTGATCACCGCGATCGGCCAGGTCGCCCTGCCGTTCCAGGCCAACGGCTCGCTCGTCTCCGCGGCCGATGGCACGGTTGCCGGCTCGCAGCTCATCGGGCAGTCCTTCACGGATGCCGACGGCGCCGCGCTGCCGCAGTACTTCCAGTCGCGTCCCTCGGCGGCCGGCGACGGCTACGACGCCGCCGCGTCGAGCGGATCGAACCTCGGGCCCGAGAACGAGGACCTCATCGCCTCAATCTCGGAGCGCGAGGAGGCGTCGCGCGTGCTCGATGGAGACGGCACGATCCCCGTCGACGCGCTCACCGCCTCGGGCTCGGGCCTGGACCCCGACATCTCGGTCGCGAACGCCGAGCGTCAGGTGGCGCGGGTCGCCGAGGCCCGTGGCATCCCGGTCTCCGACGTCGAGGCGCTCGTCGCCGCGCACACGCTGCCCCGCGACCTCGGATACCTCGGCGATCCGCGCGTCAACGTCGTGGAGCTCAATCGCGCGCTCGACGCCCGCTGAGCGACGAGAATCGTCGTCATGCGCATGCCCTCCGCCGCCGCCGTCGCGCCTCTCGCGCGGCGGCGGTGGCGCGCCGTGGTGTCGTCGCTGCGCATCGCACCCGTTTCATCGGCGCCATTTTGCACGCATCAAGCGCGCGCGCCGCACTTTGACGCCACCCAACGCGTTGCCGCCCGCCGCTCCGCCGCCACCGCCGTTTCATCGGCGCCATTTGGCACGAATCAAGCGCGCGCGCGACACTTTGCCGCCACCCAACGCGCTGTCACCACCCGCCGCTCCGCCGCCGCCGCCGCCGTCTCATTGGCGCCGTTTGGCACACATCAAGCGCGCGCGCGACACTTTGACGCCACCCAACGCGCCGTCACCGCCCAACGCCCCGCCACCGCCGTTTCATCGGCGCCATTTGGCACGAATCAAGCGCCCACGCGACACTTTGACGCCACCCAACGTGACGCCACCCAACGCGCCACCGCCCGCCGCGCCCCCACCCCCGCCCCCACCCAACGCCCCACCGCCGGGAGCGCCGCGTGAAGCGCGGGCGGCTGCGCGTGCTGCTCGGCATGGCGCCGGGCGTCGGCAAGACGTACGAGATGCTCGAAGAGGGGCGGCGCCTGCGCGACGAGGGACGTGACGTCGTCATCGCGGTCGTCGAGACCCACGGCCGCGTCGCCACGGCCGCGCAGGCGGAGGGCCTCGAGGTCCTCCCGCGCCGGGCCGTCGCCCACCGCGGGGTCGCGCTCGACGAGATGGACCTGGATGCCGTGCGCGAGCGGCATCCGCAGATCGCCCTCGTCGACGAGCTCGCCCACACCAACGCCCCCGGCTCGCGGCACGACAAGCGCTGGCTCGACGTGAACGACCTGCTGGACGCGGGGATCGACGTCATCACCACCGTCAACGTGCAGCACATCGAATCGCTCAACGACGTGGTCGAGAAGATCACCGGGGTGACCCAGCGCGAGACGGTCCCGGATGCCGTGGTGCGCGCCGCCGATCAGATCGAGGTCGTGGACCTGGCGCCGCAATCGCTGCGGGACCGTCTCGCGGCGGGCTCGGTGTACCCGGCCGAGCGCATCGACGCGGCGCTGTCGAATTACTTCCGCCTGGGCAACCTCACGGCGCTGCGCGAACTCGCCCTGCTGTGGCTCGCCGACGAGGTCGACTCCGCGCTGCAGCGCTACCGCACCGAGCACGGCATCGAGGGGACGTGGCAGGCGCGCGAGCGCGTCGTCGTGGCCCTGACCGGCGGACCCGAGGGCGAGACGCTGCTGCGCCGCGGCGCGCGGATCGCGGCGCGATCGGCCGGAGGCGAACTGCTCGCGGTGCACGTGTCGACGCAGGACGGCCTGCGCGCGAGCGCTCCCGGGGCCCTCGCCGAGCAGCGGGCGCTGGTCGAGACCCTCGGCGGGTCGTATCACCAGGTCGTCGGCGAGGACCCGGCGACCGCCCTGGTCGACTTCGCCCGCTCGGTCAACGCCTCGCAGCTCGTGATCGGTGTGAGCCGACGCGGACGACTCGCGACGGCCCTGACCGGCCCCGGCATCGGCGCGACCGTCATCCGGCTGTCGGGCGACATCGACGTGCACATCGTCAACCACGCGCGCGCCGGCGGGCGCTTCGCCCTCCCCCGCCTGGTCGGGCCCGCTCTGAGCGCGAAGCGTCGCATCCTGGGCTTCGTCACCGCCCTCGTCGGCGGACCGCTCATCTCGATGCTGCTGCTGTCGACCGGGTCCGACGACTCCGTCGCCGCCGACGTGCTGGTGTACCAGCTGCTCGTCGTCGTCGTCGCGCTGATCGGCGGCATCTGGCCCGCCCTGTTCGCGGCCGTGCTGTCGGGCTTCACGCTGAACTTCTTGTTCATCGAGCCGCTGTACACCGTCACGATCAGCAACCCGGCCAATGCGCTCGCCCTCGCGCTGTACGTGGTCATCGCGACGCTCGTCAGCATCGTCGTCGACCAGGCCGCCCGCCGGGCGCGTTCGGCTCGCCGCGCCGCCGCCGAGGCCGAGCTGCTCGCCACCGTCGCCGGGAGCGTGCTGCGCGGCGAGAGCGCCGTGCCCGCGCTGGTCAGTCGGGCCCGCGAGGCGTTCGGCCTGGCGGGGGTGCGGTTGATCGCGGCGAACGGCGACGTCATCGCCACCGACGGCGAGCCGGTGCGCGACGAACGCTCCACCGCCGTGCCGGTCGGAGTCGACCGTGCCGTGCTCGAGCTGCACGGCCGGGATCTGGATGCCGGAGAACGCCGCCTTCTCGACGTCGTCGTCGCGCAGCTCGCCGCCGCCCTCGAGCGCACCGACCTGGCCGAGACGGCCGCCGAGGCGGGGGCCCTCGCCGAGACCGACCAGGTGCGCAGCGCCCTGCTGTCGGCGGTGAGCCACGACCTGCGCCGGCCCCTGGCCGCGGCCGTCGCCTCGCTCGGCGGTCTGCGCGCCGCGGGCGACCAGCTGTCGGACGACGACCGCCGCGAGCTGCTCGAGACCGCCGACGAGAGCCTCGCGACGCTGTCGGTGCTGGTCACCGACCTGCTCGACGTCAGCCGCGTGCAGGCGGGCGTGCTCGCCGTGTCGCTGACGGCGACCGATGCGGCGGGCGTCGTGCTGATGGCCCTCGACGAGCTCGACCTCGGCCCCGACGACGTCGAACTCGCGCTCGACCCCGACCTGCCCCTGCTGCGCGCCGACCCCGTCCTGCTGCAGCGCGTGCTCGTCAACGTGCTCACCAACGCGCAGCGGTACACCCCCGACGGCGAGCGCGTCCGCATCGCGACGAGCCGCCTGGGCGGGACCGCCGAGATCCGCGTCATCGATCACGGCCCCGGCATCGCGGCCGACCGCCGCGAGGACATGTTCTCGCCGTTCCAACGGCTGGGCGACACCGACAACACAGCCGGGCTCGGCCTGGGCCTCGCCCTCTCGCGCGGTTTCGCCGAGGGCATGGGCGGCACCCTCACCCCCGAAGACACCCCCGGCGGCGGCCTCACGATGGTGGTGGCGTTGCCCGTCGAGAAAGCGGATGCCACGGCATCCGGAACCCCCAGGAGCATCGCGTGAAGATCCTCATCGCCGACGACGACCCGCAGTTGGTCCGGGCCCTGCGCATCACGCTGGCCGCGCACGGCTACGACGTCGTCGCCGCGGCCGACGGGGCCGCGGCCATCACGCTCGCCGCCCAGGCCCACCCCGATCTCGTCCTGCTGGACCTCGGGATGCCGCACCTCGACGGCGTGCAGGTGATCCAGGCGCTACGCGGCTGGACGACCGCGCCGATCATCGTCGTCTCGGGACGCACCGGCTCGGCCGACAAGGTCGAGGCCCTCGACGCGGGAGCCGACGATTACGTGACCAAGCCGTTCCAGATCGACGAGCTGCTCGCGCGCCTGCGCGTGCACGCGCGGCGCACGGTTCCCGCGAGCGGGGAGTCGACCGTGCGCTTCGGCGACGTCGAGGTCGACCTGGCGGCGAAGGCCGTACTGCGGGACGGCGCGCGCGTGCACCTCACGCCGACGGAGTGGCGGATGCTCGAGTTCCTCGCCCGCAACCCCGGGTCGCTGGTCACCCGCCAGACGCTGCTGAAAGAGATCTGGGCGAGCGAGCAGGTCGCCGACAGCGGGTACCTGCGGCTGTACATGTCGCAGTTGCGCAAGAAGCTCGAAGCCGACCCCTCGGCGCCGGTGCACCTGCTGACCGAACAGGGCATGGGGTACCGACTGGTGGTGTGACTCGCCTGCGATGCGCCGGATGGCGGCATCCACTTCGGAGCCCGGCACGTCGGTTCAGCGGGAGCCGGGCTCGCCCTCGACCTCGTCGTCGGCCGCGCAGGCCTCGAACTCGGCCTGCACGCGGGCGCAGCGGCAGGCGTAGACGATCGAGTGCAGCAGCATCAGCGGACCTCGCCGACCGTGTGGCATCCGGGGCAGGGGACGGCGATCCGGTCGCCCACCCGCACATCGCCGGGGAGCACCACCGTGCCGCACGGTTCCTCCCCATGGGCGTCGAGCACGGCGAACGGCTCGTCGTACGCGTGCGACACCCGACCCAGCAGCCGTGCCTCGCGCCAGATGACATCGAGACCCGCGGCGCACGCGTCCAGGCGCACGGTGTCGGGGCCGGCATCCGTCACCGTGGCCACGATCACCGTCGTCGACAGGACGGGGGATGCCACCCCTCCCGACGCCGGGATCACCGCCGGCCCCGTGCACACGCAGGGCGTGCCGCAGATGTCGGCGTAACGACCGACCGACACCGCGCGGACGGTGACGTCGTCGAGCGTCGGCGCCGATCCGGCGGGCCACGCCGAGGGGTCGAACGGCGCCGGGATGCTGGCGCGCAGGGTGGGGAGCAGGGCCGTGAGGGTCATGGCATCCGGTCTACGCCCCGCGGTCGTGCGGTGAGGCGATCCTCACGCTTCGCGAACGGCCCGCGTGCGGATCCTCACCCTTCGCTCGCGCGCGGCGCGCGGCGCGCGGACACGCGGACGCCCGGACACGCCGAGACTGCATCCGGCCGACATCTCGGTTGCAGGATGTCGACGAGACTGCATCCGGCCGACATCTCGGTTGCAGGATGTCGCCGAGTTGTCAGCCCGATGCAGTCTCGCGGCCCGATGGGTCCTAGCCGCCCGCGCGTCGCGCCCGCCACCCCACCCACCCGGGCGCCCGCCCACCCGCCGCCGCGTAGCCTAGAACCGTGACCCTCCCCTTCGACGTCGACGCCGTGCGCGCCGACTTCCCGATCCTCGAGACCGAGGTCGACGGCCACCCCCTCGTCTACCTCGATTCCGGCGCGACGAGCCAGAAGCCCCGCGCCGTCCTCGACGCCGAGCGCGACTTCCTCGAGCGCGCGAACGCCGCCGTGCACCGCGGCGCGCACACCCTCGCCGCCGAGGCCACCGAGCTGTTCGAAGACGCCCGTGTCACGGTCGCCGCGTTCGTCGGCGCCGAGCCCGAGCAGCTGGTCTGGACGAACGGGGCCACCGCCGGCCTCAACCTGGTCGCCGGTTCGCTGGGCTACGCCGGGCGCCTGCGCGAGGGCGACGAGATCGTCGTGACCGAGGCCGAGCATCACGCCAACCTCATCCCCTGGCAGGAACTCGCCGCCCGCACGGGCGCGCGCCTGCGCCACATCCCCGTGCTCGACGACGGCACGCTCGACATGCGCGCCGCGGCCGAGCTCATCGGCGAGCGCACGAAGGTCGTGGCTTTCCCGCACGTCTCGAACGTCCTCGGCATCGTCAACCCGGTCGCCAAGCTCGTCACGCTCGCTCGCGGCGCGGGTGCGCTGACGGTGCTCGACGCGTGCCAGTCGGCTCCGCACCTCGCGCTCGATCTTCCGGCATCCGGAGTCGATCTCGCCGTCTTCTCGGGGCACAAGGTCTACGGACCCTACGGGATCGGGGTGCTGTGGGGGCGCGACGAGGTGCTCGAGGCGCTGCCGCCGTTCACCACCGGCGGGTCGATGATCACCACCGTCACGCTCGACCGCGCCGAGTACCTGCCCCCGCCGCAGCGCTTCGAACCGGGGACGCAGCCGGTGTCTCAGGCCGTGGCCCTCGCCGCGGCGGTCCGCTGGCTCGGTGGGCTCGACCTCGACGCGGCGCACGCGCACGAGGCCGCCCTCGAGACGCGCATGCGCGAGGGACTGCGGTCGATCGACGGCATCCGTCTGCTCGGAGACACGGATGCCGCCGACCGCGTCGCCCTGCAGGCGTTCGAGGTCGAGGGGGTCCACGCGCACGACGTGGGCCAGTTCCTCGACTCCCGCGGCGTCGCGGTGCGCGTCGGCCACCACTGCGCCCAGCCGCTGCACCGCCGCTTCGGCCTGACGGCGTCGGTGCGCGCGAGCGCCGCGATCCACACGACCGAGGCCGAGATCGACACCTTCCTCGACGCGGTGTCGGGCGTGCGCGGCTTCTTCGGGGTCGGCGCATGAGCGGGCTGGAGTCGCTGTACCAGGAGCTCATCCTCGACCACGCCAAGAACCGGCGCGGCTTCGGTCTCGCGGAGCCCGGCGCGCACAGCGCGACGATTCATCAGCGCAACCCGATCTGCGGCGACGAGATCACGCTGCGCGTCGACGTCGAGGGCGACCGCGTGGCATCCGTCACTTGGGAGGGCGCGGGCTGCTCGATCTCGCAGTCCTCGGCCTCCATGCTCGTCGCCCTGCTGCAGGAGGACGGCGGCGACGACGGCATGCCGACCGCCGACGTCGAGGCGCTCATCGCGCAGTTCCGCGAGGCGCTGCGCTCACGCGGCAAGATCCCGCTCGACGAGGAGACCTTCGCCGACGCCGCTGCCCTCTCGGGGGTGTCGAAGTACACCGCGCGGGTCAAGTGCGCGATGCTCGCGTGGGTCGCGCTCGAAGAAGGGCTGCGGCAGGCCTGAGGTCGCGGCGGCGGCGCGGCCTCGTGCGGCGTGGCGGGGCCGGGCAGCGCGGCGGGGCCGGGTCCGGCATCCCGGAACTCGGAGAAACGCACGAAACTCGGAAGATCCCCCGCGAAAAGTCCGAGAACGGCGCCTTTCTCCGACATCCGTGACGGCGCGGCGCGGCGCGAGCGCCTAGCCCGGCCCGGCGGCGCGGCGGCGCGGCGGCGGCGGGTGCCAACATCCCGGAACTCGGAGAAACGCACGAAACTCGGAAGATCCCGCGCGAAAACTCCGACAACGGCGCCCTTCTCCGAGACCCGTGTCGGCGATAGCCTTCCCGCAGCGAGCGAGAGGGCRGATGCCATGGCC
>NZ_QDFT01000036.1 GCF_003075375.1 Microbacterium testaceum | reverse complement strand
GCGGGGGGGGGGGGGGGGGGGTACCGCGAGACCGTGCGCGATCGTCGAGACCGCGGGGGAGGGGCGACCGACCGGTGCGTCCTCGACGAGGGGGTGCGGGTTCGGCGCCGTCCGCCCCCGGGCCGCGGCAGCAGCGACGGAACGGGGCCCGGATGCCGTGGCATCCAGGCCCCGAAGAGCGGCGGCGATCAGCCGAGCAGCGACTCCACCGGGCCGCGGGCGAAGAAGACGACGAAGCCGGCGGCGACGATCCACAGCAGCGGGCTGACCCGACGCGCGCGACCCGAGAGGGCCTGGATCAGCACCCAGCTGACGAAGCCCGCGCCGATGCCGTTCGCGATCGAGTAGGTCAGCGGCATGACCGTCACGGTGAGGAACACCGGGATGAGCACCGACAGGTCGCTCAGGTCGACGTGGCGGATCTGCGCCATCATCAGCGCACCCACGATGACCAGCGCCGCGGCGGCGATCTCGCTCGGGACGATGCTCGTCAGCGGCGTGAAGAACATCGCCAGCAGGAACAGTCCGCCCGTCACGACGTTCGCGAGACCCGTGCGCGCGCCCTCGCCGATGCCCGAGCCCGACTCGATGAAGACGGTGTTCGACGACGACGACGTGGCACCACCGGCGACGGCGCCGATGCCCTCGATGACCAGCGCCGATCGCAGGCGGGGGAAGGTGCCGTCGGGGGCGGCGAGGCCGGCCTCGCGCGAGAGTCCCGTCATCGTGCCCATCGCGTCGAAGAAGTTGGTGAACACCAGCGTGAAGACGAGCATCAGCGCGGCGAGCACGCCGATGCGGCCGAACGAGCCGGCCAGGTCGACCTGGCCCACGAGCGACAGGTCGGGCAGGCTCACCCACTGGGCGGGAAGCGTCGGGACGGTCAGACCCCAGCCGCCGGCGTTGCCGTCGGCCTTGGCGCCGAGCCCGGCGACCGCCTCGACGATCACGGCGATGACGGTGCCCGAGAGCAGGCCGATCAGCAGGGCCGCCTTGACCTTGCGCACCAACAGCACGGCGGTGATGACGAGCGTGAGCACGAACAGGGCCGTCGGGATGGTCGCGATCGACCCGCCGACACCCAGGCCGACCGGGGGAGAGCTCAGCCCGGTCGAGGTGACCAGGCCGCTGTCGACGAAGCCGATGAAGGCGATGAACAGACCGATGCCGACCGTGATCGCGGTCTTGAGCGCGAGCGGCACCGCCTCGAAGATCATGCGGCGCAGGCCCGTGACCGCGAGCAGCACGATGATGAGGCCGTTGATGACGACCAGCCCCATCGCCTCGGGCCACGTGACCTCGCCCACGATGCCGACGGCGAGGAACGAGTTGATCCCCAGTCCCGCGGCGAACGCGAACGGCAGCCGCGTCACCAGACCGAACAGCATCGTCATGACGCCCGCCGTCAGGGCGGTCACCGCGGCGACCTGCGGGAAGCCGAGGGCGTTGCCCGAGACGTCGGGGGTGCCCGACAGGATGATCGGGTTCAGGATGACGATGTACGCCATCGTCACGAAGGTGACGACACCGCCGCGGATCTCGGCGCTGACGGTCGAGCCGCGCGCCGTGATCTCGAAGAACTTGTCGAGACGGTTCTTCGGTGCGGGAACGGTGGTGGTCTCGGGAGCGGAAGCGCTCATGAAGGGCTCCAGGAAAGAGGGGGAGGGTCTGGACCGGAGGGGGAGACGCCGACGTATCGTGTGAGCTATGTCACTCTCAGGAGAGTATCTACCCAGCACCAGCGAATGGGCCCGCACCCAGGCGGAGACCTACGAAGCCACGGGGGGCCAGGAGTCCGCCGACATGCGGGGCGTACCCATCATCGTCCTCACCACCGTCGGCGCCAAAACGGGCGGTCTGCGCAAGACCGCGCTGATGCGCGTCGAGCACGACGGCAAGTACGCCGTCGTGGCATCCAAGGGTGGTGCTCCCGACCACCCGGCGTGGTACTTCAACCTCGTGAAGAACTCCCGCGTCGCGCTGCAGGACGGCGACGTGAAGAAGGAGTACGAGGCGCACATGGCCGAGGGGGCCGAGCGCGACGAGTGGTGGGGCTACGCGACCGACGTCTGGCCCGACTACGACGAGTACCAGAAGAAGACCGAGCGGCGCATCGAGCTGTTCGTCCTCGAGCCGGTCGACTGACCCCGCCCCCCGCCCCGCCCCCCCCGGCGCCCCCGCCCCCCGCCCCCGCCCCCCCGGGGGAAGGCGTCGAGTGTCCAAGACATGCCGCGACGCCCTCGCGGCACGCGGCGTGTTCTGGACACTCGACGTGAGGCGAGGGGGAGGGGGAGGGGGGAGGGGATGCCGGCATCCAAACCTCACAGGGCGGGCGCGGTCGCGTGAGAGAAACGTTCGCCGGGGGTAACGCCGGGGCGAGGCCGGGGGAAACCTCGGCTGCCTAGCGTCGGGGCATGGCCCGCTCGCACCCCGCAACCGGAACGAAACACGCCCCTGACGCCGCGGCAAACTCCGCCGCCTACCGTGACGGGATGCTCCACCCCGCGTCGTCCGGATCCGTCGTGGTCGTCGGTGCGGGGATGGTGGCCCACCGCTTCGTCGAAAGTCTCACCAGCCGCGACGTCGACGGCCGCTGGTCGATCACCGTGCTCGGCGACGAGGCGCGCGGCCCCTACGACCGGGTCGGCCTGACCGGGGTGTTCGCCGGCAAGACGCCCGAGGAGCTCGCGCTCGACCCCGCCGTCCTCGATCACGAGCGGGTGCGGGTGCACACCGACGCGCGCGTCACCCGCATCGACCGCGCCCACCGCACCGTCATCACCGCGGGCGGAGCGACCCACCGGTACGACCGGCTCGTGCTGGCGACGGGGTCGTACGCCGCGCGCCTCGCCCTGGACGGCTTCGATCACCGCGGTTGCTTCGTGTACCGCACCCTCGACGACGTCGCCGGCATGCGTGCCTGGGTCGCGCAGCGCTCGGCGCAGCTGGGCCGCCCCCTGCGCGGCGCGGTCGTCGGCGGGGGGCTGCTCGGCCTCGAGGCCGCCGGGGCGCTGCAGGCCGAGGGTGTCTCGCCCTTCGTCCTGCAGTCCAACGAGCGGCTCATGTCGGCGCAGCTCGACCTGGGCGGCGCGAAGACGTTGCAGCGGCTCATCGAGGCGCGCGGGATCGAGGTGCGCACGCAGTCGGTGACGACCCGCGTGGATGCCGACAAGACCGGCGCCGTGTGCGGCCTGGAGCTGCGCGACGGCACGTGGGAGGCCGTCGACATCGTCGTCTTCACGGTCGGCGTCCGCCCCCGCGACGAACTCGCCCGCGGGGCCGAGCTCGCGGTCGACGCGCGGGGCGGGGTCGTCATCGACGCCGGCTGCGACACGTCCGACCCCGCGATCCTCGCGATCGGCGAGGTGGCGAGCTTCGACGGCCAGTGCATCGGTCTGGTCGCCCCGGGTTACGCGATGGCCGAGGTCGCCGCGACCCGCCTGCTGGGGGGTGAGGCCGCGTTCGACGGGTTCGACACCTCGGCCAAGCTCAAGCTGTCGGGCGTCGAGGTCGCGAGCTTCGGCGACGCGTTCGCCGAGACCCCGAACGCCCTCGACGTCACCTACGCCGACCCGGTGTCGGGCGTGTACAAGAAACTCGTGCTGAGCGATGACGCGCAGACGCTGCTCGGCGGCATCCTCGTCGGCGATGCGTCGGCGTACACCTCGCTGCGCCCCCTGGTGGGTCGCGCTCTCGGGGGCGACCCCGCCGCGTACCTGCTGCCCGAGGGTCTCGCGCCGGCCGCGCAGGGCGAGCTGCCGGCGGATGCCATCGTGTGCTCGTGCAACGGCGTCACCGCCGGGACGGTGCGCGACGCCGTGACCGCGCACGCCTGCGCGGACGCCGCCGAGGTCAAGGCGTGCACGAAGGCGGGCGCGGCGTGCGGCTCGTGCTTCATCCTCGTCAAGAAGCTCGTCGCGAGCGAGCTCGCGGCATCCGGAAAAGAAGTCTCGAACGGCCTGTGCGAGCACTTCTCGTTCACCCGGGCGCAGCTCTTCGACGCCGTGCGCATCTCGGGGCTCACGACGTTCACCGCGATCGTCGAGCGCTTCGGCACCGGCCGCGGCTGCGACATCTGCAAGCCGGCCCTCGCGAGCATCCTGGCCAGCCTGTACGCCGGACACGTGCTCGACGGCGAGCTCGCCACGATGCAGGACACCAACGACCACGTCATGGCGAACATCCAGCGCGACGGCACCTACAGCGTCGTGCCGCGCATCGCGGGCGGTGAGATCACCCCCGAGGGCCTCGTCGTGATCGGCGAGGTGGCCCGCGACTTCGGGCTCTACACGAAGATCACCGGCGGTCAGCGCATCGACATGTTCGGCGCCCGCCTCGAGCAGCTGCCCGAGATCTGGAAGCGCCTGGTCGACGCCGGGTTCGAATCGGGGCAGGCCTACGGCAAGGCGCTGCGCACCGTGAAGTCGTGCGTCGGTCAGACGTGGTGCCGCTACGGCGTGCAGGACTCGGTCGGCATGGCCGTGCGCCTCGAGCTGCGCTACCGGGGCCTGCGCTCGCCGCACAAGATCAAGTTTGGCGTTTCGGGCTGCGCGCGCGAGTGCGCCGAGGCCCGCGGCAAAGACGTCGGGGTCATCGCGACCGAGGCCGGCTGGAACATGTACGTCGGCGGCAACGGCGGCTTCACCCCGCGCCATGCGGTGCTGTTCGCCGAGGGCCTCGACGATGACGGGCTGCTGCGGGCGATCGATCGCTTTCTGATGTTCTACATCCGCACCGCCGACCGCCTGCAGCGCACCGCTCCCTGGATGCAGGACTACGAGGGCGGCCTCGACGCGCTGAAGGGCGTCGTGTTCGACGACACCCTCGGCATCGCCGACGACCTCGACCGCGCGATGGCCGCGCACGTCGACACCTACGAGGACGAGTGGGCGGCGACCCTCGCCGATCCCGAGAAACTCAAGCGGTTCCAGAGCTTCGTCAACGCCCCCGACACGGCCGACCCCACGCTCGCCTACGTGAGCGAACGGGGTCAGCCCCGCCCCGCCACGACCGAGGAGCGTTCGTCGGGTGCGGTGTTCATCGGCGGCACGACCCTGGCGGTGCGCTCATGACCACCGTGGACGCGACGGACGCGGACCTCATGACGGATGCCACGCCCCCGGCGCCCCGCGGCGGCGCAACGGACGCGGTGGACGGTTCCGCCGGGTGGGTGCGCGTGTGCCGCGTCGACGACCTGCTGGTCGAGCGAGGGGCCGCCGCCCTCGTCGGCGCGCGGCAGATCGCGCTGTTCCGCACCTTCGACGGACGCCTCTTCGCCACCGACCAGATCGACCCGTACAGCGGGGCGGCCATCCTCTCGCGCGGAATCGTCGGCGACCGCGCGGGCGTGCCCACGGTGGCATCCCCCATGTACAAGCAGGTCTTCGACCTGCGCACCGGCGTCTGCCTGGACGCGCAGGGCGCCGAGTCGCGGTCCGTCCGCGTGCACCCGGTGGCCGTGACCGACGGCGACGTGTTCGTCAGAATCGCCCCCGCGGCCGACGCCGCCGGCGCAGGAGGAGACCCCCGATGATCGCTCTGGCAGGACTGGACCTCACCGACAAGCTCGTCGTGTGCGTCGGCGGTGGCGGCGTCGCCGAGCGACGGATCGCCCGGTTGCGCGCCGCCGGCGCCCGGGTGCGCGTGATCGCCCCCGCCGTCACCGGCGCCCTCGCGGCGCTCGCCGCGGCGGGCGACATCGACTGGCGCGCCCGCGCCTTCGAGGCCGGCGACCTCGACGACGCATGGTTCTGCCACACCGCGACCGGGTCGGCGTCGGTCGACGCGGCCGTCGTCGAGGCCGCCGAGGCCCGTCGCGTGTGGTGCGTCAACGCCGGGCACGGCGGCAAGGGCACCGCGCGCCTGGCCGCCGAGACGACCAGCGGCGACGTCATGGTCGGGGTCGTCTCGACCGCGGGGGCCGACCCCCGCCGCAGCGTCGCCGTGCGCGACGCGATCGCCCAGCGCCTCGCCGAGGGCGCCCTTCCGCTCCGCCGTCGACGTCGCCCGCTCGTGGGGAGCGTGGCGCTCGTCGGCGGCGGTCCCGGCCCGGTCGACCTGCTCACCGTGCGCGCCCGCGCGCTGCTGGCCGAGGCCGACGTCGTCGTGCACGACCGCCTCGGACCCACCGGCGTGCTCGCCGAACTGGGCGACGACGTCGAACTGGTCGACGTCGGCAAACGCCCGCAGCACCATCCCGTGCCGCAGGACGAGATCAACGCGATCCTCGTGGACCGCGCGGCTCGGGGGCTGCGCGTCGTGCGGCTGAAAGGCGGCGACCCCTTCGTCTACGGTCGGGGCGGCGAGGAGGTACTGGCGTGCCGGGCGGCCGGCATCCCGGTCGAGGTCGTTCCGGGCATCTCGAGCGCGATCGCCGTGCCGTCCGCGGCGGGCGTCCCCGTCACGCACCGGGGCGTCGCCGCTACGCTGCATCTCGTGAACGGTCAGGACGTCCCGAGCGAGGCCACCCTCGCGGCCCTGCGCGACGACACCGCGACCGTCGTGGCCCTCATGGGCGTGAGCGCCCTGCCGCGCTTCGTCGCCGCGGCCCGGGCTGCCGGTGCTCCGGGGACGCGCCCCGTCGCCTTCGTCGAGAACGGCCACACGCCCGCGCAGCGCACGATCCGCACCACGCTGGCGACGGCGGTCCAGGATGCCGAGACCCACCGCCTGTCGAACCCGGCGGTGCTGGTGTTCGGCGAGGTCGCGCGGGCCGACCTGCTGCTGCCCGCCGCCGCCCACGCCGAGGGCGTCGGGTGACGGCACCCGCGCGGACGATCAGCACGGTGCTCCTCGGATGCACCGTGCTGCTGCCCGTGGACCGGAGGTCGGGAGAGCTGTCGGCCGCGCTCGAGAGACACGGCGCGCGGGTGCGCGTCGCCCCGGCGCTGACGATCATCCCGCACGTCGACGACGACGAGCTCGTGTCGGCCACGCGCCGCCTCGTCGCCGACCCGCCCGACGTCGTCGTCGCCACCACCGGCGTGGGCTTCCGCGGCTGGATGGAGACCGCCGACGAGGCGGGCCTGCACGACGAGCTGAGCGCGGTGCTGCGCAGCGCGCGGATCGTGGCACGCGGTCCGAAGGCGCGCGGGGCGATCCAGCAGGCCGGGTTCGAGGCCGACTGGGTGGCCGAGAGCGAGACCTCGGCCGAGCTGCGCGACTTCCTCGTCGCCGAGGGGATCGCGGGCCTGCACGTCGCCGTGCAGCACCACGGGTCCGGCGCCGACGGGCTCGACGAGGCCTTCGAGGCGGCCGGCGCTCGCGTGACGAGTCTGACCATCTACCGCTGGGGCCCGCCGCCCGACCCCGAGGCCGTCGCCGCCTCGGCCCGCCAGGTCGCGCGGGGCGAGATCGACGCCGTGCTGTTCACCTCGGCCCCGGCCGCCCGCGAGTGGATTCTCGCCGCCGAGCGCGCGGACGCGCTGGGCGGGGTGGCATCCCGTGCTCGGAGCGGCCAGGTGCTCGTCGCGGCCGTGGGGCCGATCACGGCGGGCCCCCTGCTCGACGCCGGCATCGTGCCCCTCGTGCCCGACCGCGGTCGTCTGGGAGCCCTCGTGCGCGCCGTGGTCACGCACTACGGCGGGGTCGATGCGCCGCTGATCGCCACGACGGCCGGGGCGCTCGGCATCCGCTCCTCGGGGGTCGTGCTCGACGGGCGGTTCGTGCCCGTGCCGCGCACGGGGGTCGAGATCCTGCGGGCGCTGGCGAAGGCGCCGGGTACCGTGGTGTCGCGCACCGAGCTGCTGGCGGCGCTGTCGAGCACCGAGGCCAGCGGTCACGCCGTCGAGGTCGCCGTCGCCCGCACGCGCGAGGCGCTCGGCGGGACCGACCTGATCCGCACCGTGTACAAACGCGGATACCGGCTCGACGTGATCGACGAGGAGGACTCATGACCGCGGTGCTCATCGCCTGCGCCCACGGCACGCGTTACGACGAGGGGCGCGAGGTCGTACGGGCCCTGCTCGACGTGCTGCGCGACACCGCACCCGCGGACGTCGAGGTGCTCGAGGCGTACGTCGACGTGCACGGTCCCTTCGTGACCGACGTGGTCGCCGAGGCCCGCGCCCGCACGTCCGACATCGTCATCGTGCCGCTGCTGCTGTCGACGGGGTATCACACCGAGGTCGACCTGGTCGAGGCGGCCGAGGGCCTGCCCATCGCCCCGGCGCTGGGTCCGCACCCGCTCCTGGCCGAGATCCTGCTCGATCGGGTCCGCGCCGTCGGCGCCGCCGAGGGAGACACGATCGTGCTCGCCGCCGCCGGGTCGACGCGCCCGGGGGCCGTGGTCGACGTCGAGCGTGTGGCGGCGATGATGGCGGATGCCGGCGCGCCCGGCCCGATCGTGACGGCGTACGCCGCGGCATCCGAGCCCCGCATCCCCGATGCCGTGGCGGCCGCACGTGCCGAGGGTGCGCGCACCGTCGCGGCGAGCTACGTGCTCGCGCCCGGCCACTTCTCGCGTGTCATCGAGAAGGCGGACGCCGACCTGACCTCGGCCCCGATCGGCGCCGATCCGCGGCTCGCGACGATCGTGTGGGAGAGGTGGCGCGACGCGCGCCGGGAGACGGGGGCGCCCGCGCCCGTCGCGTCCGTGCCCGCCGCGCCCGTCGCGTCCGTGCCCGCCGCGTCCGCGACCGCCGCGCCAGCGCCCGCCGCGACGCCGGCGCGGTGGCTCGACCGACCGCGCGCTCTCGTGTCGGGGTCTCGCCGCCGCGCCTGAGCGACCCTCCGAGAGGGCGCGGGTAAGGTTCCACACGCCCATGCATCGCCTTCTCGTCGCCCTTCTCGCCGCCCTCGACGCGGTGCTCGCCGCCGCGGGCGGAATCGCCGTGGTGCTCGCGCCCCTCACCCTGTTGTGGGTGTTCGGCATCGGCGACCCGCAGTGGGGTGCGCTCTGGCCCACCTCGGCCGCGATCTGGCACCTCGGGCATTTCGTCCCCGTGACCGTGACCCTCCCCGACACCTACCTGGCCGCGACGGGGATCGACCCGTCGTTCGCGACGATCGGCCTCTCGCTCGCGCCTCTCGCGTTCGCCGCGTTCACGGCGCTGTTCGCCGCCCGCTCGGGTTCGCGCGCCGCCGAGGCGGGCGCCGCGGTCACCGGCTGGGTGTCCGGCTCGATCGTCTTCGCCGCCCTTGCCGCGCTCGTCGCGTTCACGGCGAACGCCCCCCTGGTGTCGTCGGAGCTCTGGCCGTCGATCCTGCTGCCCTCCCTGCTGTTCGTCGTGCCGTCGCTGGTGGGGGCGTTCGTGGGTTCGTGGCGCGTGGGCGACGACGGCCCGGTCGACGCGCTGCGGGCGCAGATCCAGCGGATGCCGCGAACCTGGAGCGGCGTTCCCGAGCTCGCCCTGCGCGGGGTCGCGCTGACGACCCTCGGCCTGGTGGCCGTCGGGGGAGTGGTCGTGGTGGCGGGACTCGTCGCGCGCTCGACGCAGGTGATCGGCTTGTACCAGGCGAGCAACGCCGACGGCATCGGCGCGACCGTCATCGCCCTCGGCCAGCTCGTGTACCTGCCGACGCTCGTGCTCTGGGCCGTCGCCTTCACCGCCGGCCCCGGCTTCGCCCTCGGCACCGACACCGCGATCACGCCCGCCGCGACGCAGGTGGGTGCGCTCCCCGGCATCCCGGTGCTCGGAGCGATCCCCGACACGACCTCGTCGTGGCTGCTGCTGCTCGTGCTGCTGCCCGTCGCCGTGGGGGCGCTGACCGGTGGGATCCTGCGATCCCGGATGCCGCGGACCGACGGACCCGAGCCGGTGGGGCCCCGCCTGGTCGTCGCCCTCTCGGTCGCCGTGCTCACCGGCGGGGTCGGCGCGCTCATCGCCGTGGCCTCGGCGGGGTCGATCGGACCGGGGCGTCTCGCCGAGACCGGGCCGCAGCCCGGCCCCCTCGCGCTGGCCCTCGGCGTCGAGACCCTGGTGGGTCTTTCGATCCTGCTGCTGAGCCCCCGGGCCGGCGCGTACGACGATGACTTCCCCGTGCACGACGAGGTGCCCGCGTTCTCGTTCCCCACCCGCGCGCACGAACCTTTCGACCGCGACCAGCACATGACGGGCCCGGCGCCCACCGCCCCGGTCCCCGGCCGCGGCATCGCCTCGGAGGCCTGGCCGAGCACCTACCGCGACCCGGATGCCGACGACACGGGCCCCGTGTCGCCGACAGACGACGAGGTGCGCGAGCGCATCCGCGCCGCGTGGGCGGACGACGACCCCGAGCGCACGCGCTGAGCGGACCCCGCCGACGCACCTGCGTAGACTGAGCGCGTGCTCACGGTCGCCGTCCTCATCTCCGGCACCGGCTCGAACCTCCGCGCCCTGCTCGAGGCGGCTTCTGCCCCCGACTTCCCCGCGCGCGTGGTCGTGGTCGGTGCCGACCGCGAGGCCGACGGCTTCGCCCACGCCGAGCACTTCGGCATCCCGAGCTTCCTCGTCGCGTACGACGCGTTCGCCTCGCGCGAGGAATGGGGTGCCGAGCTCGGTGCGCAGCTGGCCGTGTGGCAGCCCGACCTCGTCGTGCTGAGCGGTCTCATGCGCCTGCTGCCGGCCGACCTCGTCGCCGCGTGGGAGCCGCGCATCATCAACACCCACCCCGCGTACCTGCCGGAGTTCCCGGGCGCGCACGGCGTGCGCGACGCGCTGGCCGCCGGGGCCACGCAGACGGGGGCGAGCGTGATCGTCGTCGACTCCGGCGTCGACACCGGACCGATCCTCGCGCAGGAGCGCATCCCCGTCCTGCCCGGCGACACCGAGGACACCCTGCACGAGCGCATCAAGCCCGTCGAACGGCGCCTGCTGATCGACGTCGTGCGCCGCATCGCCGAGGGCGAGCTCGACCTCGCCGCCGCGGCATCCCGAACCGCCTGACCGCGCGGCGGGCACTCGTCCGCCGCGAACGAACCCGACTCGAGACACAGGAGCCGCACGCCATGGCCGGACCCCGCCACGACCCCGCCGACTACCGTCCCCGCGACGTCGTCCCGATCCGCCGCGCGCTGGTGTCGGTCAGCGACAAGACCGGCCTTCTCGAGCTCGGGACCGCTCTCGCGGCGGCCGGCGTCGAGATCGTCTCCACCGGCGGCTCGGCCACGCTGCTGCGCGAGGCCGGGTACGACGTCACCGACGTGTCCGCCGTGACCGGCTTTCCGGAGTCGCTCGACGGGCGCGTCAAGACGCTGCACCCGAACGTGCACGCGGGGCTCCTCGCCGACCTGCGTCTGGCCTCGCACGAGGCGCAGCTCGAGGACCTCGGCATCCGGCCCTTCGAACTCGTCGTGGTCAACCTGTACCCGTTCGTCGAGACCGTGGCATCCGGTGCCGAGGGCGACGACGTCGTCGAGCAGATCGACATCGGCGGCCCCGCCATGGTGCGCGCGTCGGCCAAGAACCACGCGAACGTCGCCATCGTCGTCTCGCCCGAGTCCTACCCCGCCATCATCGACGCGCTGCAGGCCCAGGGCGGAACGACCCTCGTGCAGCGCCGCGAGCTCGCCGCCCGTGCCTTCTCGCACACCGCCGCGTACGACACCGCCGTGTCGACCTGGTTCGCCGAGGGCACCCTGGGCGACGACATCGACCTGCCCGCGCACCTGACGATCCAGGCCGAGCGCCTGTCGACCCTGCGCTACGGCGAGAACTCGCACCAGCGCGCCGCGATCTACTCGCGCGTCGGAGGCCACGGCATCGCCCAGGCCACGCAGCTGCAGGGTAAAGAGATGTCGTACAACAACTACGTCGACGCCGACGCGGCGCTTCGCGCGGCCTTCGACATGGTCAAGCCGGCGGTCGCGATCATCAAGCACGCGAACCCCTGCGGGATCGCCGTCGCCGCGCCCAACGCCCTCGACCCCATCGCCTCGGCGCACCTGCGCGCGCACGAGTGCGACCCCGTGTCGGCGTTCGGCGGAGTGATCGCGGCGAACCGCACCGTGACGCTGAAGATGGCCGAGAACCTGCGCGACATCTTCACCGAGGTCATCATCGCCCCCGACTTCGAGCCCGAGGCGCTCGAGGTGTTCAAGCTCAAGAAGAACCTGCGCGTGCTGCGGCTCCCCGCCGACTGGAAGCAGGAGCCGATGGACGTGCGCCTGGTCTCGGGCGGCCTGCTGTTGCAGGACGCCGACCGCTTCCCCGCCGACATCGAGTCGGTCGCCAAGGACTGGAAGCTCGTCTCGGGCGAGCGTCCCGCCGAGGCCGACATGGAGAGCCTGATCTTCGCGTGGAAGTCCTGCCGCGCGGTCAAGTCCAACGCGATCGTCCTCGCGCAGGGCTCGGCGACGGTCGGCATCGGCATGGGCCAGGTCAACCGCGTCGACTCCTGCCGACTGGCCGTCGAGCGCGCCGGCGACCGCGCGGCCGGCTCGATCGCGGCATCCGATGCCTTCTTCCCTTTCGCCGACGGGCCGCAGGTGCTGATCGACGCGGGGATCTCGGCGATCATCCAGCCCGGGGGCTCCGTGCGGGATGCCGAGGTCATCGACGCCGCGCGCGCGGCCGGCGTGACGATGTTCTTCACGGGCGAGCGCCACTTCTTCCACTGAGCCGTCGCCCACCGCGGGGCGGGGTTTGGGGCGCGTTTCACCGTTCGGGGCGTGAGATCTGCGCCCCGAACGGAAGAGCGCGCCCCAAACCAGAGGGTGCGAAGCGCAGGCCACGCGGGGGCGATTGGACCGCGCGGACCCGGCACCGTGCCCCGCAGGGTGGGTGGATGCCATCAGCATCCGGATCCGGGTCACGACGAGGCCTCGTGTGGGGCGGGATCGGCGTGCTGGCGTTCTCGTTCACCGTCATCTTCACCCGCGTCGCCGTCGTGCAACTCGATCCGCTCTTCGTGGGGGCGGGCCGCGCCGTCGTGGCTGCGGCGATCGCGGCGGTCGCGCTCGCGGTGACGCGCTCGCGGATGCCGTCGGCTCGGCAGGCCGCGCGTCTCGCGATCGTCGGCGGCGGAGTGGTGCTCGGGTTTCCGCTGCTGACCTCGTTCGCCCTGACCTCGGCCCCCGCCAGCCATGGTGCGGTCGTGATCGCTGTGCTGCCTGCTGCCACCGCGATGGCCGCGGTGCTCCGCACGCGCGAGCGACCCGGCCGGGCATTCTGGATCGCGGCCGCGATCGGGGCCGTCGTCGCGGTGGTCTTCGCGGTCGGCGGATCGGGCGGCGGAGGGCTGCGTGCCACGGACCTGCTGCTGCTCGGGGCGGTCGTCGCAGCGGCCGCGGGGTATGCCGAGGGCGGGGTGCTCTCGCGTGAACTCGGCGCGTGGCAGACGATCTCGTGGGCCCTCGTGCTGGCGAGCCCCGTGATGATCGGCCTCACCCTCGTCGCCGCGATCCGCACGCCGATCGACGCCGACCCCACCGCATGGGGATCGTTCGCCTACCTCGCGGTTGTCAGCATGTTCCTCGGGTTCGTCGCGTGGTACCGCGGACTCGCGATCGGACCCATGGCGCGCGTCAGTCAGCTGCAGCTCGCCCAGCCGGTGCTGTCATTGGGCTGGGCGGCGCTCGTGCTCGGCGAACCCCTCACGCTCGCCACCGTCGTCGGCGGTTTCGCGGTCATCGCGTGCGCGGCGATCGCCGTGACGATTCGTCAGCGCTCGACCGGGCGGGCGGTGCCCGTGCCTGGCGAGTCGATGGATGCCGCGGCGCTCACGCGCTCATCGCGATGAGCTTCGCGACGGTGTTGGCGTTGCGCGCGGTGCCGACGACGCCGAGTCGCTTCTCGATGTAGCCCGCCTGCACCCTGGACCCGCCGATGCCCTCGGGGTAACGCACGAACACTTCACGGCCGTCGACCACGGCTTCTTCCGGCGCGTCCGCGGGGAGCTCGAGCACCGTGTTCCGGGCGGGCTCGGCGAGAAACACGGTCTGCACCCACCGCCCCTCGGCGGCGTCGGCGAAGGGGTTCCGCGTGTGCGCAGCGGCGAGCTCGGCGTGGGTGCGCACGATGACGGGCAGGTCGAAGCCGAAGGCCCCGCGGACGGCGTCGCGCACGAGCCCCGCTATCTGTCCGGGGGAGCGTCCCCCGTCGTCGAGAACGACGTTTCCGGCGACCTGCAGTGTCTCGACCTCGCCCAGACCCGCGGAAGCCAACACCGCGCGCAGCGCGGCCATCTTCAGGGCCGTGGGCCCGCCGACCCCGCGGATCAGCGCGACGGAGCGTGACATGGTGCGACCCTACGCCGTGTGCGTCCCGACCGGACGGGGGAGCGACGCCCCGGGCGAAAGGCGACGGGCACACCACGGCGCTCGGCAGAGGTCCGTGCGCGCCGCGCGCTCAGGCCGAGTCGCGCCCCAGGGTCTCGAGCAGGCGAAGCCACACCTCGCTGACCGTCGGATACGACGGCACCGCATGCCACAGGCGCTTGATCGGCACCTCGCCGACGATCGCGATCGTCGCGGAGTGCAGCAGTTCGGCGATGTCGGGGCCGACGAACGTCGCGCCGACGAGCACGTGCCGGTCGAGGTCGACGATCGCCCGTGCCTGACCGACGTAGGCGTCGGACTGCTCGCTCGACCCGGCGATGCTCGCGAGGTCGTAGTCGAGCACCTTGACGTTCAGACCCTGCTCTTCGGCCTTCTTCGCGGTGAGGCCGACCGAGGCGACCTCGGGGTCGGTGAAGGTCACCTGCGGGACGGCGTCGTGATCGGCGGTGGCGACGTGTGCACCCCACGGTGCGTCGTCGATCTCGGCGCCCTGTGCGCGTGCGGCGATGACGTCGCCCGCCGCGCGGGCCTGGTACTTGCCCTGGTGCGTGAGCAGCGCGCGGTGGTTGACGTCGCCCACGGCGTACAGCCAGTCGGAGCCGCGCACGCGCAGGGTGTCGTCGACGTCGATCCAGTCGCCGGGGGTGAGGCCCACGGCATCCAGTCCGAGATCCTGCGTGCGGGGCGTGCGTCCGACCGCGACGAGCACCTCATCGGCGGTCACCGTCGTGCCGTCCGACAGCTCGAGCACGGCGCGGCCGTCGTCGTCGCGACGCGCCGCGGTGGCGTCGGCGCCCAGCTTCACGGTGACGCCGCGGTCGCGCAGGGCGGATGCCACGAGCTCGCCGGCGAACGGCTCGTTGCCGCCGAGCAGGCCCGAGCGGGCGATGAGCGTGACGTCGGTGCCGAGGCTCTGGAAGGCCGTGGCCATCTCGGCGCCCACGACGCCCCCGCCGAGGATGGCGAGCGACGCCGGCACCTGCTCGACCGCGGTGGCCTCGCGACTGGTCCAGGGGGCGATGTCGGCGAGGCCCGGGATGTCGGGCAGAAGTGCGGCCGACCCGGTGCACACGGCGACCGCGTGCCGGGCGACGAGGTCGGTGGTGGAGCCGTCGGCGGCGGTGACGCGCACCGTCTTCTCGCCCGTGAGTGTGCCGTGGCCCCGCACGAGGTCGATGCCCGCGCCCTGCAGCCACTGCACCTGGCCCGAGTCGTCGTAGTTGCTGGTCATGCTGTCGCGGCGGCGCAGGACGGCGGCGACGTCGAGGTCGCCGGTCACCGCCTGCTTCGCCCCGTCGACGTCGCGCGCGGCGCGCAACGCGGCGGCGCTGCGCAGCAGGGCCTTGGACGGCATGCACGCCCAGTACGAGCACTCGCCGCCGACGAGCTCGGACTCGACGATGGCGGCGGTCAGGCCCGCCTGGACGGCGCGGTCGGCGACGTTCTCGCCGACAGGGCCCGCTCCGATGACGATGAGGTCGTATTCGCGTTCGCTCATGCGGCTCACGCTACTCAGGGTGTCCGACATCGCGCGGGGGTTGCGCACACCGCGTTGCGGGTCGACGGCTCGCGGCGAAGGGTTGACGCCCCCTTCTGAACCGGTTTAGAGTGAGTCTACTGAACCGGTTTAGACCGGACCTGGCCACGACGGAGTGACGGATGACGAACGACACGCGCCCCACCATCGCCGATGTCGCGCGCCGCGCCGGCGTCAGCAAGGGGCTCGTCTCCTTCGCGCTGAACGGCCGCGCGGGCGTGGCCGCCGAGACGCGGGATCGCATCCTCGCCGTCGCCGCCGACATGGGGTTCAGCCCCAGTCTGCGCGCGCGCTCGCTGAGCGTCGGTCGGGCGTTCGCGTGCGGCCTCGTGATCGGTCGCAGCCCCGACGTCATCGCCGCCGACCCGTTCTTCCCGTCGTTCATCGCCGGCGTCGAGGACGAGTTCTCGATCTCGGGCCAGGTCCTCGTTCTGGCCGCCGCGACCCCCGGACGCCACGAAGAGGACACCTACCGCGGACTGGTCGCCGACCGCCGCGTCGACGGCGTCATCCTCTCGGACCTGCGCGCCGACGATCCCCGCATCGCCCTCGTCGCCGAGCTCGGCATCGCCGCCGTCACCCTCGGCGTCCCCGATGTCGCGAGCCCCTTCACCTCGGTGTCCGTCGACGACGGTGCCGGCATCCGGCTCGCGGTCGACCACCTCGCCGACCTCGGTCACACCGACATCGCCCACGTCGCCGGCCCCGCGGGCATGCTGCACGGGCGCAGTCGCGCGGACGCCTTCGAGCGGGCCGCCGCCGCCCGCGGCATCCGGTCACGTGTCGTGGCGACCGACTTCAGCGCGGCCGACGGCGCGCGGGCGACCGATGCCCTGCTGGATGCCGACATCCCCCCGACCGCGATCGTCTACTCGAACGACAACATGGCGATCGCCGGCCTCGGCCGGGCGCAGCGCCGCGGCCTGATCGTGCCGCGCGACCTGTCCCTCACGGGGTTCGACGACGCCGAGATCGGCCGCCACCTCTTTCCGGCGCTGACCAGCGTCGCCACCGACGCCCGTGGATGGGGAGCGGCCGCGGCCCGCGCGCTGCTGGCGGCGACGACCGGCGCTCCCGCCGAAGCCCGAATGCTCCCCGACCCCCGCCTGATCGTGCGCGCCTCGACGGCAGCACCCCGCGCCGGGACACAGACCGCTTGACGCACCGCGGGTGACACCCGCTCTCACAAGGAGGAAGACATGCGACGACGCATTCTGACCACTGCCCTCGCCGCCACCGGCGTCCTGGCCCTGTCCGCCTGCAGCGGCGGGGGAGGGGCGACCGGGGGCATGGACGCCCGCGGCCCGATCACGATCTGGTACTCGAACAACGACGCCGAGATCGCGTGGGGCGAGCAGATGGTGAAGGCATGGAACGACGCCAACCCCGACCAGCAGATCACCGCGCAGGAGATCCCCGCGGGGTCCTCGAGCGAAGAGGTGATCGGCGCGGCCATCACCGCCGGCAACGCCCCGTGCCTGATCTTCAACACCTCGCCCGCGGCCGTCCCGGGCTTCGAGCGCCAGGGCGGGCTCGTGAACCTCTCGGACTTCCCGGACGGCGAGCAGTACATCACCGACCGCAGCGGCGACCTCGCCGAGCAGTACCGCTCCGACGACGGCGGCTTCTACCAGCTGCCGTGGAAGAGCAACCCGGTCATGATCTTCTACAACAAGGACCTCTTCGCGCAGGCGGGACTCGACCCCGAGAACCCGCAGCTGTCCACCTACGACCAGTTCCTCGCCACGTCGCAGAAGCTGAAGGCCGCGGGAGTGTCCGACTACGCCATCAACCCGGCGCCGACGAGCGAGTTCTTCCAGTCCTGGTTCGATTTCTACCCGCTCTACGCCGCGCAGACCGGGGGGAAGCAGCTCGTCGAGGACGGTCAGGCCACCTTCGACGACGCGGACGGACAGGCCGTCGCCGACTTCTGGCGAACGGTCTACGCCGACGGACTCGCGGGCAACGAGCAGTACCAGGGCGACGCGTTCGCCGACGGCAAGGCCGCGATGGCGATCGTGGGCCCGTGGGCCATCTCGGTCTACAAAGACAAGGTGAACTGGGGGTCGGTGCCCGTCCCGACCGAGAAGGGCACCGCCGCGTCCGACACGTGGACCTTCAGCGACGCCAAGAACGTCGGCCTGTTCACCGCGTGCGAGAACAAGGCGACCGCGTGGGATGTGCTGAAGTTCGCCACGAGCGAGGAGCAGGACGGCGCCTGGCTCGACGAGACCGGTCAGATGCCGCTGCGCACCGACCTCACCTCGACCTACGCCGACTACTTCGCCGCCAACCCCTCGTACGAGCAGTTCGGCGATCAGGCCGCGCGCACGGTCGAGGTGCCGAACGTGCAGAACTCCGTCGAGATCTGGCAGGCGTTCCGCGATGACTATTCGAAGGCGGTCATCTTCGGCGAGGGCGACGTGAACACGTTCCTCTCGGATGCCAAGACCCGGATCGATCAGCTCGCGGCGGGGAAGTGACATGACCGTCGACCTCACCCGCACGCCCGGGCGGACCGGGGGCGACCCCGGCCGACCCGGTCGTGCGGGGGGAGCGGCGGATGCCGGCCGCAAGCGCCGCCGTCCGTTCGGTGCTCAGCCGCTCGGCATCCTGTTCTCCGCTCCCTACCTGGTCTTCATCGGTGTCGTCTTCGCGTACCCGATCGTCTTCGCGGTGTGGATGTCGTTCCACGATTACTTCTTCACCGCGCCGGGCGCGAACGTCGAGCGGCCCTTCGTGGGGCTGGACAACTACGTCACCGCCCTCACCGACCCGGACGTGTGGCGCGCGTTCGGCAACGTCGGCGTCTTCCTGCTCATCAACGTCCCGTTGACGGTGGTGCTGTCGATCCTGCTGGCGACGGCGTTGGACCGCGTGGTCCGGGCCCGCACCTTCTTCCGGGTGGCGTTCTACGTGCCCTACGTCACGGCATCCGTCGCCGTCGTCGCCGTGTGGTTGTTCTTGTTCTCGAACACCGGACTGGTCAACAACGTCCTCGGGCCGCTCGCGCCGAACCCGTCCTGGCTGGTCAATTCGGCACTCGCGATGCCGACGATCGCCCTCTTCGTCACGTGGAAGGGGCTGGGGTTCTACATCCTGCTCTACCTCGCCGCCCTGCAGAACGTCCAGCGCGAGCTCTACGAGTCGGTCGCCGTGGACGGCGGCGGTCGCATCCGCCAGTTCTTCGCGGTCACGGTGCCCGGAGTGCGCCCCGCGACCTTCCTCGTCGTGCTGCTGTCGACCATCACCGGCGCCAACCTGTTCACCGAGCCCTACCTGCTCACGAGCGGCGGCGGACCCAATGGTGCGTCCACGTCGCCCGTGCTCCTGATCTACCAGAAGGGCATCGAGCAGCAGAACCCCGACGTGGCCGCGGCCATCGGCGTGGTGCTGATCGTCTTCGTGCTCGTCATCGCGCTGCTGCAGCGCCGCTTCGTCGGAAGGGAGGAATCATGAGAAGCAAGATCGTCACGTACGGCGTGCTCGTCGTGGGAGCGCTCGCGTTCCTGTTCCCCTTCTATTACATGATCGCGGGGTCGCTGCAGACGAATCCCGACACCTCGATCGCGGGGGCCTTCCCGAACCCGGGCAACCTCACCGTCGAGAACTACACCGCCATCGACGGGCGCATCAATCTGCTGCAGGGGCTGGCGAACTCGGGCATCTTCACCGGCGGAGTGATCCTCGGCACGATCGTGTTCGGCGTGCTCGCCGGGTACGCGCTCGCGGTGCTGAAATGGCGGGGTCGTTCGGCGACGTTCGCACTCGTGCTGCTGGTGCAGGTGATCCCCTTCCAGCTGCTGATGATCCCGCTCTACGTCATGATCGCCCGCGACTACGGGCTCAGCGACAGCTACCTGGGCATGATCCTGCCGTTCTTCATCAACTCCACGGCGGTGGTGATCTTCCGCCAGTACTTCCTGCAACTGCCCAAGGAGCTGTTCGACGCCGCCCGCATCGACGGCGCCCACGAGTTCCGACTGCTGTGGAGCGTCGCCCTGCCGCTCGTCCGGCCCGCGCTGCTGACCGCCGTGCTGCTGACCTTCATCGGCCCCTGGAACGAGTTCCTCTGGCCGTTCCTCATCACGAAGGACGCCACGATGCAGCCGCTGGCGGTGTCGCTGGCCAACTTCATCAGCAACATCGCGGCATCCACCACCAATCCCTTCGGCGCGATGATGGCCGGCGCCGTCGTGCTCGCCGCCCCCGCGGTGGCGCTGTTCCTGATCTTCCAGCGCTACTTCACCTCGAACGACCTCGGATCCGGAGTGAAAGGATGACAATGACCCCCGAATCCCCCGTCCCCTACCGCCTCACACGTGTGGGTGTGGTGATGACCCCCGAGCCCGGCAACGCCGACGAGGCCGAGGGCGTGCTCAACCCGGCCTCGGGTCGCGGACCCGACGGTCAGCTGTACCTGCTGCCGCGTCTGGTGGCCGACGGCAACGTCTCGCGCGTGGGCCTTGCCCGCGTCGTGATCGAGGACGGCGTGCCCGTCTCGGTCGAACGCGAGGGCGTCGTGCTCCAGCCCGACCGCGGGTGGGAGCGCGGCGTCGGCAACGCCGGCACCGAGGATCCCCGCACGACGTGGATCGACGCCCTCGGCCTGCACGTGATGACCTACGTCGCCTACGGTCCGCTGGGCCCACGGACGGCCGTGGCGGTGTCGGAGGACCTTCGCGAGTGGCGGCGCCTGGGACCGGTGCTCTTCCGCTACCAGGACGACCTCGACATGGACCTCAACCTGTTCCACAACAAGGACACGGTCTTCTTCCCCGAGCCGGTGACCGCCCCCGACGGCACCGAGTCGCTCGCGGTGCTGCATCGCCCCATGTGGGACCTCGGCGAGACCAAGCCCGGCCAGGGGGTGCGCGTCCCCGCGGGCGTCGAGGACGAGCGTCAGTCGATCTGGATCAGCTACGTGCCGCTGTCGGCGGTGCGCGACGACCTGGGCGCCCTCGCGCTGTGGGAGCAGCACCGCTTCGTGGCGGGGCCGCAGTTCCCGTTCGAAGAGGTCAAGATCGGAGGCGGCCCGCCGCCGCTGCGCATCCCCGAGGGGTGGCTCGTGCTGCACCACGGGGTCACCGGGGTGATCGACAGCGCCTTCTCGCAGCAGCAGAAGGTCAACTACGCCGCCGGTGCGCTGATCCTGGATGCCGAGGACCCCAGCCGCGTGATCGCTCGCACGCCCGAGCCCCTGCTGGCCCCCGAGACCGACGACGAGCGCAGCGGCATCGTGCCCAACGTCGTGTTCCCCACCGCGATCGAAGAGGTCGACGGTCGCCACTTCGTGTTCTACGGCATGGCCGACAGCAAGATCGGCGTCGCCCTGCTGGAGCGCACGGACTGACTCCGCGGGGCGGCTCGCGCCGCCCCGCGCTCGGGACGGTTGCGGCCGTCTCGGGCCCTCCGAGACGGCTCTGTCCGTCCACGGCGGTCGCGGGTTCGTCGAGAACTCGTGACCCCCGCGCTCGGCTGCTGTAGCCTCGCTCACCCGCCGTCGTTCCCGGCGGCGGGGAGCGGGGTGCAGAGGTCGTGCACCGTCCCACCGAAAGGATCCCCCTCCCATGAACGCACGATGGAGTGCGCGCATCGCGGCCCTCGCCGGTACCGCCGTCCTCGCCGTCCCCCTCGCCGCCGCACCGGCCTCTGCGGCGACGGGCCCCGCGGCATCCGGTCCGCTGACCAACCTCGACCACCTCGACTTCCTGCTCGACGAGACGACCCCGCCCGCGGGAGTCGCCGGGCACTCGACCTACCGTCAGGCCGAGGAACCCACTCTGCTGGCGCCGTGGACGTACGCCGACGCCCGCGACGGCGGCACCTTCGAACGCGTGGGCGGCGGCCCCCTCGACCCCGCGACCGGCGACTGGGGGCAGGGGGCGTTCAACGCCGACGACACCACCCGTGCCGCCGTCGTGTACACGCGGCACTGGGAGCTGACCGGTGACGCGTCCAGTCGCGACAAGGCCTACGAGCTGCTGCGTACGGTGGCGTACCACCAGACGACCGAGGGCCCCGCGGCGGGCAACGTCGTGCTGTGGATGCAGCCCGACGGCGAGCTCAACCCCTCGGCCGAACCCGTCGAGCTCCCCGACCCCTCCGACTCCGGTCCGAGCTATTGGACGGCGCGCACCGTGTGGGCGCTCGGAGAGGGATACGCCGCCTTCGCCGACGACGACCCCGCCTTCGCCGCGTTCCTCCGGGACCGTCTCGCCCTGTCGCGCGGAGCCCTCGAGCGCGACGTCCTGTCGAAGTACGGTCAGTACCTCGAGTCGGACGGCGTCCGCGTACCGGCGTGGCTCATCGTCGACGGCGCCGACGCGTCCGCAGAGGCGGTGCTCGGACTCGCGGCCGCCGTGAGGGCGGGCGACGACTCCTCGGCCACCGCGGCGCGACAGCTCGCCGAGGGGGTCGCCGCCATGGCATCCGGGAACACCCGGCAGTGGCCGTACGGCGCGGTGCTCCCGTGGGCGCAGTCGCCCGCGATGTGGCACGCCTGGGGCTCGCAGATGCCCGCCGCGCTCGCCGTCGCCGGCGACCTGTTCGACGATGACACCCTCGTCGAGCCCGCCATCGCGGATGCCACGGGCTTCACCACGACCCTGCTCACCGCCGGGGGGCCCGACAACGGCTGGTACCCCAGCCCCACCGACCGGGTGCAGATCGCCTACGGCGCGGACTCGCGGGTGCAGTCGCTGCTGGCGTTGGCCGACACGACGGGATCCACGGCGTTCGCGCAGCTCGCGGCGATGCAGGCGGCCTGGTTCTTCGGCGCCAATCACGCCGGCGCGCAGATGTACGACCCGACGACCGGAGTGACCTTCGACGGACTGCAGCCCGACGGCACGGTGAACCGCAACAGCGGCGCCGAATCGACCATCCACGGCCTGCTCACCGCGATCGCGCTCGACGCGCACCCCGAGGTCGCCTCCCGCTCCACCGCGACGACCACGGTCGAGGCGCGCGAGGGTCTGTCCTACATCGAGGCGGAGGACGCCACCCGCACGGACGGGACGGTCTTCACCCCGGACTCGTCGTGGACGGGGGAATCGAGCTGGTCGGGAGACGGCCTGACCCTGCAGCCTCGTCAGAGTGCGGCGTGGGACATCGGATCGTCGGAAACGCGGCGGTGGATCGAGCCGGTCGTCAAGACCGAGCCCGGTGCCACGACGCGGTCGACGTGGCGCGGCGGCGGCGCTCTCACGATCACCGGTCCCGCGCAGGGCATCTCGCCCACCCCGGGCGCCCTGCTGCCGTACGCCCTCACCGCCCCGGTGTCGGGCGACGACTTGCGGGTCACGGCGCTGCGCGGCAGCCTCACCCTCGACGGGATCATCGTGCGCCCGTGGATCTCGCGCCTCGTGCTCGGCGGAGACGCCCGCACCGAGCTGGTGCACTCCAGCGCCATCGCGCCCCAGCGCACCACGATCGGCGCCGACGGGGTGCCCTCCACGGTCGAGGTGTACGACGCGTCCGGGACGATGGTGCGCACCATCTCGGCCGACGGCTCGGTGACGGTCGTGGTGCCGGCGGGAGGTCTCGCAGTCGCCGAGGGCTGATCGATCGCCGGTCGGGACCCGCGGGGTCCCGACCGGCGTCCCTCTCGACAACCGTCGGCTCCGCACCGCGCGGTCGTCCCACGGCCGCTCGGCTCCGCACCGCGCGGCCGTCCCACGGCCGTGTCCGATTTCCGCCAGCCGATGTCGGCGGTGGGTGGCAGGGTGGATGCCATGACCCCCACCGCCGGCGCCGGAACCGGCCCGCTGACACCCGGCTTCACCGAGCGCTACCGGGTGATCCAGTCGCGCGATCGGCGCTTCGACGGGCAGTTCGTCACGGCGGTGCGCTCGACGCGCATCTACTGCCGTCCCAGCTGTCCGGCGCGGACGCCCCTCGAGCAGAACGTCACCTTCTACGCCACCTCGGCGGCCGCGCACGAGGCGGGGTACCGCGCCTGCAAGAGGTGTCTGCCCGAGGCGGCGCCGGGGTCGCCGATGTGGGACGTGCGCTCCGACGTCGCCGCGCGGGCGATGCGCCTGATCGCCGATGGGGTCGTCGATCGCGAGGGGGTCCCGGGCCTCGCGAGCCGGCTGGGGTACTCCTCGCGTCACCTCACCCGCGTCCTGGCCGCCGAGCTGGGGGCGGGTCCGCTCGCCCTCGCGCGCGCGCACCGGGCGCACACGGCCCGGGCGCTGCTCGTGGGCACCGACCTGTCGTCCGCCGACGTGGCGTTCTCGTCCGGGTTCTCGAGCATCCGCCAGTTCACCGAGACCATCGGCGAGGTCTTCGGTATGCCGCCCAGCGCCCTGCGCGCGCGCCGACCCTCGAGCGCGCACGGCGAGGCGTCCGCCGGAGAGATCGACCTGGCGCTTCCCGTGCGCGGCCCCATCGACACGGTCGGGCTGTTCGGGTGGATGCGGGCGCACGCCATCCCGGGCGTCGAGGCCGGCGACGACCGCTCCTTCTCGCGGGTCGTGCGCCTGCCCGGTGGGCCGGTGTGGTTCGAGGTGCGGCTCGCCGACGACGGGCGACTCCGGCTGCGCGCCCGTCTCTCTGCGCTCGCCGACCTCGGCACGCTCATCTCGCGCGTGCGGCGCCTGTTCGACCTCGATGCCGACCCGCTCGCGGTCGACGAGGCGCTGGCGCAGCATCCCGAGCTCGCCCCGGCGGTCGCGGCGATCCCCGGCGTGCGGGTGCCCGGTGCCGTCGACCCCGACGAGATGCTGCTGCGCGCGATGATCGGTCAGCAGATCAGCGTGGCGTCCGCGCGCACGATGCAGGGGCGCCTCGCCGCCGAGCTCGGCGAGAGCGTCGACATCGGTCCCGCACCCTCGATCCTGTTCCCCCCGCCGGCCGTGATCGCCGAGCGCGGTCTCGAGGTGCTGCGCGGACCCGCCGCGCGCATGCGCGCGATCGTCGAGGCCGCGGCGGCCCTCGCCGACGGGTCACTGACCCTCGGGCCCGGCGACGACCGCGTCGAGCAGCGCGAACGTCTTCTCGCGATGCGCGGGATCGGGCCGTGGACGGCCGACTACGTGCGCATGCGTGTGCTCGGCGATCCCGACGTCCTGCTCCCCGGCGACGTCGCCGGGGAGCAGGACGTCGGGATCGCCGAGCACACGCATGCGCACGTAGT
>NZ_QDFT01000035.1 GCF_003075375.1 Microbacterium testaceum | reverse complement strand
CGGGCGGCGACGAGAGCATGTCGCGCACGCCCTTCCTCGACTACGGCGCCCGCGGCAACACCCGACTCGGCGATCGCACCCTGCTCGACGGCACGCTCGCGATCCTCACCGACCCGTTCAGCGGCCGGCACATGGGAACGACGGCCGAGGTGGTGGCATCCCGGTACGACGTCTCTCGAGAGCAGCAGGACGCTTTCGCCGTCGAGAGTCAGCGCCGTGCGGCGACGGATGCGGCTCGCGCGGCGTTCGCCGAAGAGATCGTCGCGGTGACGACCGGCGGGAGGCGCCCGGTCGAGGTCGCGGTCGACGAGCACCCGCGGCCGGGAACGACCCTCGAGACACTGGCCGGCCTGCGTCCGGCGTTTGAGAAGGACGGCTCGGTCACCGCCGGCAACTCCTCGGGCATCAACGACGGTGCGGCGGCCATGGTGCTGATGCGCGAGGATGACGTGCGCGAGCGCGGGCTGACCGGCCTGGCGACCCTCGAGGCCGTGACCACCGCGGGCGTCGACCCCGAGATCATGGGCTATGCGCCGGTCATCGCGCTGCAACGCCTGTGGGAGCGGACGGGTCTGACGCCCGCCGACGTCGACGTGATCGAGCTGAATGAGGCGTTCGCGGCGCAGGCGGTCGCGGTGATCCGCGACGCCGGGCTCGACCCCGAGAAGGTCAATCCGTACGGCGGTGCGATCGCGCTCGGGCACCCGGTCGGGGCGACCGGGGCGATCCTCACGGTGCGCGCGGCCCTCGACCTGCAGCGCCGCGACCTCGAATACGCCGTCGTGACGATGTGCATCGGCGGGGGTCAGGCGCTGGCGGCGCTGCTGCGGCGGTACTGACGGCGCGCCGTGGGCGGCGCCGTGCGCGGCGTCGTTGTGCACAACGGCGGGGAATGTGGTGACACGCCGTGCGGTGGGGGTCGTGTGGCGGCGTGTCGCCGTGGGCTCCCGCCGTTGTGCCCGGGGTGACCCGGGGACGCTGTGCGCGGCGCTGGGGTGACCCCGGGGGGTGCCGTGGGCGGCGCTGTGTGCACAGCGGCGGGGAATCTGGCGGCACGCCGTGCGGTGGGGGTCGTGTGGCGGCGTGTCGCCGCTGGCTCCCGCCGTTGTGCCCGGGGTGACCCGGGCGTGCCGTGGGCGGCGCTGTGGTGGCCCCGGGGGGTGCCGTGGGCGGCGCTGGGTGCACAGCGGCGGGGAAGATGGCGACACGCCGTGCGGTGGGGGTCGTGTGGCGGCGTGTCGCCGCTGGCTCCCGCCGTTGTGCCCGGCATGACCCGGGCGTGCCGTGGGCGGCGCTGTGGTGACCCCGGGGGTGCCGTGGGCGGCGCTGGGTGCACAGCGGCGGGGAATCTGGCGGCACGCCGTGCGGTGGGGGTCGTGTGGCGGCGTGTCGCCGTGGGCTTCCACCGTTGTGCACGGGGTGAGCCGGGGGCGGATGATGGACGGATGAGCGTGTACCTTCTCGGCGGCGGGCGCGACACCGCGCGCTGCGGCGACCTGCTGCGTCCCTTCGTCGACGAGGCGCGGGCCGGTGCGGGCGACCGCGCGCCCGTCATCGCCGTGCTGCTGGTGGTCGAGGCCGACGACGACACGTCCGCGCCGCGATTCGCGGCGATGCTCGAGGCGGCCGGCGCAGCGAGCGACGAGATCCGGGTGCACACGATCGTCGAGGGCCGGACCTTCGATACGTCGGTGCTCGCCGCCGACGCCCTGTTCGTCGGCGGAGGCCTGACGCCCGCGTACCTCGACGCCGTCGCCTGGATCCGGGATGCCGTGGTCGACCGCGTCCGCGACGGGATGCCGTACGCCGGCTTCTCGGCCGGCTCGGCGATCGCGGCGGCCCCGGCGCTCGTCGGCGGGTACCGCGTGCGCGGTGTCGAGGTCGTCTCGCCCGACGCCGCCGAGGAGCTCGACGAGGTCGAGGTCCGCCCCGGCCTGGGCCTGCTCGACTTCGCCGTCGACGTGCACGCCGCCCAGTGGGGAACCCTCTCGCGCCTCGTCGCCGCGGTCGACACGGGCATCGTCGCCGAGGGCGTCGCCGTCGACGAGCACACGGCGCTGGTGATCTCGGCGCAGGCGGCCCCGGCCGTCCGCGGCGATGGGCAGGTCTGGCGGGTCGAGGCCGCGGCATCCGGGACCCAGGTGCAGGTGCTGCGCGCCTGACCCCGCCTTGACCGAGTGAGTCGCCGGGATCTGCCGCCTGCGGGGACCCGGTAGCGCCAGAACCGGCGACTCGCCCACCGAGAAACGGCCCCCACCCCGAAGGGTGAGGGCCGTTCCGGTGCCGGGCGTCAGACCGTGCGGCGGCGGCGCAGCGCGAAGGCGAGGCCTCCGGCGACGACGAACATGCCGCCCGCGAGGGCGAGGCCCCACGGCGCCTGGGCGCCGGTGGTCGCGAGGGTGCCCTTGCGGGACACCTCGATCGACAGGGCCGGCAGTACGGTGCCGTCGGCGCGGGTGATGACGACCGTGTGCGCACCGGGCTCGAGAGCCGCGGGCACGCTCACGCGGAACGACACCGCGCCGTCGGCGCCGGCGACGGGGATGCCGGTGATCACCGTCGGCGTGCTGTTCAGCGTCGCCGTGAGCTGCTCACCCGCGTTCAGACCGGTCACGGTGACCGTGAACGACCCGCCCTGCTCGACGCGCGTGGCGCTCGCGCTGATCGTGACGCCCGCGGTCGGCGACGAGGTCGGCGTGCCGGTCGGCGTCCCGGTGGGGCTCGGCGAGGGCGAGCCGGTGGGCGAACCCGTCGGGGTGGGCGACGGCGAGCCCGTCGGGGTGGGCGACGGCGAGGTGGTCGGCGTCGGCGTCGGCGTCGGCGTGCTGCCGCCCTCGTTCACGGGCGTGGTCCCGGTGAGGTACGCGCGTCCGATCGGCGAGGGCGCGACGACCTTCTTCGCGGCGAAGTAGTCGACGGTGGCCTGCAGGTCGATCTGACCCGAGTCGGCCTTGCCCGTGCCCTGCGCGAAGGCGGTGAAGTTGTCACCGCCCGCGGCGAGGAACGAGTTCGTGACCACGCGGTACGACGCGGCGGGATCGATCGCGGTGCCGTTCAGGGCGATCGCCTTGATGCGCGAGCCCTTCGCGGCGGCCGGGTCGTACTCGAAGGTGAAACCCTTCGAGACGCCGAGCGCGAGCACCGGGCGCGACGCGCCGTCGGGCTGCCACTGCTGCTCGAGCACCTGCTTGATCTGCGCCCCCGTGAGCGAGAGCGTCACGAGCGTGTTGCCGAAGGGCTGCACGTTGGCGGCCTCGCGGTACGACACCGAGCCGTTGTCGGAACCGTAGAGCAGGTCGGCGCGCAGGCCACCCGGGTTCATGAACGAGATCTGGGCGTCCTGACCGTTGAACGAAGGGTTCTCGCTCGTGGCCCACAGGTAGACGTCCGCCACGGTGTTGCCGAGCGTCGAGTAGGCGCCGCGGTCCTCGCCGCCCGAGTTGTTCTTCGCGCGGGCGATGTCGGCGGTGATCTTGCCCACCTCGACCTGTCCCTTCACGTCGGCGGTGGCCTTGGCATCCGCCACGATCTTCGCCGTCGCCCGCTGGGGGTACGCCACGTACTGCGTGACCGTCGGGTCGAGCAGGGCGCGCACGCCGGGGGTGATGGATGCCAGGCTGCCGTCGTCGTTCAGGTCGATGTCGAGCGTGCCCAGGTTGGTGCCGTACTGGCCCGTCTGGATCACCGAACGACCGCCGATGGTGCAGGCGTACTTCTGGTGCGTGTGCGCCGAGACGATCGCGTTCACATCGGTCGAGGCGCCGCGGACGAGGTCGCCGAAGTCACCGGTCTCGGTGGCGATCTTGGCGCAGTCGGTGCCCTCGGAGCCCTCGTGGGCGAGGAGGATCACGATGTCGGCGCCGGCGGCGCGGGCGTTCGCGGCCTCGCGGTTGGCGGCCTCGACCTGGTCGCCGAACTCGATCGTGTCGATCTTGGACGGGTCGACCATGCCGGCCGTCTGGCGGGTGACGGTGCCGACGAAGGCGACCTTGGTGCCGTCGACCTCTTTGATCGTGTACGGCTTGAGGGCGGGTGTCTTGGTGCCCTTCTTGTAGACGTTGGCGCCGAGGGCGAAGTCGCTGGACGCGCCGGTGTTGCCGCCGTAGGCCGGGATGACCCGGTCGGTCAGGTCGGCGAAACCGCGGTCGAACTCGTGGTTGCCCACCGCGCTGACGTCGAGGGTGGCGGCTGTGAGGGCCTTGATCGTCGGGGTGTCCTGATCGATGAACGACTCGAACGCGCTCGCGCCGATGTTGTCACCGGCCGAGACGAACAGCGTGTTCGGGTTCTGCTGGCGGTACTTCTCGACCGCGCCGGCGAGGACGCCCGCGCCCGCGACGCCCCCGGTCTCCTGCAGCAGGCGACCGTGGAAGTCGTTGATGGTGAGGATCTGCAGATCGGGGGTCTTCGGCTGCGTCGGACGCACCTCGAAGACGGTGGTCGAGCCCGAGACCTCGTTGCCCGTGACGAGCAGGGGCACGCCGGTGGGCGAGCGCAGCGCCGAGACGAACGCGATGCCCTCGGGGCCCAGGTCGCCCGCTGCGGCGGTCTTGACGTCGGCGGCGGCGTCGCGGTTGTTGACGTAGGTGACGTAGGCCGGCTTGGCGGGGTCGGTGATGTCGTAGATCATCACACCGCCCGCGCGCTCGAGGCCGATGAAGGCGTAGGGGCGTCCGTCGACGACGCCGACCGTGACGTTCTCGGGCTCGGGGCCCTTGTCGTCGCTGCGATCGTCGACGGTGTTGTTGTCGTTCGAGACGTTGAACAGCTGCGGAGCGACCTCCTTCAGCTTCTGCTCGAACTGGTCGCCCGAGTCGAAGACGAGCGTGCCCTTGGTGTCCCAGATCGAGAACGAGCGGCCGCCGTAGGCGTACAGCTCGCTGTAGCAGCCGTCGGCGGTCTTTCCGAGGTCGGTGACGACCTTGAGGCGGCCCAGGTCGGCATCCGCCGAGCGGCCGGCGAGGGGCGAGGTGGCGCAGACGGCGCCCAGACCGTTCTTGCCCAGGTCCTTGATGCGGGCCTCGTCGATGAACGTGCCCCACTCGCGGCCGTCACCCTCGTTCGCGGTGACGAGGTAGGTGCTCGCCTTGCCGTTGACGGTGGCCGCGTACGACGCGATCCCGTCCGGCATGTACAGGCCCTTCAGGCCCGGCACCGTGCGGATGTCGATCTTGCCGTCCTTGTCGCTGGTGTCGAGTCCGTTGCCGGTGACGCCGAAGTCCTTGTAACCGAGGGGCAGGATGCCGGTGACCTCGGCCTTGGCGAGGTCGACCGTGGCGAGGGCGTTCGCCTCCTGCAGCGTGACGTAGGCGACCGTGCCGTCGGTGGTGATGTACTCGGGCTCGAGGTTGCGCGAGACGCGGTTGGCCGACAGCGGCGTGCCGCCCTGGTCGGGCGCGGCGACGTCGGGGCCGAAGACGCGCACCTTGGGGTCGAGCGTCTTGGTGCCGCCCTGCTCGAAGGCGCGGAAGCCGGCGGTCTTGACGGCGCTCTGCGCCGGGGCGGTGAGCGCCGTCGTCAGCGCGATGACGCTGACCGTGCCCTCGGGGTCGCTCGAGAAGTCGTTCGCGGGCTCGCCCTCGTTGGCGACGACGGCGTACGAGCCGTCCTTCGAGAAGGTGACCATGTCGGGCAGGGCGCCGACGGTGACCTGGCCGAGCGTGGCGGCCGACGCGTCGTCCTTGTTCGCGTCGAAGAAGACGAGGTGACCGGCAGCGGTCTTGTCCTTCGCCTCGAAGGCCACGACGCCGAGGCCGTCGTCGCGCACGGCGACGGAGTTGGCGACGCCGTCCGAGGCGATGTCGAAGAGCTTGACGGGCTTCTTCGGGTCGCGGTTGTCGAGCACCGAGACGCTGCCGGCCTGCGCGTTGACGACGAAGAGTCGATCGCGGTAGGCCTGGACGATCTCGGCGGCGGACTGCTTGTAGACGCCGGTGTCGTACGAGCCGACGGGGGTGACGCTGAGTGCCGCGCCGGGGGCGCTGTTCGAGACGGGTGCGCTGACGATGGCGGCGGATGCCGCCGTCGCGCTCGACAGGGCGAGCGCGCACACGGCCGCGGTCGTCGCGGTGAACGCGACGGCGCGGCGCAAGAGGGTCGAAGGCATGGCTGTGTCCTCGGGTGCCGGGGGACGAAGCGCGCGCGACGGGCCGCGCGCGCGTCGGTCGCCGCGGAGGCGGCGAACCCGGTGATCCTCTCCCGCTCCGGTGACATCCGTGTGAACGGCGGGAGAACGCGGTCGCGTCGGAGCGGCGGGATGCCATCGGTCCCGCCGCGAGGACGGCATCCGCAAGGCCGTCCCGGTGTCGGCGTCCGGGTCTACCCTGTCGCCATGACGACAGCGAACGGCGCGCACGCCGACGAACCCCACCGCCAGGGACTCTCTCAGCGCCTCAACTGGCTGCGCGCGGGCGTGCTCGGCGCCAACGACGGCATCGTGTCGACCGCGGCGGTCGTGGTCGGTGTCGCGGGCGCGACCGGCGAGACGGGTCCGGTGCTCATCGCGGGCCTCGCGGCGCTCGTCGGTGGGGCGATCTCGATGGCGCTGGGCGAGTACGTGTCGGTGTCGAGCCAGCGCGACAGCGAGCACGCGCTCATCCAGAAGGAGCGGCGCGAGCTCGCCGAGGATCCCGAGGCCGAGCTCGCCGAGCTGGTGGGCATGTACGAGGCGCAGGGGCTGTCGCGCGACACGGCGACGCGCGTGGCGACCGAGTTGACGGCATCCGATGCCCTCAAGGCCCATCTGGCGGTCGAGCTCAACATCGACGCCGACGACGTGGTCAGCCCGTGGGCGGCGGCGCTCGCCTCGGCCGTGGCCTTCACCATCGGTGCGCTGCTGCCGCTGGCGACGATCCTGCTGGCCCCGGTCGAGATCCGCGTGCCGCTGACCTTCGTCGCGGTGCTCATCGCCCTCGCCGTCACCGGGTACGTCGCGGCGTACATCGGCGGTGCGCGGCGCGGGCGGGCGGTGCTGCGCACGGTGATCGGCGGGGCGCTCGCACTCGCCGCGACCTACGCCGTCGGTGCGCTCTTCGGCGTCTCGGCGGGTTGATCGGCCCCTCTATCATTTAGTAGGACGTCCAGGTAATCTGAGTAGGCGACGACGCCGTCGCCTCACGAAGGAGAGCCGCATGGACACCGCCCCTGCTCCCGCGCTCGACGCTCCGCCGGCCAGCACCCTGTCCGCCGACGAACGCGCCGCCATCCTCGACGCCGTCCGCGATTTCGCGGCGGCCGAATTCGCTCCGCACACCCTCGACTGGGATGCCCGCAAGCACTTCCCCCGCGACGTCCTGCGCCGCGCGGGCGAGCTGGGTCTCGGCGGCGTCTACGTCAACGACGACGTGGGCGGCGCCGGGTTGACGCGCGCGGACGCGGTGGCGATCTTCGAGGAGCTCGCCTACGGCGACCCCACCGTGACGGCGTACATCACGATCCACAACATGGTCGCGTGGATGATCGACACCTACGGGACCGAGGCGCAACGCCACCACTGGCTGCCCGGTCTGGTCGCGATGGACGACCTGGGCGCGTACTGCCTCACCGAGCCGGGCGCCGGCTCGGACGCGGCGGCCATCGCCACCTCGGCCATCCGCCACGGCGACACCTACGTGCTCACGGGGGTCAAGCAGTTCATCTCGGGCGCGGGCGAGGCGTCCGTCTACGTCGTCATGGCCCGCACCGGAGAGCCGGGGGCGCGCGGGATCAGCGCATTCCTCGTCCCCGCCGACGCCGAGGGCCTGTCGTTCGGCCCGAACGAGAAGAAAATGGGCTGGAACGCCCAACCCACCCGCCCGGTGATCCTCGACGAGGTGCGCGTGCCCGCCGAGAACCTGCTCGGCGGCGAGGGACGCGGGTTCTCGATCGCCATGACCGCCCTCAACGGCGGGCGGCTCAACATCGCCACCTGCTCGCTGGGCGGGGCGCGGTGGGCGCTGGATCGCGCGATCGCCTACGTGCACGAGCGGTTCACCTTCGGTGAGGCCCTGAGCGAGAAGCAGTCGGTCATCTTCGCCGTCGCCGACATGGCCACCGAACTCGACGCCGCCCGCCTGCTCGTGCGCGATGCCGCGCAGGCCCTGGATGCCAAGGCCGCCGACGCCGCGACCCGCTGCGCGATGGCCAAGCGCTTCGCCACCGACGTCGGGTTCCGCGTCGCCAACGAGGCCCTGCAGCTGCACGGCGGCTACGGCTACCTGCAGGACTACGGCATCGAGAAGGTCGTGCGCGACCTGCGCGTCCATCAGATCCTCGAGGGGACGAACGAGATCATGCGGCTCATCGTGGGCCGCAACGTGCTCGCCGCGTGACGCGCGGGCGTCGCCGTGCGGGCAAGACCCTCGGTGGATGTCGCAGGGCCGTGCGAGCATGCGGATGCGGGGCATCCGCGACGAGACGACGGGAGTGACATGACGGATCACGATGGCGGGTACGAGACGATCCGCGTCGAGCAGCGCGGGCGCGTGGGCTGGATCACCCTCGACCGACCCGAGGCGCTGAACGCGCTGAACACCCGCACGATGACCGAGGTCGTCGCCGCGGCCGAGGCCTTCGACGCCGACGACGGCGTCGGGGCGATCGTGGTGACCGGCAGTGAGAAGGCCTTCGCCGCCGGGGCGGACATCAAAGAGATGGAGCAGAAGTCGGGCCTCGACATGATGCTCACCGACCACTTCGGCGCGTGGGCGCGCTTCGCCGCCGTCCGCACCCCCGTCATCGCCGCGGTGTCGGGTTACGCGCTGGGCGGCGGGTGCGAGCTGGCGCTCATGTGCGACGTCATCCTGGCATCGGATCGCGCCCGGTTCGGGCAGCCCGAGGTGCAGTTGGGCGTGATCCCGGGCATGGGCGGGACGCAGCGACTCGTCCGCGCGCTGGGGTACTACAAGGCGGCCGAGCTCGTGCTGACCGGGCGCATGATCGACGCCGCCGAGGCCGAGAGGGCGGGTCTGGTCTCGCGCGTCGTCGCGGCCGCCGACCTGCTCGACGAGGCCGAGAACGTGGCTCGCACCATCGCCGACAAGCCCCTGCCCGCGTTGTACGCGGCGAAGGCGGCGCTCGACGTGGCCCTCGAGTCCACCCTCGCCGAGGGCGTCCGGTTCGAACGGCAGGCGTTCGCCGCGCTGTTCGACACCGCCGATCAGAAAGAGGGGATGGCGGCGTTCCGCGAGAAGCGGGCGCCGTCGTTCACACACCGATGAATGCGAGGGAGCGGCGGGGCGGGGCGGACGCGGGGATCCGCGACGCCGTGCTGTCCGTCGGCCCTCAGAGCGGGTCGGGCACGGGCGCCGGGTCGGCGAAGTCGCCCGCACCCTTGCGGAAGCGGGCGATGATGCGCACCAGGGCCGTCGCGTCGTCGTCGTCGAGGCCGAGGTCGGCGAAGACGGCGTTGAGCGCGTCGGTCGCCTCGCCCACCCGCCGCCGCCCGGCGTCGGTGAGCACGAGCAGCGCCGCCCGCCCGTCGGTGGGGTGCGGTTCGCGCGTCACGAAGCCGTCGCGGGCGAGACGCTCGACGGTGTTGGTGACGCTCGTCGGGTGCACCTGCAGGCGCGCGATGGCGCTGGCCATCGGCATCCGTCCCTCGCGGGTGAAGGCGAGCAGCCGCAGCATCTCGAAGCGCGAGAACGACAGGTCGAAGGGCTTGAGGGCGCGCTCGATGGATGCCATGAGCAATTGGTGCGCCCGGATCACCGAGGTCACGACCGTCATGCCGTCGGCGGCGTCGTCCCAGCCGTGCGCGAGCCACTGGCGCTTGGCCTCGGCGATCGGATCGACCGGCAGTCGTCGCGTCATCGGTCCTCCTCGCGTTTCACGGTACCGCCGTCGCCGCGGGGTCGCGGCATCCATCCCCCATTCGAAGGAGCCAGGTCGATGAAGATCGCGGTGCTGATCAAAGAAGTCCCCGACACCTGGGGCGAACGCCGTCTCGACCTCGAGACCGGGCTGACCGACCGGGCCGCATCGGCGCCCGTGCTCGACGAGATCGACGAGCGCGCCGTCGAGGCGGCGCTGTCGTACGCCGACGCCCACCCCGGCACCGAGGTCGCCGTCGTGGCCATGGCACCGGCCTCGGCGACCGCGACCATCCGCAAGGCGCTCGCCATGGGCGCGACATCGGCGCTGCACGTCGTCGACGAGTCCCTGCGCGGCGCCGACCTGCTGCTGACGGCCGAGGTGCTCGCCGCCGCCGTGCGCCGCGTGGGCGCCGACCTGGTGATCGCGGGCAACCTCTCGACCGACGGTGGCGCGGGCGTCATCCCCGCCATGGTCGCCGAATCGCTCGGCATGCCGCAGCTCACGGGGCTGTCCAGTCTGGAGCTCACCGACGACGCCGTCGCGGGCGACCGTGTGAGCGACGCCGGCACCCTGCGCGTGTCGGCCCCGCTGCCCGCGGTGGTCTCGGTCACCGAGGCGCTGCCCGAGGGGCGCTTCACGACGTTCAAGGGGATCATGGCGGCCAAGAAGAAGCCGTACGAGACGATGGATGCCGCCGCTCTCGGCGTCGTGGTCGAGGATCCCGCCGTGCCGCGCTACATCATGCTGGCCGTGGCCGAGCGTCCACCCCGCCAGGCGGGGACCAGGATCGTCGACGAGGGCGATGCCGGCGAGAAGCTCGCCGCCTTCCTGGTGGCCGAGGGGGTGGCGTGATGTCGGCGGTGATCGTGCTGCTCGAGGTGCTGCCCGGGGGCGCCCTGTCGGCGACGTCGTCGGGCCTGCTGACCGCCGCCGCGCGCGTCGGCGAGCCGGTGGCCCTGGTCGCGGCTCCGGCCGCCACCCGTGCCGCCGCCGCGGCCGCCGCGGCCGAGCTCGGGGCCGTGCGCGTGCTGACCGCCGACGTCGACGTGGACCGGCTGACGGTTCCCGTCGTCGACGCCCTCGCCGCGGCCGTCGACCGCGAGCGGCCCGACCTCGTGCTCGCTTCGCACGCGGTCGAGACCCGCGACGCCCTCGCCCGGCTCGCGGCGCGCCTGCGTCTGCCGCTGGCGACCGACGTCGTCGGCGTCGCGCGCGACGAGCTCGGCGTCGTGGCGCAGCACTCCGCCCTCGGCGGCGCGTTCACGGTCGAGGGGGCGCCCACGTTCGGAACGCTCCTGGCGACGCTGCGGCCGGGCGTCGTCGAGGGCGACCTCTCGGCGCAACCGCTCGTGGAGCAGCCGATCGAGGTCGTGGCATCCGGGGTCCCGTCCGCCCGGATCGAGAGCTTCAGCGAGACGACGGCGCCCTCGTCGCGTCCCGAGCTGCGGGGAGCCAAGGCGGTCGTCTCGGGCGGGCGCGGCGTCGGCTCGCGCGAGGATTTCGCGCTCGTGGAGCAGCTCGCCGACGTGCTCGGGGCCGCGGTCGGCGCATCGCGCGCCGCCGTCGACGCCGGCTACGTGCCCGCGAGCGCGCAGGTGGGGCAGACCGGGGTGTCGGTCTCGCCGCGGCTCTACATCGCCCTCGGGATCTCGGGAGCCATCCAGCACCGCGCCGGCATGCAGACGGCGGGCACGATCGTAGCGGTCGACAAGAACCCCGAGGCGCCCATCTTCGAGATCGCGGACTTCGGTATCGTCGGAGACCTGTTCACCGTCGTTCCCCAACTCATCAGCGCGCTCGAGGCACACAAGAAGTAGATGGCGTCCACTCCCCGCTTCCCGCGTCGCGGGCTGCCGCGCGTCCCCGGTGGACAGCCCTGGCCGCCGGCGGGTGCCGACGTGCCCGCGCGACCGGACGGCGCGCCCGACGCGCAGGAGCCCGAGGGTGTCGAACCCGAGGCCCCGTCGCGCCCGTCCGCGGCCCCCGATGTGGCGCCTCCGGCGCCCGCATCAACGGATGCCGAGACCCGCGACATGCGCCGGGGGCTGCCGCGCGAGCCGGGCGGGGAGCCGTGGCCGCCGGCATCCGCTGCTTCCCCCGACGGCATGGCCCCGGCGGCGGGGTCGAGTGCGGGGTCGGCGCCGGGGGCGACGTCCGGTCCGCCTCCGGGTGCCGACGCCGCTGCCGGCGAGCCCGTCGACGCCGTGCCCCCCGCTGCCGGGCGGACGGATGCCGCGACCGACGGCGTGCGGCGAGGTCTGCCGCGCGAACCGGGCGGTGAGCCGTGGCCGCCGGTGTCCGCTGGCCCGGTCGGCGCCGCGGAGGCCGCGCCGCGTGAGGCGTCGGCGTCGCACGAGGCCCTCGCCCCTCGCGAGGCCTCCGCTCCGCGTGCGGACCTCGCGCCGAGCGGGGCCCCCGCGCCGCGCGCGGCCCCCGCTCCGCGTCCCCCGCTCACCGTGCGCCGCACGGTCTGGCCCGGTGCCGCCGCGCGGAAGACGGCGGCCGGTGCCCCGCCCGCCCCGACCGCGGGCCGCGCAGCCCGGGCCCCCGTCGCGGCACCTCCCCCCGGCGGCGGCGCCCGGCTCGCCCTCGGCGATTACTCACCCGTCCAACTGCTCGGCTCGGCGGCCGTGCTCGGCGTCTTCGCCCTGGCGCTCGCGGGCATCGCGGTACTGCTCGCCCGCTTCGTCCTGGCGATCGGACCCGGGCGGGAGTTCCTCGCGGCCTTCCCGGGCGAGTACCCCCTGCCGGCGTCGGCTCCCGTGGGCCTTCCGGTGTGGCTGAACGTCACGCACTTCCTCAACAGCCTGTTCCTGCTGCTCATCATCCGCACGGGGTGGCAGGTGCGCCGCGAGAAGAGGCCGACCGCGTTCTGGTCGCCCCGGGCCAACAAGAAGCGTCGGATCAGCCTGACGCTGTGGTTCCACCAGGCGCTCGACATCCTGTGGATCGCGAACGGCGTAGTCTTCGTCGTGCTCCTGTTCGTCACGGGGCAGTGGATGCGGATCGTGCCGACGTCGTGGGAGGTCTTCCCGAACGCCTTGTCGGCAGCGCTGCAGTACGCCTCGCTGGACTGGCCGACTGAGAACGGCTGGGTCGCCTACAACAGCCTGCAGCAGCTGTCGTACTTCGCGATCACCTTCGTGGCGGCGCCGCTCGCGATCGTCAGCGGGGTGCGGCTCTCGGGCGTCTGGCCGAAGGATGCCGACAAGCTCAACCGCCTGTACCCGGCCGAGTGGGCGCGTCGGGTCCACTTCCCCACGATGCTCTTCTTCGTGGCGTTCATCGCCGTGCACGTGTTCCTGGTGCTGGCCACCGGTGCGCTGCGCAACCTCAACCACATGTATGCCGCGCGGGGTGCGGTCGACCCCGAGGCGTACACGACCGACCCCACCGGCCTGCTGCTGTTCGCGGCATCCCTGCTGGTGATGGCCGCCGCGTGGGTGGCGGCGCGGCCGGCGGTGCTGGTGCCCATCGCCCGCCTGTTCGGCGACGTCAAGCAGCGCTGAGCCGCGCGCCGGTTAGACGCGGCGCCGCGCGCGCAGGCCCGCCGCGATGAGATCGAGACCGAAGCCGAAGTCGTCGGTCTCGAGGCCCGAGGCGCCCTCGCGAGCGCCGGCGCTGTCGTACTGCAGGCGCTGCTGCTCGTGCCAGACGAAGCCGAGGACGTAGTGCAGCACGGTCGTCGCGCCGCGGCGCGCGGTGTCGGCATCGAATCCGGCGGCGGCCACGGCGGCGGCGAGCCGGTCGTGCGCGAGCGATGAGCCGAGTCCCATCGCCAGGGTGCTCGACACCACCTCGGCGCCGTCGCGCCAGGCGAGCAGGGCGTCGCGCAGGGCGTGCGCCTCGCGGGCGAGGTCGGTGGCGGGTCCTGATGTCATCCGTCCCACGATGCGATCGGACAGCTCGGCGAGCAGCGCCTGCTTGTTCGGGAAGTGCCAGTACAGCGCGCTGGGCTGCACGTCGAGGGCGGTGGCGAGGCGACGCATGGTGAGGTCGGGCAGGCCGTGATCGTCGAGGATGCGCAGGGCCGTACGCGCCACGTCGTCGGCGGAGTGTCCGCGGGGAGCCATGAGATGAGTATAGTGAACGCCGTTCAGGTGAACAGCGTTCAGGTACGAACCGCCCGACGGGAGCCCCTCATGATCCGCAGACCGGATGCCACCGACCTCGCCCGCATCGCGGTGTTCGCCGCCGTCATCGCCGTCCTCGGCCTGCCCGGCGGCATCCCGGTGTTCGGTGGGGTACCGATCACCGCGCAGACCCTGGGCGTGATGCTCGCCGGCGCGGTGCTGGGGCCGTGGTTCGGCGCCCTGTCGGTGACGGTGCTGCTCGCCCTGGTCGCGGTGGGTCTTCCGCTGCTCGCCGGCGGACGCGGGGGATTCGGCGTCTTCGTCGGACCGACCGCCGGCTATCTGCTCGGGTGGGTCCTCGGCGCCGCCGTCGTCGGCCTGATCGTGCACGCGGGCGGCCGTCGGCCCGTGGTCTGGCGCACGGCGCTGGCGATGCTCGCGGGCGGGGTGGTGGCGATCTACGCGCTCGGCATCCCCGTGCAGAGTCTGGTGACGCGTCTGCCGCTCGCCGAGACGGCACTGACGAGCCTGGTGTTCATCCCGGGCGATCTGCTCAAGGCGGCGGTCGCCACGCTCGTCGTGACGACGCTGGTGCGGGCGTATCCGCGGGGCTTCCGTCGCGACTGGCGCGCGGGGGCCGACGCGCGCACCTCCGCGCGCGCCGTCGCGTGAGTGCCGTCCGCGCCGTGGACCTCACGGTGCGCCTCGGCGATCGCGAGGTGGTGCGGAACGCCGCCTTCGAGGTGACCGCCCGCACGGTCGCCGTCGTCGGCGACAACGGCTCGGGCAAGTCCACGCTCGCGCGGGCGATCGCGGGTCTCGTCCACCGCAGCGCGGGAGAGCTCGAGGTGCTCGGCCGGGATCCGGACCGGGATGCCGCGGCCCTGCGTCGCCGTGTCGCCCTGGTGTTGAGCGATCCCGACGCGCAGATCCTCATGCCCACCGTGGCCGAGGACGTCTCGCTGTCGCTGCGCGCCGAGAACCTCTCGCGCGCCGAGCGCTCCGCCCGCGTCGCCGCCGCGCTGACCCGGTTCGGTCTGTCCGATCTGGCCGATCGTCCCGCGCACGACCTCTCGGGCGGGCAGAAGCAGCTGCTGGCCCTGTGCGGGGCGTTCGTCCGTGCGCCGGATCTCGTCGTGGCCGACGAACCGACCGCGTTCCTGGACGGGCGCAACGCCCGTATCGTCGCCGATCATCTGCTGGCCGACACCGGGCACGCCCTGGTGCTCGTGACGCACGACCTGTCGCTCGCGCGTCGCTGCGCGCAGGCGCTGCTCGTCGAGGACGGCCGGGTCGTGGCATCCGGATCCGCGGTCGACGTCGTCGCGGAGTACGAGACGGCGCTCGCGTGCTGAGCCTGTACCGGCCGGGGGACGGGTGGATGCACCGGATGCCGGCGGGTCCGAAGCTCGTGGGGCTCGCCGTCGTGGCGGTGATCGTGGGCGCGGTGCCGTCGACGTGGGCGGCGACGATCGTCCTCGGCGTCCCCCTCGTCCTCTATGCCGCGAGCGGGATGGGCCCCACCGCGGGGCTCGTCGCGCTCGCCGGCGCGGTGTGGGGGCTGCGGTGGCTCGTCGTCATCACCCTCGGGGGGCAGCTGCTGTTCCTCGGCGTCGAACCGGCGGTGGCCAACACCGCGCGTGTGGTCGCGGCCCTGGCGATCGCGGGACTCGTGCCCCTGACCACGCGGGTCTCGGCCCTGCTCGACGCGGTCGAGCGCGGGCTGTCGCCGCTGCGCCGCCTCGGACTCGACCCCGCCCGGGCGGCGCTGCTCGCGACCCTCACGATCACGACGATCCCGGTGATCGCGCGGCGGATGGCCGAGGTGCGCGACGCCCAGCGGGCGCGGGGGCTGCGTCCCTCCCTCGTGCGCGGAGCGCTGCCGCTATTGGTGTCGACGCTGCGCCACGCCGAGAATCTCGGCGAGGGCCTGGCCGCCCGCGGCATCCGCTGAGCCCGGCCCGCAGTCGCAACCTCGTCCCACTTTTGGTGGGTGGGGGCGCCTTCGGGCAGGCAGAAGTGGGACATACGCCCCCATAACTGGGACGAGGGGGCGGGGGTGGTCGATTGCGCGACCTTTGTCCCACTTTTGGAGGGTGGGGGCGCCTTCAGGCAGTCAGAAGTGGGACATACGCCCCCATAAGTGGGACGAGGGGCGGCGGGACGAGGGGGTGGGACGAGAGGCCGTGGGGCGAGGGGGAGTCCGGCGTCAGCCGCGCGCGGCGCGGCCGGCGGCGAAGCCCTCGGCGTACGCCTCGTCCGCGCCCTGGCGGAACATGTCGCGCACCGGATTGCGCACGATGGACCGCGCCCCCGGCAGGTCGAGGTCGCCCACCAGATCGCCGCGTCCGCGCACGATCGCCACGGGGCGGCGCGACGCCTTGCCCTTGACGAGATCGGTGGCCGCGGCGAGTTCGTCGGCCACGCACGGCAGGGTCACCACCAGGGGGCGGCCCTCGGCATCCGTCGTGCCCCGCAGATCCTCGAAGACGTGGATGCCGCCGGCCCCGATCGCGTGGTCCGTCTGGCCCTCCCGCCACGCGCGGCCCAGCGTATCGGTGATCAGGACGCCGACGTGCGCACCCGTCGCGGCGCGCAGCCCGGTCGCGAGCGCGCGGGCCGAGGCGTCGGGATCGACGGGCAGCAGCAGCACGGTGCCCTCGGGCGTGTTGCTGGCATCGACGCCTGCCGCGGCCGAGACGATGCCCAAGGGGTTCTCGACGATGCGCGTGACGTGCCCCGAGGGGGAGGTGCGGGATGCCACCAGCCGCACCGTCTCGCGCGTGATGGCGTCCTCGCGATCGGCGGCCCGGATGATGCGACCCTCGGCCTTCGAGACGACCTTGCTGGTGACGACGACGATGTCGCCGTCGCGCAAGGCCGACCCCTCGGCCGGGTGAGCCGCGACGGCATCCAGGATCACCCCGACGAGGTCATCTCGCGGGGTGATCTCGGGGATGCCGTCGAGGGCCCAGATCTGCAGCACGTCAGCGGACGAAGCGAACCTCGGTGAGCTCCTCGCCCAGGAACGGCTGCGTCTGCGAGGCGCCGTCGAGCGAGAAGCCGTTGCGCGTGTAGAAGCGGTGAGCGCGGGGGTTGTCGTCCGCGACCCACAGGTACAGCCCCTCGCCGTCCTCGACGGCGGCGTCGAACAGCTGCTGGCCGATCCCGGTGCCGTGGAACGCGTCGAGCAGGTAGATGAAGTACAGCTCGCGCTCGCGCGGGGCGTCGTCGTCGCGCGCGGGTCCGGAGCCGACGAAGCCGACGATCTCGCCCCCGACGAGCGCGGCGTGCATCCGGAAGTCGTCGCCCTGGGCGGCCCAGTGGGTCCAGAGCTCGGCGAGGCGACGGGGAGAGACGGCCTCGAGGGCCGCCTTGCTGATCAGGTGGTCGTAGGTCTCGTGCCAGCAGGTGGCGTGCACGCGGCCGAGGGCCTCGGCATCCACATCACGCACCGGACGGACGACGATGTCGGTTCGGGTTTCCGCAGTCATGGCGCGACTCTACGCGCGGGTCCGGCGCGGGTGAAATCGGCGACGAACGGCGCCCGGATGCGCTATATCCGCCGCGGGGCCCCTTGTCGATCGTGCACAACACAATCGCCGTTTAGTGGTCGGATCGCTACGCTCGGCCCTCGTGAACGTCCTCTGGCGCACGCTCCTCGTGCTCTTCCGTGCCCGCCTCCGCCTGCGTCGCGAGGGCCCCCTCGACCCCCACACCGTCGCGCGGATGCGCATCCGGGTGCTGCCGACCGACATCGACCTGCTGCGCCACATGAACAACGGTCGGTATCTGTCGCTGTTCGACCTCGGCCGATGGGATCTCCTCACCCGGTCGGGCCTGCTGCGCGCGATGACCGCCCAGCGCTGGTACGCCGTGGTCGCCGCCGAGACCATCACCTTCCGCCGTTCGCTCGAGCTGGGGCAGCGCTTCGTCCTCGAGACGCGGCTCATCGGCCACGACGATCGGGCGGTGTACCTCGAGCACCGCGCCCTCGTCGGCGACGAGATCTACGCCCGCGCCGTCATCCGCGCCCGCATCCTGCGTCAGTCCGGCGGCACGGTGCCGCACGACGAGCTGTTCGCGGCTGTGGGGCGTCCCGAAGGACTGCCCGATATCGAGCAGTGGGTGCACGACTGGGCCGAGGGGTCGGCCCTGCCGTCGACGCGGCGCCCGGCGCCCAGCGTCTGGGCGTAGCGCCGGACGGTCAGCGACCGAACCGGGCGTCGAGCCAGGCCACCTGCGTCATCCAGTGGCGGTGGCCCCCGCCCTCGTGCCCGTTGTAGGGGTACACCTCGATCTCGGCATCGTCGGAGGCGAGCGCGTGGAACGCCGCGAAGACGCCCGAGGGCAGTACGACGTCGTCCATCAGGGCGACCGAGAACAGCGCGGGAACGGTGATGCGCCGCGCCAGGATCGCCCCGTCGACGTACGAGAGGGTCCGCAGCACCCGGTCCGCCTCATCGCGGTGCACGGCCAGGTAGCGCGTGATCTCGGTGAACGGCGCCGAGGGGGTGCGCACGATCGCATTCGGGAAGTCGCAGAGGAACGGCACGTCGGGCAGCACGGCGGCGACCGCGTCGCCCGAGAGCGCCGCCGCGGCGATCGCGGTGCCGCCACCCTGGCTGCCGCCGGTGACCGCGATGCGGTCGGCATCCACACCCGGCAACGCGCGCACCTCGTCGACGAGACGGACGGCGTCGGTGAACAGCCGACGGTAGTAGTAGTCCTCGGGCGAGAGGATGCCGCGGGTCATGACGCCCGGGTGGGCGGCCGCCGAACCGTGGGGGTCGGGCGTGTCGCCCAGGCTCCAGACCGACCCCTGGCCCCGCGTGTCCATCACCACGTGCACGTAGCCGGCGGCGGCCCAGTTGATGCGCTCGCCGGGGAGGCCGCGCCCGCCGCCGTAGCCGATGAACTCCACGACCGCCGGCAGGACCTCATCGCCGTGCGGCCGCGTGACCCAGGCGCGGATCTCGTCTCCCGCGAAACCGGTGAACGTCAGGTCGTGCACCGCCAGCGCGCGCACGGGCCCCTCGATCGCGCGGAGCGCGCTCGGCCGGGCGGCGGCGCGCGACATCGCCAGGGTGTCCGCCCAGAACGCGTCGAGGTCCGCGGGGGCGGGCAGCTCGGGGCGGTAGGCGCGCAGCAGCTCGAGGGGCATGTCGGTGAAGGTGACGGCCACGGTTCCTCCTGGTGGGTGCGGGCGAACCGACAGTAGCAATGCGGTCGACTCCCGCCGCGCGGTCCGGCGAGGCGGAAAGAATGTGAGGCCTCACACCGCGGACGGGTGAATGACATCTGTCCTCGGCATTTACTTGACATGCTTCTCAGTGAAATCCAAGATGGCGCATAGTGAGCGCTCACATTTGCGCACGGACTTCACCCGGCCCCCGCCGGACACCCATCGTCGAGGAGGACGAGTATGGTGCTGCCCCTTTCCGAGAACCGGAGCGCCCGTCGGCCGTTCCGCCGCGCGGGGTCGTTGCTCGCGGCCACGGCGGTCGTCCTGAGCGGACTCGTCCCCGCCGTCGCGGCATCCGCGGATCCGCTGCCGACGCCGCTCGCGTCGTACGACTTCGCCGGCCTCAGCGGCACGACCGTCCCCGATGCCTCGGGACACGGCCATGACGCCACGCTGCGCGGTACCGGGGCGACGGTCGAGGGCGACGCTCTCTCGCTGCCGGGAGGGGCGAACGGGTCGTCGGCGGCCTACGTCGAGCTGCCCACGGGCCTCTTCGACGGACGCAGCACCGTGACGGTCTCGGCGTGGCTGCAGGACCGCACCGGAGCGGGCAACCAGGCGGCGATGTTCTTCGGCACCACCGAGAACCTCCCCGCGCAGTACTGGCTGCTTAACCCGTCCAACCCGGCCGGTCAGGTCAAGTCGGTGCTCACCGACGGGCCGGTCTCGGCGCAGCCCTGGACCCTCGAGCGCGGCATCGCGCCGACCGATCCGTCCCGGGGCATCCCGGGTCCCGCGGCCACCGGGGAGTGGGCGCTGTACACCACCGTCATCACCCCCTCCTCGATCACCTCCTACCTCGACGACACGAAGATCGGCACCGTCGCCACCACCCGCACCGTCGCCGACTTCGGGGCCGGGCTCGTGGGCTACATCGGCCGTTCGTCCTATCCCGACCGCGTCTGGAAGGGCGGCGTGCGCGACGTCGCCATCTACGATGGCGCCCTGACCGACGACGACGTGAAGGCGCTCGTGGCCGAGGGAGCGCCCTCGAGCCAGGAGGAGGTGGATGCCGCGGCCGCAGCGCTGGACATCCCCGGCGCCGACGACGTGCGCGGCAACGTCACCCTGCCCACCACCGGCGCGAACGGCACGACCGTCTCGTGGGCGTCCGCTGACGAGAGCATCGTGACGACCACCGGCGAGGTCACCCGCCCCGCCGCGGGCGAGGATGCCGCGACCGTCCAGGTCACCGCGACGGTCACCAAGGACGCCGTGACCGCCACCCGCACGCTCACCCTGACGGTGCAGCCCCTGCCGGCGCCGCAGGACATGGGCGCCTACTTCTTCCCCTTCTTCACCGGCGAGAGCACCACGACCGACGAGGAGATCTCCTTCGCCACCACGCGCGGCGATGACCCCAAGAGCTGGCTGACGCTCAACGACGGCACCCCCGTGCTGAGCTCGGACCAGGGCGAGAAGGGCATCCGCGACCCGTTCGTGATGCGCTCGCCCGACGGGGACCGCTTCTACATGCTGTCGACCGACCTCAACATGTTCGACCTCTACAACGGCGACTTCGGTCGTGCGCAGGAGGTCGGCAGCCGCAAGCTGAACGTCTGGCAGTCCGACGACCTGGTCACGTGGAGCCCGCTGCGCCAGATCACCGTCTCGAGCGCCCTGGCCGGCAACACCTGGGCCCCCGAGGCCACCTGGGACGCCGAGCGCGGCGAGTACGTCGTCTACTGGGCGTCGAACCTGTACCCCAGCGCCGCGACCGCCGGACGCCGGGCCGCTGACAGCTACAACCGCATGATGGTGGTCACCACCCGGGACTTCGTCACGTTCAGCGAGCCGCAGCCGTGGGTCGACGTCCAGCGCGGAGCCGGCAAGGGCACGATCGACGCGACCGTCGTGCGCGACGGCGAGACCTACTACCGCTTCCTCAAGGACGAGGCATCCATGACCGTCCGTCAGGAGCGTTCGACGGACCTGACCGCCACCGTCGTCGGCGCGCTGCCCACGACCACCTCGGCTCCGGGCTGGCAGCTCGTCAAGGAGCAGATCGGCGTCGGGCAGCCCAACCCCTGGGGCGGGACGTTCACCAACGGCGAGGGACCGACGGTCTTCGAGGACAACGCCGAACCCGGCCACTGGTTCATGCTCATCGACCAGCCGAGCTATCACGGCGGCCAGGGGTACCTGATGTTCGAGACCCGCGACATCGCGTCGGGTGACTGGACCTCGGTCCTGGATGCCACGCTCCCCGCGCGTCCCCGCCACGGCACCGTCCTGCCCATCAGCGCCGCCGAGCAGCAGCGTCTGCTCGCCGCGTACCCCACGGACGAGACGGCCGACTTCTCGATCACCGCCGATCCGTCGGCGCAGGGCGCCGAGATCGACGACGCGATGTACGGCGTCTTCTTCGAGGACATCAACAACGCCGCCGACGGCGGTCTGTACGCGGAGCTCGTGCGCAACCGCTCGTTCGAGTTCCTCCCGGTCGACAACGGGGGCTTCACGGGCATGACCGCGTGGACGCCCGTGGGGCTGAACGGCGGGACCGGCTCCGCGAAGCCCGTCGACGACGCCGCGCGTCTGAACGAGCGCAATCGCACCTACCTGCAGCTCGACCTCACCGGCGGCGCCGGGACCTTCGGCGTCGAGAACGCCGGCTTCGACACCGGTGTGGCGCTGACGAAGGACGGCGTCTACGACGTGTCGTTCTGGGCGCGCACGACCGCGGCGACGGGCACCCCGGTGTCGATCGTGTTGCGAGCCGCCGACGGCACCGCGCTGTCGCAGCCGTTCGCGGCCACCGTCGGCGGCGACGGGTGGGTGAAGTACGAGGGCGAGGTCACGGCATCCGCCACCACCGACGCCGCCCGCGTGCTCGTCCAGGCCGCCGGTGGCGGCACCCTGCGCCTCGACGAGGTGTCGGTGTTCCCGCGCGACACGTTCAAGGGGCGCGAGAACGGCCTGCGCAAGGACATCGCGCAGAAGATCGCGGACCTGCACCCGAAGTTCGTGCGGTTCCCGGGCGGGTGCATCGTCAACGTCAACAGCCACGAGGACTACTCGGTCGACTCGGGCTACGAGCGCGCGCGGTCGTACCAGTGGAAGGACAGCGTCGGGCCGGTCGAGACCCGCGCGACCAACGCCAACTTCTGGGGCTACAACCAGTCGCTGGGCCTGGGGTACTACGAGTACTTCCAGTTCGCCGAGGACATCGGCGCCAAGCCCGTCCCCGACGTGCCCGCCCTGATGAACGGCTGCGGCCAGCCTCTTCAGCCGACCGACCCCGCTCTGCTGCAGCGTCACATCCAGGACACGCTCGACCTCATCGAGTTCGCCAACGGGGGTGTCGACACCACGTGGGGCAAGCTCCGCGCCGACATGGGCCACCCGGCACCCTTCGGCCTGGACCGCATCGAGATCGGCAACGAGGAGAACTACCCCGAGGCCTTCATGGCCAACTTCACGAAGTTCCGGGATGCCATCGAGGCGGTGTACCCCGACATGATCCTCATCAGCAACTCGGGGCCCGACGCCGAGGGCGCCACCTTCGAGAAGCACTGGCAGCAGAACAGGGCCGAGAACGTCGACATGGTCGACGAGCACTACTACCGCGACCCGTCCTGGTTCCTCTCGCACAACACCCGCTACGACTCCTACGACCGTAACGGACCGAAGGTGTGGATCGGCGAGTACGCCTCTCGCGACAACCGCTTCTTCAACGCACTCTCGGAGGCGGCCTACATGACCGGCCTCGAGCGCAACGCCGACGTGGTCGAGATGGCCTCGTACGCGCCGCTGCTGGCCGATCAGAGCAGCACGCAGTGGCGTCCCGACCTGATCTGGTTCGACCGCGACCAGGTGTGGGGTTCGGCCAACTACGAGGTGCAGAAGCTGTTCATGCGCAACACCGGCGACCGGGTCGTTCCGACCACGGCCGGCGGGGACCTGGCATCCACCGCCCTCACCGGCGCCGTCGGGCTGTCGACGTGGAGCACCTCGGCGCGCTACGACGACGTGAAGGTCACCACCCCCGACGGGCGGACGTTGTTCTCGGACGACTTCGCCGACAAGGACGACGTGGGGTGGTCGAAGCTGTCCGACGCCGGCTCGTGGTCCGCCGCCGACGGCAGCTACGTGCAGTCGTCGACGACGGCGAACAACACCCTGGTCGCCGGTCCCGCCCTCGAGGCGACCGACTACGACGTGTCGCTCAAGGCGACCAAGCTCGCCGGTGCCGAGGGCTTCCTCGTCGGGTTCGGGGTCAAGGGCTCGGCCGACTACCTGTGGTGGAACCTCGGCGGCTGGGGCAACACCCGCAGCGTCGTCGAGAAGGCCGTCGGCGGGGCGAAGTCGATCGTCACCGATACCGGCACGCCGAACATCCAGACCGGCCGCACCTACGACCTGCGCATCCAGGTGCGCGGTGCCGACGTCACGCTCTTCGCCGACGGGGTCGAGCAGGGCCGGTTCACCAACACCGCGCTCGAGCCCTTCGCCCAGGTCATGACCCGTGACGAGGCCACCGGCGATGTCATCCTCAAGGTCGTCAACGCGCAGGCGAAGGAGGCGGTGACGAAGGTCGACCTCGGCGGGATCGCCGTGCAGCCGACCGCCGACATGACCGTGCTGCAGGCGGCGCCGGGGGCGCTGAACACCGCCACCGAGACGCCCGTGGCGCCGCAGACCTCGCGCGTCGAGGTCGCCGGCACCTTCACGCGGACCTTCGCGCCCTACTCGGTGACGTTCCTGCGCATGCACACCCGCGTGGCGGACACCCAGGCGCCGACGGTGTCGGTGGCGACCGCGCCGACCGCCCCCGACGGGGCGGCGGGCTGGTACGTCACGCAGCCGTCGGTCACGGCGACCGCGACCGACGACGTCGATGCCGCTCCCCGTCTCGAGGTGAGCACGGACGACGGCGCGACCTGGGCTGTCTACACGGGAGCGGTCACGCCGGCCGAGGGGTCGTGGAACCTCGCGTTCCGCGCGACCGACGCCGCCGGCAACGTCTCGCCGTCGGCGAAGGTCGCCGTGCGCATCGACCGCACCGCCCCGTCGGTCACGGCCGACGTCGACGACGCGTCCCGCACGGTGCGTCTCGCGGCCGACGACGCGGCATCCGGTGCAGCCCGCATCGAGTACCGCGTCGGCGACACGGCGACGTGGACGACCGTCGAGGGTGCCGAGGCGAGCGTCTCGGTGGGCGGGGGCGCCGCGACCGTGGCGTACCGCGCGGTCGACGTCGCCGGCAACGTCAGCGGCGTCGGATCGACGTCGATCGGCGCCGAGACGGGCGCGCCCGTTCTCTCGGTCGCGGGCGATCTCGTCGCGGGCGGCGTGATCACCGTCTCGGGAACGGGGTGGCCGATCGAGGCGGACGGCGTGATCGAGCTGCACTCGACCCCGGTCGAGCTGGGTGCGGTGCGCACCGACGCCGCGGGGGCGTTCCGCGTGAACGTGACGCTCCCCGCCGACGCCGCCGGCTCGCACCGCATCGTCGCCCGCATCGGCGGTGCCGAGGCCGCGGTCGCGGTCGAGATCCGCGCGGCGGCGACGCCCGGGGGCGGAGGAAGCACCGTTCCCGCGCCGGGAGCCTCGGCCGCCCCGGGTGCTCACGCCGCGCCGGGTGCCTCGGCGGGCGCGCCGTCGCCGCTCGCGGTGACCGGGGGCGTGGTGTCGGGCGGTGCGCTCGTGCTGGGTCTGCTGGCGCTGCTGATCGGCGCGGTGATGAAGCGCCGTCGCCGGACGGCGGGTGGCGACGCCTGACGTCGTGCTCGAGGGGTGCCCCGGTCGCGGACGCGGCCGGGGCACTTCTCATCGTGGCGACTCAGTCGGCCGCGGCCAGTCTCCGCGCCCGCGCGACACCGTCGGCGATGGCTTCTTCCGCGGCCGGGTCCCAGGTGCGGTCGACGATCAGCGACCGCACGTCGTGCACCCCGATGGTCCGCAGGAAGAACTCGACGAAGGCCACCTGGTGGTCGAAGACGGATCCCGGCGTCGGCCCGTCCTCGCCGTAGTACTGGCCCCGGACGAAGACGACGTCGGCGCGCGCGACGTCCACGGCGGGACCGAAGTGCACGCCGTCGTAGGTGAAGAGCAGGTTCCGCTGCGCGGCGAGGTCGATCAGCTGCTTCAGCTTGTAGGGGATCGACCAGTTCCACATCGGCACGCCGAGGACGATGCGGTCGGCCTCGCGGAAGCGGCGGGCCAGGTCGTCGATCTTCGCCCAGGCGCGCGACTCGACGGCATCCAGCGGTTCCTGGTCGACCCACTTGTACTTCGCCGCGATCACGCGCTCGTCGAACTCGGGAAGCTCCTCGCGCCACACGTCGAGCGTGTCGACATCGATGTCCGGATGCCGTTCCCGCAGCGCATCGATCAGGGCCGAGGCGATCGTGACCGAGGCGCCGTCGTGGCGGGGGGACGAGATGATGTGGAGCACGCGCATAGGGCCAGTGTCGCGAACCCCGATCCGCCGGCCCGGACGCTTGACGCCGGGCGGGTGCGGGTGTCCGGCGCTGCGCTCCCCGCCCTGCCCCGCCGTCGCGCACGCGCGCGGAACCCCGGCCGCCGAGGGCGACCGGGGTTCCGGGGTACCCGGGGGAGGGGATCAGCTGGTGAGCAGGCGCAGACCGTAGGTCTGCAGGATCTCGTTGACGGGCTGGAAGTAGGTCGTCCCACCCGAGGTGCAGTCGCCGGAGCCGCCCGAGGTCACGCCCTGCGCCTGGTTTCCGGCGAGCAGCGAGCCGCCGGAGTCGCCGGGCTCGGCGCAGACGTTCGTGCGGATCAGTCCCGAGACCGAGCCCTCGGCGTAGCGCACCGTGGAGTTGAAGCCCTGGATCTGACCGCAGTGCCAGCCGGTCGTCGATCCGGAGCGGCACACCGTGGCCCCGACCGCGGCCTGCGTCGACCCCTTCACGGCCACAGCGCCGCCGGCGTAGTCCATGACCTGCCCGACGGGGGTGTGGTTGGGCGTGGCGACCCAGGCGTAGTCGTTGCCGGGGAAGGACGAGCCGCGGAACGAGCCGTAGGTCGTGCTGTCGCCGGTGACGCCGCAGTGGCCGGCGGTGACGAAGCCGCCCTGGACCGCGAAGCCGACCGAGCAGCGGCTCTGGTTGTTGATGATGTACGACATGCCGCCGCGGATCGTGGCGAAGGTCTCGGGCGCCTCGGCACCGGTGTCGAGACGGACGGCGCCGGCGGGGGCGCCGAGCGAGGCCACGAAGTCGGAGGCGATCTGGTCGCCGCCGGCGACGACGTCGACGACCACGTCGTTGGCCTCGACGTCGATCCACCACGAGGGGATGACGTCGGGCACGGGGCTGGCCTCGATCTGCGCGGCGATGGCCTCGAGATCGGTGAGGGAGTGCTCGACCTCGACCGGCACGGCGCCGGCGTCGACCGCCGCGGCGGAGGCGGCGTCGGTCGTCACGGCGGCGTACACCGTTCGCGTCGACTCGTCGAGCCAGGTGCCGGCGTAGGCCTCGCCGGCGACGGCCTCGACGTCGTCAGTCGTCGCGGCGGCATCGGCCTGGAAACGCAGGACGTCCTGCGCTCCGGCGGTGTCGGTGCCGAGGTCGGCGGCCATCGCTTCGAGCAGCTGCGCGTCGACGCCGTCGACGGCGGCGCGCTCGGGCGCGGCCGGGGTCTGCGCCAGCGCGGGGGCACTGGCGGCGGTGGTCAGGAACAGGCCGAGAGCGGCAGCGCCGACGACCGTCTTCGATATGCGGTTCACGTGGAGTGACCTTCCATCCAGGGGGGATAAATGGCGGGGTACCCGCGGCCATACAAACACGGGGCGGACGAAAAGCGAAGAATTTTCTGTGAATTGGTGATCAGCGTCCAGAAAATGTCATCCGTTCGGGGGACAACCTGATCTCGGCTTGCGCGGCGGGCCGCCGAGGCCCCGCGCGCGCGGTGTTTAGGCTGGCGCACATGAGCCCGAACGACCCTCGCGCCACCGGTCCAGCGCTCTCCTCCGACCTCGCCGCCCGCGCGGCGAGGTCGGAGGAGAGCGCTGGAC
>NZ_QDFT01000034.1 GCF_003075375.1 Microbacterium testaceum | reverse complement strand
GCTTCAATGCCGCGCTCAAACGCGAGCTTCTCGAGGGCCGGGCAGCGTTCCCGGACCAGGCGACCGCCTACCGGGCCGTGTTCCGGTGGGCCCACCGCTACAACACCCGCAGGCGCCACTCCGCGATCGGCAACATCACCCCGAACACCTACGAAGCCGCCTACGCGGCGACCGCGTCCGCTACCCTCGCGGAAGCGGCATAACCGAACCGACACCGTGTCCACGATCGAGGGTCAAGGCCCAACTGCCACGACATCCGCCACCGTCCACCCGAATCGACCAGGCATTCCGGGCAGTATCGTCCCGCGGTCCCTGCAGCCGGGCATTGCGCGCTGATCCGACCCTGCCGGGTATAGCGGATCGCGTGACGGGCGAAGCGCATCCTCGTCATCTCGTGAAACTGATCGGCAGGGATGCCCGTGGAAGCCTCAAGCCGGGCAGCCTGCTCCTCGGTGAGGGTTGTGGCCCACTTGTCCGCCATCCACGCGGTCGCCGATACAGCCAAACCCTTCTCCTGCTCGATGAGACCGAGCGCGCATGCCATCTCGTTCATCGTCGCCCCATAGGTGGCCGCCATCTTCTCCAGCCAGGAATCGAACGGCTCATCCGGCAGTGGCCGCACCCGAAACGGCAGCACCCGCACCTCGTCGGAACGCGTCGCGGCCTTGCCGGTCATGCGGCTGCCACCTCGCCACCCTGGGTCTTTCGGCGGCGGCCCGCTCTCTGGCTTCGAAGCTGCCGTTCCAGCTTCGCCTCCAGCTCACGACGTTCCGTCTCGGCGCCCTCGTCGATGCGAATATCATCGAGCAGCTCCCGATCGATGCGTTCCCTGCCGGTGCGGATTGCGCGCGATGCGCCGCGGCGGATCAGGTCCATCAGCGACCCGATGTTCCCGGTCGTGCGGGCGAATAGGTACCGCGAGAGGTCGACGAGCATCCCGTCTCTCCCGTCGGTCAGCACGAGGGCCTGGTCGATGCCGAACAGCAGCCGGTCCCATTCATCGCGGCCGCGTTTGTGGGCGAGGGTGAAAGGTTCCAGGCTGAGGACTGTCCACCGTCGGAAGGTCTGCGCCATTGCTGCGCCTTCGCCGGTCTGGCCCTCCCCGACGAGTCCCCGCTTGCGGAGGGCGACACCGGCGAACAGGAACGTGGCGTTGTATTCATTCGAGAGCCACTTCAACTGGTTCGCGACCTCTACCCCGTCACGGGTATTCATCCGCAGGAAGTGGAGATCATCAACGATCACCAGGCGCGTGTCGTGGCGTTCGATGCACTCCGCGGCTGCCCGGGCAAGATCTCTACCCGCCATCGAGCGGTGCAGGATCCCGGCGGTGGCGGGGTGGGCGTAGAACCCGAGGATCATCATGTGCAGACCCTTGATCGTCGGCCGGCCCGTCAACGTCACATGACACACCGGCAGGTGCCGCACGTCCCGGTCCTGATCCAGCCACTCCCCGGCCTCCGCGATCCGCTGCTGGTGGAACACTCGACCGAAGTTGTTCACCACCGTGGACTTCCCGAGCGCCGGCGGCGCGTCGATCGCCGCCGCTGACTTCACCCGGTCGGCGTCTTGCAGGTTCGAGTCCAGGATGTCGCCGAGTTGCAACTCGATCTCCTGCACCTGTCGGGTGCGCAGCAGGATGTTCGCGTGCCACTGACGCCGCGCCAAGTCATACCCGACACGCTCCTGCGTGGATAGCGCCGCCAGCCGCTTCAGCGTGAGGGTGTCCGGACGGGTCCGGGCTGGGCGTTCTGCGAAGTCGTTCCACCCCTCGTAGGTGGACAGGCTCCGCTGCCGTGCTCCCGCCTGCGGCTGGGGCTGGGTGGTTGTCATCGGAGCATCTCCATCGGCTCGAAGCGGTAGTCGCCACGGATGGTGGGCTCGTCGATGTCGTCCTCGTCGTCATCATCTCCGGTCTCCGGCACATCGACCCGTGTCCTCGGATCCCTCACCCCGCCGGTCAGCTCCGTCGCCAGGTCCGACCCGGCCGTGAGTTCTGCGTCCAGCATCCGTTGCACCGTCCGCAACGACCACACCCCTTCCGGATCGGGGTTCTTCTCATCCAGGCGGGCCGCCATCCGGGCGCTCATCCGCCGCTCCGACGGTGTCAACCCTCGGCCCGCGCCCCAGTCCTCGAGCAACTGCGCGGCAACATCATCGACCTGCGAGGGGCGGCCCTGCCGGATCGCAATCTTCTTCGCATACTCCAACGCGTCCAAACTGAACGGGGTGTCGAACGCGTCCTTGTGCTCCCACTCCAGGGTGTGCCAGGTGTGATCCTCCGGGTCGTGGAAGTAGATCTTCGTCAGGTCGTCCGGGTTCACCACGAACGGCCACTCCGTGCCCGTGTCCCGGTGGATCGACCGGGCCCGGTTGCGGTACTTCGCCACCGAATCCCCCGTGTAGCGAAGATTGTGAATCTCCACCCCATAGTGGTTGAACTGACGCTTCACCACCGGCAGCAGCTCCAACAGCACATTCCGGTCCGTCGGCATCCGCAGCGAACCCGCGACAGCGAGCCCCTGGTCATACTTCTGCGCCGGACTCAACTTCACACCCGGGAGGCTGGGATCGGCGAGCGACTCATGCGGGCGGAGGTGATAGACCGTCGCGATCCACTCGCGGATGATCTGCTCCAACTGCGGAACCGTATACACCGCCTCACCCTCAACATCGTCCCCACGACCCGACACGTCCGCACCCTTGTAGCCGGGGAGCTCCTGCAGGAGAGAGTCGAGAGTGCGAAAGAAGCGCTCCACCGGGCTCTTGTCGGTGGGCTGGTAGATACGGGCTGGCTGGATTGATATGCCCAGTCGGGCGCACGCGGTGGTGACATGCTCGGAGAGGAAAGGGCGACCGTGGTCCACGACGATCGTCTCGGGCAAGATGCCGGCGCGTGTGAAACGGGCGACATCGGTTCGGGTGGGGTCGACGAGCACCGTGTCAGGCACGCCGTGATACGGGACACGAGCGGCGGTATCCCAACTGCCCGGTAGGTCGAACGGCAGCATCGCTTCGACGAGAACACCGGACACGTCGATGGACTTGGTCGATCCTGGCGTCAAGCGCAGCCCGAGAATGCACCGTGAGTAGAGATCGATCGCGACCGTGAAGTCCGCGCAGACCCACTTGCCCGTCACCGGAGCGACGGCGAACACATTCAGTGGGGTGGTGTCAAGAAGTACGAACTCACCGGGACGTGACGCGGTCAACCGTCCGTAGGGAGCGGCGGGCCGGTTCGCGATCGATCTCTTTGCCTTCGTGGAACCCAGGAAAGTGCCTCGTCCGCGGGTGAGCTCGTCCAAGCCCCGGTATGCGCTGGCGGTGGACGGGAATGTGACGACGTCGGGGCCGTGAAGTCTCTCGATGCGTGCGCGGATCCGGGCGAGGATGATCTTCTTCTGCACCTTGGACTGATCGTCCTGCTCATCGAGTATCGTTCGCGCGGCGTCAACCCACCGCGGGTCGAAGTTTGTCAGTGCCGCACCCGTCCGTGACATCCGGGTATCGATGAGACCCGCTTCCCCGGTGTCTCGATACCGGGAGACCCATCGCTCCAGGGTCCGTAGGCCTATGTCGAGCTCTTTGGCCTTGGCCTTCTGTCGCTCTCGGAGCGGCCGTTGCGGGTGGTACTCCAGTCGTGGCTCGCCCTCTCGGGCGACCTCACGACTGCCCGACCGGTATCCCGTGAGCACCTCACGGACGTGATCCGCCCGATGGTGAGCACCCGCCTGAGCGGACTGGGTTGCGTCCGACCAGACAAGCATCAAAGGTTGCGTCTGCTCGTCGTCGCCCACCCTGCCTGGCACGTGCACTCTGCCGCCTTCCGACTCCGGTTGCAGCACATCGATCATGCGGAGACGGCGAGTGCGCCCATCCGCGGTGCGGACGATGACGGCGCCATCACCGATCTCCGCGACCGTGCACATCTTTCCGTCGTAGGCAATCTGGGCCCCCGGGCTGACCTTCCAGGTGTTCTTCATCGGACGCGTTTCCCTTCTCGTTGATCTGCGGGTGTGTGGATCGTCGCGCTCGACACTCATGTCTCCAGGAGGCTGGTGATGTCGAGCACGCGGGTGAGGTCCGTGTGCAGGCGCCGCGTCCACATCAGGTGCAACACAACGGACCGAGCCAATCGCGGATCGGCAGTGATCGCCGTGACAGCTCGCACCGCTTCGCCGAATGTGACCGGAGTGGATAGCAACTCTGCTGCGCCATCGACTTCGGACTCGAGGAACTGGAAGCGCCGCCTATACCCGGCGAGGAACCGCACGTTCGCCAGCACGACAGGATCGGGCTCGGATTGCACCCGGTACTCCCAGCCGTGCCCCTCGATCACGCGCCGCGACCATCCCAGAGAATCGCGCACTTTCGGGCGTGACAACTTCTCAGCCGGCTTCACATCAACCACGCACCCCGACTCATCGGCGTGGACGAACAGGTAATCCGGGACGTGCTTGCGGCGCGTGCCGCGATCATCGCCGTCGAGCAGAAACGGCTGCGAGAGGATCCACACCACCCGCGGGTCGAAGTCGGCCAGCAGCAGGTTCACATACTCCAACCGCGACTCGTACCCCACCGGGGCCTCCATCGTCGCCGACCAGTACGAGCCGGAGAAGTGTCGCTGCTTGCGGTACCAACGAAACTCCCGCCACGGCACCGCGGTATCGAACTGACGAAGACGAACATCATTCAAGGCGATGACATCGACGTGATCGTCTGACCTGCGAATCTGAACCGTCGACGCCAGCCCGGTCACAGCCCCGACGCTCCCTGGTACGACAACGGAAACGAACCAGCCCCTGCGGTCCGGCGGTTTGTGAACATGTCGCCATCATGGGCGCCCACACACGCGTGCATCCATGCACGAAACCACCACGAATACGTAACACACGTCATACCGAGTTGCTCTTGCGAATCGGTCAATTACGTACTACGTGACGTACGTTCTAGTGAATGTCACATTCACTGTACTCTCGAAACGACCAGAATCAAGTTGTGTACGTCAGATAGACAACACCGGGAAGGAAGTCGCCTCGGAATCACCTCGCGCACGTGCCGGACGTCGGTGACGTATGCGAAACTCGGGGCATGACGATAGTGGAGCCGATCGCACCAGCGGAGTCGCGGCTGTTCTTCGGCAACAGCTACATGAACGCTGTCGTCATAGAGATCGCCGCCCTCGAAGGCGACACCTTCTCTCCCAAGCAGATCGTCGAAGCGACTGGACTGTTGGGGAGCATCGTCCACCCACTGATCCACAAGCTCCGCGACGCACACTTCCTTGAGTTCGTCGGACGCGTGCCCGGAGAGCGGACCCTGCTCTACCGGATCCGTGACAACTACTGGTGGGAAGCCGCGCGACGCTACGCCGCCGACCGGGAAGCCGCATCGGCCGAGCGCACGGCTTCCTAACTGCCTGGGGACTGCAGCGGAACGTAATAGGCATCCAGATCGATTGCTAGAGCTGTTCCCAGCCGGGAAAGTGCGCGATACAGACGCGTCGCGAACCAGATCAGTTCCTGTCCTCCTGGGGAGTACGCGACCCCGTCAGTCTGATCGAAGGCGCCTCCTCGGACAGCAATGCCGAGATCGAGCCCCGTGGGCTGAGGCTCGGTGATCGAGCCCACAGCTGCAGCACCGCGGATATCTCCCCAATCAAGATCCGTGCTGAGAAAGACACCCAGGATCGGCTTGGCTTCCGGATCCTGAGCTGGATACGTACCGCCTGCATGCCGGATCTCCGCTGAGGTGCGGTGAAGTCGGCGAACGCTGGCGACCTTGTCCCGGGCGTAGTCGAGGTTCTCCTTGTTCATTCTGGGCTTCACCTCACAAACGGCGTACAAGCTCTCGACCGGCACGAAGCGGACGTCGCCCTGTTCGAAAAAAAGGGGCGAGTACTGTCGATCGAAGATCGCAATGTCGATCTGTCCGCTCTGTTGCCCGAGGGAGTCGATTGCGAAGATTGGCCCGACCCCGTATCGCTGGGGAAGAAACTCCCGGAGCACGCTGACCCATTGCTCCTCGGTGGCGTCACCCTTGGTGCCGGGATGATCTGTGAACTGCGGCATGAGCCCCAGCCCTGTGAGCATGTGGTCCTGCTTCGCCGTATATGCCTTGGCAAGGTCGAACGGTTCGGACATGGGTGGTCTCGCTTTCAATGGACGCGGCTGGGAGATCGCCCGCGGGGATGGTGTCGAATGTTCGTGTTCGGACGCCACGCGCTTTGTGTAGGTCCACGACGTAGTTCTACCCGTCGCGCATAGCGGTCAGCAATGATGTGGGCAGCGGCCGGTACTGGTGAAACCTCAACTTCGATGTTGGACTTCAGTGGCTTCGCCGGGTGGCATCTGGTTCCGCGAGCCCTGATCGGTTGCTGTGAGTGCGAGCGCGGCACGGTGGAGTTCGATGCCGTCTGGCGATTGCGCGAGCACCCATACGCTCAGGTGCGGGCGGGGATTCGGTGACCCAATAAGCGCGATGAATCGATGGAAGCGAAGTTCCAAGTCGACGAGGTGGGAGATGTAGGTGTTGAGATCCAGCGGGCTGGGTTCTGGCGGACCGTTGGGATGGGTGTGCCATTCTCCGATCCATTGTGAGCGGTCGACCTTGTGGGCGCGGTCCGCGGCGAGTTGGGTGTATTCGAGGTCACGGAGGAAGTAGCCGGGTTGGTGGACGGCGTTCGGACCGGGTGCGGAGGCGGATGTAATGACGAGGGCGTTTTCGTGTCCGAAGAGTGCACCGCCGGTTTCGAGCGTGGGGTCGCTTCTCGCGATGATCGTTCTGATCGATGTGAGCGCACCCTGGGTGATACCGACGGTCCAGCTCACGGGTGGCGATGGCATGCGGGGCAGTCCGGGTAAGGGGGCGTCGCGGAGGACCAGTGCGGGTGGAGTGCTCGTCGCGCATCGAAGGGGGCGGCGTAGCCGGGTGATGGGCGGAGGGCGATGACGAGGTTGTCATCGGTGAGGGTCTGATCGACTTCACCGGCGTTTTGCAAGAGAGTCGCGACGGCGACTTTCGCTGCGATGCTCCCAACGAGGTGAAGGTCTCCACCTATTGCGGTCATCGGGTTGTGTCGGGTGCCGTCCCCGTAGCCTCGGTCCAGGCTCGGTTCGGGATCGATCATTCCGTTGTCGCGCATGTATCGACGCTGACAGTCGAGGCATCCGACCTCGGGCAGTGCACGGATGCGCAGAATCTCTCCGTATCTGCCGTCGGCGAGGACGCAGGCGAACACAATCGGTTTGCCCGCACGGCGTGCAAGGTAGTTTGCGACGCGTCGGGGTTCGACTCCGTCGACGGTGCAGATGATGATGTCGGCGGCGTCAATCAGGGGTCGGGTGATGTTGGCGTTGGCGGTGAGGTCGATGGGCCATGGGCTGATGTTGCTTTCCGGCCACTGCCTGTTCAGGGATGCCTTTAATCCATCCACTTTGGACATTCCAACGCTCGCGGCAGCGAGGACGTGCCGGGGAACGTTGTGGAAGAGGATCTTGTCAGGATCGACCAGGTCGATGTGGCCAACTCCGTAGCTTGCGAGTGCTTCGGCTGCGGCTCCTCCGATGCTGCCGGCGCCTAGCAGGAGCGCCCGCGAGGTCGAGAGGAGGCTGGTTGGCCAGAGGCTTCCAAGGGCGGTCACATGCTGGGTTCCGTCCTGGATGTCCAAAGAAATGGGGCGGACGGTGTCGTTCGAGATCGTCCACGCCGACCAGGCCGGAAGCCGTTCCCCATCGCGGATCTCCGGAGGGTCGGGACAGAAGGTCACGGCGATGTGCCATTGGCCGGGAAGCGGTGCGATCGCCTGCGGGACGAGGGTCTGGAAGGCGTCGAAGGGCATTGTCGCGTGTTGGTGGGTGAGAAGGTACGCGCAAAACGCGGCGTCCGCCGGCACTCGGTACCAGTGGCCGACGCGATTGAAGTCGGCGACCGTGAGGAAGTGGTCGGGATCCTCCGTGAGATGGACGAGGTCCGAGTCTTCGTTCGAGAGGGCGACGACTATGGCGGCCTTGTCCGGTGCGGACAGACGGCAGGTGAGATTGCCCCACGCGTACGACTTGTCGATGACCTCCATCGCTTCGGTGGGCAACAGCACCAGCCAGTTCTCGCCACTCATGCGCTGTGCTCGGTCACGCTGTCTCTTCCGCGGTCGCGGTGATCAAGTGATCGAGTTGCTCGTCGGTGACGATGCCGTTGACTGTCATGTTCGGGATCTTGCCGCGCTGAAACAGGGCGAACTCGATCATCCATCCCGACGCTTTCAGGATCAGATCGCTGGTCCGCGAGAAGAGGTCCCACTGGTCGGCATCACGGAGCAGGCAGAGGCCGCCATTGGGGAGCACGTGGTACTGGGTGAAGCTTCGCAGGGTGACGTCGGGCTGCGGTTCCAAAGGGTAGAGGATTGGTGGGACCGCGGGGAAGCCGTGCCCGTACGCGACCCGCGCGCGCAGCGGCTGGTCGACGAGGTTTGACAGCCCGGCTGGTTCGGGTCGTGTGAATGGCCATACCGGGAGTGCGCCGCTGAAGTGACCGGCACCTTCGGGCGTCCACTCGAGGGCGGGGGCCACCGAACCGATGTCGTCGATCTCCTGCGCGAGACGACCCGGGTCATCCTCCCACCAGCTGCGGAGGATCAAGGTCAGCCCTGCGGGGAATCGCGAACCGGACGCGGCCCAGTCTCTCCCGCTCCACCGGGAGGCAGTACGAGCGGGAACGCAGTCCCGAAGACGGACTGCCAGTGACGTGTCGCGGCCGGCTGATCATTGGAGGCGACGGCCCGAAGCGCCGCGACGGCGTCAGCTGCTGCATCCTCTAGGGACCTGCGCAGACCGGCCACGTCCAGACTCGGCTGGATCAACCCGGAGAGCTCCGCGGGATCTTCAACGCGCAAGGAGTGCGTCGAGGCGTTGACGAAGAAGTTCTTCAACGCCTCGGGTCGGTTGTTGCTCACCGACAGGCAGTCCAACGCGAGAACCTCCATCACGAGCGACTTGACCGTGCCGGTCACATCTTCATGCTGACGCGACCAGTACTTGAGGACCCGGACCAGCGGGCGAAACAACGACCAGTCCTGCTGCCGCCGTGCGACCTCGTTGATGAGGTACTCAGGGTCTGCGAGCGACCAGCGCTCCTCCTTCTTGAACGGGATCAGGATCCCGTCCGGACGTCGCAACGCTGGCATCACATCGACAGTGAACGCGTTGTCCTGCTCCGGCGGATCGACGAAACACTTCGCGGCGCGATTGCGGTCGGCGGTGCGGATCAGGCGCACCAGCTGCGCGCGCGATCCGTGGGACACGGAGAGGAGATCGTTCACCAGATCATGGCAACGCTCGATCGCCTCTTCGGCAGAGCCCCCGTCCTCGCCCCAGTCCGGGTGCTCGTCCTGATCGAACTCGACCACGAGATCCACATCATGCACCGGCTGCAGCTGGGTGCTGCGGGCGAGCGAACCCGACCCCCACACCACCTTCACATCCGGCGCGGTCAGCAACGCGGACGTGAAGGTGTCGCGACGGTCACGGGCAATCTGCACGACCTTCACATCCGCGTCGACAACCGACTGCAGGGTAGCGAAAGACTCGAGAACCGTCATGGAGCACCTCTCCCCAGCGGCCCGGGTGCGGGCGCTGATTCAGCGTACGGCCGACCTCGGACATCTTGCGGAAGAGTCGCCGTCTCTCGTCCCGCATACTCGGCGCCCTCACGTCCGACTACATGCAGCGTTCTCAGGAACATGGCGGATCCGCCATTTGTCCGCCACTTCATCTGAGAATCCGCCATCTTCGCCGAGAACCTACAGCTTGAACTACATCCCCGGCGCCATATCCGCGAACCGCGAATAGTGCCCCTGGAACGCCACGGTGATCGTGTCCGTCGGGCCGTTACGGTGCTTCGCCACGATCAGGTCCGCCTCCCCCGCACGGGGTGAATCCTTCTCATACGCGGCCTCGCGGTGCAGCAGCACCACCATGTCGGCGTCCTGCTCGATCGAGCCCGACTCACGCAGGTCGGACAGGGCCGGCTTCTTGTCGGCGCGCTGCTCGGCACCACGGTTCAGCTGCGACAGGGCGATGACGGGAACCTGCAGCTCCTTCGCCATCAGCTTGAGCGCACGCGAGAACTCACTGACCTCCTGCTGGCGCGACTCGACGCGCTTACCGCTGGTGAGCAGCTGCAGGTAGTCGATGACGACCATCTTCAGACCCTCGCGCTGCTTGAGGCGACGGCACTTCGCGCGGATCTCGACCAGCGTCATGTTGGGGCTGTCGTCGATGTAGAGGGGCGCGTCGTTGATGCGACCGCGAGTCGCGGCGACGGTGGTCCAGTCGCGCGAGTCCAGCGTTCCCTTGCGCATGCTCTGCAGGGGGATCTGGCCCTCGGCGCTCAAGAGGCGCATCGCGATCTCGCTGCGCCCCATCTCGAGCGAGAAGAAGATGCACGGGGCGTTCGACTTGATCGCGGCGGCGCGGGCGAAGTCGAGCGCGAGCGTCGACTTACCCATGGCGGGACGCGCGGCGAGCACGATCATCTGGCCCGGGTGCAGACCGTTGGTCAGCTGGTCGAGTCCGGCGAAGCCGGTGGGGATGCCGGTCATCGACCCATCACGACCGCGAGCGGCCTCGATCTCTTCTACCGCGGCATCCACCGCCATCGTCAGGGGGATGTAGTCCTCGGCGCTGTCGTCGCCCGACACGTTGTAGATCTCGGCTTGCGCGCTGTTGACCAGCTCGACCGGGTCGCCCTCGCCGGCGTAGCCCATCTGCACGATGCGGGTGCCGGCCTCGACCAGGCGGCGCAGCATGGCGCGCTCCGACACGATCGACGCGTAGTAGCCGGCGTTGGCCGCGGTCGGGACGATCGAGGTGAGCGTGTGCAGATAGTCGGCACCGCCGGCGCGCTGCAGCTCACCCGTCTTGATGAGCTCGTCGGTGACGGCGACGACGTCGGTCGGCTCACCGTGCGAGTAGAGCGTGAGGATCGCCTCGAAGATCAGCTCGTGCTTGGGCACGTAGAAGTCGGGGCCGCGCAGCGTCTCGATGACGTCGGCGACGGCGTCCTTCGACAGCAGCATGCCGCCCAGCGCACTCTGCTCGGCGAGCATGTCGTGCGGGGGCGTCCGCTCGGGACGCGGGGCTTTTCCGAGACGCTCTTCGGCGATGTCAGCGATCGACAACAGGCTCTCCATTCGGTTCTCGGGCGGTGGCCGCACCGTGCGCCTCGCGCGCGCGTGAGAACCTGCGGCGAGAGGTGGAACGGCCTCGGGAGCGATGGTTTCACCGACGTCCGACATCGACGCGCGCGGCTCGTGAACCCAGGGCCCGAGGGGCTGCACCCACGCTAGATACCACCTTCTCCACATGCAAATGTCCCTGTGGATAACTCTGTGGAGAGTTTGCGGGAAACGCCGCCGTGTCTGTGCACAACCACTGTGGAGAACTCGGTGGATGGATGCAAATTTAGGCTACGAAAGGGCTCCTGACCGGGTTTTTCTTTCTCCACAGGTTTCTTGTCGAAAACCCGCGTGAACTTCGGCTTGAAGGTTCTGCGCTAGGGCTTCCACATGTGTACAACCCAGGGGATAACTCGGCCGCGTCGTACCCAGTCGGACGCCTCGCTGTCAAGTTTTTTCGTTCACCCGGCGTGTCGAACGTCACACTTCGCAGTCATACCTACGTAGTACGGGGACTACCTAGGTTTCACCCGCGCTCTTTCGAAGCCCCGATCCGCGGCGTAGCGTCACCCCCTCACGGCCATTCACCTATGGGGGGCGAATCGTGAACGACACGCTGGACAGAGGGGCACCGCGATTCGCGCGGGCGCTGCTTCTCGGCGTGCTCGCGATTCTCGGCTTCGCCGTCCTTTCACTCTTCTCGTCCACGTCCTCCGCGTCCGCGGACGACGGAGGCGGCCTGCTCGGGGCCGTTGGATCGACGGTCAACGGCGTCACCGACACCGCCGGCGGAGCCGTCGAGACCGTCGTCACTCCCGTCGCCGAAACGGCTCAACCGGTCGTCGAGACGGTCGTCACCCCGGTTGCCGAGACGGTCGTCGAGACCGCTCAGCCCGTCGTCGAGACGACCACGCAGGTTCTGCCCGCACCCGTCGCCGAGACCGTCACCTCCACCGTCGAGGCCGTTCCCGCCGTGATCCCGGCCGTCGTTCCCGCGGTCGTCGACACCGTCAACACGGTCGGCGACACCGCGAACGGCGCCGTCAGCGGCACGGTCGGCGTCGTCGGAGACGTCGTCTCGGGAGTCGCCGACTCGGGCATCGTCGGTGGTGTCCTGCACCCCGTCGTCGACACCGTCGAGTCGCTCCCCATCGTGGGCGCGGTCGTCGAGGGCACCGGCCTGGGCGAGGTCGTCACGGGGGTCGGCGACACCGTCGACGAGACCCTGCCGGTCGTCGTGGGCGAGCTGCCGAGCGTCGACCCGGTGATCCCCACGATCCCCGGCGGCACGCAGACCGACGGCGGCACCAGCCCGCTCCCCCAGACGCCCGGTGTCGAGCTCCCCGAGCTCCCCGGCCTGCCCACGACGGATCTCCCCGGGTCCCCCGACGCAGCGATCGACGCGGCCGTCGAGGCCACGGCATCCCTCGCCCCCTCGGTCTCGACTACCGCCCTCGCCGACCAGATCGCCCGCTTGTTCCGCGGAGCCGTCTCGACGGCCACGCAGACGGCGCAGGCGGCTGCTGCGGGCGCGGCATCCGGCATCCCCTCCTCCCCCGTCGCCGACGACGCCTCCAGCCTCACGTTCGGCGTCAGCACCGGATCGGCCTCGTCGGCCTTCGGCGGCTCGGGAGCGGGCGGCACAGCCCCCGCCACCGCCGACCACGCGGCCCTCTCGGCGGCCATCGTTCTTCTCTCGCGCGGAGGTGCCGTCGACGACGACCTCCCCGCCGTTCCCGTCTACGTCACCGACGTCTCTCCTGACTGAGGAAGGTCTCGCCGTGCCCGCCACGGCTGACGACCACGCGCTCACGCGCACCCTCATTCATCTACAGGAGAAACTTCCATGCGCAAGATCTACTCGCGCGTCCTCATGGGCGCGCTCGTCGGAGGCGGCTTGGCCGTCCTCGGATGCGGCATCGCAAACGCCGCGGAGACGTCGGGCACCGACGGTCTGCTCTCGGGCGACCAGGGCCTCATCTCGGCCACCGTGCCCGTCACGGTCGGCGGCAACGCCGTCTCGCTGATCGGCGACAGCCACAGCGAAGACGCCACCACCACGGCCCCGGCGTCAGCGCCGGCTCCCTCGGTCACGACCGACGGCAGCGACGGCATCCTCTCGGGAAACCAGGGGCTGGTGTCGGTCGACGTGCCCGTCACGGTCGGCGGCAACGCCGTCTCGGTCATCGGCGACAGCAGCACCTCGGATGCCACCACCACCGGCGGTGGCTCGTCCACCGGCGGCGCGGGTGACGTGTCGACCGACGGCTCCGACAGCATCGGCGGCGGCAACCAGGCCGTCCTGCCGATCAGCGTCCCCGTCACCGTCGGCGGCAACGCCGTGTCGGTCATCGGAGACAGCGAGACGACGGATGCCACCACCACCGGCGGATCCACCGGCTCCGGCAGCGGTGGCGACGTCTCGACCGACGGAAGCGACAGCATCCTCGGCGGCAACCAGGCAGCCCTTCCCGTGCAGGTGCCCGTCACGATCGGCGGCAACGCCGTCTCGGTGATCGGAGACAGCACGTCGAAGGATGCCACCACCACCGGCGGCACCACGGGCTCCGGTGCGGGCGTGGGTGACGTCGAAACCGACGGCACCGACAGCATCGGCGGCGGCAACCAGGTGATCGCACCCATCTCGCTGCCCGTCACGATCGGCGGCAACGCCGTCTCGGGCATCGGCGACAGCGTGTCGGACGGCGCCACCACCACGGGCGGCACCAGCGGCTCGGGTGTCGGCGACATCTCCACCGACGGAAGCGACAGCATCCTCGGCGGCAACCAGGCGGTCCTGCCCATCTCGCTGCCCGTGACCGTCGGCGGCAACGCCGTCTCGGTGATCGGCGACAGCACCTCGAAGGATGCCACCACCACCGGCGGCTCCTCGGGCGGCCTGCTCGGCGGCGGCCTGTTGGGCGGCGTCACCACCGATGGAAGCGACAGCATCCTCGGCGGCAACCAGCTGATCGTCCCGATCGCCCTGCCCATCACCATCGGCGGCAACGCCGTTTCGGTGATCGGCGACAGCACCACCATCGGATCGAACACCGGCACCCCGGGAACCCCGGGTAACCCCGGCACGCCCGGCACCCCGGGAACGCCCGGAACGCCCGGCACCCCCGGAACCCCGGGTACCCCCGGCACGCCCGGAACGCCCGGAACGCCCGGAACGCCCGGCACCCCCGGAACGCCGGGTACCCCGGGTACCCCCGGCACGCCCGGAACCCCCGGAACCCCGGGTACCCCCGGCACGCCCGGAACCCCCGGCACCCCCGGTCAGCCCGGCAACCCCGGCACCCCCGGCCAGCCCGGAACGCCCGGCACCACCGGCACCACGCCCATGACGGGCTCGGCCGCCTCCGTGTCCTCCGTGCGCTACGCCGCGGCGGCCCCGGTCGCCTCGGGCAGCACCGGCAAGGCGCTGGCCGCCACGGGAGCCGACGGTGCGTCGGCCGCCGGCCTCGGCATCGCGGGCCTGCTGGCCCTCGGGCTGGGTGGCGTGCTGCTGATGCGTCGCCGTCGCGCGACCGTCTGATCCGCTGAGACGCCGTGGAGGGGGCGACCCCTCCACGGTCACGCGACACCGGATGCCGGGTATTGGGGGGCATCCGGTGTCGTGGCGTGCCCGGCGACGGAGGCCGTATGCGATCCGTGAGGAACGCGTCGAGCCGCCCGTGAGCCCCGCAGAATCGGACCGTGATCGAATCCGACAGTTACCCGTCCGCCTCCGTCGACGACCAGGACGCGGCGGTGATCCTCGGGTACAACTGAGGACCGGGCGGAGCCCCGGCGAGCGCTACAGCGCCCCGCCGCGGCGCTCTCGCTCGAGGAACGCCACGGTGTCGGGATGCTGCGGGGCGTCGAGGATCTGCGCGGGCGTGCCCTGCTCGACGATCCGGCCGCCCTTCATGAACACGATGCGGTCGGCCACCTCGCGCGCGAACGACATCTCGTGCGTCGCCATGAGCATGGTCGAGCCGCGATCGCGCAGCACCCGCACCAGGTCGAGCACTTCGCCGACCAGCTGCGGATCGAGGGCCGACGTGATCTCGTCGAGCAGCAGCAGCTCGGGGTTCGTCATGACCGCGCGCACGATCGCGACGCGCTGCTGCTGGCCGCCCGACAGACGGTCGGGGAACTCGCGCGCCTTCGCCCCGAGCCCCAACTGTTCGAGCAGCTCGGTACCGCGGGCGTAGGCCTCGGCCTTCGGCATCCCGTGCACTTTGCGCGCGGCGAGCGTGACGTTGTCGATCACGCGCAGGTGGGGGAACAGGTTGAAGTGCTGGAACACGACGCCGATGCGGGCGCGAGCGGCGTCGGGGTCGATCGTCGGGTCGGTGAGGTCGTCTCCGTTGAGCAGGATCTGCCCGTCGTCGACGCGCTCGATCAGGTTGATGGTGCGCAGCAGCGTGGACTTTCCCGATCCCGAGGCGCCGATGAGCACGACCACCTCGTGTTGGGCGAGCTCGAGGTCGATGCCGTCGAGCACCACGTGATCGCCGAACGCCTTGCGGACGCTGCGGACGTCGAGCACGGTCATACGGTTCCGCCCATCTGCTCGCGCTTCGCCAACCTGGCCGAGACGTAATCGGTCAGGCGGATCATCGGCAACGCCATCGCCACGAACAGCAGGGCTGCCACGATGTACGGCGTGAAGTTGTAGTACTCGGCCGCGGCGATCTGGGCGGCACGCACGGCATCCACCGCTCCGAGGACCGAGATCAGGCCGACGTCCTTCTGCAGCGACACGAAGTCGTTCATGAGCGCGGGCACGACCTTGCGCACGCCCTGCGGGATCACGACGATCCGCAGGGTCTGCGCGTGGCTCAGCCCGAGCGAGCGGGCGGCGACGCGCTGCGAGGGGTGGACGGCCTCCATGCCGGCGCGCAGCACCTCGGCGATGTACGCCGAGTACGTCAGCACGATCGCGATCGTCCCCCACAGCACCACGGGCACGCGCCCGAAGACCCCGAGCGCCGGAAGACCGAAGCCCACCAGGTACAGCACGATCAGCAGCGGGATGCCACGGAACAGGTCGGTGTAAATCGTCGCGAGCGCCCGCAGCGGAAAGAACACGGGCCCCCGCAGCGAGCGCAGCACCGCGAGCGTCGTGCCGAGGATCGCGACCGCGATCGCCGCGACGAACAGCACCTGGATGTTGACCCACAGCCCCGCGAGGATCGACGGAAAGCTCGCGAGCGCGATCTCGGGGTCGAAGAACGCGCGACGCACGTCCTCCCACCCGGGGCTCGACAGGATCGCCCAGCCGACCACGACGACGAACACGATCGAGCTGACCAGCGCGATCAGCACCGACTTGGTCGACTGCTGACGCCGTGTGGCGCGACGACCGAGCTCGAGCTCGCTCGGGCGCCACACGGCCTCGGAGGGGGTGGATGCCACGGGGTGTTACTTCAGCAGGGGCGCGGCGTCGGTGCCCCCGAGCCACTTCTGCTGAAGCTCATCGAGCGTGCCGTCCTCGCGCAGTGCGTCGACCGCCTCGGTGACCGGCGTGGTCAGCGCCGAGCCCTTGGGCAGGACGAACGCGAGCTCGTCACCACCGGCCGAGGAGTCGGGCAGCTGACCGACGACCTTGCCGTCGTCGAGCACGGCACCGGCGAGGTAGAACGCGGTGGGCAGGTCGACCACGATCGCGTCCACCTGACCGGCCTGCAGGGCGGCGACGGCGTCGTCGTTGGAGTTGAAGACGCTGAGGTTGCCGGTGCCGAGCTGGTCGGCGGCGACCTGGTAGCTGGTGGTCGCGCTCATGACGCCCACGGGGATGTTCTTGAGCTCGGCGACCGTGGTGGCCGAGGCGGCGGGCGACGACCCGGTCGAAACGATCGCCTGCGTGGTCGTGTAGTACGGCGACGAGAAGTCGACGGCCTGCTTGCGCTGCTCGGTGATCGAGAACTGCTGCAGGTTGAGGTCCCAGTCCTTGGCGCCGGGGGCGATCGCACTGTCGAAGGTGGAGCGCACCCACACGACGTCGTCCTTCGAGAAGCCGAGCTTGGTCGCGACGGCGTCGGCGACCGCGGCCTCGAAGCCCTCGCCCGAGGCGGGGTCGTCGTTCTCGACCCACGGCGAGAACGCGGGCTCGCCCGTGGCGATGGTGAGCTTGCCGGCCGTGACGGTCTGCAGAGCGCCCTCGGAGGCGGGTGCGGCGCCGGCGTCGGAACCGGACGGGGCGAAGGCGCAGGCGGTCAGCGACACGACGGTGGCGGCGGCCACGGCGGTCAGGGCGGCGGCGCGGCGCAGGCGTGCGAAAGCGGTCACGATGTCTCCTCGTGGACGTATCGGGGTCATCCCCGGAGTGCTGTGATGTGCACAGCGTACCGGCGGCATGTTTCGGGGGCGGTCGCCGACGAAACCTGGCGACACGCGCGGAGCGCCCGTGACCTTCAGTCGGCCAGGCGCCAGTCGTCGAAGCTGAAGCCCGGCGACACCAGGCAGCTCACCACGACCTCGGCGTCGCCGGCGGGTCGCGCCGCCTGCCAGACGCCCGCCGGCACGGTGTGCTGCAGCACGTGCCCGGCCGACAGGTCGGGACCGAGCGTGACGGTCCGCGCCTCGCCCGGGGCGTCGCCGTCCCCGCCCAGCGACAGTTCGAGCGCGCCGGGACCGTGCCACAGCCACACCTCGTCGCTGGTGACGACGTGCCACGCGCTTCGCTCGTCGGGCGTGAGCAGGTAGTGGATGCAGGTGGCCGCGGGGCGCGCCCCCGCGGGCGTCTCGACCGCGTACGACCCCGTCCACATGCGACGGAACCACCCGCCCTCGGGGTGCGGTTCGAGGTCGAGCAGCCGGGCGGTCTCGGGGCGGTCGGTCATGCGCGCACTCCTGTCTCACGGGTGAAAGCGGGCGAGGCGAAGCGCGCCTCGCCGTCGATGAACGTCGCGGCCGCGGTCCCCGCCCCGGCCACCACGAGGTGTTCGATCGTGGCATCCACGTCGGACACCGGGATGTCGAAGAACGCCAGATCCGCCACGGCGCCCACCGCCAGATACCCCGTGCGGGCGGGGCCGGTGTCGAGACCCATCGCGTGCGCGCCGCCGAGCGTCGCCGCGCGCAGCAGCAGCTCGGACAGGTCGCGGTTGACGTATCCCTGCGCCCGCGCGAGACGGTGCAGTTCGGCGACGTCGGCGAGCAGGTCGAGAGAGGGACTGGATGCCAAGGAGTCGGTGCCCACGGCGAGCGCGTTGCCCTCGACGAGGTAGGCCGCGACCGGCGGCTCGTCCAGTCCGATCACCGCGTTCGAGCGGGGGCACAGCGCGACGGTGGTGCCGCGGGCGCGCAGGATCGCCCGGTCGCGCGCCGTCATGTACACGCCGTGCGCGATGTGGCAGTCCGGCCCGAGCACGCCCAGCTCGTCGACGAACTCGGTCGCCCCGGTGCCGAACCCCTCGTCGCGGAGGGCGCGGAAGCTCGCGGGCCGCTGCTTCTGCCACGGCACCGCCTCGCCGTGCTCGCGCTCGAAGGCCGCCTCGCCCAGGTGCAGGTGCAGGCGACTGCCCCGCTCGCGCACGATGTCGGGGATCTCGAGCAGCGGCTCGACGTCGAGCGAGTAGGGCGCGTGCGGCGACAGGCCGGTCCCCGGCGGAGACGGCAGCGCGTCGAGCCGGGCCTCGACCTCGGCGCGACCCCGCTCGGCCCAGGCGGCGTTGGTCCAGCTCATCACCTCCCAGTACGTGATGCCGTGCAGTCGTGCGTCGTGCAGCGCCGAGGCGGCCTCGACGTCGGTGACGATGTCGGCGACGGCGGTCGTGCCGGCGGCGATCATGCGGTCGGCGCCGATGGCGGCATCCCGAGCCCAGTCGTGACCCGCGCGGTAGACGGGGGTGAACGCGTCGTCCCAGTCGTCGAAGCCCGCGTACGACCCGCGACCCACCTCGGCCATGCCGGTGTACTGCAGGTGCGAATGCGCGTTGACCAGGCCCGGGGTGAGCACGCCCGGCCAGTGCACCTCGTCGAAGGCGATGCCCCGCGCCCGCAGCTCGTGTACCACCCACTCGCGGTCACCGACGTGCCGGATGCGTCCCGCCGCCACCGCGATCGCTCCGCCCGGGATGGGCGGAGCCGTGATCGGAAGAACCAGGGATGCCGAATACACCCTCATCGCGCGCCCCCGGCGTAGCGAGGCGACCGCCAGTCGTCGAGGCCCTCGGGGTCGAGGGGCCGTGGCGGGTCGATCTCGGCCCCGCGCACGCGGAGCGCCTCGCGGGCGACCAGTTCGTCGACCTCGGGGCCCAGCGCGTGCACGCCCGGCGCCGGTCGGCGGCGCACCAGCTCGCCGAGGGCCGCGAGCTGGACGGCGAACGACAGGTCCATGATCTCGATCGGGTTGCCCTCGGCGGCGGTGATGTTGACGGCTCCTCCCCCGCCCAGCACGAGCGCGCCGTTCTCGGCCCCCGTCTCGATTTCGCCGGGCACTCCCCCGGCGACCGCGACGATCCGCGCTGTCGCCGCGATGTCGGCTGTCACCGTGGCGGGCACCCCGGTCGCCGAGACGACCAGCGCCCCGGCCGCGAGCTCGCGCGCCGGGCCTGTGCAGAAGCCGTCGTGCCGGGCCTCGAGCGCCCGCACGGGGTCGGTCTCGGCGACCCGCACCTCGGCGCCGAGCGCGCGCAGGTGGGCCGCGACGCCCTGTCCGACGGGGCCGTATCCCAGCACCAGCGCGGGCTGGTCGGTGAGCGCGATCCCCCGCTCCTCGAGCAGGTCGGCGATCGCGAACACGCACGACTGGCCCGTGCCGTAGCGGTTGTCGAACATCGTCTTGGTGCGCGCGTCGTTGACCGCCATCACCGCGGTGCGCAGGATGCCGGCATCCTGCATCCGCCGAAGTGGGGTGAGGCCGCTCGTGGTCTCTTCGCACGCCCCGATCCAGCCCTCGACGAGCCCGGGGTCGTCATCGTGGGCGAGGCGGATGAGATGCGCGCCGTCGTCGAGCAGCACGTCGAGGCCCGCGCGCAGGAAGGCGCGGGCAGCCGTGAGCTCCTCGGCGCCGCTCAGCGAGGGATCGGCCGTGACCGCGAAGCCCTCGGCCCGCAGCGCCTCCGCAACCGCGGGGTCGGTCTCGTCGGGGTGCGCGTACACCGACACCTCGGCCCCCCGCTCGCGCAGCAGCAGCGACAGCACGGCGGTCTTGGGCTCGAGCACCATCGCCACCCCCACGCGCAGGCCGGTCAGGTCCAGGCGCGCGGCCAACGCGGTCGACACGGGCATGTGCGCGCGGGCGAAGGCGATGCGGCCGGCGGCGTCACCCCGCTCGGGCAGCGGTTCACCGTCGAGGGCGATGGTGTCGGCATCCAGGTCGAATTCCACCCGCCCGGGGGTCGATTCGGGACTCGGGATGCCACCCAGCCGCACGAGCAGATCGTGCAGGCCCGACGCGTCGACGCCCCGCACGGCGAAGGGGCGGCCGGCGAGCATGAGGTTGGACGTGCGCGCGAAGCGCCGGACGATGCGCTCGGGTGCGCGAGGGTCGGTCACGGGGTTCAGCCTAGGGTCGCGGCCACCCGCGCTCGGTCCACGGGTTCGGGGCGCGTTCCTCCGGTTGGGGCGGGCATTCCGCGCCCCGAACGAAAGAATGCGCCCCAAACCGGGAAGAACCCCCGCGAAACGCGGAACGGCCCCGCCCTGCCGAAGCAGGAACGGGGCCGTTCTCGAGAGTGCAGCGAATTACTTCGCGGCGACCACCTGAAGGGTGATCACGGCGGTGACGTCGTCACGCAGGCGAACCGTCGCCTCGTGCTGACCGACCGACTTGATCGCCGAGGTGATCTGGACCTTGCGCTTGTCGAGCTCGCCCAGACCGGCGGCCTTGACGGCGTCGGCGACATCGGCGGGCTTGACCGAACCGAAGAGGCGACCCTCGTTGCCGGCCTTGACGGCGAGCTTGACGGTGGTCGACTCGAGCGAGTTCTTCAGGGCCACGGCATCTTCGTGGTCGTGGATCGCGCGGGACTCGCGAGCGGCGCGGATCGACGCGACCTGCTTCTCGCCACCACGGCTCCAGGCCACGGCGAAGCCCTGCGGGATGAGGTAGTTACGGGCGTACCCGTTCTTGACCTCGACAACATCACCGGCGCTACCGAGCCCGGTGACCTCATTCGTGAGAATCAGCTTTGCCATCGGGTGCTCCTTAGCGGCCGGCGCCGGCGTAGGGCAGGAGAGCCATCTCGCGCGCGTTCTTGATGGCGCGGGCGATCAGGCGCTGCTCCTGCACGGAGACACCGGTGATACGACGGGCGCGGATCTTGCCGCGCTCCGAGATGAACTTGCGGAGGGTTGCGACGTCCTTGTAGTCGATGACGCCGACGCGGATCGCCTTCGCGGGGGCGGCGTTCTTCGCGCCCTTCCGCGGCTTGCGGCGGTCGCCAGTGGCCTTTCCAGCCATGCTTCCTTCTTTCGTGTGGTTCGGATGCCGGGCCGGTCACGCGGACCGGGGTGTGGCATCCGGAATTTCAGGGGGTCGTCTCGCTCGAGAGCGAAGCGAAGATCAGAACGGGGTGTCGTCGCCGTAGGAACCGGGCGTGCTCCACGCGTCGGCGCCGCTGTTTCCACCGCCGCCGTTGTTCGACCCGGGGGTCGACCACGGCTCGTCGTTTGACTGCTGCACCTGCGCGCGCTGGCCGCCTCCGCCACCCCCGCCGCCACCGGCGGCGCGGGTGACCTGAGCGGTCGCGTAGCGGAGCGAGGGACCGATCTCATCGACTTCGAGTTCGATGGAGGTGCGGTTGTTGCCCTCGCGGTCCTGGTAGGAACGCTGCTTCAGACGCCCGGTCGCGATGACGCGGGAGCCCTTGGTCAGCGAGCCGGCGACGTGTTCGGCGAATTCGCGCCACACCGAGGCGCGCAGGAAGAGCGCCTCGCCGTCCTTCCACTCGTTCGCCTGACGGTCGAACGTGCGGGGGGTCGACGCGATGGTGAAGTTCGCGACCGGAAGACCGTTCTGCGTGTAACGCAGCTCGGGGTCGGCCGTGAGGTTGCCCACAACGGTGATGACGGTTTCGCCGGCCATCGTCGTTACTTCGCAGCCTTCTCGGCGGACTCGACCTTGCGAGGAGCGGCGGCCTTGCGGGCGGCCTTCTCTTCGGAGCGCTTGGCCTCGGCGGCGACCTGGGCGATCGCTTCTTCGGCGCGCAGGACCTTGGTGCGCATGATCTGCTCGTTCAGCTTCAGCTGACGGTCGAGCTCGTTCGTGGCCTCGCTGGTCGCGACGAAGTTGACGACGGCGTAGATGCCCTCGTTCTTCTTGCGGATCTCGTAGGCCAGACGGCGGCGGCCCCAGATGTCGATCTTGTCGATGGTTCCTCCATCGGCCGTGATGACCTTGAGGAATCCGTCGAGCTTCGGAGCGACCTGGCGCTCGTCGACCTCGGGATCGAAGATGACCATGAGTTCGTACTGGTGCGTCACTAACCCACCTCCTTCGGACTAGAACGGCTGACGGGCATTTCCCGGCAGCAGGAGGGTGTGTTGCACGTCGTCGCGGGCTCACACGCGCATGGGCGTCGCCGGACAACCTTCATAGTCTAACGGATGCCGCGCCCCCGCGCCGCGCCCGGGCGTACAGCTTCGACGAGGGGGCGTCCACGCTCGGTAGCGTGGGGGCACGACGACGGCGGGGGGCCGGGTGGCAGGCATTCGAGCATTCGACGCGCGGGCGCTGACGATGCCCGACGATCCGGCGGCGGCGCGCGCGTTCACCGAGCGGTTGCGCGCCGAGGGACACCTGCCCCGGACGAACGCCGTGGCGCTCGTGGCGTTCATCCTCGCGTTCGTCATGCTGGGCGGGGTCGCGGCCGTGATCATCGCGCTGCTGATGGTGTTCGCCGTGGCCCTGGGTCCGGGAGCGATCATCCTCGGCATCCTGTTCCTCGTTCCGCTGCTGCTCGCAGCGGGAGCCCTGGTCGCGGCGGTCGTGTTCTCGCGGCGCGCGCAGCGGGCGCACGAGGCGCGGCGGTGGCGACTGGCCGGGTTCGCCCGCGACGTCGGCATGGAGTTCGTGCCGGCCGTGCCGAGTCCGCCGCTGCCGGGCGTGATCTTCGCGATCGGCGGGGATCGCCAGGCGAGCGACGTGCTGCGCGGACGCGAGCCGCGCTTCGTCGAGGTCGGCAACCACAGCTACACGGTCAGCAACGCCAAGAACACCTCGACCGTGCGGTGGGGCTACATCGCGATCCGACTGGCCGTGCCCCTCCCCCACATCGTGCTGGATGCCACCGCCAACGACGGCCTGTTCGGCTCCAACCTTCCCGCGTCGTGGGGCCGCGCGCAGCGGCTCAGCCTCGAGGGCGACTTCGACCGGCACTTCCGGCTGTTCTGCCCGCAGGGGTACGAGCGCGACGCCCTGCACCTGTTCACCCCCGACGTGATGGCGCGCCTCATCGACACCGCGGCCGTGCTCGACGCCGAGATCGTGGACGACTGGTTGCTGCTGTACTCCGGGGAGGAGCTGTCGACGGTCGACCCGGCGCGCTGGGCGTGGGTGTTCTCGGTGATCTCGACGCTGCTCGACAAGCTCGCCCAGTGGGAGCGCTGGCGCGACGATCGCCTCGCCGAGCCCCCGGCATCCCCCGCCCTCGCGAGCACCCCCTCGCGGCCGGTCACGGGCACGGGCTCCCCCAGCGTCGCGGCCCCGCTCGTGTGGGAACGTCCTCCGGTCGGCGTCGCTCCCCCGGGCCGTCGGCTGCGGGGCGCGAACCCCTGGATCGTCGTGGGCATCGTCCTGGGGGCGGTGGGGCTCGGCGGGCTCCTCGTCACCTTCGGCCCCCTGTTCCTGTTCCTGTTCACGCGATGACCAACGCGTCGCACGCCACCACCGACCCGGGAGGACCGCGATGAGTTCGCCGCTCGACACCGCCCCGCTGACCGATCCCGTCGACCGCGCCGAAGTGCGGGCGTTCAGCGCCGAGTTGCGCCGTCAGGGGGTTCTGCGCGGTCGGGTCGTGCCTTTCATCCTCTTCGGCCTCGGCGCGACCCTCTTCGTCTTCGTCTTCGGCTCCGTGCTCGTCTCGCTCATCGCCACCCTCGTCGACGGGGGTTCGGGCAGTGGACTGCTGCTGATCCCCCTGCTCGTCGTCGGGGCGGTCGTGGCGTGGGGCCTCTCCCGCGCGTTCGCGCACGCCGCCGCCCGCCGCTACCGCCTGGACCGCTTCGCCCGCGCGAACGGGATGACGTGGCATCCGGGATTCGCGGACCCGTCGTTGCCCGGCATGATCTTCGACCTCGGGCACGACCGCGAGAGCCGCGACCTCGTCCGGCGGCGGGCACCCCGCTTCGTCGAGGTGGGCAACTACAGCTATCAGACCGGCTCGGGCAAGAACGAGACGACGCACAAGTGGGGCTACGTCGCGCTGCGCCTCGACACCCCCTTGCCGCATATCGTCCTGGATGCCGTCGGCAACAACGGCCTGTTCGGCGCGAGCAACCTGCCGGTCAGCTTCGGACGCGGCCAGCGGCTGAGCCTCGAGGGCGACTTCGACCGCCACTTCGCGCTCTACTGCCCCGAGGGATACGAGCGCGACGCCCTGTACCTGTTCACCCCCGACGTGATGGCCCGCTTCGTCGACAACGCCGCCGCCCTCGACGTCGAGATCGTCGACGACTGGCTCTTCCTCTACGCCAAGCGGGACCTCTCGACGCTCGACGCGGCGACGTGGCAGTGGCTCTTCGCGACGCTAGCCGCCCTCGACGACAAGCTCGCCCAGTGGGCGCGCTGGCGCGACGAGCGACTGGCCGCGAGCGCGCCGGCCGTGGCGGCGCCGGGCGGGGGCGCGGCGGGCGGGGGCGCGGCGGGCGGGATCCCCCTGCTCACTCCCCCACCGGCCGGGGTCGCCCGTCCGGGGCGGCGGCTGCGCCGCGGCTTCTCGTGGATCACCGGGGTGTTCGTCGTGCTCGGCGTCGGGTGGTGGCTGCTGACGGTGCTCGCGGACGTGTTCGTGCGCTGACGCGCGCGCTGGGCGGACGTGTTCGTGCGCCGGCACGCGGGCCTGGCGGGCGTGCTCGTGCGCCGGCACGCAGGCCTGGCGGACGTGTCCGTGCGCCGGCACGCGGGCCTGGCGGACGTGTTCGTGAGCCGATCGGCGGCTGGGGGCTGCCGGCCGGCCCATCCGCGCGCGTTCCTCGGAGAAAAGCGCCGATGTCGGAGAAAAGCCGCTGATTCGTCCGAGATTCGTGCAGTTCTCCGAGAAGGGGGATGCCGGCGGGCAGGTCCCGCCGGGGACGAGCCCGCTGTGGTGCTGAGCATGAGTCGCGTGGGAAGCGCGCGGGCCGGTGCGGGACACGCGCGTTCCTCGGAGACGTGCGCCGATCTCGGAGAAAAGCCGCCGATTTGTCCGAGAATCGTGCAGTTCTCCGAGAAACGGGGATGCCGGCGGGCAGGTTCCGCCGGGGATGAGCCCGCTGTGGTGCTGAGCATGAGTCGCGGGGGAAGCGCGCGGGCCGGTGCGAGACACGCGCGTTCCTCGGAGACGTGCGCCGATCTCGGAGAAAAGCCGCCGATTCGTCCGAGAAGCGCGCGATTCTCCGAGAAACGTGCGCTATTCGAGAGCAGGGGCGCTCCGCCTGCGGGGCGCCCGTGGACTCAGGCCGTGCCGGGCGGATGTGTCCGTGCGCCGACCGGCGTGCCGGGCCCCGGAGAAACCGGCTCCGCCGGCCGAGAGGACGCCTCGAAAGCCGCCCAACAAGAGGAACCTCCGGAGCGCGGCACGCGCGTCAGGCACGCGCGTCAGGCGCCGCGCGTTGCGCGCCAGAGCTCGCGGCGCGACTCCTGCGCCACGGGGTCGGGCACCGGCAGCGACGCCAGCAGGCGGCGCGTGTAGTCGTCGCGCGGCTCGGTCAGCACCTGAACGGTCGTGCCCTGCTCGCGGATCACGCCCTGACGCAGCACGACGACGCGGTCGGCGACCTCGTCGACGACGGCGAGGTCGTGGCTGATGAACAGGCACGCGAAGCCGAACTCGGCCTGCAACTGCGCGAACAGCTGCAGCACGCGCGCCTGCACCGACACGTCGAGCGCCGAGGTGGGCTCGTCGGCGATCAGCAGCTTGGGGTCGAGCGCGAGCGCCCGGGCGAGCGAGGCGCGCTGACGCTGACCGCCCGACAGCTCGTGCGGGTAGCGGTCGCCGAAGGCCTGCGGCAGCTGCACCGCGTCGAGCAGCTCGTTCACGCGCTGCCGCGCCGCGCGGGCGCCCGAGGCGCGCTTATGCACGACGAGCGGTTCGGCGATGCACTCGGCGATCGTCAGCAGCGGGTTGAAGCTCGTCGCCGGGTCCTGGAAGACGAAGCCGATGTCGGGCCGGGTCTTCGCGAGCTGGCGCGGCTTGGCGCCGTTCATCTCGGTGCCCAGCACCTTGAGCGAACCCCCGACCACGGAGGTCAGGCCGACCATCGCGCGGCCGATCGTGGTCTTGCCCGATCCGGACTCGCCGACCAGACCCAGCACCTCGCCGGGTCCGATCCAGAAGTCCACGCCCTTCACGGCGACGACCCCGGCCGAACCGAAGCGGCCCGGGTACCCGATCTCGACCTTCTCGGCGACGACCAGGCTGCCCGCGGGCGGCGAGGTGGGCGCGGGGGTGTCGAGCGACTGGTGCGCGCTCTTGCCGCGACCCACGTGGGGCACGGCCGCGAGCAGATCGCGCGTGTACTCCTGCTGCGGAGCCGCGAACAGCTCCCGCACGGGAGCCTGCTCGACGATGTCGCCGCGGTACATCACGATCACGCGGTCGGCGAGGTCGGCGACGACGCCCATGTTGTGGGTGATGAGCACGATCGTCGCGCCGAACTCGTCGCGGCAGGTGCGCAGCAGGTCGAGGATCTCGGCCTGCACGGTCACGTCGAGCGCGGTGGTGGGCTCGTCGGCGATGATCAGGCCGGCATCCAGCACCAGGGCCATCGCGATCACGACGCGCTGCTTCTGACCGCCCGAGAACTGGTGCGGGTAGTCGTCGACGCGCTTCTCGGGATTGGGGATGCCGACACGGCGCAGGATGTCGACCGCCTTGGCTTTGGCCTCGGCCTTCGAGAGCTTCTCGTGCGCCCGCAGGCCCTCGGCGATCTGCCACCCCACCGTGTAGACGGGGTTGAGCGCCGTCGACGGTTCCTGGAACACCATGGCCGCGTCACGCCCGCGCATCTCGCGCAGCTGCGCGCCGGTGGCGTGGACGATGTCGGTCTCGCCGCCGTCGCGGCCGCGCACGATGACCGCACCCGACAGCGTCGCCGTCTCGGGCAGCAGCCCCAGGAGCGTGTTCGCCGTCACGGTCTTGCCCGAGCCCGACTCTCCGACGATGGCGAGCACCTCGCCGGCGCGGGCCTCGAGCGAGATCCCGTTGATCGCCGCGACGGGCGCGCCGTCGGTGGCGAAGGTGACGCGCAGGTCGTCGATGCGGGCGACGGATGCGGCGGTGCCGGTCATGAGGGGCTCCCGTCGGAAGAGGTGGATGCCGGCGGCCCGGCGGGGGCGGCCGTGGCCGACGCCTCGGCGGGGGACGTCGAGGGGTCGACCGCCGTGACCGGCGCGGGCGCGCGGCCGGCCCGGCGCCGCGTGCGCAGACGCGGGTCGCTGAGGTCGTTCAGGCTCTCACCGACGAGGGTGATGCCCAGCACCGCCAGCACGATCGCGATGCCCGGCGGGATCGCCGTCCACCAGATACCGCTGGTGACGTCGCTGACGGAGCGGTTGAGGTCGTACCCCCACTCGGCGGCGGCGGTGGCCTCGATGCCGAAGCCGAGGAAGCCGAGGCCCGCGAGGGTCAGCAGCGCCTCGGAGGCGTTCAGCGTCACGACCACCGGCAGCGAGCGCGTGGAGTTGCGCAGCACGTGACGCAGCAGGATGCGTGCGGTCGGCACGCCGATCACGCGGGCCGATTCGACGAACGGCTCGGCCTTGACCCGCACCACCTCGGCGCGGATGACGCGGAAGTACTGCGGCACGAACACGACGGTGATCGAGATGGCGGTGGCCAGGATGCCGCCCCACAGGGTCGATTGCCCGCGCGTGATCGCGATCGACATGACGATCGCCAGCAGCAGCGACGGGAAGGCGTAGATCGCGTCGCACAGCACCACGAGCATGCGGTCGAGCCAGCCGCCGAAGTACCCGCCGACCAGTCCGAGGAAGATGCCGAGGAAGATCGAGAACGCGATCGCGCACACGATCACCAGCAGCGCGGTCTGGGCGCCCCAGATGATGCGCGACAGCACGTCGTACCCGCCGACGGTCGTACCCAGCAGGKTGAGGCCGSCGGGGGCCKCAACCTGCTGGG
>NZ_QDFT01000033.1 GCF_003075375.1 Microbacterium testaceum | reverse complement strand
AGATCAACGCCTGACCCGCGCTCGTGCTTCTCGGCGCGGGTCAGGCGTTGATCTTCTCCCCGCTCACCCAGCTCGTCGTCCGCGAGGTCCCGGTGGAGGCCGCGGGACTGTCGGGCGGCATGTTCAGCACAGCGCAACAGCTCGCCCTGTCGTTCGGCGTGATCGTCATCGGAGGACTCGTCAGCCTCACCGGCGCCGCCGGACGGGACGAACTCCTCGCGGGACTGGCCCTCGACATCGTCCTCGCCGTGGCAGTGCTGATCGTCGCGATCGCTCTGCGCTCCCGCGCGCGTCGCAATCTGCGCTGATGACAGACACGACGAGAGCTCAGGATGCCGGGAGCCCGGTGTCGCTCCACCGTCACGGCGCGTCCACCGGGCGTTCATCGAGGGCGAGTGTCATCGGAGGATGCGCGCGCGTCGACCGGTGACCCTGACCGCCGCCTCGACGGTCGCCGTGCTCGGCGCGACCGCCGTGGCGATGCGGACGCTCATCTCGCGGCAGGCCGCGATCGCGCGGCGCCGGATCGGCAAGCCACTGGGGGAGCAGGCTCTGGACGCCGACCGTGTGTGGCGGGGCAAGAAGCACCCGGGGGAGCCGGTCGAGCTGCTGCTGCTGGGCGACTCGATCGCCGCGGGGCTCGGCGCGGGCCACCGGCGGGACACCCTGGGTGCGCGACTCGCGAAGGGCATCGCGCGCGATGCCGCCCGTCCCGTTCGGCTCCGCACCGCCGCGGTCGTGGGGTCGGAGACCTCGGCGCTGACCGCGCAGCTCGCGGAACTCCCGCCGGAGTATCGCGCCGACGTCGCCGTCATCGTGGTGGGCGGGAACGACGTCACCCACCGCGTCCCCGCGACGCGCGCCGCCGCACAGCTCGAGGAGGCCATCGGCATCCTGAGAGCTCGGGGGATGCCGGTGGTCGTCGGCACGTGTCCGGATCTGGGGACACTGCGGGCCGTGCCGCAGCCGCTGCGCACCCTCGCCTCACGCTCCTCGCGGCAGCTCGCGGCGGCGCAGGCCCGTGCCGCCCAGCGGGCGGGCGCGCGGGTGGTGGGTCTTGCGCGCGCGGTCGGACCGGTGTTCGCCGAGAACCCCGACGAGATGTTCAGCATCGACCGGTTCCACCCCAGCGCCCTCGGCTACCGCCGCACGGCCGACGCCCTGCTCCCCGCGGTGCGGGCCGCGCTCGAGAACCCGCCGCCGCCCGAGCCGAACCCCTGAGGTCTCGTCGCCGCGGCGCCGCGAGACGCGGATCCGCGCGGCGGCCGGTACCGCCATCTCGCGGAACTCAGGGGTTCGCCTGTCGCCCGGCCCGGCCCGACCCGGCCCGAGCTTCGGCCACCCCCTCCCCGGCCGATCCATAGCTCGCCGCCGTACTCTGCGGGCACGCCTCCCATCGATGTCTTCCTCAGCACCTGGCGCGCCGACCCGCTCACGCTCGGCGTGCTGCTCGTCGCATCCGTCGCCTACCTGCTCGGCGTCCGCACCGCGCGGCGCCGCGGGGAGCCGTGGCCGCTGCGGCGCACGATCGGTATCTTCGCCCTCGGGCTGCTGCCGTACGCCGTGATCGAGCTCGGATTCCTGGGGGTGTACTCGTCGGAGCTGAGGTGGGCGTTCTCGACCCGCATCGCTCTGCTGATCTTCGCCGTCCCCGCCGGGATCGCCGCCGGCCGTCCGCTCGATCTCGTCCCCGGCGCCGTGCGAGAGCGGATCCTCGCCTCCCGCCTCACGCGCGTCTTCGGGAACGCGATGGTCGCGACCGTCGTCATCGCGGCGGTGTTCTGCCTCTTCCTCACGCCGGTGGCCGGCATCCTGCGCGTGAATCCGGTGGTCGAGGCCTCGCTCGGGATCGTCGTCCCCCTCGTCGGTCTCGCGATGGTGCTGCCCCTGATGGCGCTGGGCGCGGTGCACACCGGAACCTTCATCGCGATCGAGTTCCTGCTCGCCTTCGTCGAGCTCTTGATCGACTCGGTCCCGGGTCTGCTGCTGCGTCTGAACGACACCGTCCTCGACCTGATCCCGGATGCCACGCGAGCGGTCTCCTGGTGGCCCTCGATGCTCCACGACCAGCACCTGGCCGGCGACATGATCTGGTTCATCGCCGAGTTCGCCGACGTGCCGATCCTCGTCATCCTGATGATCCGGTGGATGCGGTCCGACCGTGTCGAGGCCAAGCGCTTCGACGACCTCTCGGACGAGGAGTACGACGAGATGACCCGCGCCCACCTGCGCGGGGAGCGTTGACCCACGGCCCCCGGCTCGCCACGCTGGAGGGGTGCCCACCCACGATGACGTCGATGCGTTCCTGACCGCCACCCTCGTCGGCGCCGATCCCGACGGCGACGCCGCGCTCGCCGCGCAGCACGCCGCGGGCATGCCGGCCATCGAGGTGGCTCCCGTCAACGCGAAGTTCCTGCACCTGCTCGCGCGGATCGCGGGGGCCAGACGGGTGCTCGAGATCGGCACGCTCGGCGGCTATTCGACGCTGTGGCTCGCCCGCGCCGTCCCGGCGGACGGCCGCGTGGTGACGATCGAGGCGGAGCCCGCGAACGCGGCCATCGCGCGATCGAGCCTCGAACGCGCGGGCGTGGCGGATCGCGTCGAGATCCTTCTGGGGCGGGGAACGGACGTCCTGCCCACCCTCGACGGCGGCGAGCCGTTCGACCTCGTCTTCGTGGATGCCGACAAGGAATCCAACACGGTGTACCTCGACTGGGCCGCCCGTCTGGGGCGCCCCGGCACGGTCGTCGTGCTCGACAACGTCGTGCGCGGGGGAGACGTCGCCGACGCCCAGACCGACGACCCCAAGGTGCGCGGGGCCCGCCGCGGGATCGAGATGCTCGGCGAGGATCCGCGCTTCGACGCCACCGCCCTGCAGACCCTGGACCGCAAGGGCTGGGACGGGGTGGCGCTGGCCATCGTGGTGGATGCCACGGCATCCGTCCCCACGTCCGGCGCGGCGGGTCACTAGACTCGACGACGGACCGACGACGCTCCGCCCTCTTCCACCCAAGAACCAACGAGGAGTCCTTCGTGGCACTTATCGAGGCTGTCAACGCGCGCGAGATCCTGGATTCGCGCGGTAACCCGACCGTCGAGGTGGAGGTGCTCCTCGACGACGGCATCGTCCAGCGGGCGGCCGTTCCCTCGGGTGCGTCCACCGGCGCCTTCGAGGCCTACGAGCTGCGCGACGGCGACAAGAGCCGCTACAGCGGCAAGGGCGTCCTCAAGGCCGTCGCCGCGGTCGTCGACGAGCTCGGCCCCGCCATCGAGGGCGTCGAGGCCAGCGAGCAGCGCATCATCGACGAGATCCTCATCGAGACCGACGGCACCGACAACAAGTCGCGCACCGGCGCCAACGCGATCCTGGGCGTCTCGCTCGCCGTCGCCAAGGCCGCGGCCGACAGCGCCGACCTGCCCCTCTTCCGCTACCTGGGCGGCCCCAACGCGCACCTGCTGCCCGTCCCGCTGTTCAACGTCATCAACGGCGGCGAGCACGCCGACAACGGCATCGACTTCCAGGAGTTCTTCCTCGCGCCCATCGGCGCCGAGACCTACGGCGAGTCGCTGCGCTGGGGCACCGAGGTGTACCACGTCCTCAAGGGCGAGCTGAAGTCGGCCGGCTACAACACCGGTCTCGGCGACGAGGGCGGCTTCGCCCCCGATCTGCCCAGCAACCGCGAGGGCCTCGACTTCCTCATCCGCGCGATCGAGAAGGCCGGCTTCACCCCCGGTCAGGACATCGCGGTCGGTCTCGACGTCGCCGCCACCGAGTTCTACAAGGACGGCGTCTACACGGTCGAGGGCAAGGAGTGGAGCGTCGACACGCTCGTCGACTACTTCGCCGACCTCGTCGCCAACTTCCCGATCGTCACGATCGAGGACGCGCTCGCCGAGGACGACTGGGACGGCTGGAAGAAGCTGACCGACGCCATCGGCTCCAAGGTGCAGCTCGTCGGCGACGACCTGTTCGTCACCAACCCCAAGCGCCTGCAGCAGGGCATCGACCTGGGCGTGGCCAACTCGCTCCTGGTCAAGGTCAACCAGATCGGCACGCTGTCCGAGACCCTGGATGCCATCTCGCTCGCCACCCGCTCGGGCTACACCTCGATGCTGTCGCACCGTTCGGGTGAGACCGAGGACACCACGATCGCCGACCTCGCCGTCGCCGTGAACGCGGGCCAGATCAAGACCGGTGCGCCCGCCCGCAGCGAGCGCGTCGCCAAGTACAACCAGCTGCTGCGCATCGAAGAGGACCTGGGCGACGCCGCGGTCTTCGCGGGCCGCTCGGCGTTCCCCCGCTTCAAGGGCTGATCGACCGACATCGGAGGGGGAGCCTGCGGGCTTCCCCTCCTTCGTCGTTCCCGGGCCGGTCCGGGAGGTCCTGCGCCGGGCGGTCCGGTCCGAGACCGAGGGGATGCCGAGCCCCCGGCGCGTCCGCCGGGTGAGCGGACCCCCCGACGTAGACTCACCACCGGTCCGGCGCCCCGCGTCGGCTGAACGAAAGGGGACGAGCATGGACAGGCCGACCCTGCCTCCCCGCCGGCCGACGGCATCCCCCGTCCGAGACGGCGTCGGGAAGCAACGGCGCTCATCGCCCTCGGGTGGCCGCGCACCCGCTCAGCGCGGGGTCGACGTGCGCGAGTGGCTCGGACGCGTCCGGATCTCGGGCTTCGTCGTCATCATGCTGGGTCTCGTCGTGCTCGGCACCTTCGTGCTGGTGCCGACCGTCGGAACGTACATGGATCAGCGGCAGCAGATCCAGGCGCTGCGCAGCGCCGTCCAGCTGAGTCAGTCCGAGGTGTCCGACCTGCAGATGCAGCGGGACCGCTGGTCGGACCCCGCGTACATCCGCACCCAGGCGCGCGAACGCCTGGGCTACACCTTCCCCGGCGAGATCGTGTACCTGATCGACAACGACCTCCCCGCCTCGGCCACCCCGCAGGAGCAGGACGACGTCACCGGCGACGTGGGGCAGACCCGCACCGACTGGATGGCGCAGCTTGTGCGCTCCGTCGCCGCATCGGGCGCAGCCCAGGTCGCGGTCCCCACGACGCCCACCATCGGCGTCCCCGATCCCACACCCTCCGACACCCCGCCCGCGGGCTGAGCCGGGCCGACGCTCGGCGCGGTGTCGGAGGTCACGGGTACCCTGGGAGCGATGACTACCGCAACGCTTCCTCCCGCGTCCGACGCCGATCTCGCCGTGCTGCAGGCGCAGCTCGGCCGCGTCCCCCGCGGAGTGGTCGGCATCGCCGCGCGCTGCGTCTGCGGTAACCCGACGGTCGTGGCGACGTCACCGCGCCTCGACGACGGCAGTCCCTTCCCCACGTTCTACTACCTCACCCACCCGGCGGCGACCGCGGCGATGTCGGTCCTCGAGGCCGGGCACGTCATGAAGGAGTTCTCGGACGACCTCGCCGAGGACGACGAACTGCAGGCCGCTTACCAGCGGGCGCACGAGGCGTACCTGCGCGATCGCGCCGCCTACGGCGAGCCCGAAGAGATCGCCGGCATCTCGGCCGGCGGCATGCCGACGCGCGTGAAGTGCCTGCACGCGCTGGCCGGGCACGCGCTCGCCGCGGGGCCCGGGGTCAATCCGATCGGCGACCGTGCTCTGGAGCGCGGGACCTGGTCGCCGCAGCGCTGCGCGTGCGAGAGCCCCGGGGCAGGCGGATGAAGCGCGTCGTCGCGGTCGTGGCATCCGTCATCCTCATGGCGGTGCTGAGCGGCGCGACGGCTGCCCCGCAGGCCCCGGCCGACACGGTGCCCGAGGACCCGACCGACTCGATCCGGGCGGGGGAGTACTGGCTCGACCAGTACGGCGTGCGCGACGCGTGGAAGACCACGCGCGGCGCCGGCCAGAAGATCGCGATCATCGACACGGGTATCGGCCGCGGGCCGACCGAGTTCAGCGGGGCCGTCGCCGGCGGCATCGACGTCTCGGGCGTGGGCTCGTCCGACGGGCGGACGCCGGTCGGCGCGGTCGACGCGAATCACGGCAGCTGGGTCGCCTCGCTCGCCGCCGCCCGCGGCACCGGCAACGGCCGCGGCATGATCGGCGTCGCCCCCGAGGCCGAGCTGCTGTCGATCTCGGTCGGATTCGGCGCGACCACGTCCAAGCCGTTCACCGAGCAGATCGCCCAGGCCATGAGGTGGGCGGTCGACAACGGTGCGACCGTCATCAACCTCTCGCTCACCACGAACACGCTCGACTGGGATCCGAGCTGGGACACCGCGTTCGAGTACGCCTTCGATCACGACGTCGTCGTCGTGGTGGCCGCCGGAAACCGCGGCAGCGGGACGGACCGCGTCGGAGCCCCCGCCACGATCCCGGGCGTGCTGGCGGTCGGCGGTGTCGACCCCGGGGGGAGAGCCAGCAACGACGCCTCGACCCAGGGCATCACCATCGGGCTCTCGGCCCCCAGCGAGCGACTGCTCGGCGTCTCGGCCGACGGCACGCTCGTGCAGTGGAACGGCACCAGCGGTGCCGCACCGATCGTCGCCGGCATCGCCGCTCTCGTGCGCGCGGCGCACCCCGACCTCGACGCCGACAACGTGCTCAACCGCCTGATCGAGACCGCGAAGCCCGCCGCCGGGGCGACGACGACACCCGACCCTCTGTACGGCTACGGGCTGGTGGATGCCGCGCGCGCGGTGTCGGCGCAGGTGCCGACGGTGAACGAGAACCCCCTCGGCAGCCTGACCGAGTGGATCCGCCTTTACCGCCGAGCCGATGCGCAACCGACGCCCGAGCCGACCGGCACACCGGTGGTCATCCCCCCGCTCCCGCCCGTCGACGCGGCGCCCGCGGCGGGGTCGCCATTGCTGCCGTCGCGCGATAGCGTGCTGTACGGATCGCTGCCGCTCGGGGCTGCCACGCTGGCCGCTATAATGATTGCGCTCGGCGTCAGTGCTGCTGCCCGGCGAATCCGACAGGCGCGCACCTCCCGCGAGCCGAGCCGCACCACAAACGAGGAGTCCCTCCCATCGTGACCACTACCGTGCCCAGAATCCTCATCGTCGGTGGGGGCTACGCAGGCTTCTACACCGCATGGAAGCTCGAGAAGCTCCTCGGTCGGGGCGAAGCCGAAGTCACGCTCGTCGACCCGCTGCCGTACATGACGTACCAGCCCTTCCTCCCCGAGGTCGCCGCCGGCGAGATCGAGCCGCGTCACGTCGTGGTCGGTCTGCGCCGCCACCTCAAGCGCACCACGGTGATCGCCGGAAAGGTCACGGGTATCTCGCACGCGACCAAGACCGCCACGATCACCCCCATCGCGGGCGACGAGACGTTCGAGCAGAGCTACGACCAGATCGTCGTGACCGCCGGTGCCGTCTCGCGCACCTTCCCGATCCCCGGCATCGCCGACAACGCGATCGGCCTCAAGACGATCGAAGAGGCCGTCGCGATCCGCGACCGCCTCACATCGAACTTCGACAAGGCGTCGGTGCTGCCCGCCGGTCCCGAGCGCGACCGTCTGCTGACCGTCGTCGTCGTCGGCGGCGGCTTCGCCGGCATCGAGGTGTTCGCCGAGCTGCGCGCCTACGCGTCGTCGCTGCTGAAGCAGTACCCGACGCTCGCGTTCGACGACACCCACTTCCACCTCATCGAGGCGATGGGCCGCATCATGCCCGAGGTCTCGCAGAAGACGAGCGAATGGGTCCTCGCCGATCTCGCCAAGAAGGGCGCGTTCGTCCACCTCGACACGCAGGTCAAGGGCGCCGTCGACGGCGTCATCGAGCTGTCGACCGGTGAGCAGCTGCCCACCGACCTCATCATCTGGACCGCCGGCGTCATGGCCAACCCCACCGTCGTGCGCGGCAGCGACCTGCCTGTCGAAGAGCGCGGCCGCATCCGCACGCGTCCCGATCTGCGCGTCGGCACCGACGAGGACATCGTCGAGGGCGCCTGGGCCGCGGGCGACGTCTCGGCCGTGCCCGACCTCTCGGGCGGCGGCGTGGGCGGCTTCTGCGTTCCCAACGCCCAGCACGCGGTGCGCCAGGGCAAGCTCATGGCGAAGAACCTGGTGGCGGTGCTGCGCGGCGAACAGCCCAAGGAGTACAACCACAAGAACCTGGGCGCCGTCGCCGGCCTGGGCCTGTACAACGGTGCGTTCCAGTCGGGCAACATCGCCCTCACCGGTCTGATCGCCTGGTTCGCGCACCGCGGTTACCACGGCCTGGCCATGCCGACGTGGGAGCGCAAGTTCCGCGTCATCGGCGACTGGATGCAGAACTTCGTGCACGGCCGCGAGGTCGTGTCGCTCGAGGCCGTGCAGCAGCCGCGCGCCGCGTTCGAGGAGTTCGCCGCCCGTCCGCGTCCCGCCGCTCCCGCAGCCGAGGCGCCGGCCGAGAAGAAGGCCGAGCCCGTCGCCGCGAAGTAACCGCCGCGTCCCGAGACCCCCGTGCCCCTGTGGGCGCGGGGGTCTTGTCGTGTCGGTGCGGATGCGGCGAGGTGCTGCGCGCCGTCGTGCGCCAGGCGGCGGCGAGTTTCGGCGCGGCCCCGTTATACGGTGGGAGCACGGGCCCCCGTAGCCCAATGGCAGAGGCAGGCGACTTAAAATCGCTTCAGTGTGGGTTCGAGTCCCACCGGGGGTACACCGGGCGCCCGCGGCGCATCCGCATCCGCTGGGAGTCGCGTCCGCGCTCCGAAACCCCCGGGAGCCCGCCGTTACACTGAGGGGCAACCTCTCGAGCGAAAGTGTGGGGACTCATGTGGGAGTGGCTCGTACCGGTCATCGTCATCGTCGGCATCCTGGTCATCGCCGGCATCTACCTGTGGGCCACGTACAACGCCCTGGTCGCGCTGAACGTGCGCGTCGACGAGGCCTGGAGTGACATCACCGTCCAGCTGAAGCGCCGCGCCGACCTGCTCCCCAACCTCATCGAGACGGTGAAGGGCTACGCCGCCCACGAGAAGGCGGTCTTCGAGAACGTCACGCGCGCTCGCGCCGAGACGCTGTCCGCGCAGAGCCCCGCAGAGGCGGGCGTCGCCGAGGGGCACATGCAGCAGGCGCTCAAGTCGCTGTTCGCGGTGGCCGAGGCCTACCCGCAGCTGCAGGCGAGCCAGAACTTCTTGCAGCTGCAGTCGGCCATCGTCGACACCGAGGACAAGATCCAGGCGTCGCGTCGCTTCTACAACGGCGGTGTGCGCGAGCTGAACACCAAGATCAAGGTCTTCCCGAACAACCTGTTCGCCCGGCAGCTCGGTTTCCACGAGCGCGAGTTCTTCGAGGTCATCGACGGCGCCGCGATCTCGGAACCCCCTCGCGTGCAGTTCTGAACGGACGACGCGCCCCCTCATCGCGGTGAGGGGGCGCGTTTCTGTTCGCGGATGCCGACCCCGGCGCGTCAGTTCGAGCGGCCGTCCGGGTGCTCGTGGCGTTCGGCGCGCAGGGCTGCCGCGATCGCATCGGCCGCGTCGCCCCAGCGCGAGACGGTGACGCGTTCGAGCCCCTGCCAGCGTGCCGCGGCGAGCAGTTCGGCGGCGATGCGGTCGGCGGCCTCGGCGGGCGCGTGCGGCTCCCACCACGCGGACTGCACGCGCAGCGCGCCCTCGGCGCGATCGCTCTTGAGGTCGACCCGGCCCACCACGTCGTCGCCGATCAGCACCGGCAGCGAGTAGTAACCGAACCGCCGCTGGGCCGCAGGGGTGTAGATCTCGATGCGGTAGTCGAGCTCGAACAGACGCTCGGCGCGGTCGCGGAACCACACGAGCGGGTCGAACGGGGTCAGCAGGGCCGCGGCATCCACTTTTCTGGGTCGCGCGGCGTCGCGGTGCAGCCAGGCGCGCGCGGGTCGACCCCCGCTCTGCCACCCCTCGACCTCGACCGGGATCAGCTCACCGGAGTCGACGAGCTGTCGGACGCCGGCGAGCACCGCCGGACGATCGCGGATGCGCCAGTAGTCGGCCAGGTCGGCGGCGGTCGCGACGCCGTAGGCGACCGCCGCGCGGCGCACGAGTTCGGCGATGGCCTCATCGCGCGGGACGGCCGACTCGAGCGCGGACGCCGGAAGGACATCGGATGCCAGTGCGTAGCGCCGCTCGAAACCGCGACGCCCGGCGATGGCCACCTCGCCGAACAGCCACAGCCGCTCCAGCCCGTTCTTGACGTCGTCCCAGCCCCACCACGACCCGCGGGGCCCGCTACGGGCATCGTGCTCGATCTCGGCCGGGCGCAGGGGGCCGCGGGCGGCGAGCTCGTCGCGCAGCCACCGCAGCAGGGGCTGATTCGCCTCGGCCCAGTCGTCGCGACCGTACTTGTCGCGCATCGCATCACGACGGAACTGCAGCAGCGGCCAGTCGTCGACCGACACGAGGGAGGCCACGTGCGCCCACGACTCCACCCAGCGAGGCCGCCGCGAGAACGCCAGCGCGTCGAGCAGCGCCGTGTCGTAGGCGCCGAGCCGTGCGAACAGGGGCATGTAGTGCGAGCGCGCGAAGACGTTGACCGAATCGATCTGCAGGATGCGCATGCGGTGCAGGGCCGCGGTGATCTGCCGCGTACCGACCGCCGCGGGGCGCGGACGGGCGAAGCCCTGCGCGGCCAGGGCGATGCGGCGCGCGTCGGCGCGACGGAGCATCAGGGTCATGGATGCCACGCTAGCCGCGACCACCGACATGACCTGCGAAACCCGGGGGAGCGCGGCGGTAGGCTGACGGGATGAGCGGAACGGATCCCGAACCTCGCGGATCGTTCCTCGACGCCCTTAAGCGGCGCACCGTCTCGAGCGACCTGCAGCCGCCGGTCCCCGCGGCGCTGCGTCAGGCCACCGCCTACGCGTGGCGACTGCTGGTGATCGCCGCGGCCCTCGCCGTCGTGGTGTTCCTCGTCATCCAGCTCAAGCTCCTCGTCATCCCCCTGCTGGTCGCGATCCTCGTGACCGCGCTGGTGTGGCCCGGCTTCTCGTTCCTCATCCGCCACCGGTGGCCGAAATGGCTCGCGATCGTCGTCACGGTGCTCGGCACCATCGCGGTCATCTCGGGTCTGGTCTGGCTCGCCGTCTGGCAGATCACCCGCGAGTTCGGCTCCGTGCGCCAACGCACCGTCGACGCCGTCTCCCAGTTCCGCGACTACCTGATCAGCGGGCCCCTGCACCTGAGCGCGCAGCAGATCGACGACGGACTGCGCCAGGCCGGAACCTTCCTGCAGCAGCAGGCGGAGGTGCTCTGGACCGGAGCGCTCGCCATCGGCACCACGATCGGGCACGTCGGCACCGGTGTGCTGTTGACGCTGTTCATCCTGCTGTGCCTTCTCGCCGACGGCGGGGGGATCTGGCGCTGGACGACCCGCCTGTTCCCCCGGGTGGCACGGCCCGCGGTCGACGGAGCGGGACGCGCGGGATGGCGCACGGTCAAGAGCTACGCCCGCACCCAGCTGCTCGTCGCCACGATCGACGCGATCGGCATCGGTCTGGGAGCGTTCCTGCTCGGTGTGCCGCTGTCGATCCCGATCGGCGTCCTGGTGTTCCTGGGCGCGTTCATCCCCTTCGTGGGAGCCGTGGCGACGGGCGCCCTCGCGGTGTTCATCGCCCTCGTTTACAACGGTCCGCTGATCGCGCTGTTCATGCTCATCGTCGTCCTGGCCGTGCAGCAGATCGAGAGCCACGTGCTGCAGCCCATCCTGATGGGTTCGGCGGTCAAGGTGCACCCGCTCGCGGTCGTCCTCGTCGTCGCCGGCGGCGCCATGATCGGGGGGATCGCCGGGGCGCTGTTCGCCGTCCCCCTCGCCGCCTTCGTCAACGTCGTGGCGGTGTACCTCAGCTCGAAGGCATGGCAGCACGAGGGCGAAGCCCTGGCATCCCGAGATCTCATCTGGCAGACCGTCCCGCGCGAGCGCGGAAGGAGATCATGAACGACACTCCCACTCTGGCCGAGTTCGAGGATGCCGCGCAGGCTCTGCGCGGCATCATCACGCGCACGCCCCTCGACGAGTCACTGCACCTGACCGATCTGCTCGGCGTGCCCGTGAACCTCAAGCTCGAGAACCTGCAGCGCACCGGCTCGTTCAAGATCCGCGGGGCGACCTACCGACTGTCGCGACTGACCGACGAGGAGCGCGCCCGCGGAGTCGTCGCCGCCTCGGCCGGAAATCACGCGCAGGGCGTTGCCCTGGCCGCGCAGCAGCTGGGCATGGCGGCCACGATCTTCATGCCGCTCGGCGTGCCGGTTCCCAAGCTGCTCGCGACGCGCGGATACGGCGCCGAGGTGATCCTCGAGGGCGCGACCGTCGAGACGCCGCTGCGCCTCGCCGCCGATTTCGCGGAGCGCACCGGAGCCGTGCTGATCCACCCCTTCGACCACCGCGACATCGTCGTCGGCCAGGGCACCCTGGGCCTCGAGCTCGTCGAGGACATGCCCGACCTCGAGACCGTGATCGTCGGCATCGGCGGGGGAGGCCTCGCCGCGGGTGTCGCCGCCGCCGTCAAGGCGCGCGCGGCCGCCGAGGGGCGTCGGGTGCGCGTGATCGGGGTGCAGGCGCACAACTCCGCGGCCTACCCGACGTCGCTGGCCGCCGGCTACCCGATGCAGGTCGAGACCACGCCGACCATCGCCGACGGCATCGCCGTCGCTCGCCCCGGCGACCTGCCCTTCGAGCTCATCCGGCAGTACGTCGACGAGGTCGTCACCGTCACCGAGGACGACATCGCGCGCGCCCTGCTCGTGCTGCTCGAGCGGGCGAAGCAGGTCGTCGAGCCGGCCGGCGCTGTGGGCGTCGCCGCGATCCTCGCCGGCAAGGTCCAGGCCAGCGGGCCGACCGTCACGATCCTCTCGGGCGGCAACATCGACCCGCTGCTGCTGCAGCGCGTCGTGGCCCACGGGTTGTCGGCATCCGGCCGCTACATGTCGCTGCGCATCCCCTTGCCCGACCGTCCCGGTCAGCTCGCCCGCGTGTCGGAGCTGCTGGCCCAGGTCGGCGCGAACGTCATCGAGGTGCTGCATACGCGCCACGGGCAGGGGCTGCAGATCAGCGAGGTGATCCTGCAGCTGAGCGTCGAGACGCGTGGTGCCGAGCACCGCGCCCTGGTGATCAAGACGCTCGAGGACGCGGGCTTCGTCGCGACGGTCGTTCCGGACTGACGCGTCGCGGCCGGATGCCGGCGTTCGCGGCGCGGGTCGTGCACAACCTCCGTCATGTGCACAACCTTCGTCGGTGTGCGCGCGTGGGGGCTGAGGGTGTGCGCATCTTGGAGGATGCGCGCGGGGGTCACCCGCGGCGCGGGTCGTGCACAACCTCCGTCATGTGCACAACCTCCGTGGGGCCGCGGGCGATCCAGCGGAGGATGTGCGCATCGCGGAGCGTGCGAGGGCGTCGGCCCCCGGAAACGCCGCGAGCCGCCCACCCCGTCGCGGGGGAGCGGCTCGCGGACGAGGGGCGCTTACTGGCCCGAGTACGTCTCGACCTTGACGATCTCGACCGAGATCTCTTTGCCGTTGGGGGCCGTGTAGGAGCCCTTGTCGCCCTCCTTCAGGCCGATGATGGCGGCGCCGAGCGGCGAGGCCTCGCTGTAGACGTCGAGCTCGGAGTTCGCCGCGATCTCGCGGTTGCCGAGCAGGAACTTCTCTTCGCCGCCCGCCACGACGGCGGTGACGACGGTGCCGGACTCGACGACGCCGTGGCTCTCGGGGGCCTCGCCCACCTTGGCGTCCTTCAGCAGCTGCTGCAGCGTGCGGATGCGGGCCTCTTGCTTGCCCTGCTCGTCCTTCGCGGCGTGGTAACCGCCGTTCTCTTTGAGGTCGCCCTCTTCGCGCGCGGCCTCGATGCGCTTGGCGATCTCTTCGCGACCGGTGGTCGAGAGGTGCTCCAGCTCGTTGGCGAGGCGGTCGTAGGCGTCTTGCGTGAGGAACGTCACCTGAGCGTCGTTGGACACGGGTACTCCTTCGTCGAGGCGCAGACGGCGATGCGTTGACGGGCCGTCGGCGGGGGATATGTCGAACGCCCCGGCATCGAGCCGGGGCGCGTCGTGGCCTGCGAGTCTACGGGACCCAGCAGGCGTTGACAAAACCGGTCGTCGCCAGCGACAGCGTCGGAATCCGCTCCGTGAAAGCGCGGGTGTGATCCTCGGATGCCGGGTACTGCACGACCCGCCAGCCCACCGTTCCGTGCTCCTCGTCACGCGCCTCGATGGCGCACGCGACGGGTTGACCGACGGGTGCGGTGATCTGGAACGTCGCCGAGACGCTGCGGTCGTCGTCCACGGTGAAGCCCGTGTCGGTGGCCGTGACGGCGTTGAGACTGTTCGACACCGTCGTCCACGCGAGGAACCCGATCGCCCCCAGGGCGAGCACGGCGACGATCGACCATCCCACGAGGCGGCGCCGCGGGGAGCGCGTGCGCCCGTAGCGATCGTCGAGCTGGGCGTGCGTCGTCATGGTGTCTCCGGGCTTTAGGCTGGACTCCCAGGCTACGCGCTTCTGCCCGGAAGAAGGACTTGATGCTCCCCCTGATCGTCGCGCTCGCGACCACCCCGTCCCCGGTCGTCACCCCCGACGAGTCCATCGTGACGCCCGGCCCGCTCGGGTTCGCCGCGATCGCCTTCATCGCCGTGGCGGTCTTCCTGCTGGTGTTCGACATGCTCCGTCGCATCCGACGGGGTCGCTACCGCGAAGAGGTCAACGCCGAGCTGGACGCCGAGGAGCGGGCCATCGCCGCGCAGCGCGCCGCCGAGGACGCCGGCCGGACGGACGACGACAGCGACCCGGCCGCTCCCCGCCGCTGAGCCCGTCTGACCGGGTGAGCCGCCACGATCCGTCGATCCGGGCTGCTCGTGCCGGCGACTCGCGCGTGAAAGCGGGCGGGATCAGCCGCCGTGGTACGCCGGGGCGAGCGAGATCAGCAGGCACGCCGTCCAATGGCAGAGGAACGCCAGCACCGTGCACACGTGGAAGATCTCATGGAACCCGAAGTGCCCGGGCCACGGGTTGGGCTTCTTGATCGCGTAGACGATCGCCCCCGCGGTGTAGAGCAGGCCGCCCACGACGACGAGCACCATCATCGCGACGTTCGCCGCGAGCAGGTCGCCGAGGTACATCACCGCCGCCCAGCCGAGCGCCAGGTACAGCGCGACGTAGAGCCAGCGCGGCGCGTTGATCCAGAAGACCCGGAACAGGATGCCGAGCACCGCGCCGCCCCACACGATCGACAGCAGCAGCACGGTCTTGGGCGTCGGCAGCGCGAGCACGGCCAGGGGCGTGTAGGTGCCCGCGATGAGCAGCAGGATGTTCGCGTGGTCGATGCGCTTGAGCACAGCGAGCGTCTTGGGCTTCCAGTGGAAGCGGTGGTAGAGCGCCGAGTTGCCGAAGAGCAGCATCGACGTGGCCATGAACACCGCTCCCGCCCACTTCGCGGGGGCGCCCTGGGCGAGCGCGATCAGCACGATGCCGGCGGCGATCGCGACCGGGAACGTGCCCGCGTGGATCCACCCGCGCCACGTGGGCTTGAGCTCGGCCTGCGCACCCACGGCACCCGCTTCGAGGAGGGGCAGCTGGGGCATCTCGGGGCCGTCGGCCGGGGTGGAGGTGGTCACGCCTCCGACCCTACGTCCGCGCCCATGCACCCGGCAGTACATGCGCGGACGCTCACCCTTCCCCCAGCAAGGACCACCCGTTCGGACAGTGTCCTGACGGGTGCGACGCGGTAGCGTAGGCGGGTGGCGCGGATGTGGAAGAACGAGGGGCGCGGCCCCCTCTACCGTCTCTACATCTCGCGTCTGCGGCGGCAGATCCCCGCGAACGTCCCGCACCACGTCGCCATGATGATCGACGGCAACCGGCGCTGGGCGCGTCAGCTCGGCTTCGACAGCGCCGCCCACGGTCATCGCGCCGGGGCGGCCAAGATGCACGAATTCCTGCGCTGGTGCGACGAGCTGGGCATCGAGGTCGTGTCGCTGTACCTGCTGTCGCATGACAACCTGCGCAAGCGCGACAGTCAGGAGTTGCAGGACCTGCTCGAGATCATCGCCGAGCTCGCGGGCGAGCTCTCGCGCGAGCCGAACTGGCGCGTCAAGCACGTGGGTCGCGCCGAGGGCCTTCCGCCCGAGCTCGCCGAGGTGCTGCACGAGGCCACCGAACGCACCCGCGGGCACGGCGGCCTGCACGTGAACCTCGCCGTCGGGTACGGCGGGCGCAGCGAGATCGTGGATGCCGTCCGCTCGATCATCGCCAAGCACGACGAGTCGGGGGGCTCGCTGGAGGAACTCGCGGCGAGTCTCACGCCCGAGCAGATCGGCGAGCACCTGTACACCGGGGGTCAGGCCGACCCCGACCTCGTCATCCGCACGTCCGGGGAGCAGCGGCTCAGCGACTTCCTGCTGTGGCAGTCGGCGCACTCCGAGTTCTACTTCGTCGAGGCGCTGGGGCCCGATCTGCGCGAGGTGGACTTTCTGCGGGCCATCCGCGATTTCGCCACCCGCGACCGCCGCTTCGGGCAATAGCGCCGGGGCGGCGGCATCCGGGACTAAACGATCTCCGCTCGCAGAACCGCGTCAAACCGGTGTTCACCAAGTCGTCACATTCGCGGCGTGTTAACGACCCTCGTGGCTCCCGCGGCGTCGTACGGTGATCACATCGGACACGGAGTCCGGTCGAGTCGACCTTCGGATCGCGACTCGTGACCCACAGGTCGACTCGTGACAACCGGGTGCTGCACCCGGGTCGGGAGTGGGTTGTGACTGCACGAGCACCGTACGACCAGCGTCGCGTCGTCGAGAGCACCGAGTCCGAAGCGGGCGCCGATCAGGCCCTGCGCACGTATGTCCTGGACACCTCCGTCCTGCTGAGCGATCCGCGGGCCTTCTTCCGCTTCGCGGAGAACTCGGTGGTGATCCCCGTCGTGGTGATCATGGAGCTCGAGGGAAAACGGCACGACCCCGAGATCGGCTACTTCGCCCGACAGGCCCTGCGGCACCTCGACGAGCTGCGCATCGAGCACGGGCGCCTCGACTTCCCCGTGCCCGTCGGCGAGGACGGCACACTGCGCGTCGAGCTGAACAACACCGACCCCTCGGTGCTGCCCTCGGGCATGCGCACCGGAGGAAACGACAGCCGCATCCTCGCGGTCGCGATGAACCTCGCCCGCGACGGCGCCGAGGTCACCGTGGTGTCGAAGGATCTGCCCATGCGCGTCAAGGCCGCCTCGCTGGGCCTGGCGACCGAGGAGTACCTGGCCGAGCAGGCCATGGACTCGGGCTGGACCGGCATCGCCTCGATCGACCTGTCGGGGGACGAGATCTCGGACCTCTACGAGACCGAGGTCGGGGTGAGCGACGCGGTGCGGGGCCTGCCCGTCAACACCGGACTCGTCATCCACTCGGAGCGCGGATCCGCCCTCGGGCGCGTCACGGGCAAGGGGGAGTACCGCCTGGTGCGCGGCGACCGCGACGCCTTCGGCCTGCACGGCCGTTCCGCCGAGCAGCGCATCGCCCTCGACCTGCTGCTGGACCCCGAGGTGGGCATCGTCTCGCTCGGCGGACGCGCCGGAACCGGCAAGTCGGCCCTCGCCCTGTGCGCCGCGCTGGAGGCCGTGCTGGAGCGTCAGCAGCAGAAGAAGATCATCGTGTTCCGCCCCCTGTTCGCCGTCGGGGGGCAGGAGCTCGGCTACCTGCCCGGCGACCAGGCCGAGAAGATGGGGCCGTGGGGCCAGGCGGTGTTCGACACGCTCGGGTCGGTCGTCTCGGGCAACGTGCTCGAAGAGGTGCTCGCCCGGGGCCTGCTCGAGGTGCTGCCGCTCACGCACATCCGCGGCCGTTCCCTGCACGACGCCTTCGTCATCGTCGACGAGGCGCAGTCCCTCGAGCGCAACGTGCTGCTGACGGTGCTGAGCCGCATCGGTCAGAACTCGCGCGTGGTGCTCACCCACGACGTCGGACAGCGGGACAACCTGCGCGTCGGCCGGCACGACGGGGTCGCCTCGGTGATCGAGACGCTGAAGGGGCACGGGCTCTTCGGCCACGTCACCCTGACCCGGTCCGAGCGCTCCGCCATCGCCGCCCTGGTGACCGAGCTGCTGGAGGCCGGCGAGCTGTCCTGACGGTGGTGCAGAGGGCCGGGATGCCGCGGCATCCCGGCCCTTCGCGTGTCGCGATGAGACGCGGTCTCAATGGCCGCGGGACTCAGATGAGAGGTTTCTCATCTTCGGCTCCCCGGATTCTCACGAAGACTTGTCAGAGTGAAGGAGTCGGCGAGGGAGACCTCGCCACCGCCTCGGCGGTTCCCCCCAAAGGAAACACAACGAGAACGTCACGCGCAGGTCACCGCTCTTCGGGTGAGTCGGAAGACCACCGGACGCCTCTCCTGAAACCCCCGGTTCCCCCGCCGGGGGTTTTCGGGTTGTGGGAAAGCCGCTACTCCCAGCGGTAGCCGGCGCCGCGCACGGTGACGATGTGCGCCGGCCCCAGCTTGGCGCGCAGATACCGCACGTACACGTCGACCACGTTCGACGAGGGGTCGAAGTCCATGCCCCAGACGCGGCTCAGCAGCTGCTCGCGGCTCAGCACCTGACCCGCGTGCCTAACGAACTCCTCGGCCAGTGCGAACTCGCGCGCGCTCAGATCGACCTCTCGGCTGCCCACCGTCGCCCGGCGGGCGAGGACGTCGAGGGTCACGTCGCCGTGGGCGATCGACATCGAGCTGGTCGTCACCGGTTCGCGCAGGCGGGAGCGCACCCGGGCGAGGAGCTCGTCGAACTTGAACGGCTTGGCGACGTAGTCGTTCGCCCCGGCGTCGAGTCCGTCGACCGTGTCGCGCGTGCTCGTGCGCGCCGTCAGCATGATCACCGGCAGCGTCGACCCCTGCCCGCGGAGGCTCCGCAGCACCTCGAAACCGTCGAGGGAGGGCAGACCGACATCGAGCAGCAGCAGGTCGACATCGCCCGACAGCGCGCGGTCGAGCGCCTCGGCGCCGTCGTCGATCACCAGGGTCTGGTAGCCGGCGGACTCGAGGCCCTTCGCGACGAAGGACGAGATGCGGTCCTCGTCCTCCGCGATGAGGATGCGGGTCATCCGGTGGCCTCTCTCTGCAGGACGACGTCGCCGGCACGCACCGGCGTCGGGAGTTCTCCGGCCGCGGGGGCGCCGGTGACCGGGACGTGCAGCGTGACCGTGGCCCCGCCCCCGGGGGTCTCGCTCACGGAGCAGTGACCGTCGTGCGCCTTGGCGATGGCATCCACGATGGACAGGCCGAGACCCGAGCCCTCGACGCCCCGTCGGGTGGACAGGCGATCGAAGCGCCGGAAGACGCGGTGTCGGGAAGCGGGAGGGATGCCGGGACCGTGATCGCGCACCCACAGCCGGGCGGTCTTGTCGTCGGCGGTGCTGCCGATCTCGATCGGCATACCGGCGGGGGTGTACTTGGCGGCGTTGTCGGCCAGCTGCAGCCAGGCCTGGACGAGACGGTCGGCGTCGCCGCGGATGCGCACCCGCGCGCGGGTCTCGACGCTCCACGCGTGACCGGGGATCGCGCCGGCCAGCTCGGCGACCCGGTCGGTGAGCGGACCGACGTCGATCACCGCGGACGACAGGGCCCCCGTCTCGACGTCGGCCAGCGCGTCGATGTCGTCGACCAGGCGCGAGAGGCGGTCGAGCTCGGCGATGCCGAGGTCGCGGGTCTCGGAGACGTCGTGCGGATCGGCCGGGTCCATCATCTCGAGGTGACCGCGGACGATCGTGATGGGGGTCTTGAGCTCGTGCCGCACGTCGTCGAGCAGTTGGCGCTGCGCCTCGACCGACATCGCCAGGCGGTCCAGCATCGAGTTGACCGAGGTGGTGAGGTCGGAGATCTCGTCGTTGCCGTGGGCGCGCAGCCGGGTGCCGAGGTCGTCGATGGTGATGGCGTCGGTGGTGTCGCGCAGGCGCCGCAGCGGCGAGAACAGGCGCCCGGTGACGAACCAGCCGGCCACACCCACCAGCACCAGCACGCCGAGGGCGGTGGCGGCGTAGGTCACCGTCGACAGGCTCACCAGTTCCATCCGCTGGTCGAGGGAGATCACCTGGACGACCGAGCCCCCGGAGGCGGGCACGGCGGCGAACAGGACCGGACCGTGCACGCTGTCGAGGCGCCCCGTCGACCGGCCTTCCGCGATCGCGGCGGCGAGGGCGGTGACCAGGCCGTCGTCGTCCGCGAGGGCCAGCCCGGGCGGAGAGGGCGTGGCGGCCAGGACCCGTGCGCCGTCGAGGGCGAGGGTGCCGTCGGTGCGGCCCGGGACGGCGGAACGGACGAGCTCAGCGGCATCCTGGTCGCTGACCGACACGGTCGAGACGAAGCCCTCGAGCTGACGCTGGGCATTGGCCATCACCCGGTCGCTCTGGACGAGGAACGTGACGCCCCCCGCGAGGATCATGCCGAGAAGCACGACGCCGAGGATCGCGCCGAGCAGTCGCACGCGCGTCGAGACGGATCTCGTCGCGCGGCTCATGCTCTGATTATGGCGCGCCTCGGCGTCGTGTTCTGCCAGCGGGGGTCAGCCGGCGTGCGTCATCGACAGCAGGTCGAGCTTGGCGTCGAGCACCTCTTCGGTGATCTCGCCGCGCTCGACGTAGCCGAGGTCGATGACGGCCTCGCGCACGGTGATGCCCTTGGCGACGGAGTGCTTGGCGATCTTCGCCGCAGCCTCGTAGCCGATGACCTTGTTGAGCGGGGTGACGATGGACGGCGACATACCGGCGAACGCCTCGGCGCGCGCGGTGTTGGCCTCGAGGCCGTCGATCGTCTTGTCGGCCAGGACGCGCATCGCGTTCGAGAGCAGGCGGATCGACTCCAGCAGCGCCGTGCCCATGACGGGGATGGCGACGTTCAGCTCGAACGAGCCCGAGGCGCCGGCCCACGCGACGGTCGCGTCGTTACCGATGACCCGCGCGCACACCATCAGGGTGGCCTCGGGCACGACGGGGTTGACCTTGCCCGGCATGATCGAGGAGCCGGGCTGCAGGTCGGGGATGTGCAGCTCGCCCAGACCCGTGTTGGGGCCCGAGCCCATCCAGCGGATGTCGTTGTTGATCTTGGTCAGCGACACCGCGATGGTGCGCAGGGCTCCGGATGCCTCGACCAGCCCGTCGCGGTTGGCCTGGGCCTCGAAGTGGTCCTTCGCCTCGGTGATCGGCAGCTCGGTCTCGGCGGCGAGCAGCTCGATGACCTTCTGCGGGAAGCCGAGGGGGGTGTTGATGCCCGTGCCCACCGCGGTTCCGCCGAGGGGGACCTCGCCGACGCGGGGGAGGACCGCCTGCACGCGCTCGATGCCGAGGCGCATCTGACGGGCGTAGCCGCCGAACTCCTGACCGAGGGTGACCGGGGTGGCATCCATCAGGTGGGTGCGACCCGACTTGACGATGCCCTTCCACGCGTCGGCCTTGGTCTCGAGGGCCGTCGAGAGGTGCTCGAGCGCGGGGATCAGGTCGGTGATGAGGGCCTGGGTGACGGCGATGTGCACCGAGGTCGGGAAGACGTCGTTCGACGACTGCGAGGCGTTGACGTGGTCGTTGGGGTGGACCGTCGATCCCAGGATGCCGGTGGCCAGGGTCGCCAGCACCTCGTTCATGTTCATGTTCGACGAGGTGCCGCTACCGGTCTGGTAGGTGTCCACGGGGAAGTGCGCGTCGTGGGTGCCGGTGACGACCTGGTCGGCGGCCTGGGCGATGGCGTCCGCGATGGAGCCGTCGAGCGTGCCGAGCTCCTTGTTGGCGAGGGCGGCGGCCTTCTTGATGCGGGCGAGCGCGGCGATCTGCGTCGACTCGAGCCCCTTGCCCGAGATCGGGAAGTTCTCCACGGCGCGCTGGGTCTGCGCGGCGTAGAGGGCGTCCTTGGGCACGCGCACCTCGCCCATGGTGTCGTGCTCGATGCGGTACTCGATGTCGGTCACGTCGTCGTTCCTCCAGGTTCGTTTCGTTCAGTTGTGCGAGACGCGCGGATCGTCCACGTCGCCCACGATGACGACGGGGAAGGCTTCTCCCTCGTCGAGACGGTAATTGGCACCGACGACGGCCGTGCGGCCCTCGGCCACGGCCTCGCTGATCAGCTCGGACGCGCGCAGCAGCTCGCCGACCGTGTGCCGCAGGTGCTCGCGGCCCACGAGCTCGGGGTCGACGTGGGCGGGGGAGTGCCCGTCGACGGCGTGGTCGCGCTGCACGCGGCGTACCGCTGGCACGATGGGGGCGATCTGGCGCCAGATGTAGGCGGGCAGCGTCGGGGCGTCGGGGCCCGTGCTGTCGATCGCGGCGCCGACCGCGCCGCACGCGTCGTGCGCGAGCACGACGATGAGGGGCACCTCGAGGACGCCGACGGCGTATTCGAGGCTGCCGAGGACCGAGTCCGAGACGACCTGTCCGGCGTTGCGCACGACGAAGAGGTCGCCCAGGCCCTCGTCGAAGATGATCTCGGCCGCCAGGCGCGAATCGGAGCACCCGAACAGCGCCGCGGTCGGGTGCTGCGAGCTGGCGAGCTCGGCGCGACGCTCGACGTCTTGACGGGGGTGGGCGGGCTCGCCCGCGATGAAGCGCTTGTTGCCCTCCACCATCTGCTGCCACACCTGACGGGGGGTCATGCGCTCGCTCACGGGACCTCTCTCAACTGCTCGATCTGGGACGTGACGGATGCCGCGGCGAGGGCCGCGGTGTCGGGGGAGGCGTCTCCGTAGACGAGGACGTAGTCGGGACCCGCCGGGGTGGCCAGGGCGTAGTCGATGTTGCCGGTGCCCGACGGGTTGGACGGACGGTACACGTTCCACGTGATGCCGTCGATCTCGGTCGTCTCGGCGCTGCGGGTGCCGTCGAGGACCTGGGCCACCCATGCGTCGCCCGTGTCGAACCCCTGCGCGACGCGCAGGAACCCGGGTTCGCCGGAGCGCACGTAGACCATCGTCCACGCCTCGGTGCCGCCGACGCCCTCGGTGCCGGCCTGATTGACGCGCCATCCCTCGTCGAGGGCGGGGGCGAGGACGGGGCGCCCGCGGTCGGCCTCGAGTTCGGCGGCGAGGGCGCGGACGTCGGGCTGCGGCTGGGGGACCGGCTCGCCGCGGGGAACGGCGGCGATCACGACGAGCACGACGCCCACGGTCGCCAGCAGTGCGGCGATGAGGTTGCGGAACGTCTTGCTCGAGCGGTACCGAGCCGAGGCCTCGGCCTTGCGGTCGGCGGTCTCTTGCGGGGTCTCGGGGCGCCCGAGATGGGCGACGACGCGGGCCATCAGTCGTCGTCTCCGTCGCCGCGGGCGGCGTCGAGGCGCCGCTTGGCGCCCAGGAGCCATTCTTCGCAGCGGGCGTACAGCTTCTCGCCGCGCTCCCAGAGGGCCAGCGACTCTTCGAGCGTCGGTGCGCCCTGTTCGAGCTCGGCGACGACGCGCACGAGCTCGTCGCGAGCCTGCTCGAAAGAGAGGGAGGCGACGTCGACGGCAGGGCCGGGGGTCGTCGCGGTCATGGCATCCATTCTAGGCGGCGTCGGTGGGGACGCCGCCGTCCCTTGCCTCGTCGTCGAGCGGATCGGTCGGGGGAGGAGGGGTGGTGCCGTGCGGGACCACGTCGGCCACCGCGCCGCCCGAGCGGGCGGCGAGCGTGCCCTGCTCGAGGGTCAGGCGCAGCGTCGTTCCCGCGGGCGCGTCCGCGGCGTCGCGCACCACCGCCCCGTCGGGCAGTTGCGCGATCGCGTAGCCGCGGGCGAGGGTCGCCAGCGGCGACAGGGCGCGCAGTCCCGCGCCGAGCTCGCTCGCACGACGCCTCTCGCTCTCGAGGCGGCGGTCGACGATGTCGCGGCCGCGGTTGGACAGCATCCACAGCTCCTGCGCGCGCGAGGTCAGCATGGTGTGCGGAGTGCGCAGCGCCGGACGCGAGCGGATCTGCTCGAGCTGCGCGATGTCGTGCAGCACGCGCTGGGTGAGCCGCCCGGTCAGTCGCGCCCGCAGTTGGGCCACGAGCGCGCGCTGCTCGCTGACGTCGGGCACCACGCGCTTCGCGGCGTCGGTGGGCGTGGAGGCGCGGACGTCGGCGACCTCGTCGAGCAGGGGGCGGTCGTTCTCGTGACCGATCGCACTGACGACGGGAGTGGATGCCGCGGCCACCGCGCGCAGCAGACGCTCGTCGCTGAAGCCGAGGAGCGTCTGCGGGTCGCCGCCGCCGCGGGCGATGACGATGACGTCGACGTCGGGGTCGGCATCCAGGATCTTCAGGGCGGCGATGGTCTCGGGGACGCACCGGTCTCCTTGCACGGCCGCGTGCTGGGTGCGGAAGCGCACGCGGGGCCACCGCAGCTCGGCGTTGCGGTGCACGTCCTTCTCGGCGTCCGAGTTCTCGCCGGTGATCAGGCCGATGCAGTGCGGCAGGAACGGCAGCTTCTTCTTGCGGACGGGATCGAACAGACCCTCGGACCGCAGCTGCACGCGCAAGCGCTCGAGGCGTTCGAGCTGCTCGCCGAGGCCGACGTGGCGCATGGCCGAGATGGCGAACGAGAAGTCGCCGGTGCGCGGGAAGTAGTCGGCCTTGACGCACGCCACGACGTGATCGCCGACCTTGAGGTCCTTGGGCATGCGCGCGAGCGTGCTCGACCAGATGCGGAAGGCCACCGTGGACTCGGTGCCGAGGTCTTTGAGGCGCCCGAACACGTTGCCGCCCCGGCGGTTGAACGAGGTGATCTCGCCCTCGACCCAGACCGACCCCCAGCGCTCGATGAAGCCCCGGATCGTGTCGTTCAGACGCGAGACCGAGGTGGGGGCGTCGGTGCGCGAATCGCGCGGGTGCACCGAATCGGCGGGCGGCGCCTGACCGGGGACGGTCTCGGGCTGGAAGGAGGTCATATCGCTCGCTCGGGTGCGCGTGCCGGGCGCGCGCGGGGATCGGTGGCGGAAAGAGGAGTCATGGTACCGGGGAGGGGGGTTCGGCCGGTGTCCAGGGCGGCCCCGGTAGAATCGAGGGGTGAGCTCACCTGCCGTCCACCTGCCCGTTCCCCGCATCCCGGGTCGTCGCGGGCGGCTCCAGGATATCCCCGTCGACGGCCGCAAGAAGGTGCTGTTGGCCGCGCCCCGCGGGTACTGCGCGGGAGTGGACCGCGCGGTCATCGCCGTGGAGAAGGCGTTGGAGCGCTACGGCGCGCCCGTCTACGTTCGCAAGCAGATCGTGCACAACATCCACGTGGTCACCGAGCTCGAGAAGAAGGGCGCCATCTTCGTCGAAGAGGTCGACGAGGTCCCCGCGGGGTCGCACGTCGTCTTCAGCGCGCACGGTGTCTCTCCGGCCGTCGTGTCCGCGGCATCCGATCGGGGACTCCAGGCGATCGACGCGACCTGCCCGCTGGTGACCAAGGTGCACCGCGAGGCCGTCCGCTTCGCGCGCGACGACTTCGAGATCCTGTTGATCGGCCACGAGGGGCACGAAGAGGTCGAGGGCACCGCAGGCGAGGCTCCCGAGCACGTCACGGTGGTCAATTCCCCCGAGCACGCCGACACGGTCGAGGTGCGCGACCCCTCCAAGGTCGTGTGGCTGTCGCAGACCACCCTGTCCGTCGACGAGACGATGGAGACCGTGCGTCGCCTGCGGCTCCGCTTCCCCGAGCTGCAGGACCCGCCCTCCGACGACATCTGCTACGCCACGCAGAACCGCCAGGTCGCGATCAAGAAGGTCGCCGTCGGCGCCGACCTTGTGATCGTCGTCGGCTCGGCGAACTCCTCCAACAGCGTGCGACTGGTCGAGGTCGCCCTCGAGCACGGGGCCAAGGCCGCCTACCGCGTCGACTACGTCGACGAGGTCAAGCAGGAGTGGCTCGACGGCGTCGAGACGGTCGGCGTCACCAGCGGCGCCTCGGTGCCCGAGGTGCTCGTCACCGAGGTGCTCGAAGAGCTCGCGGGCGCGGGCTACCGCGACGTCGAAGAGGTGCGCACGGCCGAAGAGGACCTCATGTTCTCGCTGCCGAAGGAACTGCGTCAGGATGCCGCCGGCAAGCGCGACAGCCGCGCGCTCGGCGGTCGGGGTCGCGCGTGAGCGCTGACGACGCGTCGACCGGCCGGCCGCCGCGCCCCCAGTACGGCGAGTACGCCACACCCGAGGAGCAGCGCGCGCGCATCCAGCGACCCGAGGTGACCGAGGCCCTCGACGCGGGAGTCGCCCCGGCGCCCGCCGCCGAACCCGAGCCGGTGCCGGCGTCCGCGACGTCGCCTCTCGTACGGGGTCCGCGGTGGGATCGCATCCTCACCTTCGGCCTGCTCGTCTACGGGCTCGTGTCGACCGTGTCCACGATCGTCCAGCTGCTCGACTTCCCGAACTACGCCGAGTCCGCCGCCCGCATCCTGGGTTCACAGGCCTCGTACACCAACCTCTCGGCGGGCTACGTGTGGGGCGCCGCCGCGGCACTGGCCTACGGTGTCGGCTGGCTCGTGACCGCCGTCCTCACCTGGCGTCGGCTGGGCCGCGGCCGGGTGGCGTTCTGGGTCCCCCTGGTCGGGTTCGTGGTCACGGCCACGATCGCCGCCGTCTGCGTCACCATCGCCCTGACCGGCGACCCGCAGTTCATGTCGGGCCTGCTCGCGGCCGTCCCGAACTGAACCGCGGGGCCCGGCATCCCGTGTTCTCCATGAACGAGGGAGAGGGGATGCCGCGGTGCGAGACCAACACGCGCAGCTGACGGCGCTCTACGACGCGCACGCGATCCCCGTCTGGCGGTACGTCGTCAGCCTGACCGGCGACCACGCCGGTGCCGACGACGTCGTGCAGGAGACCCTGCTGCGCGCCTGGCGGACCCCGCGGGTCATGAGCGATGATCCCGCGTCGCTGCGGTCGTGGATGTACACCGTCGCGCGCAACCTCGTCATCGACGAGGCGCGCAGCGCGCGGCGTCGCCACGAACTGCCCGTCGACGAGCTGCCCGAACGGGTGCGCGACGACGACACCGACGCCATGTTCGACGCGCTGCTGGTCGAAGAGGCGCTGTCGACGCTGACACCCGACCATCGCGCGGTGATCGTCAGCGCCTACTACGGCGGCCGGAGCGTGGCGCAGACGGCGGAAGAGCTCGGCATCCCGGCCGGCACCGTCAAGTCGCGTTTGCATTACGCGGTGCGGGCACTGCGGCTCGCGCTGCAGGAGAGAGGGGTGACCCGGTGATCGACGAACACGACCGTCTCTCGAGCTGGGACGGCGCCTACGTGCTCGGAGCGTTGTCGGCGGCGGACCGCGCCGAGTACGAGCGGCATCTCGCCGTGTGCGACGCGTGTCGCGCGGACGTCGCGGAGCTGGCGCCCACCGCGGGACTGCTGTCGCGGCTCTCGGCGGAGCGCGCCCGCGCGATCGGCGATGCGGTGGCGCCCGTCGCCTCGCCCGACCCCGCCCTGCGCGAGCGGATCGTCGCCGCCGCGAGCCGTCGTCGCGCCCGCCGTCGCACCGTGTGGGTGCTCGCGGCCTCGGTCGCGCTCGTCGCCATCGCCGTCCCCGGCGCGATCGCCGTCGGCACCGCCGTGCAGACGCCGGCAGCCGTGTACGCCCTCGACGACGTGGCGGGGGCGCCCCTCGAGGCCTCGGTCAAGCTCACCCCGGTGCCGTGGGGCACGCGCATCGACCTGGTCTGCCAGTACACCGGCGAGGTGCTCGACGCCCCGCCCGGCGGCTGGCCGTACGCGCTCGCCGTGACCGACGACGCCGGTGCGACGAGCGTGCTGTCGACCTGGCGGGCCGGTCCCGGCTCGACGACCGAGCTGAGCGCGGGGACCGACCTGGCCGCGGCCGACATCGGGGCGGTCGAGATCCGCACCCTCGAGGGTGACCGCGTGGTGATGCGGCGGTCGTTCGACACGCCCTGATCCGTCGCTGGCACGGGACGCTCTAGCATCGTCAGATGCCCCGTCTCGTCGCCGTCTGCGCCGTCCACACCCTGCACCCGGATGCCGGATCCGTCGGCGTGACCGCGATCGACAAGCGCCCGGTGGACGGTGCCGTGCGGGTCGGCAAGCTGGGCGTCCGCGCGGACGTGCAGGCCAGCCGCAAGCACCACGGCGGCCCCGACAAGGCCGTGTACGCCTATGCCGCCGAGGACGCGGCGTTCTGGCAGGAGCAGCTCGGGCGGGAGCTCGCCCCCGGGTGGTTCGGCGAGAACCTGCGGGTCGAGGGGCTCGACGTCAACGCCGCGCGCATCGGCGAGGTGTGGCGCATCGGCGACACGGTCGAGGTCGAGGTCACCATGCCGCGGACGCCGTGCTCGACGTTCGCGCGCTGGGTCGGCGGTTCCGCCTCGCGCGGCTGGGTGAAGCGCTTCTCGGACGAGGGGCGCCTCGGCGCGTACCTGCGGGTGCGTCGCGCGGGCGAGGTGCGGGCGGGGGATGCCATCGAGGTGCTGTCGTCGCCGGCCGGGGCGCAGACGGTGCTGGAGATGTACCGAAGCTGAGCCGCGGGGGCCCGTGGGGGGTCGTGCCGGGTGTGCTCCGGGTGGTGCCCCGGTGTGCTGCGGCGCTGCCCGGGGCGTGCCCTGCCGTGCCCGGCGGTGCACAACGGCGGGAGTTGTCGCGACACGCCGGGGCGGAGACGTCGGTATACGGCGTGTCGTCCCATCGGCCTGCCGTTGTGCTCGGTTCGCCGGGGGTGTGCCGTCTCGCCGGCCTGCCGTTGTGCACGGCTCGCCGGGGGCGCCGGGGTTCATCGGAGCGCCGTTGCGCGCGGCTTGCCGGGCGGGCGCGGCGGTGGAGGTTCGCGGATGCCGGGGGTGTGGCATCCGGGAACACGAACGCCCCGGCGCGGGGCCGGGGCGTTCGCGAGGTGTGAGCGGGTGTCAGCTCTGCGACTGGCCGTAGGAGCCCAGCTGCTTCGTGGCCTCGACCACGCGCACGGCCATGGCCGACTCGGCGACCTTGCCCCAGGCGCGGGGGTCGTACTGCTTCTTGTTGCCGACCTCTCCGTCGAGCTTGAGCACGCCCTCGTAGTTGGAGAGCATGTATCCCGCGATCGAGCGGGTGAAGGCGTACTGCGTGTCGGTGTCGATGTTCATCTTGACGACACCGACACGCAGTACGCC
>NZ_QDFT01000032.1 GCF_003075375.1 Microbacterium testaceum | reverse complement strand
AAGGTGGGCCGGGCGCGAGGGGTGGGCCGGGTCGGGTGGGCCGGGTCGGGTGGGCCGGGTCGGGTGGGCCGGGTCGGGTGGGCCGGGTAGGGCGGGCCGGGTAGGGCGGGCCGGGTAGGGCGGGCCGAGGTCAGGCTCGCGGGTGCGCGAGCCGATAGGCGTCGCGCAGGCGCTCGGTCGAGACGTGCGTGTAGATCTGGGTGGTGCCCAGGCTCGCGTGCCCGAGGATCTCTTGGACCGCGCGCAGATCGGCCCCGCCGTCGAGCAGGTGGGTCGCCGCCGAGTGCCGCAGCGCGTGGGGTCCCAGGGCGTCGGCGCCGATGGCGTCGCCGACGGTGCGCGTGACCAGCGCGTGCACGGCTCGCGGTCCGATCCGGCCGCCGCGGGCCCCCAGGAAGACGGCCCGCACCGCCGTGCCGCGGGATCGCGACGACGTCGCGTCCGAGGTGTCGTCCGCCCGCGCCCGCAGCACGGGCCGACCCCGCACCAGATACGCCTGCAGCGCGCGCTCGGCGGGGAGGCCGAAGGGCACGACCCGCTCCTTGTCACCCTTTCCACGTAACCGCATCGTGCGGCGCTCGTGATCGATGTCGTCGAGGTCGAGCCCGCAGACCTCCGACACGCGCGCTCCTGAGCCGTAGATCACCTCGAGCAGGGCGTGGTCGCGGAGGGCGATCGGGTCGCCGTCGCGCGCGCCCACCTCGAGGGATTGCAGAACGGATGCCAGGGTGTCGGCCGTAGCGACGGACGGCAGCGTCCGTCCGCGTTTGGGCGAGACGAGGCGGAGCGACACGTCGGCGTCGAGGACGCCCTCGTCTTTCGCCCACGCGAAGAACCCACGGACGCTCGAGATGCGCCGCGCCGACGTCGACTTGGCCTGGCCCGCCTTGCTGGCCTGCCATTGCCACTCGCGCAGCTGATCGAGGTCGACCGACTCGAGGCGCGGATCGCGCAGATGGTTCACGAGGTCGGCGAGGTCGGAACGGTATGCGCGGACCGTCGCGGGCGAGAGGCGGCGCACGTCGGAGAGGTGGGCGAGGTAGCCCTCGACGGCCTCGGAAACGCGCATGACCCCAGCCTGCGGGCTGCGGCCCGGGATCGCCGCCGACACGCGCGGTGGACGTCACCTGCCCTGCCCCCTCGCGGAGCTGCGGGGTGCGCGCCACCCGCCGTCGTCGTCGCGCTCGACGCGCCCCTCGAGTGCGGCGAAGCCCAGCAGCACCGCCGCCTCGTCGACCGCCATGCCGCTGCGGCGGGCGACCTCGTCGACGCCGCGCGCCACGCGCGTGGACAGAGCATCCAGGACCCTCGTCGTGTCGTCGGTCCGATCGCCCCGTCGAGGTTCGCGGGGAGGCGCCTCGCGGCCCGTCGCGGTGTCCGGAACGGGACCCGGGCCTCTCCCCCGCGACGAAGCGGCGCCGTCCGCCGCTCCCCCACCCGGCGCAACGGCACCGCTTCCGGCCCTCTCCGCCGACGCGCCCGCTCCCCCGGTGACCGCGTCATCCCTCAGCTGCGTCACCCCGAGCATCTCGAGCACGTCGCGGGACGACGTCACGCACGTGCCGCCGAACTCGCGCAGCACCCGATGGCAGCCCGCCGAGGCGGCGCTCGTGATCGGACCCGGCACGGCCCCGAGAGCCCGCCCCAGGCTCGCCGCGTGGGCGGCGGTGTTCAGCGACCCGCTCCGCCAACCCGCCTCGACGACGACCACGGCGTCGGCCATGGCCGCGATCATCCTGTTTCTGGCGAGGAACCGCCACTTGGTGGGGGCCGTTCCGCAGGGGACCTCGCTGTAGACGGCCCCCGAGTCGACGATGCGGGCGAGCATCACCTCGTGTCCGCGGGGATAGGCCCGATCGACGCCGCCGGCGAGAAAGGCGACCGTCCTCCCGCCCGCGCCCAGAGCGGCCCGGTGCGCCGCCCCGTCGATGCCGTAGGCCGCGCCCGAGACGATCGTGGCTCCCGCCCCCGCGAGTTCGGCGGCGAGATCCGCGGCGACGCCCTCGCCGTACGCCGTCGACGCCCGCGCGCCGACGAGCGCCACGACGTCACGGGCAGACGCGTCCGCGTGCCCCCGAGACCACAGAGCGACCGGCGCGTGCGCGCCCAGATCATCGAACCCCCGCGGCCAGGCGCCGTCGCCCGGAACCAACAGTCGCGCCCCGCAGCGACGCGCGGCATCCACCGCCTCGTCGATCGCCCCGGGACGCAGGCGCGGCATCCACCGCGCTCGAGCCCCGCGGAGCTCATCGACGTCTGGGTCGACGGCCGCTCGCAGCGCGTCGAGCGGCCCGCGGGCGGCGATGAGCGCCCCCGCCTCGCTGTCGCCGGGCTCGATCAGGACGCTCCAGACGGCACGCGCGAGTGCGCCGAACGGGTCGGACTCGTCGACGGGACGAAGCCCCCGCAGGGCGGCCCGTGCCGTGGCCTCATCGCGCAGGGAGGGGATCACGCGGCCGCTCCCCGACGCAGGAACAGCGCCCGGCCGACGTCATCGCGCGACAATTCGTCGTGACCCGCGATGTCGGCGACGGTCCATGCGACGCGCAGCAGCCGGTCGTACCCCCGCAGGGTGAGGGCTCCCCGGCGCAGGGCCACATCGAGAGGCTGCAGCACCGCGGGGTCCGGAGCCGCCGGTCCGCGCAGCCACGTGCCCGGCACGTCGGCGTTCCGACGCCAGGGGGTGTCGCTCCAGCGTTCCGCGGCCCGTCGACGAGCGGAGGCCACCACCTCACGAGCCTGTGCAGTGCTCACCGTGCGTGTGTCGCCGTCCCGGCGCGCGGACGACACCCGGTTCAGTCGCAGGTCGATGTCGATGCGATCGAGCAGCGGACCCGAGAGGCGGCGCGTGTAACGGCGGATGGCCTGCGGAGCGCACTCGCACACCCCACCGGGGACCCCGTGCTGCCCGCACGGGCAGGGGTTGGTCGCCACGACCAGCTGGAACCGCGCCGGGTAGGTCGCGGCGACCCCCGACCGGTGCAGGTGGATCGTGCCGCTCTCGAGCGGCTGCCGCAGCGCGTCGAGCACCGAGGCGGGGAACTCGCCGCCCTCGTAGCGGGATCACAAAATTACCCATGTGCGATAATTGACTATGAAAGAAGGAAGGAAGCGCGCTGCGCTCTACCTCCGTCAATCGCTCGATCGACAAGAACAGATCGACGCGCAGCGGAAAAGATGCCTCGCCTTGGCCGACGGCCGCGGGTGGGAGGTTGTCGAAGTTTTCGAAGACAACGAGGTGCGGGCCTCAACCCAGCGCGGAGACGGTACTGCCTGGCAAGCCATGCTCGCGGGGATCGGCCGTGACTTCGATGTGGTGGTCGCGTACAACCTAGATCGACTCCTGCGAAGCACGAAAGACCTCAACCTCCTCATCGACCTCGGTGCGGAGGTCGTCACAGCTGAGGGTGAGATCGACCTCACGACAGCAGACGGCGAGTTCCGAGCGACGATGCTCGCAGGTATCGCGCGCTTCGAGACTCGCCGAGCTAGAGAGCGCCAGGTCAACCACAAGCGCGCTCGCGCTGAACGCGGTCTTTGGCATGGAGGATCGGCCCCGTACGGCTACTCACTACGTGACGGCAAGTTGGCCCCTTCCGAAGCTGAGGTCGCACGCATCGCCGAAGCGAGCAAACGCCTGCTGGACGACCACGAGCCCATGCACAGCATCGTCACCGACTGGAACAACAGGGGCGTCCGGACCCGCTCCGGGAAGCACTGGCGTCAAGCCAACCTCCGGTCGATTCTGCTGAACCGGTCGATGCTCGGAGAGACCAAAGCCGGTGTCGTCGGGTGGGACCCCATCATCGACGTCCGCACGTTCGACAGACTCACTGCGTTGCTGTCCGATCCGTCGCGAAAGATCGTGCACTCCCCCGGCGTCAAGGGCGGCAAGCACTCGATGGGAGGCGGGCTATCCGTATGCGCGAAGTGCGGGAAGCCGCTCGTGACGAACACGAAGACCAACGCGAACGGACCGACGCTGGGTTGCCTCGCGCGAGTGCATGGCCCTGACGCTCGAAACCATCCTCGCGTGAAGCGTGCAGTAACGCGCAACGGCGAGAAGGTCGTCGTCGAGCAGGACACCGGGCGCGTGACGATCGGCCACGACCGTCTGGAACGGTACGTCTTCGATGTCGTGACGGAAGCGTTGTCTCAGAGCGACCGTTGGCAGACGCGGATGGGTGAGTCTGACCCCGCGGACGACGCCAAGATAGACGGGCTGGAAGCCGAACGCGCGGTTCTGCGCGACGAGAAGGACCGCGTGAAGCGCGCCTTCATCGCGGGCATCATCGCGACCGAACGTGAAGCTCTCGCCGAGTTCGAGCGGATCGACGCCGCGCTCGACGCCATCGAGGGCCAGATCAATGGCCTGCTCGGTCGACCAGTCATCGCGAATGCTCTTGCTGATGAGGTGGACTGGCAGACATGGACTCCCGGTCGACGTCGCGCCTTCCTGAAGCTTGTCCTCGACGCCGTGATCGTCGACAGCTGGCCCGCGGGGATGCCGCGTACGCGACCTCGTTTCTGCAACGAGTCTGCCGAGGACTACGCCGTCGCGCGCGACGCGAGCATGAACGCGGCGACAGCACGTCGCGTACGGATTGTCACAAAGTGGGGCCAAGTGCTCTAGCCCCTCTGCAGGACAGGCGAGCCGCCCGCCTGTCCAGTGTGCCGTTGTCGGTACCCGCATGTAGCTTGGGAACGCCCTCGCAGAACGGGCACGAGGGGGCAACATGCGCAACGAGTTTCCGGGCTACTACAGCCTCAATGACGCACAATTCGACGCACTCTGGGCCGACGGGCTGATTGTCTTCGACTCAAGCGCGCTGCTGAACATGTATAGATACTCAGTCTCCACAGCGAGTCAGTACCTGACAGCGCTGAAGGAGAAGGCGGACCAGCTTTGGATCCCACGGCAGGTCGGCATTGAGTACCACCGCAACAGAGACAGCGTCATCCAAGCCCAGCACGGTGCCCTCGACAGGATTGCGAAGGAAGCAGAAGACGCGCACACGAAACTAGAGTCAACGATCACTAGCTTCAAGAGACACCCGTCGCTCGACACCAGCGAACTGACAGTAGCGCTCAGAAAAAGTCGCAAGATCCTCCGCAAAGCACTGAAGGCTGCGCGCGTGCGCCACGAAGATCTGGTGCGCTCGTCCAACTCGAACGACACCGCGAGCGAGGCGATCAGCGACTTGTACGAGGGTCGCATCGGAAGAGCTTGGTCGGAGGACGAACTCACGGCTCTCTACAAAGAGGGCGGCGAGCGTTACGAGAAAAAGCAGCCGCCCGGCTTCAGAGACGCGGCCAAAAGCGAACCTGAGAAGTATGGCGATCTCGTCCTGTGGCGCCAGCTGCTGGAGCACGCGGAGGCAGAGAGGAAGCCAGCCATTTTCGTCACCGACGATCAGAAAGACGATTGGTGGCTGACAGTCAATGGGGACATCAAGGGTGCGCACCCCGATCTGGTTGCGGAGTTTCAGGCCCGAAGCGGACAGCCAATTGCTTTCCTTACGTCCGAGCGCTTCCTGAAAATCGCGCTGGACAAGGGAGCCAAGGTAAGCGAAGACGCCGTCGAAGAGGTGAAGACACGATCGAGGCCCACCGCGGTGACTATGGCGCGCATCGTGGAGGAGGCCGCCCCCGAACTCACGCCTGCCTTGCGACAGCGGCTCCGGGAGATCGCCCAGACCTACACTTCGTCCCCCGAGTACATGCGGTCAATGTCGAGCGTTGCGGAAACAGCCTCACGCCTCGCGCACCAATCCGGGGGCCTTTCCTCGGAGCAATTGGGTCGACTCTTCACCGGCGTGTCAAGTGCCGAGCAACTGGCGCGGTTCCAGGTACAGACGGACGACATGACCAGTCGGTACGCCAAACTGTTGGCCGCTAGCGATGCAGCGAAACGAAACACGTCATTCGTCGATTGGTATGTCAATCAGCAAGCTGAGGATCGTGACCTCGCCCAGGTGTTTCACGAGGGGGTTCTGCGTGGCCGCGGCGAAGTAGACGCGACAGCCTCGGCCCACCAAGCCGAGGATGAGGCGGACGATTAATCCAGTGAACACCGTCGGTCACTACAAGGACTTCTTCGCCGCCGCCGCGCAGGTCATCCCAGTTCTTGCTCTGGCGTTGGTACTCGAGGCGCGCCTGATTGCAAATCGGTACAGCAAGAAGAACGCATTCGGACAACGCGGGTTGAGAGTCGCGTGGGGCCTGTTCCTCGGGCTTCTTGCGTTTCTTATCGTTCAAGCCCTCGTGAGCTCCCTCAACGCCCTGACGAAGGATCAGCAGGCGACGATGTCAGGTTGGGATTGGTATGCATACCTCGTCACGTGGACTGCCATCTACCTGGGCTCTGCTGCAGTTGTGACCATACCGATCACAGCAATCGTTATCAGCGCTGTCGCGGACGTAATAGGCTATCTTTTGTTACGCGTTCCGTGGGGCCCGGCGCAGAAGTTGCGACGCGAGATCATTGTAGAGATTCGGCAGACGGAGCAGGACGTGAACGATGCGCGAGATACACAGCGAGACTTTGTGGTCGTAGCGTCCAAGTTCCTGGTTGTGGGGTTCTCCGGGAAGCGATCAGCCGAAAGCGCGCTCAGAGATTACGTTCGAACCTCGCCATGGATGACCGAATCCGAGCGGCGTGACCATGTCTCCTACTTCGAAAAGAACATAAAAACCTTCGAAGAAGCAATTCTTGACGGCGAAAAAGCCTGGAAGCGGCACAAGAAGGCGAAGAAGCTCGCGCGGCGCCTTGAGACTGCGATCCAGCGGCAAAAGTCGATTCTCTCGAAAGTCGACGAGATCGTCACAAACGGCGGATCACCGGCGCAGATCGAACGTCAACGAAGGCAACTGGCTCAGGCTTCGCGGCACTGACCGCCAGATCAGCTGACCAGCGCCGAGACCCGCTCAACGAGTTTGGCAACGGTTGACGGATAGAACCGGTTGCCGAGTGAGGTCAGGTGGCCGGCCTCGTTCAACTCGCGCGCAATCTGCGAAAGGCCCGCACCTTCGTCACGACGCATAGTGATGTAGTTGACCACCTCGCCGCGGAGGTCGGTCTTCGAGGGACGGCCACCGTACGGCTTGCCCTGGCGCTTCAACTCGGCCAGCGCAGCACGAGTACGGTCTCCGATCTGTCGCCTCTCCCACTGGGCCAGCGCCATCAGGACATGGGCGATCATCTCACCGTTGGTCGTGGCCGTGTCGATGTCCAGGTCGAGCGTCGCAACGGACCAGTTCTTCTTGCGGAACTGCTTCAACACGGTGGCGAAGTCAGCAACGTCACGGGACAGTCGGTCCAGCTTGGTGACCACCACGCCCTGAGCCTCTTTGGCGCTCAGCATGCGCAGCACCTCACGCCCACCCTCTCGGTCAGCCAGGCCGGTGCCACCGGAAACGTCAGGGTCGGACAGCCACGCCACGATGTCGTGCTCGCGGTAAGCAGCCCATCGCTCGATGAGGTCACGCTGCGCAGACATACTGGTGTCTTGCTGATCGGTACTCACTCGGAGATATGCAACGACTTTCATAACGGCTCCTATTGCGGCATTTACCCTAACCGTTCGGTTTGGGTTCAATATCCACAATATTCAACGTCACATTCGATGCAACCACGGGAATTCCGCGGTCCTCGCATACGCATACAGACACTTTGAGGCGGACTTACTTGTGGGCGAGGCAGGTGTTCTCACCCATTCCTCACCCTCACGCGAGACAAGCTGAGAGCCGTACCATAGGCCATCCGTACCAGAGCCCTTAGATAAGTGGAAACAGCTCGATGCAAAAATGCAAAAAAGCCATCCCATGCACCAAGTATATTTTTGACACCCCTATAGGGGACTTATTGCATAGGCCATATTTTTTGCATTATTGCATCTTGCTTCACAGAAAGAGGGCGCAAGCCGAAGCCCACGCCCTCTCGTCTGCGCTCAAACGCTCAGCTATGCATCATCTGACCCGGTGTGAGGTCGTCCTGGTCGCTCCGTGACGCCGCGCGAAGCTGCACACCGAGCATCTTCCGGTTCGAGCCGTTCCGATCGACAAACCCGTGACCCTGGCTTCGCGCAATCTCCTCGAGACGCGTGGTGAGGGCGTGCGAGCCGTGGATACCTGACTTGAACTCTCGGAACGAGGTGTAGGACGCGAGGAGGTGGTCCTTCCTTGTCTCGTATCCCTCCCCCACCTCAAGCCATTCGTCGTAGAACCGGCGGATGTGGTCGGTGGTCTCTTCGATGTGCCGGGTCGAACGGGCGACGTGCCCAGGCAGACGCGACTTGCTGTAGACCAAGCCGGACTCGGCCATGCCGTAGTAGGCCATCCCACCCGCGACGATCAGCGCCAGGATCGCCTCCCCCTCTGACTGCGCGATGCTCGTCGCCAGACCGGGACGCCGGTCCTTCTCGGGCACGGTGGGGCCGGACTGAATACTGATCACGCGGCGAGCGATCGCGGCGTCCCACTTCTCGACGTTCGGCATGCTGTTCAATGCGAGGAACACGGTCCACGTCCTCGGGACAGTGTGGGCGCGCCCGTAGATAGCGCGCACCGACTTCTCGCGCTGACCTGTCAGTCGCTTCACCTCCTGCTCGTTCAGGTCGATGTCGTCTGACACCTCGTCGATGGCGCCGAACCGGCGACCGGCGAGCTTGTTCACGTCCTCGGTGTGTGCGCCGTTTCTTGTCTTGGAGACCAGGTCCGGGCTGAGAGTCGCATCGGCCATGTCACGGCCAAGGACCAGCGCCACGCATTCGAGAGTCTGCGACTTTCCGGTGTTCGTGTCCCCGTACAGGATGAAGAACACCTGCTCGGGGTTGTCGCCGATAGCCGCGTAGCCGAACGTCATCAGCATGAACGCGAGCGTCTCGTCCGTCGCGTCGACAGCGAAAGCTCGACGCACCAACGCTGTGAAGTTCGGTGCGACCCGTTCCGCGTGCGCAACGAGCGGAGCACCCGAACCCGGCATCAGCTCGGGTCGGAATGCGAGCGGGACCAGCTGGGTCAGCAGATCCTCCTGGGCGTGGTTGTGCATTACGCCGGTTCTCAGGTCGACGGTTCCGCTTGTGGTGTTCAACAGATGCGGCGCAGTGTCCAGCCGAGTCGATGCGATCCGGACCTTTTCGACAGATTTCACCGCATTCACGCACGCCCGGATGCGCGGCATATCGAGCGACGATGCCGACCACTTCATCAGCGCTCGGCGGGTTTCGTCGTCAGTTGTCGCTCGCGCCTCATCCGCGATGTCGAGCGCCGAGAGTTTGGCGATACCTTCGATGGCCGTTTGATCCGGCAGTCGCTCCCAGCGCTGACCGTCCCATCGAATGAATGTCTGCCAGTCGGTCACCCAGCGGAACAGGTGGCCGTGATTGTCGGCCATCCGCTGCGCGTTCCCGGTGTCGTGGGTCGGGTAGGTTTTCGCACTCATGGTGCACCTCTCAGAGAGCTCGCCCAGGCGAGTTGCGCCTCGACGTCGGGGCCAATGGACTTCACCGCGCGCTGCATCTGTTTTTCGACCTTCGACCACGGGAAGACATCGCCCGGCGGATTATCGGTCTCACGCCAGATCTCGTACGCGATCTGCCGAACGAGGTCGAGGTGCGGGTAGTGATTGCGGACGAGTCTCCACATCAGGGTGTTGAAGCCGTTGTCGCGCTGTCCCAGCCGAAACCCTGTCCTTCGCAGCACGTCAGTCTCGGGAAGATCAACGCTCGACCCTCCCCCACCCGATGACCCATTGCTCGACCCGCGCCACTCGCGCAGGGCGCGCACCAGCGCTTCCGGCGCATATGGGATGCTCGCCAGGTCACCGCGAACCAGCTCGTAGGTTCGAGGCTCGCCGGGTATGTCCGTGCGGAACGTCCCGGGCGCGGCAACCTGATGCCCTTGCCCACTCGCGGCGTCGGCTTTGAGATCGACGTGCTCGATCCACGGCACCCGTGATGGCAGGGCACCGTCGTACCGGAAGTACAGGTGCGCACCGCTCGCCGTCTGGACGAGCGGGAGGTCGCCCAGGTCGAGTTCAAGCAGTTCCTCGACCTGGATGAGCGAGTCGAAGCCACCGAAGGACCACTCCGGTGCGCTTTTGGTATCGATGTCGAGGATCCCCAGCCCACCGCCCGTGAGAATCCCCCAGTTGCATCCCGGGATTTCCTCACGCCAAGCCTCGATTTGCGCCGTATCGTCCGTCGCGCGCGCGGGCCATCCGGCGATAGCTGGAATGTTGGTGCCTGGACGCAGGGGCAGCACTCGGAGCGAAGACCGGCCGGCCTCTGGCCTGACCGTGCTCACAGTCCCCTCGCGACCCGTCGGATGAAGTGCTCGATGACGGACAGTCCGCGATGCTCCCGAACCACTTCGCGGAAGACCGGGGTGAGGTCGCGTCGCATCGCGCGGCGAGGCTCGGGGTCGCGCGGGCGGAAGATCGCGGCGTTGTGCGTTGTAGTAGCCATGATCACGACCGCGCATCCAGGCCACGGAGAAATGCGACCACCTGGTCGACGTAGCTGTCGGGGATTTGCATCAGGACGGTCTGGGCGGGAACGTCCATGATGTAGTCCTCGCCGTACTCGGCGTCGGCATCGACGCCCTTGACGAGACGCGAGTGAGCGCGGGCAACGTCATGCTTGCGAGAACCCATGCCCCTGCGCGGAGGCCAGTCGTTGACGTACGCGAGAACGTCATCATCGAACAACGTCTGGATGGGAAGACCGAAGAACGCCTCGTAAGCCTTCGCCTCGTCCGGGCTGACATGTCGTCGTCCCTTGGCGTGGTTCGAGTACGCCGAAACCGCGATTCCGGTCGCAGCAGCGATCTGGGCACGGGTGAGGCCACGATCGAGAGCAATCTCGGTGACCATCTGACGGGTCTTGGGCAGAGCCACTGGAAACACCACCTGTCGGTGTGCTTCAACAGAGGGTCTGTCCGCTATCAACTCCTGCGGAGGTCTGAGCCTCGTCCGCCTAATTCGATATGCCCTCGGTACGAGGACAGTGATTCAGTCGCGGTCGCCAATCGGCTTTGTTGTTATTGCCCATATTAATCGAGGCGGGCACTCGAGTAAACCCCCACTTGATACGAGCCGTGTCAACTTTCGTAGCGTGTGAGGAGCGACCGTCTGACGCTGTCAGCCTTGCAGTGTTGTCGCGACCCGTCCTCGACGTGTTAGCGCGTCAGATCGACTCAGGCAGTTCCTGACGCGCCATCGACGGCTAGCGCCTGGTTCGCGTCGCGAATGAACTGCCGAGCCTCGAACGCGGTCGCGAATGCGAGGCAGTCGCAACCGTCTTTACGGTGCCACTCGTCCGGACATGTCGGGCAAATTGCCTCGTACTGGGTCTTCTGGCCAAACCCGGCAGCACGTGCGTTGATGCGGAACTTCCACCGCGGCTGATCGTCAGTCATAGCCGAGGACGATGTTGCCGTTGTCGGTGCGTCCCCTGACGACACCGATCCACTTTCGTGAGGCGGGAAGCGTCGAGTCTGTTGGCTCCGGGTGTTCGGGCGACGGGTACGAGAACTCAGCTTCCCCGCGTCGGGGCGGTGGCTGCGGTGTGTGCTGTCGCATGGTGGCGACCTCCTACCTCGCGTTGCGCGAGTCGACGGTGCTGTGCAGATTGGGCCGGCCTTGGTCGGGGTACTGCCTGCGCAACTGCTCTAGCCGGTCCTGCTTGAACCAGTCCGGCTTTCCGCTCTCGGTGATGCGACGCTTCCGGTCCTCGCGCTCCTGGGCCTCGACCTCTTCGAGAGTCGGCATGCGAAGGTCTTGGCTCTCTTCGACGACCTCAGCGTCCATGATGTTGTCGGCCGCAAGTTCGCGCGGGACTACGTGGCCACTCGCGATCTGTTCACCCTCCGGAACCTGCCGAATGATGGACTGCAGGGTGGTCTCCCACGGCTTGTGGGTAACCTCGACCTTGCGTTCCTTAGGCAAGGTGCGATCGAGAATCATGCGCATTGCCTGGAGTCGATCCCCCTCCGAAGTCTCGGCGTCGAGCGCGATGCGTCGGAGTTCCCACAGAACCGGCTCCACCATTCGGTCGAGGAGGTCTTGTGCCTTCGCTGCCGAGGCCTGATTGGCACCGTGGTAACGACACGTGCGCTGCCCGCGCAGTGCGTCGTTATGGCACTGTTCGCCGTCTGCATGACGACCGATGCAGCGTCGCTCGATCTTCGTCACGTCGCGAGGGCCGATGCCCCCGTCTTCGGTGTGGCCGTTGCAGAAGTCAGAGCCTGAAACGGCCCACGCTCGGCATGGCTGCCCTTGGCGACCGCGGTTGTTCACCGTGATCGTCGCTGTGCAGCGCTTCTTGCTCATTCAGATCACCACTTCGTAGCGCGGCTGGAAGTTGAGGCGAACGCGCGTCTGGCCGTTCGTGTCCTGCATCGACAGGTTGATCGTCGTTCGACCAGGCGGGATAGCGAACAGAAGCGGCGCGTCCGCGAGGCCGGTATAGACCGAGCCGTTGGCATTAGTAACCGATTTGTCACGGGTGTTCACCGTGATGGGGTTGCCGACCTCGACGGCGGGGTCGTACGTGAACCCGGCTCCGTACACGTCTGCGTGGAAGTGGTGCCCCGGTCCCTCGACGAGCCAGATCGGGAACGCGTCGGCATCGCCGGGGTTATCTACCTCCACGCTGCCGATGACGCTGGCTGAGGACACTCGGAGGCGCGAGAGGCCCATACTCCCCGTCTTGATCAAGCCGCGACCGGAGTTGCCACCGGCGTCGATCTTGACGTCGACTGACTCGGCAGAGGTGAAGTAGGCGGAGGTCGACTGCAACGTCAGATCCCACTCTGCAAAGGTGAGTGAGTCGGTGCCCTCGCCAAAGATGTGGTCTCCACCTCCGGCGAAGACCACGTCTGTGAATAACTCGGTTCCGTCGTCGTAAGTGACGAACAGCGTTGCCAGCGAGACGCGGGGGTTCAGGATCCGAACCAGTTTGCGCATGAGGTCCTGAATCTCGGCCTCGGACTCACCTTGGAACGCCACGGGAAGCTTGATCACTCGCCCGCCTTTGCGCTGTCCTCGGAAGCGTGTGCCATCGGCGGCACCCTCCCGGAACCGGTTCACAGTGGGGGCCATCCCGAACCCAGATGCCCCGATTCGGCGCAGGACGCCTGTGGGCATCCAGTTTGAGATTTCGAGGGTGTCGCCGTTGTTCTCGAGGCGCATGCGAACCACGGGTCAGCCCGCCCTGGGGTAAGTTATGGCGTCGTGGAGGCCGAGCGTGTTGACGCACTCCTGGCAGAACGCAAACTCCGTGATGTACCGACCTCGCGGAATGTAGACGATGGCAACGGCGCGAGTCCGGTCGAACAGGTCGAAGGCATCGTGGCGATGGCACGCGCTGATGAGGCTGCCGTCGGTCATGTCCACGCCGCGGAGAGGACCGTCGACCTCGGAGGCGTAGCGCCAAGGGCGACCGTAGAAGACGGACCCATCCGTTTCACGAGTGCTGGTGCTGATGCTTTCGACCACGATCGCGCGACCCGGATCGGGCTGCTTCTCGAAGCCATCGTCCGTCGTGCTGGCGGTGAGCGCTTCACGCACCCACACGTCCTGCTCGTGAAGCCACTGATGACGACTTGCGCCCATCTGAGCCTTCACGAAGTTCATTGCCTCGATGACGGCGGCAGTGTCGTCAATCAGGTCGATGAATTCGGTTTCCATGACGTCTTCCCTTCCTGGAAGTTCTGGCCTTTCCTTCCGAGTTGAATGCCGGGGCGCCACCGGAAGGAAAGAAGGGTGGCGCCCCGGTGAAGATCCCCGACGAAGGACGGATCTTCACGGCGCGAGGTGATCAGCTCACGCCGGGTCTTTGAGGGAGTGCCGTCGCCCATCTCAAACGACGGCACTCCGGTGCGTGCTTGATGTACATCGCGTACACGCACCCGACTTGTGGTCGGTCTTACGTCCAGATCGGTGATTCGTACGACCCGCTGGGTTTCACCTGCATGACCGCGGCAGCGCCACGGTGGCGAACGCCGACACCCATGCCGCGCTCGTAGATCGACTCCACGAGAGGGTGTGCCCCGCCCTGCGAACGGCGCAGAATGAGTCCGCGCTCGCCGGGCGTCCGGTGCTCGCGGATCAGGAGCGGGTTGCGCGCGCTGCCGGCTCCTGAGGTCGCGACGGCGATCACGTAACCGAGTGGCACGAACGGCGACTTGTGGATCCACGCGTCCCCGTAAGAACCCATGATTGGGAGGTTGTTGAACGCCGCGGGAGCTGCGTCGCCGACGATGGATGCTTCGGTGAGGTACGCCGGGGCCGAGACGCTGGGGATGTAGTCGTACTTTGCGACTGCGCCGTTGGCATTGGGCGAGTTCGCGCGCCAGGTCTGGATCGCGTCGGCCTGGAACGGGTTGACCAGCAGCATGATGCGCTCACCAGACGCGGCAACGCCGTAGCCATGCTCCTGAACGGTGGCAATCAGGTCCTCGACGTCTTTGGAGTCGATCTGGTTGGCACCGGAAACGAGGTAGTGGCTGTGCGACGAGTTGAACGTGCGACCGGCGTAAGAGGGCGGGACTTCGCCAGTCGATCCGTCCCACAGGTCGTAGATCTGCTGGCCGTTCTCGTTGATGGGACGATTCCCGACCTCGCTACGCGTCGTAAGCGCAGCCATCACCTCGCGGAACACGCGCCGGTTATCTGCCTCGAGCATCGCGGCGTGCTGGCCTCGAACCTGCTCGGCGCTGGCGTCGCGCAGGTAAGCGCGGGTGAATCGGCTCGACTTGTCACGCCACACCAGCGGGAGACCACCGCGGATGACGTCGACGTTCGGACGACCGGCGGTGGGCACTCCGAACTCGCTCTGGAGGTCGAACTCGATGTCACTCTCCCCGGCCGGGAGATCGAAGAACGGGTCGATCGTGTTCGACGTGAAGAGGGCTGCGAATGCGGACCGGCTACGGTTCCATTCGCTGAGCACGCCCTGGAACTCGTTCCAGAGCACATCAAGGTTCACGCCATCGGCGGTGAACCGGAGGTTGTCGGCGGCGACGTTGAAACCGCGCCGGTCAGCGCCGATGACGCTGTGCGGGAATCCCGCGATAGACAGGCCGCTCATCGCGGACCTCCAATCGGTGAGTGATTGAGGAGGACCGAGACCACGGGAAACGGCGGGGCTTCTGTGACGCTGTAGCTAAGCGGTCAACGCGACCACGGGTCGGTGTCGATACGGCAAATATACAACCTGGGCAACATCGTGTCGACCGAAGGGTTGATTTTGTGTTGGTGTACTCGTCGAGGAACAGCACCCCCTCGCTCGCCCGGGCGATCGCGCCGGGACGGATGACTCCCGATCCGCCGCCGATGAGCGCCGCCGCCGTCGCGCCGTGGTGCGGGCTCTCGAAAGGCGGGATGCGCGAGAGGCGCGTGACCGTCTCGCCCGACAGCGATCTCACGGACGCGACCGCGAGGGCCGCATCGTCGTCGAGGGGCGGAAGGATGCCGGGGAGCCGCCGTGCGAGCATCGTCTTACCCGCGCCCGGGGGGCCGCTCATGAGCACGTGATGGCCGCCCGCTGCGGCCACGACCAGGGCGTCGACCGCCTCGGGCTGGCCGACCACATCGCCGAGCTCGAGGGCCACGTCGTCCGGTGACGAGGGCGTCGAGGCCGCGACCGGGGCGAGATCGGGAGCGTCCGAGACCCCGCCGTGCCAGCGGACCACCTCGGCGAGGCAGGTCGCGGCGAACACCTCGACGCCGTCGACGAGGGCCGCCTCGTCGGCGTTCGCCGCAGGCACCACGACACGGGTGACGCCCCCGCGGTGCGCGGCGACGACGGCGGGCAGGACGCCCGGAACAGGCCGCAGTCGCCCGTCGAGTCCCAGTTCGCCGATGTGCACGGTCCCGGCGATGCGGGCGGCATCCATCGAAGAGGTCGTCGCGAGCGCCGCGACGGCGATCGCCACGTCGAACCCCGAGCCGCGCTTGGGAAGGCTCGCCGGCGACAGGTTGACCGTGATGCGGCGCTTGGGCAGGTCGAGCCCGCGATTGGCGCACGCGTTGCGCACCCGTCGTCCCGCCTCGCCCAGGGCTTTGTCGGCGAGGCCGATGATCGAGAACTCCGGCGTCTGCGACGACACGTCCGCCTCGACCTCGACCAGGTCGCCGCGCAATCCCGTCAGAGCGACCGCCCAGGTCCGCGACACGCTCACAGGGCGTCCTCGAGGTGTTCGAGCCGCGCGGTGCGGGCATCGGGCCCGACGAGGCCGACGGCGTCGATGCGCAGCCGTCGCCCGCGGGCGAGGTCGGGATGCGCGGCCAGCCACGCCATCGCGAGCCGCCACAGTCGCGCGGCCTTGCGCTTGTCGATCGCCTCGAAGGGGTGCCCGTACAACTCGCTGCGCCGGGTCTTCACCTCGACGACGACGAGCGTGTCGTCGCGTTCGGCGACGACGTCGATCTCGCCCTGCGGGCACCGCCAGTTGCGCGCGATGATGCGGTAGCCGTCGCCGATCAGATGGGCGACGGCGCGGTCCTCCCCGGCTCGGCCGAGGTCGTCTTTCGCTGCCATGCCCGAGAGCGTGGCAGGCGCGTCACGGGGCGCGCGGGCCCTCGGCGCGCATCCGTGGATCGATCAGTGCGCGCCGCGGATGGGGAGGAGGAGTCAGTTGTCGAGCGACAGTTCGTCGGGCAGCTGGAAGTCGTGCCGCGACAGCTCTTCGACGTTGACGTCCTTGAAGGTCAGCACGCGCACCGACTTGACGAAGCGGTCGGCGCGGTAGATGTCCCAGACCCACACGTCGGTCATCGAGATCTCGAAGTAGAAGTCGTGCTCGGTGTCGCGGCGCACGACGTTGACGTCGTTGGCCAGGTAGAACCGGCGCTCGGTCTCGATCACGTAGGTGAACTGGCGCACGACATCGCGGTACTCGCGGTACAGGGCCAGTTCGAGCTCGCGGTCGTAGTCCTCGAAGACGTCGTCATCCATGGTCCTCCCATCCTAGGCGGGCACGGTCCCGTGGGTCGCACGGAGTCCGCGCCCGGGCGCGCCGACGAGAGAGGCGCTCAGAACAGGGTCGGCGCCGCCGCGATGGCCCACGAGTGACGGTGGTGGACGCTCATGCCGTGCGTCGAAATCGCGTCGCGGTGATCGACGCTCGCGTAGCCCTTGTTGCGGGCCCAGCCGTACGCGGGCAGGTCGTCGTGCAGACCGGCCATCAGGGTGTCGCGGGCCACCTTGGCGATGACGGATGCCGCGGCCGCACTCGCGCAGTCCCGGTCGGCCTTGACGATGGGCGTGACGGTGAGGCCGGGCTCCCCCGCCGGGGTGATGTAGTCGTGGTTGCCGTCGAGGATGACCAGCGCCTCTTCGGGGACGACGCCGTGAGCGCGCAGATCGGCGATCGCACGGACCGCCGCGAGCCCGAGGGCGCGGATGATGCCGATCTCGTCGATCTCGACCGAACTCGCCCAGCCCACCGCGCTGTGCTGCACGAAGGCCGCGGCCCGGGCGGCCACCTCGGGTCGGCGTGCCTCGGGGACGAGCTTGGAGTCGCGCAGGCCCGCGGGGACGCGCTTTCGCGAGCGGGCGGGGTCGATCACGGCCGCGCCGACGGCCACCGGTCCCGCGAGGGCGCCGCGACCGACCTCGTCGCACGCGATAATGATCGCGTGCTGCTTGAGCGCGCGGCGTTCGAGGGTGAGGGTGGGTTCGATCACTTCGCCGCCGGCGCGGGGACCCCCGCGAACACCTCGTGGTGGAAGTCGATGAGTCCGAAGCGGTCGAACGGCCAGGTGATGACGAAGGCGCGACCCACGACGTTCTCGACCGGGACGAAGCCCTTGGTCGGCTGGTCCTGGTTGTAGCGCGAGTCGCGCGAGCTGTTGCGGTTGTCGCCCAGCACCCACAGCGAGTCCTCGGGGACGGTGACGTCGTACGGCACCGGCGACGGCGCCGTGGCTCCTGGCGCAAGTCGCACGTAGCTCTCGTCGATGGGCACATCGTTGACCGTCGTCTGGCCCAGCGCGTTGCAGCAGACGACGTGATCGCCCTCGACGCCGATGACCCGCTTGATGAGATGGTCGTCGCTGTCGGGCGCGGCGAGACCGAAGAGCGACAGCACCCAGTCCACGCCCTCGGAGATCGGCGATCCGGCCTGCGCGGCGGGCTGAGCATCGAGCCATCCGCCGGGGTCGCGGAAGACCACGACGTCACCGCGCTCGTACGAACCGAAGCGCGGCGTCAGCTCGTCGACCAGGATGCGGTCCTTGACCATCAGCGTGTTCTCCATCGACGCCGACGGGATGTAGAACGAGCGCACCACGAACGTCTTCACCAGGAACGACACCAGCAGCGCGATCACGACGATCACGAGCAGGTCGCGGAAGAAGGCGCCCCATCCGCGGCGACGCCGCCCGGTGGGAGTGGATGCCGCGGCATCCGGAGTGGAGGCGGTCTGGTCGCTCATGTGTTCCTTCGTCGGGTCGCCCGCGCATCGGGAAACCGCACGAACCAGGGTCGCACACCCGGGCCGGATGCCGTGACCGTGACGCCGCGAAAACGCCGAACGCCCCGCGGGTGAGACCCACGGGGCGTTGGAGAGAGTCGACTCAGCGGTCGCGCTTCTCCTTGATCTTGGCCTTCTTGCCGCGGAGGCTGCGCAGGTAGTACAGCTTGGCGCGACGCACGTCACCGCGCGTGACGACCTCGATGTGGTCGATCACGGGGCTGTGGACCGGGAAGGTGCGCTCGACGCCGACCTGGAAGCTGACCTTGCGGACGCAGAAGGTCTCGCGCACGCCGTCGCCCGAGCGGCCGATGACGACGCCCTGGAACACCTGGATACGCGAGCGGTTGCCTTCGGTGATGTTGACGTGCACCTTGACGGTGTCGCCGGGGGCGAAGGCGGGGATGTCGGAGCGCAGCGAGGCCGCGTCGACGGAGTCGAGGATCTGCATGATCATCACTTCCTGCGACCGCCACAGGTCGATCGCACGATAAAAGGGGAAAAGGTGAGGCGTGCCCGAGGCCGCGGGATGCGGCGGACTCCCCTGAGGCAGAGCCGGTCAGGGCACGATCGTCTATTCTGCCACGGCGACCCCGAGGCTCCAAAACGGACCAGCGGCCCGCGCGGCGCCGAGCGGCGCTCGCCTCACTCGGGTCGTCGTACCTCGGACACGACGATCACGTCGCCGTCGGCCCGCCCCGCGGAGCGCTCCGCGGACGGTTCCCGCACCGGCGGGATGTACGCCGTGCCGTCGGACGCGTGCAGGACGGTCACCGCTCCGCGCGCCTCGTTCCAGAGCTGCGAGAGCGACGACCAGAACAGCACGAGGGCCCCGACCACCGACAGCACGAGCAGCGGGAAGAACACGCGCGAGTCGAAGAAGCCGAGTGCCACGATCACCGCCTGCCACAGTGCGACGCCCGCGGCGTCGCGCCACGACACCGCGCGCGTCGAGCGCACGGCGGCGCGTGCCCGGATCAACAAGGCGATGAGCAGCTGCGACACGAACACCGTCGGCATGGCCACGAGCAGCCACAGCAGCGCCCATCCGCTCCCGCCCGAGAAGACGATCCAGCCGACGAACAGCCACAGCGGCAGGACGAAGGCCGCCGGGAACAACCAGCGGAGGAACACTCGGCGCAGCACCATGGGCCGATGCTACGGCCCGTCGATGTGCGGCTCCTTTGAGAAGACCATGACCTGGACGTCCGGCATCCATGGGCGAGAATGGACGTACGAACGAGAGGATCCCCCATGATCGAACTGCGTACGCCGGCCGAGATCGACGCGATGCGCCCCGCGGGCCGCTTCGTCGCGGAGGTGCTCGCCACGCTGCGCGACGAGACTAAGGTGGGCACCAACCTGTTGCACCTCGACCGCCGCGCCCACGACATGATCCGCACGGCCGGCGCCGAGTCCTGCTACATCGACTACCACCCCTCGTTCGGCGCGAGCCCCTTCGGCAAGGTGCTGTGCACCTCGATCAACGACGCCGTGCTGCACGGGCTCCCCCACGACTACGTGCTGCGCGACGGTGACCTCGTCTCGCTCGATTTCGCCGCGTCGGTGGACGGATGGGTCGCCGATTCGGCGGTGTCGTTCGTCGTCGGCACGCCCCGCGACGAGGACCTCGCCCTCATCGACACCACGCAGCGCGCCCTGTCCGCCGCGATCAACGCCGCCACCGTCGGTCACAAGATCGGCGACATCTCGGCCGCCGTCGCCGCCGTCGCGCGCGCCGAGGGGCTGAGCATCAACACCGACTTCGGTGGACACGGCGTGGGTCGCACCATGCACGGCGATCCGCACGTCGCCAACGACGGCAAGGCCGGCCGCGGCTACCCGCTGCGCGCGGGCCTGGTGGTCGCACTCGAGCCGTGGTTCCTGCAGACCACCGACGAGCTGGTCACCGACCCCGACGGCTGGACCCTGCGCAGCGCGGACGGCTCGCGCGGAGCCCACTCCGAGCACACCGTGGCGATCACCGCCGAGGGACCGATCGTGCTCACGGATCGGTCTTTCCTCGGCGTCGACTGACGGTCCGGATGACGGATGCCGCGGCCCCTCGGGTCGCGGCATCCGTCGTCTGCGGGGGTGCAGCACCGCCCGCGTGACGACAGCCGACGCGTCAGTCGGCGAGCAGGTCGGGGCGGCGCAGACGCGTGCGCTCGATCTGCTGCTCGCGGCGCCAGGACGCGACTGCCCCGTGGTTGCCGCTGAGCAGGATCGGCGGGACCTCGCGCTCGCGCCAGACGGCGGGCTTGGTGAACGAGGGGTATTCGAGGAGTCCGTCTTCGTGGGACTCCTCGACGAGGCTCTCGGGGTTGCCGACGACACCGGGGACGAGACGGCCGATGGCTTCGACCATGGCCATGACGGCCACCTCGCCGCCGTTCAGCACGTAGTCGCCGAGCGAGAGCAGGCGAACGTCACCGAGCTCGGCGGCGTAGTCGAACACGCGCTCGTCGATGCCCTCGTATCGGCCGCACCCGAACACGAGGTGCGGAGCGGCCGAGAGCTCACGGGCGATCGACTGGGTGAAGCGCTCCCCCGCCGGGGACGGGAAGACGATGACGGGCCGCTCGGCGGCGCCGCCGACGATGTCGTCGAGAGCTTCGCCCCACGGCTCGGGCTTCATCACCATGCCGGCGCCGCCGCCGTAGGGCGTGTCGTCGACCGTGCGATGCCGGTCGTGCGTGTAGTCGCGCAGATCGTGGACGGCGACGTCGAGCAGGCCGCTCTGACGGGCCTTGCCCAGCAGCGAGACCTCGAGCGCATCGAAGATCGTCGGGAAGATCGACACGACGTCGATGCGCACGTCAGTCCTCGCGGTCGCCGGCGGTGACGGGTGTCGCGTCGCCCGCTTCGGCGTCGTCGTCCGCGGCGGCACCGGCGTCGGGTGCCGGTTCGTCGTCGGGCTCGGCCGGCAGGTCTTCGAAGAGCCCCGTCGGGGGCGTGACCACGACGCGTCCGGCCGCGATGTCGACCTCGGGGACGATGGCGCTGACGAAGGGGACGAGCACCTCGCGGTCGTCGCCCGTGGGCTTGACGATGAGCAGGTCCTGCGCCGGGAAGTGGTCGACCCGCGCGACGCGCCCGATGACGACGTCGTCGCGGACGACGTCGAGACCGACGAGCTGATGGTCGTACCAGGCGTCGTCCTCGGCGGGAGCCGCCTCGGTGTCCTGGTCGATCCACAGGATCGCCTTGACGAGCTCTTCAGCAGCGGTGCGGTCGTCGACGCCCTCGAAGAAGACCACGGGGTGGGAGTTCATCCACCGGAACTCGCGGACCGTCAGGTCGCGCCCGTGCCACGGCGAGGACTCGGGGACCTGGAGGGTGAACGTGCTCCCGGGCACGAAACGGCCGTCCGGATCGTCGGTGTACAGCTCGAGCTTGAACGCGCCCTTCAGGCCGTGGGCCTTGACGAGGCGCCCGACACGGAGCTGGGTCCTGGCGGGCTGGGCGCCCGCGCTGTCAGCGGTCGACATCAGTCGTCGGCGACGTCGACGCGCACGCGGCGGCCGTCGGCGAGAGCGGAGATGAGCGTACGCAGTGCCTTGGCGGTGCGTCCACCGCGCCCGATCACGCGACCCCGGTCATCGGGGTGCACGCGCACCTCCAGCACGTCTCCGCGGGGAGAGGAGCTGGCACGGATGGACACGTCGTCGGGGTTATCGACGATCCCCTTGACGACGTGCTCGAGCGCGGTGGACAACACGGGGATTACTCGGCCGAGGTCTCGGCGGCGTCCTCAGCGGGCGCCTCGGCGGGAGCGTCGGCCTTCTTCTCGGCCTTCGGCTTGACGACCGACTTCTTCGAGGCGTCGGCCTCGAAGGCGGCCTTGGGCTCGCGGACCTTGACGGTCGACACGGCGTCCTTGTCGCCCTTGAACTTGCCCCAGTCGCCCGTGAGCTTGAGGATGGCGGCGACCTGCTCGGTGGGCTGGGCGCCGACCGACAGCCAGTACTGGGCGCGCTCCGAGTCGACCTCGATGAACGAGGGCTCCTCGGTCGGGTGGTACTTGCCGATCTCTTCGATGACACGACCGTCGCGCTTGGTGCGCGAGTCGGCGACGACGATGCGGTAGTAGGGCGCGCGGATCTTTCCGAGGCGCTTGAGACGGATCTTGACAGCCACGATGACTCCTGATGATGAAGATGAACGAACCGGTCGCCTGGAGCGTGGGGTGCACACCCGGCGGAAGCTCAAAAGGGTGGACCGACACTGGATAGAGGGTCGAGTGGCGGGTCCAGCCCTCTATTCTGCCAGATCCCCGAGGCCCGACGTGACAGCGACAGCGAAACGACACGGACCGTCGCGCAGAGTAGCGGAGCGGCCCCCGCGAAAGGCTCCGTGTCAGACTGAGCCGCATGAGGCTGCCGTTCGCTCCGTCGACGCGTTCGTCCGTGGGTCTGGAGTGGGAGCTCATGCTCGCCGACCGCGAGAGTGGTGACCTCGTGCCGCGCGCGCCCGAGATCCTCGACGAGGTCGAGGACGCGACCGCCCTCGAGCGTTTCACCGTCACGGGCGAGCTGCTCACCAACACCGTCGAGGTGACGAGCGGCGTCGGACACACGGTCGCCGAGGCCGTCGACGACATCGGCGACGCCATCTGCGCGCTGCGCGAGCAGACCGAGCCGCGCGGCCTCGAACTGCTGTGCGCCGGAAGCCACCCCTTCGCGCAGTGGTACGACCAGCAGGTCACCGACAAGACCCGTTATCACACGCTGATCGAGCGCACCCAGTGGTGGGGGCGCAACATGATGATCTGGGGCATCCACGTGCACGTCGGCGTCGACGACGTCGAGAAGGTGATGCCGATCGTCAACGCGCTGACCGTGTTCCTCCCCCACCTGCAGGCGCTCTCGGCATCCAGTCCGTTCTGGGCCGGAGACCGCACCGGGTACATGTCCAACCGCGCCCTGGTGTTCCAGCAGCTGCCGACGGCGGGCCTGCCCTGGCAGTTCGAGACCTGGGACGGTTTCGAGCGCTACCTCGACGACATGGTCCGCACCGGTGTGATGGCGGATGCCAGCGAGGTGCGCTGGGACATCCGTCCGGCGCCCAAGTGGGGAACGGTCGAGATCCGCGCGTGCGACGGCATGTCGACGCTTCCCGAGCTCGCCGCCGTCGCGGCCCTCGCGCAGACGCTCGTCGAGCACTTCTCGCGGCTTCTGGACGAGGGCCGGCCGCTCCCCGGCATCCCGCCCTGGTATGCCCGCGAGAACAAGTGGCGCGCCGCGCGCTACGGCCTCGATGCGCGCGTGATCGTGGATCGCGAGGGGACGCAGCGCCCCGTGGTCGAGCACCTGCGCGAGACGATGGAAGAACTCGCCGGCGTCGCCGTCGAGCTCAAGTGCGCGCGCGAGTTCGCCAGCCTCGAGACGATCCTGGCGACCGGCGGGAGCTCGGCCCGGCAGATCGCGATCGCCGACGCGGCCGACGGCGACCTGCGCGAGGTGGTGCAGCACCTGATCCGGGAGTTCCGCGGCGGTCCGACGCTGCGCGAGCACCTCGCGGCCCTCCGGGCCTGAGCCGCCCCGTTCCGCGCCCGTTCATAGGCGGGCCTGCCTAGGATCGCGTCATGACGATCGGACGGCGCGGGTGGCCGCTCTTGCTCACGGCCGCGGTGGCGGGCCTGTCGGTGGCGCTCTCCGGATGCGCGGCCGAACCGGAGCGCGGTCCGGAACCGACGTTCACGAATCCGCTCGCGCACGCGACGTCCGCGCCCGCGGCGCAGGCCCCCTCGCGCGTGGTCGCGCTGGGCGACTCGCTGATGTCGGGCTACAACCTGCTGCCCGAGCAGGCGTGGCCCGTCCTGCTGGGCGCGCGCGCCCGCGTCGCCCTCACGAACCTCGCCTGTCCGGGCATGGGGTTCGTCGTGCAGGGCGAGTGCGGGACCTCTTACGCCGGACTCGTTCCGGCGGTGGCGGCCCTGCAGCCGCAGCTGCTGATCGTCGAGAGCTCGAGCAACGACTTCTGGGAGGACGGCGACGAGATCCGCAGCGACACCGCCGACACCGTCGATCAGCTGCACGCCGCCGCCCCGGACGCGCGCATCGTGGGTCTGAGCACCATCTGGAACGACGACCCCGACGTCCCCGACGACACCGCCGTGACCTCGGACGCCCTGCGGGACGCCGTGCAGGCGGTCGGCGGGACCTTCGTCGACGTCGGCCAGCCGCTCGCCGGCCACCCCGAGTGGATGCAGGAGGATGACGTGCATCCCACGCCGCGGGGTCAGCGCGCGATCGAGCAGACCGTCATGTCGGCCCTGCAGGATGCGGGCGTCCTGCCCTGAGTCGGGCGTCCGCTCCCCGGTACGGGACGCGTCAGCCGCGACCGAGCATCTTCTGCAGCTCGGCGAGGTCGGCCTCGCTCGGCGCGTTCCGGCCCCCGAGACCGAAGCCGGATCCGGTCGCCGGAGCCGAGGCCGCGATACCGGCGTTCTCGGCCGCGCGCTTGGCGGGGTTGCCCGACCGCGAACCCTTGGCCTTCTGCTGCTTGCCGCGCTTGGACGACGCACCCGGCTTGCCGCCCACCGGACCCATCCCCGGGATGTTGGGCACACCGCCGCGCGCGACGGTCTTCATCATCTTGGCGGCCTGGTCGAACCGCTGAACCAGCTGGTTGACGTCGGTGACCGTCATGCCCGAACCGCGGGCGATGCGCAGGCGGCGGGAGCCGTTGAGGATCTTGGGGTTGCGGCGTTCGGCGAGGGTCATCGAGCGGATGATGGCCTCGGTGCGGTCGATCTCGCGCTCGTCGAAGTCGTCGAGCTGCTGCTTCATGTTGCCCATGCCCGGGAGCATCCCGAGCATCTTCTTCATGGAGCCCATCTTCTTCATCTGCTGCATCTGCTCGAGGAAGTCCTCGAGCGTGAAGGTCTCGGTCGCGAGCTTCTCGGCGACCTTCATCGCCTCGGCCTCGTCGAAGGCCGACTGCGCCTGCTCGATCAGGGTGAGGATGTCACCCAGGTCGAGGATGCGGGATGCCATGCGGTCGGGGTGGAAGGGCTCGACGTCGTCGAGGCCCTCACCGGTCGACGCGAAGATGATGGGGCGACCCGTGACCGAGGCGACGGACAGCGCGGCGCCACCGCGTGCGTCGCCGTCGAGCTTCGACAGCACGACGCCGGTGAAGTCGACGCCGTCCTGGAACGCCTTGGCGGTGTTGACGGCATCCTGTCCGATCATCGCGTCGATGACGAACAGCACCTCGTCGGGCTGGGTGGCCTTGCGGATGTCGGCGGCCTGCTTCATCAGCTCGGCGTCGACACCCAGGCGACCGGCGGTGTCGATGATGACGATGTCGTGCTGCTGACGCGTGGCGTGCGCGACGCCGTCACGGGCGACCTTGACCGGGTCGCCGACGCCGTTGCCGGGCTCGGGCGCGTAGATCGCCGCTCCGGCGCGCTCGGCGACGACCTGCAGCTGGTTGACGGCGTTGGGGCGCTGGAGGTCGCAGGCGACCAGCAGCGGCGTGTGGCCGTCCTTCTCGAGCATCTTGGCGAGCTTGCCGGCGAAGGTGGTCTTACCCGAGCCCTGCAGGCCGGCGAGCATGATGACGGTCGGGGGGTTCTTGGCGAACTGCAGGCGACGCTGCTGACCGCCCAGGATGCCGATCAACTCGTCGTTGACGATCTGGACGACCTGCTGCGCGGGGTTGAGGGCGCGGTTGACCTCGTCGCCGAGGGCGCGCTCGCGCACGGCGGCGGTGAACTCCTTGACGACCGGGAGCGCGACGTCCGCATCGAGCAGGGCGCGACGGATCTCGCGCACCGTCCCGTCGACGTCGGCGGGCGTGAGCTGGCCCTTCTTCCGGAGGTTGCGGAAGGTCTCTGTGAGCCGGTCGGAGAGGGTGCCGAAAGTCGCCATGATGAGTCGAGTTTACGCGGATCGACGCGACCGCGCGGCGCGGCTCAGTCGTCGGCGAGGGCGATGGCCGCCGCGAGCACCTCGGCGAGGGGGTGACCCGTGGCCGTCCGGTCGGCCCAGGCCCACACGGCCGCGAGGACGGCCGCCGCCAGCGCGCCGGCGCGCACCTCGGCGCTGAGCGCCGGCATCCCGTCCCGCGTCAGTCGCGCGGCGATCTCGCGCTGCAGCCGGAACTGCCGGACGGCGCGGTCGCGGTCCAGCTCGGCGCCGATGCCCATGGCCTCGGCGTTCGTGATCGCGAGGGCGAGGGCGTCGGGCCGGAGCCCCGCCCCGATCTCGACCAGGGCCGAGGCGACCTCGGCGTCGTCGCGCAGCAGGTCGACGCCGACGGCGACCTGCTCGTCGAAGCCCGACCACAGCACGTCGCTCTTGGCGGCGAAGTAGTTGAAGAAGCTCGAACGGCTCACGCCCGCGCGACGTGTGATGTCGGAGACGGACGTCGCGTCGTAGCCCTGCTCGAGGAACAGCTCGCACGCCGCCTCGGCGAGCACCTCGCGAGAGGAGACCCGGGGACGGCCGCTGCGCGATTCGGAGGCCACGACGTCAGCCTACGGCGGTCGCGCGCGTGTATTCTTGGACGCAATCCAACATCGGAGGGTCGATGCTCGACATCCACCACGCGGGCCTGGCCCCGCACTACGTTCCCTATCTCGACGGCTGGGCCCACCAGCGCCGCATCCACGCCGACGTGGTCGCGGGCACACGGCCCGACACGCTGCTGCTGCTCGAACACGAGGCCGTGTACACCGCGGGCAAGCGCACCGAGGCGCACGAGCGCCCCGACGACGGCACGCCGGTGGTCGACGTCGATCGCGGCGGCAAGATCACCTGGCACGGACCCGGGCAGCTCGTCGGCTACCCCATCGTGCGCCTGCCCGAGCCGATCGACGTCGTCGCCCACGTCCGACGACTCGAGGGCCTGCTCATCGACGCACTCGGCGCGCTCGGCGTGGACGGGTTCCGCGTCGAGGGGCGCAGCGGCGTCTGGGTCCAGCGCCCCCTGGGCGTCGACAAGATCGCGGCGATCGGGGTCCGCGTCGAGAAGGGAACGACCATGCACGGCTTCGCCGTCAACTGCGACAACACCCTCGCGGGGTTCCGGCACATCGTGCCGTGCGGGATCTCGGATGCCGGGGTGACCACCGTCAGCGAGGTGCGGGGCGCCGACGTCTCCCCCGCCGACCTCCTGCCCGAGATCGAGCGCGTCTTCCGCGCCGAGTACGCGGCGGTGGCCGCGTGAGCGCCTGCGGGACCGGTAACGCCGGGGCGCCGGCATCCACCGCCCCCAACGGGCGCAAGCTGCTGCGCCTCGAGGTGCGCAATGCCGAGACGCCGATCGAGCGCAAGCCCGAGTGGATCAAGACCAAGGCGCGGATGGGCCCCGAGTACACGGCGCTGCAGAACCTGGTGAAGACCGAGGAGCTGCACACGGTCTGCCAGGAGGCGGGCTGCCCCAACATCTTCGAGTGCTGGGAGGACCGCGAGGCCACGTTCCTCATCGGCGGCTCGCAGTGCACCCGTCGCTGCGACTTCTGCCAGATCGACACCGGCAAGCCCGCCGACTACGACCGCGACGAGCCCCGCCGCGTCGCCGAGAGCGTGACCCGGATGCAGCTGCGCTACGCCACGGTCACGGGTGTCGCACGCGATGACCTGCCCGACGAGGGCGCGTGGCTGCACGCCGAGACGGTGCGACGCATCCACGCCGAGAACCCCGGGACCGGCGTCGAGATCCTCGCGACCGACTTCTCGGGCAACCCGGCGCACCTCGACGAGGTGTTCTCGTCGCGCCCCGAGGTCTTCGCGCACAACGTCGAGACGGTGCCGCGCATCTTCAAGCGCATCCGTCCCGCCTTCCGGTACGACCGATCGCTCGGCGTGCTCAGCGCGGCCCGCGACGCGGGGCTCATCACCAAGTCCAACCTGATCCTCGGCATGGGCGAGGAGCCCGAAGAGGTCGTGCAGGCCCTCGAGGACCTGCACGCGGCGGGAACCGACATCATCACGATCACCCAGTACCTGCGCCCCACCCCGCGCCACCTGCCGGTGCAGCGGTGGGTCAAGCCCGCCGAGTTCGTCGAATTCAAAGAAGAGGCCGAGCGCATCGGGTTCCTCGGCGTGCTCGCCGGTCCCCTCGTCCGCTCGTCCTACCGGGCCGGACGCCTGTGGGCGCAGTCGATGGTGTCGAAGGGACGCGAGATCCCGCCGCATCTCGCCCACCTCGCGAAGGACATCGCCGCGGCCGACGCGGGCTTCGCCCAGGCCGTGTGACGCGGGGCGGCGGCCGGAGCACCCGGCCGTCGTCCCCTCGGCCGCGTTCGCGTCAGACCGGCCAGATGTACGGCAGGTCGTCGGGCAGATCGCCGAAACGCGGGACGTAGAACTCGGCATCCTTGCGGATCAGGTTCGAGCGGTGGGCCCGGTGGAAGGCCTCGTCGCCGAGCCACGGCGGCAGGTCGAGGTCGTCCTGGGCGACACCGTCGACCTCGGGTGCGAAGACGCGGATCTTCTCGCGCACGGTGTCGGCGCGCCCCTGGGCGATCCACTCGTCGGTCACGACCAGGCCGTACGACACGAGCGCCGCGAGGTGTCCGTCCCACATCTTCGCCGCGGGATGATGCCGCCAGCCGTGGTCGGGGACGGTCAAGGCGCGCAGCAGCTGGAACGTCTCGACCCGCTGCTTGCCCAGGCGCTTGAGGTCGAGGGCGCGGGCCGACTCGACGAACGACGCGTACGGCAGGAAGGTCTGCACGGGGTCAGTCGGCGCTGGTGACCGACTGCACGCGCCCGTCGGACGCGAGGTTGACCAGCAGTACGTCGTCGGTCGCGTCGGGGTCGAGCGCGTACTCGAGGACCGCGAACGGGTCGGCGCCGCCGTGCTCGTCCGCGAGGATCGTCATGCTCATCAGCTGCAGCGCCTTGATGACGTCGATGTGGGTGTCGCCCGAGGCGTCGACCAGGAAGTCCTCGAGCTCGTCGCCGAGCGTCGCCTGCTGCTGCAGGATGTACTCGGTCACCTCGCTGGTGCGCGAGCCGAGCTCGTCGACCATGGCGTTGCGCGCGGCGAGGTCGATCGACTCGAGGGAGGAGATGAGGGATGCCGCGACGTCGAGCGCCTCGACCGAGACGTCGTCCTGGTCGGGGGCGGTCAGGTCGACCGTGACGCTCTGATCGCCGAACTCGACGTTCTCGCTCCAGAAGATCGACCCGTCGGGGCCCGACTCGAGGAGTCCGAAGAAGTCGTGCTCGATGGCCATGCCTCCATGTAAGCAGCCCTCCCCGTCTTCGGGAAGACGACCCGCCCGGGGGCGGATGTGCGGTAGGGGCTCAGTCGACGAGCGAGGCGGCGAACACGTGCGGCGTGAAACCCGTGAGGTCGTTGATGCCCTCGCCCTGACCCAGCAGCTTCACCGGGATGCCGGTGCGCTCCTGGACCGCCAGGACGAAGCCGCCCTTGGCGGAACCGTCGAGCTTGGTGAGCACGAGGCCCGTGACCCCGGCGCTGTCGAGGAACGCCTGCGCCTGCATCAGGCCGTTCTGGCCGGTCGTGGCATCCAGGACCAGGAGGACCTCGGCGATCGGTGCCTGCTTCTCGATGACGCGCTTGATCTTGCCGAGCTCGTCCATGAGTCCGCCCTTGGTGTGCAGGCGGCCGGCGGTGTCGACCAGCACGATCTCGGTGCCGGTCTCTTTGGCGTGGGCGACGGTCTGGAAGGCGACGGATGCCGGGTCCTGACCCTCGTGCTGCGGACGCACGATCGTCGCTCCCCCGCGCTCCGCCCAGGTGGCCAGCTGGTCGACCGCCGCGGCGCGGAACGTGTCGGCGGCCCCCACCGTCACCGTGCGCCCGTAGCGCTGCAGGAACTTGGCGAACTTGCCGATCGTGGTGGTCTTGCCCACGCCGTTCACGCCCACGACGAGCACGACCGCCGGACGTTCGGTGAGTCGCAGGGTGGTGTCGAACTTCGCGAAGTGCTCCTCGAGCGTCTCTTTGAGCATGCGCTGCAGGTCGCGGGGGTCGGTCGTGCGGTAGCGCTCGACCTTCTCGCGCAGTTCGTCGACGAGGCGCTCGGTGACGTCGGGACCGAAGTCGGCCGTCAGCAGCGCGGTCTCGAGGTCTTCCCACGTGTTCTCGTCGATCGTGGGTTTGACGAACAGCCCGCGCAGCGCGCGGCCCAGCGACCAGGAGTTCTCAGCCATTGCTTCAGCTTACGGGGGCGGCCTCGTCACGGGCGGCGGCGCGGTCGCCCACGCGCTGACCCACGACGGCCGAGACGCCGTCCTGCCGCATCGAGACCCCGTACAGCGCGTCCGCGATCTCCATCGTGCGCTTCTGGTGCGTGATGACGATGAGCTGACTGCTCGCGCGCAGCTTCTCGAAGACGCCGAGGAGCCGTCCGAGGTTGGCGTCGTCGAGGGCGGCCTCGACCTCGTCGAGGATGTAGAACGGGCTGGGGCGGGCGGTGAAGATCGCGGTGAGGAATGCCACGGCGGCCAGCGAGCGCTCGCCGCCCGACAGCAGCGACAGGCGCTCGATCTTCTTGCCGACCGGTCGCACCGCGACCTCGATCCCGGTCGTGAGCGGGTTGTCGGGGTCGGTGAGCGAGATGCTCCCGGTTCCGCCCGGGAAGAGGATCGGGAAGATGTCGGTGAACGCGGCGCGGGTGTCTTCGAACGCGGCGACGAAGATGGTCTGCATCCGCTCGTCCAGCTCGGCGATGATCGTCTGCAGGTCGGCACGGGTCTGCTGCAGGTCGGCGAGCTGCTCGGTGAGGAACGCGTGCCGCTGCTCGAGCGCCGCGAACTCCTCGAGGGCGAGCGGGTTGACGCGTCCCAGCTGCGCCAGCTTGCGCTCGGCGTCCTGCAGCCGACGCTTCTGCGCGGTGCGGTCGTAGCGCACGCCCTCGCCCTCGCCGTCCGCGGGGATCAGCTGGTCGGGACCGTATTCGGCCACGAGGACGGCCTCGTCGAGCGCGAGTTCGGACTGCACCCGTTCGAGAAGGCTCGTGACGTGCAGCTTCTTCTCGTGCATCTGCAGCTCGAGTCCGTGGATGCTCTCGGTGAGGCGGGCCAGCCGCTCACGCACCGCCGCTTCATCGGCGCGGGCACGGGCGAGCTCCTCCGTGACGGCCGCGCGCGCCGACTCGGCCGCCGCCAGCTCCACCCGCGCCTGGCTCACCGAGCGGTCCACCGAGTCCAGCAGCGGCGGCAGGTGTCCCGCCACCTCGGCCGCGACGGCGCGCTGCGCGCGACGGATCACGGCGCGGCGCGCGGCCTCGGCGGCAGCGGCGCGCTCGCGCTCCCGCTGCTGCTCGAGCTGGACGATGCGCACCTCGCCCGCGCGGACGCGCTCCTTGAGCGTCTCGATGTCGAGCCGCGCGCGCAGCTCGCGCTCCCGGGCGGCGTCGACCTCGGCGGCCAGTCCCGCGCGCGCGGACGCGTCGAGCAGGGGCCGAGGGGCCTCGAGCGCCCGGTTCAGCTGCTCTTCGGCGCGACGCGCCGCCTCTTCGGCGTCGACGACCAGGGCCTGGGCCTGGCCGAGCCCCGCCTCGAGACGCTCGCACTCCGCCACGGCGGACTCGTGCTGCACGGTGACGCGGTTGGTCTTCTCGGCCTGGGCGGCGAGGGCCGCGTCGTGCGCGCGCAGGGTCGACAGCGCTTCCTTCGTCCGCTGGCGCGCGTCGGTGAGCACCCGCTGCTCGTCGGCGAGGGCCTCGCGCAGCGAATCCGCCACGACGACGATCTCGGCCAGACGCTCCTCGGCGGCGTCGCGTTCGGCGGCGAGCTCAAGTCGCGAGCGACCCGACCCCGAGCCGGCCCGCACGGTCAGGGCCGTGAGCACCTCGCCCGCGCGGGTCACCAGCGTCACCTCGGGGGGCAGTCCCGCCTGGAGCGCTCGACCCGCGGCGAGGTCGTCGACGACGAAGGTGCGGGACAGGATGCCGCGCACCCCCGCCGACGCGGTGACGACGTCGACGGCCGCGACCGTTCCCTCCACCTCGGGCGCGGTCGTCGGCGCGTCGGCTCCGGCGATCGCGATCTCGACGACCCCCATGTCGGCCGAGGCCGCCGTCCGCGCGGCGTCGAAAGCCGCCTCAGCGTCGTCGACGAGCAGTCCCTCGGCGAGCGAGCCGAGCGCCGCGGCGATGGCCGCCTCGTACCCGGCGGTGACCTTGACGTCGTCGCCGACCAGACCCCGTACGCCCGGACCGCCCGCGGCCAGCAGGTCGGCGGCCGCGTTGCGCACGTCGAGGGCGCGCCCCAGCGCCGTGGTCTGGGCCGTGAGGGCGTCGCGCTCGCGCTCGGCGGTGTGGAGTCGGTCGCGCATTCCGGCGACCGCGCTCTCGCGGTCGTTGGCGTCGCGCTGCGCGCGCTCGTACGCGGCGGCGTGCTCGGCGCTCGATGCGCCGGGGACGACCTCGGGATCGAGCTCGGCGCGGGCGCGCTCGGTCTCGGCGCGCCGCAGCAGGGCGGCGCGCCGAGACCGAG
>NZ_QDFT01000031.1 GCF_003075375.1 Microbacterium testaceum | reverse complement strand
CGGCATCGCCGACCGCGTCGCCGACGGCGTCGCCGACCGCGTCGCCGACCGCCTCGCCGGAGCCCACGGTGGCCCCGACGGGCCAGCCCACGGCGTCGCCGGAACCCACGACGGCCCCGACCGGTCAGCCCACCTCGTCGCCGAGCCCCTCGGCATCCGCGTCCGCCACTCCCGTCGCGAACGCGGCGGCGGGCACCACGGCCACGGTCAGCTCCTCGCGTGTCGAGCGCGGCGGGTCGTTCACCGCGACGGTGACGGGGGTCAAGCCCGGTGAGCAGCTCGCGGCGACGCTGAACAGCCAGCCGCTCGTGATCACGGGCATTCCGAAGGCCGACGATCGCGGTTCGGTGACGTTCCGTGTGAATGTGCCGGCGGACTTCGCGCTCGGCACTCACACGCTGGTGATCGTGCGCGACGACGGTCGGACGTTCGCGTCGATCCCCGTGCAGGTGGTCGCTCCGGGTGCGCTCGCCGCGACCGGTGCGGACCTTCCCTGGGGCCTGGGGATCGGTGCGCTGCTCATGGTGGCCGCCGGTGCGGCCCTGACGATCGGCCAACGCCGTACCCGGGTGAACTGACCTCACCCCGCGCGGGTCCTCGTCCCTCGGGACGGGGGCCCGCGTGCGTCTCCGGTACTCCGGACGCACGGAACCGTCGGCGAAGACGAACGTCGCCCCCTCTCCGAGACGAGAGGGGGCGACGATGAGGGCGGCGCGGGTCAGGCGGCCATCGCTCCGTAGCGCTTGTGACCCTTGACGTCGTAGCGGTCCAGCATCATGACCTTCGACCAGACCTGGACGAAGTCGCGGACGAACCTCTCCTGCCCGTCGGCGCCCGCGTAGGCGTCGGCGATCGAGCGGAGCTGCGCGTTCGAGCCGAACACCAGGTCGTTGCGCGAGGCCCGCCAGCGCGCTTCGCCGGTCGCCTGGACGCGGCCGGTGAAGGTCGATGCGGTGTCGTCGTCCTTGGTCCAGACCAGGTCGGTGTCGGTCAGGTTCACGAAGAAATCCGTCGTGAGGACACCGACGCGATCGGTGAACACACCCCGGTCGGACCCGTCCCAGTTCGCGCCGAGGACGCGGAGCCCCGCCGTGAGGACGGCCCACTCGGGCGCGGTCAGCGTGAACAGGTTCGCCTTGTCGAGGAACGCCGCCTCGGGTGCGACACCGGGGGCGAACTGCTCGAAGCGCTCGGACACGAAGTTGCGGAAGCCGTCGGCGACGGGGCGCAGCCACTCGAACATCTCGATGTCGGTGAGCTCCTGGGTGGTGTCGACACGGCCCGGCGTGAACGGGACATCGGCGTCGGAGCCCGCCGCCCGTGCCGCCCGCTCGACCGCGGCCGTGCCGGCGAGGACGATGAGATCCGCGAGCGAGACCTGTCGTCCGTCCGATGATGCGGCGAAGTCCGACTGCACGGTCCGCAGCGCGTCGATCACCGGGATGGTGCGGCGGTTGATCGCCCAGTCCTTCTGCGGCGAGAGGGCGAGACGTCCGCCGTTCGCGCCACCTCGCTTGTCGCTGTCGCGGTAGGTGGACGCGGCGGAGAAGGCCGTGTAGACGAGGTCGGACACGGACAGCCCCGTCTCGAGGACGGCCTTCTTGAGGGCCGCCACGTCGTTGTCGTCGAGCACGGTCCCGTCCGCATCGGGGAGCGGATCCTGCCACAGCAGGTCGTCGGAGATCGTGACCTCAGCGCCGAGATACCGGTGCTTGGGCCCCATGTCGCGGTGCGTGAGCTTGTACCAGGCCTTCGAGAACGCCAGCGTGAACAGGTCGAAGTCGGCCAGGAAGCGCTCGCAGACGGCGCGGTACTCCGGGTCGACCTTGAGCGCGATGTCCGAGGTCATCATCATCAGCGGGTTCATCTGACCCGGGACGTGCGCGTCGGGGGTCTTCGGCGCGTCCGGGTCGGTGGGCGTCCACTGCAGGGCGCCGGCAGGACTCTTCGTCTGCTCCCAGTCGTACGCGAACAGGTTCTCGAGATAGGCGTTGTCCCACTGGATCGGGTTCGGGGTCCAGCTGCCCTCGATGCCGTTGGTCGAGGTGTTCTCGGCGTTGCCGCTGCCGACCGGGTTGTGCCAGCCGAGACCCATCGACTCGATCGGCGCGAGCTCGGGCGACGGGCCGATCTGGGACGCGGGCACCTGACCGTGGCTCTTTCCGAACGCGTGACCGCCGGCGATGAGGGCGACGGTCTCTTCGTCGTTCATCGCCATGCGCGTGAAGGTGATGCGGATGTCCCGCGCCGAGCCCATCGGGTCGCCGTTGGCGTACGGCCCCTCGGGGTTGACGTAGATCAGGGCCTGGTGGGAGGCGGCCAGCGGGCTCTGCAGGTCGTAATCCGCGTCGCCGTTCCGACCGTGCCAGCGTTCGTCCCGGCTGACCATCTCGTCGGGGCTCTCGACCTTGTGCGGGTTCCAGACCTCGGGGCCCCACCAGGTGCCGTCGTCGGGCTCCCAGGCGTCGAGTCGTCCTCCCGCGAAGCCGTACGTCGGCAGACCCATCAGCTCGAGCGAGCAGTTTCCGGTCAGGACCATCAGATCGGCCCACGACAGCGCGTTCCCGTACTTGTGCTTGATCGGCTGCAGCAGGCGACGGGACTTGTCGGTGTTGCCGTTGTCCCACCAGCTGCCGATCGGAGCGAACCGCTGCATCGCGGTCCCCGCCCCGCCACGTCCGTCGGCGATGCGGTACGTGCCGGCGGCGTGCCACGCCATGCGGATCATCTGAGGACCGTAGTTGCCGTAGTCCGCCGGCCACCAGTCGACCGAGGTGGTCAGCAGTTCCTTGATGTCCGCCTTGAGCGCCTCGAGGTCGATCGTGGCGAACGCCGCCGCGTAGTCGAAATCGGCGCCCAGCGGGTCGGCGGCGACGCCGTTGCGGTGCAGCAGCTCGACCTTCAACCGCTGCGGGTACCACCCGTCCAGGCTCGGTGCCTGGCCGAAGGTGCCGCCGAGGTGATCACCGCCGGCCGGAAGGCTACCGGCCATGTGGTAGCTGCAGGTGTTGGTCTTGTCATCCGGGCTCATGGGGGCTCCTTCTGGTGTCCAGTGGGGGAGAGCGACTTCACCGAGGTCTATCGCCATGATCGAGACGGTGAAACTGCGCGAATGGGCCCACAGTAAGCAGCCACCGGCTGGCGCGCTACGGCAGAGAAGGAATCCCCGTCGCGGCGTCGGTTGGCGTATATTGCGGCCCCGGCCCCGGCCCCGGCCCCGGCCCCGGCCCCGGCCCCGGCGTGGTCGCGCCGCACGGAGCGCGGCTCCGGCACTCTCGCGGATCCCGGTCCGGGACCGGGGACGCACATCGTCCGCACCGGGGCAAGAGCAACCGTCGGTGCGGTCGGACGCGATAGGAACGACAGGGACAGACGCCACCGCTCCCGAGAAGAGGGCTCCGATGACGACCTCCCCGCACACCGTGCTCCGCACCGACGACCGGACGGGGGTGGCATCGTGAGGCTCACCGACACCAGCGACCTGTGGTGGAAGACCGCCGTCTTCTACAACCTCGACGTCAAGACCTACCTGGATGCCGACGACGACGGTGTCGGAGACCTGCGCGGTCTCGCCCAGCGGCTCGACCACCTCGCCGAGCTCGGCGTCACGTGCCTCTGGCTCGCGCCCTTCTACCCCTCTCCGCAGCGCGACAACGGCTACGACATCGAGGACTATTACGGCGTCGACCCGCGCTACGGATCGCTCGGCGACATGGTCGAGGTGCTGCGCACCGCGCACGACCGCGGGATGCGGGTGATCGTGGACCTCGTCGTGAACCACACCTCGGACCGGCATCCCTGGTTCCGAGAGGCGCGCAAGAGCCCCGACAACCGCTACCGGCACTTCTACCAGTGGCGCGACGAGGTGCCCGAGGACGCCCCCGCGAGCATGTTCCCCGACGTCGAGGACGGCGTCTGGTTCTTCGACGAGACCGCCGGGCAGTTCTACAAGCACTCCTTCTACCGTCACCAGCCCGACCTGGCCACCGACCACCCCGAGGTGCGCGAAGAGATCGCCAAGGTCATCGGGTTCTGGCTCGAGCTCGGCATCGACGGTTTCCGCGTGGATGCCGTGCCCCACCTCATCGACGGAGACGACGGTCCCGAACACGACTTCCTGCGCGCCCTGCGGGGGTACGTCTCGCGTCGCAGCGGCCACGCGATGATGCTCGGCGAGGTCAACCTGCCGTACGACGAGCAGATGCGCTTCTTCGGCGACGCCGACGGCGACGAGTTGACCATGCAGTTCGACTTCGTCGCCAATCAGCGCCTGTACCTGGCTCTCGCCCGGCACGACGCCTCTCCGCTGCGCGACGCGCTGCTGTCGCGGCCCGAGATCGCCCGCGGCAACCAGTGGGGCAATTTCGTGCGCAACCACGACGAGCTCACCCTCGACCAGCTCAGCGCGGACGAGCGCGACGAGGTCTTCGCCGCATTCGCCCCCGAGGAGGGGCAGCGCATCCACGGGCGCGGCATCACCCGCCGCCTGCCGTCGATGCTCGACGGCGACCCCCGGCGCGTCCGCATGGTCTACAGCCTGATGTTCTCTCTGCCCGGAGCTCCGGTGCTGTACTACGGCGAAGAGATCGGCATGGGCGAGAATCCGTCGATCTCGGGCAGTCGCGCGGCCGTGCGCACGCCGATGCAGTGGACCGCGGACGCCGACGCGGGATTCTCGGCTGCGGACGAGCTCGTCGCCGACGTGGTTCCGGGCGGCTTCGGACCCGAGCACGTCAGCGTCGCACAGCAGCGCCGCGACCCCGACTCGATGCTGCGCTTCGTCCAGAACCTCGTGCGCCACTACCGGGCGTCGCCCGAGATCGGCTGGGGGGAGCTCGGCATCCTGGATCAACCGCACCCGTGCGTCCTGGCCCACTCGGTCACGAGCGAGCTGGGGATGCTCGTCGCGGTCCACAACTTCGCCCCGGACGGGCGCACCTTCCGGCTGCGCATCGAGGGGGCGGATGCCGAGGGCTGGCGTCTCGTCGATCTGCTCGACGACGCGCCGGGCGGCGAGGCGTTCGACGGCGACGGGTTCGACGTCACCCTCGACGGCTACGGCCACCGGTGGTGGCGCGTGCTGCGACCGGGGGAGCGGCGCATCGCCTGAGGCGGTCATCGCGTGGTGAGCCGGGACCGCCGGCCCCGGACCGAAGAGGGCGGGCACGGCACCCCCCAATGGTGTCGTGCCCGCCGCCGGTGCGGTCGGCCGACCACGACCGGCTTGCGCGGGCGGAGCGTCCCCCACGGCCACTCCGCCCGCTGCTCGACCATCCAAGCACAGCACTCCGTAAATAGCACCCGGTGGTGGATCGTAATTACGACCATCACCCCGGTCGCTTAGGATCGGAGAGTGGGTCGAGGCGCAGTCGGACCACCCTCGCGGTACTCCCGCCGAGTGGTGGCGAACGTGGATCGCCTGCGGCGGGCGAAAGGGCTCACCGTCGGCGAGCTGCTCAGTCGCGCCGGGATGACCAAGAGCTACTACCAGTCGCGCGCCGGTCTCTCGCTGCCGTACAACACCAACGATCTCGAGGCCCTCGCCACCGCCCTGGGCGTCACGCCCGAAGAGGTCGCGAGCCCCGAGTCCGCGAGTCGCGTCGGGATGCGCGTGCCCGCGCGTCCTCTCGCCGAGCGGGTCCGTCGTCTCGTGGCGAGCCAGGGTGCGGCCGACGGCGATCTGCTCGACCACCTCGCGGGCATCGACCCGGCCCTCGCCGACAGCGCCCGTGCGCTGCTGTCGGCTGAGACGAACACCGTCGTGCTGGACGAAGAGGTGCTGCGCCTGATCGCGCACTGGGCCGACGTCCCCGGCGAATACCTCATCGACTACACCGACGAGGCCGTGACCGATCGCACCGAGGCCGAACTCGAGCTGCGGGATGCCATGCGCGCGGCGGGGGCGAGCGCCGTGCACTTCCGTGCGCTCGGGCAGATGTCGCCCGATGCGCTGCGGGCGATCGCCCGCTCACTGCGCGGCGGACCGCCCGCCACCTGATCGATCGACGGGAAACGGTTGTGACCGAGACGCAAGAGGCGATGGCGCGCGTGCGCGCCCGCGTCGACCGCGCGGTCGCTCGGGCGCACCTCGTCCCCGGGATGACCTTCGCCGAGGTCGTCGGCGCGGTCGAGGGGGCTCTCGGCATCCGTCTGCGGGTCGTCGCCGAACCCGACACGTCCGGATGGGGCACGCTGACGGGATTCCTGACGTTCTTCCCGGGTCGTCGCGAGGGGAGCATCCACGTCCGTGCCGCGGATGCGCCGGTGTACCGCGAGTTCGCCGCCTCGCACGAACTGGGACACCTGCTCGACGACGCCCACTGCGCCGGGGCGTTCTGGGAGCGCTCCTCGGTCCCCCCGCACGACGACCCCCGCCTCACCTCGCCCGAGGCCGAGGCCGAGCTGGTCGCCGAGCACATCGCCCACCGTATCGCGGGGCTGCGCTACGCGGGCCCCCGGGTCGCCGAGGAATCCTGGTGACCGTCGTCCTGATCGACGTCGCGCTGGCGGCCCTGCTGCTGGTGGTCATCGCCCGCGCGCGCACCGCGGTGCGTCAGCCGCGGACCCGTATCGCCTGGCTCGCCGCACTGGTCGGGGCCGTGGCGCTGCTGACGCAGGGAACGGTCGTCCCCCTGCCGCTGATGGACGGCCTGCTGGGCGGGACCAACATCCTCAAACTCGTCCAGAACGTCCTGACGATGGTGGCGCTGTGGCTCGGCATCCAGGCCGGGACGGCGCCCCTGACCGCTCGGGTGCGGACGCTGCGGTGGGGCCTTCCGGCGTCGCTCGCCGCGATGTTCGCCGCGGTCTTCTTCGTCGCGTTGCCCGAGCGAGGGACGTCGTCGTTCCGCTTCATCGAGGATGCCGTCGTCACCTCGACTGGAGCGTGGGTGTACGGCGTCGTGCACATGGCCGGGATCGCGGGACTGGGCGTGCTGCTGTGCACCTCGGCGAGTCGTTCCCTGCCGGGGGTGCGCCCGTGGTTCCGCGCCGGAGCGATCGGCATCGTGCTGGGCTGCGTGAGCGAGATCGTCGACCTCACCCTCACCCGCTTCTTCGCCCCGAACGCGGTCGTCAGCGCCCTCTTCGACCCCCTCTTCTACCTGGGCGTCCTCGCCTTCGTCATCGGCATCCTGCGCTCCTCGCGGGTGTCGACGCTCATCCGTCGCCGGGGCGAGACCCTGCTCGATGACCTGCGCACGGTCGCCCGCACGCGCGGCGTCGCCGAGGCGGCCGCGGGCGGCGGGACGGACGGGCGCCTGCACGCACTGAGGGTCGCGGTCGAGGACCGCGCGATCGCCACCTCGACGCCGCTCGACGCCGGCGAACGGGGACTGCTCGACGCCGTCGACCTCCACCTGACCCGCGACCTCCCGGGAGTCCGCCCATGATCCGTTCCCTCACCGTCGGTGCCGCCGCCACCGGTGCCGTCGCCCTGGCCGCCCATGCGGCCCTCGGCGGGTACGTCGCGCGCCGCCTGATCGCCCCCCGCGCGGCGAAGAGCTACGCCCCGATCCGCATCGGGGACGGCACCGTCTCGGTCGCCGCCACCGCCGACAGCCGGCAGCCGGGGACGTACGGCATGTGGCTTCCGGACGGCTCCCACCTCGTGATCGGCGACATCGTCGGCGACGAGGGCGAGCGGATCGAACGCGCGCTGCTCACGCGCCCCGCCCACCTTGCCGACGGCGAGGCCGCGGGCGCCTGGACCTCGCAGAGCATCGGCACCCCCGAGTCCGTCGGACCGACCCGGCACGTCGCGATCCCGCTCACCCGCGGAGGCACCGCCGACGCGTGGGAGATCGGAGACGCGGATGCCGCCGACGGGCGCTGGACCATCCACGTGCACGGTCTGCGCTCGAGCCGCCACGGCGCTCTGCGCTCGACCCCCGCTGCCGCGGACGCCGGGTGGATGTCGCTCGTCGTGTCGTACGCCGGCGACGACGAGGCCGCTCCCGCCGAGTCGCTGCCGTCCTCTCTGGGGACGCGCGAGTGGCGCGATGTGGACGACGCGATCGGCTACGCGGTGTCACGGGGCGCTCGGGAGATCGTGCTGGTGGCGTGGTCGATGGGCGGGACGATCGCGATGCTCGCGCTCGAGCGCTCCGTCCACCGCGAGGCCGTCGCGGGGCTCGTGCTCATCGCGCCGGCCCTGGACTGGACCCGTATCGTCGACCGCGCGATCCGGGGCGCGCGGCTGCCCGCCTCGGTCGGTGCGGCGGCGCTCGCGGTGCTCGGCAGCCGCCTCGGCTCCCGCGCGCTGGGGCTCATCGAGGCGGTGGACGCCCGCGCCCTGAACTGGGTGGACGGGCCGCGTCCGGCGCCGGCGGTGCCGACGCTGATCGTGCACAGCCTGCGCGACCCGGTCGTCCCGGTGAGCGGGTCGATGGCGTACGTGAAGCGGCATCCGGATGCCGAGCTCGTCGCCTTCGACGCGAGCGGCCACTGCAACGAGGCGAACCAGGATCCGCGTCGCTTCCACGACGCGATCACGGGCTTCCTGCGCGCGCTCTGAGGGCGTGGCGCTCCGCCCCCGTCGCGGACGGCCGGGTTACGGGCCCAGCACCCCGCGCAGGTAGGTGTTGCGGAACACGCCGCGCGGGTCGGCCTGGCGCACGACGTCCTTGAACTCCTGCGCGCGCGGCAGCGTCGCCCGCACACGATCACCGGGCATCGTGTACGCCTTGCCCCAGTGCGGGCGCGCGTCGAACGGCGCGAGCGCGGCCTCGATGTGCGGCAGCACCGACAGCACGCCGTCGGTGTCGTTGCGCCAGGTGAAGTGGATCGCGAGGACGTCGCGGCGGTACGCCGGGCTGAGCCACAGCTCGTCGGCGGCGACGGTGCGCAGCTCGGTGACCAGCAGCTGCGCGTCGAAGGACGGCGCGACGGCCCGCACGGCCGCGAGGGCCTCGGCGGCGTGCGCCAGGGGCACGAAGTACTCGGACTGGATCTCGTCGCCGTCACTGGGCAGCGCGTCGGCGCGGAAGTGCGGCAGCCGCGTGTGCCACGGCCCCGAGCTGCCGCGCGGGGTGGTGTTGTCGACCGTGCGGATGCGGCCGAGGTGGATGTCGTCGCCCACCGGTCGACCGCCCAGCTCTTCGACCCAGCCGGTCGTCCCCGTGTCGCTCTTTGCCCAGACCAGGTCGTGGGCCGGGTCGCCCCACGTGGTGAAGATGCTCACGCTGCGCGCGCCGCCCAGGACCGCGATCGGGTCGGCGGCGATGTCGTCCCACGCCACGCCGGTGTAGGCCTGCTGGGTGACGGCGTAGGTGGGCTCGGTGCGCAGCTCGACGGCCGTGATCACGCCGAGGGCCCCCAGGCTGAGGGCTGCCGCCGGGAATCGCGGGTCGTCGTGGTCGATGCGGTGCGTGGTGCCGTCGGCATCCACGATCTCGACCGCGGTCAGCGCGCTCGACAGATTGCCGTTGGTCACCCCCGAACCGTGGGTGCCGGTCGCCGTGGCGCCGGTGACGGAGATGTGCGGGAGCGAGCCGAGGTTGTGCAGCGCCCGGCCCTCGGCCTCGAGCACCGGGGCGAGCTCGGCGAAGGTCACGAGTCCCTCGACGCGCACGCGGTCGCCGTCGATCGCGATGCGCGTGGGCATGCGCTCGAGCGACACGAGGGTGCCCTCGCTGTCGGCGATGTCGTTGAACGTGTGGCGCGTGGCCTGCACGCGCAGCAGATCGGCGGAGGCCACGACCTCGGCGAGCTCGTCGGCGTCGGCCGGGAGCAGCACCTCGGGGGCGCGGTAGCGGTGGTTGCCCGACCAGGTGGTACCGGCCGCTCGGGTGTCGATCATGGAGGCTCCTCGCGTCGTCGCCCCTCCATCCTGCCCCGGACCGCCGACACCGGGGTCGATGGCGCAGGTCAGCGCGTGGGGAACAGCGTCGCGTCGAACACCGTCTCGGCGGCGCCCACGAGCAGTCTGTCCTCGCCGAGATCGGCCGTGGCCAGCGTCAAGCCCTCGGCGCACGCGGGCATGGTCTGCGCGCGCACCTGCGCGTCCAGCCCCGCCAGGTCGAGCTCGGCGAGGGTCGCGAGGAAACCGCCCAGCACGATGACCGCGGGGTTCAGCACGTTCGCGGCGTTGGCGAGGGCGGTGGCGAGGATGCGGCGCTGCCGGGCGATCTCGGCGCGGGCCGCCGCATCGGCGTCGCCCGCCAGGGCCTCGGCCAGGGCCGCGTCGTCGCCGGAACCCCGGCCCACGGCCGCCAGCAGCAGCGCGCGACTCACTTCGTCCTCGAGGACGCCGTCGGCGGCGCGGCGATCGGAGGGGTCGACGATGCCGGGCCGGTTCTGTCCGAACTCGCCCGCGTACCCCCCGGCTCCGCCGAGGGGAACACCGCCCACGATGACCGCTCCACCGATGCCGCTCGCTCCGCCGTTGAGGTAGACGACGTCGTCGACGCCGCGCGCGGCCCCGAACAGGTGCTCGGCCAGGGCGCCGAGCGCCGCGTCGTTGGCGACGTGGGTCGCCAGGCCCGTGGCATCCGTCACCATCCGTGCCAGAGGCGCGTCGGCCCATCCCAGGTGCGGGGCCTCTCGCACCAGGCCGTCGGCGGCGCGGACGGGGCCCGGGACGGCCACGCCGATCCCGACGACGCGCGCATCGCGGAGGGGGCCGTCGCGCCAGGCGGTGACGCGGTCGGCGATGAGCGCGGCGGTGCGTTCCGGGGTGAGCAGCTCGTGCTGGTCGAGGCGCTCGCGCACCACGATCGTGCCGTCGAACGCCACGGCGCCCAGGTCGAGGGCATCGACCTCGGGGTTGGCCGCGACCGCGACCACCCGCGGGTCGGGCTGCACGATCGGCGACGGTCGCCCGACCCGGCCCTGCGCCGCGGACGCCGTCTCGACGACCAGGCCGGATCGCTGCAGCTCGCCCACGAGATCGGCGATCGTCGAGCGGTTCAGTCCCGTCGCCTCGGTGAGCGCCGCGCGCGAACGCGGACCCGCCCGATGCACGGTGCGCAGCACGAGGGCCAGGTTGGCGCGGCGCATGCCGTCGCCCCGACTGCCCGCGGTGACCATCCGACCACTGTGCCACGCCGCGTGTGCGGAATGCGGCGCCCGACTCCCACCCCGGCCACAACCGGGCGGTGCCAGGATCGGATCATGGATCTCTCCGGTATCCCCATCACGACCATCCGCGGCGAAGAGACGACGTTCGGCGACCTGACCGCGGGCAAGGCGGCGCTCGTGGTCAACGTCGCCTCGCGATGCGGCTTGGCTCCGCAGTACGAGGCGCTCGAGGCGCTGCACAAGAAATACGCCGATCGCGGCTTCACCGTCATCGGCTTCCCCAGCAACCAGTTCCTGCAGGAGCTCAGCGACGAGGACAAGATCGCCGAGTACTGCTCCGCGACCTGGGGGGTGACCTTCCCGATGTCCGAGAAGGTCAAGATCAACGGCCGTCACGCCCACCCGCTGTACAAAGAGCTGACCTCGACCCCGGATGCCGAGGGCAAGACCGGCCGCATCTCGTGGAACTTCGAGAAGTTCGTCGTCTCGCCCGACGGCCGGGTGACGCGGTTCAGCCCGCGGACCCTGCCCGACGCCCCCGAGGTCGTCGCCGCGATCGAGGACGCCCTCCCGCGCTGAGCGCCCCGCCCCCGGCCCCGCCCTCCGGTCCCGCCCTCCGGCCCCGCCCCCGGCCCGCGGCCCACGGCGCTCCGGCCCGGGCCCAGGCCCAGGCCCCGCCCCGGCTGGTTGAGTGTCCAGGGCACGCCGAAACGGGCGGGGGCGACGCGGCGCGTCGTGGACACTCGACGGGGTGGGGGCGACGTGGTCGGGCGGTGTCGGGGGACTGCCCTATCCTGACCGGGATCCGACCTCCGAAGGAGCCCGCCCATGGCCGATGCCGTCGTCCTCGTCTCCGGTGGCGCCGCCGTCACCCCGTTCACCGATTCCGACCGCGCGGCCGCCTCGGGCCTGGCGGCCGGCAACACCATGACGGCGCTGCGCGAGCACCTGCGCACGGCGGGGGTTCCCGTCTTCACCGCCCCGGCCCGCATCGGGGTCGGCACGGTCGAGAGGGATGCCGGGTGGCAGGGCTTCGACGACGTTCCCGTCGTGCTGCCCGCCGAGGTCACGATCAACGCGGTCGGGTCGATCGACGTCGCCGGCGTCGCGCTCGCCGCCTTTCTGCGGTGGCTGTCGTCCGCGCACGGGCTCTCGAGCGTCGACCTGGTCGGGCACTCGATGGGCGGGCTGTTCTCGCGCGCCGCGATCCGCGAGCTCGCCGGTGACGGTCCGCGCGTCGAGCGGCTGGTGACCCTCGGCACGCCCTGGGACGGCTCGGTGCTGGGCGACCTGGTCGACGACGAGATCTCCGAGGCGGACGCCCACGGCGACCCGGCGACCTTGCAGATCTTCGCCGAGGCGCGGCCCTACGCGGCGGCGAACTCGCAGGGGGCCGCGGCCGAGGTGTCGCGACGCTACCTGCGCGCGTGGAACGACCGGCAGGCGGGCGTTCTCGACGGCATCCCGGTCACCGCGATCGGCGCGGGGTACTTCGCCGCGGCGACAGAGCCGGCGCAGCTGTGGCCGCACGACGGTCTGGTCTCGCTCACCAGCGGTCGCGCCGATCACGTGCCCGCCGCGGTGCTGCCGCGGGTGACGCGGCACTCGTTCCCCGACCACGTGCACAGCATCTTCTTCACCGATGCGTTCGGTCTGCCACGCGAGCGCGCGCTGACGTGGGACCCCGCGGTGTTCGCGGTGGTGGATGCCGCGCTCTCGCGCTGACGCGGGGGTGGACGCGGCGGCATCCGGGGTATATGTTGTGAAAACCAACAAACCCGACGGTGCGCTCCCGCGCACTCGTGCGTCCATGCGAAGGAGCAGGAATGCCCACCCCCACCCGCGATGACAAGTTCTCGTTCGGACTCTGGACCGTCGGATACAACGGCACCGACCCGTTCGGCGGCCCCACCCGCCAGCCCCTCGACGTCGTGCACGTCGTCGAGAAGCTCGCCGAGCTCGGTGCCTACGGCCTGACCTTCCACGACGACGACCTGTTCGCCTTCGGCTCGACCGATGCCGAGCGTCAGACGCAGATCGACCGCCTCAAGGGCGCGATGAAGGACACCGGCATCATCACGCCGATGGTCACCACGAACCTCTTCTCGGCCCCCGTCTTCAAGGACGGCGGTTTCACCTCGAACGACCGCCAGGTGCGTCGCTTCGCTCTGCGCAAGGTGCTGCGCAACCTCGACCTCGCCGCTGAGCTGGGAGCTCAGACCTTCGTCATGTGGGGCGGCCGCGAGGGTGCCGAGTACGACTCGGCCAAGGACGTCCGTCAGGCGCTGGAGCGCTACCGCGAGGCCGTCAACCTGCTCGGCGACTACGTCACCGACAAGGGTTACGACATCCGCTTCGCGATCGAGCCCAAGCCCAACGAGCCCCGCGGCGACATCCTGCTGCCGACGCTCGGTCACGCGATCGCCTTCATCGACTCGCTCGAGCGCCCCGAGCTCGTGGGTCTGAACCCCGAGGTCGGCCACGAGCAGATGGCCGGTCTGAACTTCGCCGCCGGAATCGCCCAGGCGCTGTACCACGGCAAGCTCTTCCACATCGACCTCAACGGTCAGCGCGGCATCAAGTACGACCAGGACCTCGTGTTCGGTCACGGCGACCTGCACAACGCCTTCGCGCTGGTCGACCTGCTCGAGAACGGCGGCCCCGGCGGCGTCCCCGCCTACGACGGCCCCCGCCACTTCGACTACAAGCCCTCGCGCACCGAGGACGAGACGGGCGTCTGGGACTCCGTCTCGGCCAACATGAACACCTACCTGCTGCTCAAGGAGCGCGCCGCGGCCTTTCGCGCCGACCCCGAGGTGCAGGAGGCCCTTGAGGCCGCCAAGGTGCTCGAGCTGGCCCAGCCGACGCTGAACGAGGGCGAGAGCTACGACGACCTGCTCGCCGACCGCTCGGCCTACGAGGACTTCGACACCGACGCGTACCTCGGCGGCAAGGGCTTCGGGTTCGTCCGTCTGCAGCAGCTCGCGACCGAGCACCTGCTCGGCGCCCGCTGAGTCTCCCGGGGCCCGGATGCCACGGCATCCGGGCCCCTCCTATCCCCCCCACCCCCCCGTCGAGTGTCCAGAACACGCCGCATCGTCGCCGCGCGAGACGGCGTGTCGTGGACACTGAACGGGATGCCGCGACGGCGCGGCGACAACAGGAGGAGTGAGCATGGCGCTCGTCATGGGAATCGATTCGTCGACGCAGTCGTGCAAGGTCGTCGTCGTCGACGCCGACAGCGGGCGCGTGGTGCGCGAGGGGCGCGCGTCGCACCCCGCCGGGACCTCGGTCGACCCCGAGGCGTGGTGGAGAGCGCTCCAGGATGCCATCGTCCAGGCCGGCGGACTGGACGACGTCGCGGCGGTGTCGATCGCCGGTCAGCAGCACGGCATGGTCGTGCTGGACGCCGAGGGCGCCGTCATCCGCGATGCCCTGCTGTGGAACGACACCCGCTCGGCGTCGGCGGCGCGTGACCTCATCGCCGAGGTCGGCGCCGAGGCGTACGCCGCGCGCACGGGCGCCGTGCCGGTCGCGTCGTTCACGGGCACCAAGCTGCGGTGGCTGCGGGATGCCGAGCCGGCCCACGCCGCCCGCGTCGCGGCGGTCGCGCTGCCGCACGACTGGCTCACCTGGCGGCTGCGCGGATTCGGGCCGGGCAACGCCGTCTTCGACGAACTCGTCACGGACCGATCGGATGCCTCGGGCACCGCGTACTGGGGGGCCGACGGCTACGACCTCGACCTGTTCCGCCGCGCGCTCGGCCACGACGCGACGCTGCCGCGCGTCCTCGGGCCGTGGGAGAGCGCCGGCACCCTGCCCGGTGGCGCCCACGTCGGGCCGGGTGCGGGCGACAACGCCGGCGCGGCGCTGGGCCTGGGGGCGGGCCCGGGTGACGTCGTGGTGTCGCTGGGCACATCCGGCACGGTGTTCGCGGTCGCCGAGGCCCCCACGGCCGACACCACCGGCACCGTCGCCGGTTTCGCCGACGCGACCGGGCGCTTCCTGCCGCTGGTCGCGACGTTGAACGCGGCCCGCGTCCTGGACGCCGTGGCGAGGCTGCTGGGCGTTTCGCACGAGGAGCTCGGCGCGCTCGCGCTGGAGGCGGAGCCTGGCGCGGGCGGCGTCGTGCTCGTGCCGTGGTTCGAGGGAGAGCGCACCCCCAACCTGCCGGACGCGAAAGCCTCGCTGACCGGTTTGACCCTGGCATCCACCACTCGGGAGAACCTCGCCCGCGCGGCGATCGAGGGCATGCTCAGCGGCCTGGCGGTCGGCCTCGAGGCCATCCAGGCGCAAGGGGTGGAGGTCCGGCGCATCCTGCTGATCGGTGGGGCGGCGGCGAACGAGGGGGTCGCGCGGATCGCCGCGCAGGTGTTCGACGCCGAGATCGTCGTGCCCGCGGCGGGGGAGTACGTCGCCCTCGGTGCGGCGCGACAGGCGGCCGGAGTCCTCGCCGGGGGGCCGGTCGACTGGACGGTCGCCACCACGCGGGCCGTCGACCCCGACCATCGCCCCGCGGTCCGCGCGGAATACGACCGGGTGGCGGCGCTGCGCGCACGGGAATGAGGGGCGGTCGCGACGCGAAAGCGCAGGCCGCGGCGCGCAGGACGCTCATCCTCCGCGAGAGCAACCCTCTGGTTCGGCCCCATGAGGGTGGGCCAGAGTAGAGACAGGCCCGTCGACGTCTTGTAAGGGGGGCGTCGACGGGCTCTTCTCGGGAGCGGTCCCAGGCCTCGCGCCCGCTCGCGTGTGCGTTGGCCGGTCGCGCGCGCCGCTACTGTGAGTCACCATGAGCGGCGACAACGGCGGCAGGCGCATCGGCGTGCGCGACGTCGCGGCCGCCGCGGGGGTGTCGACGCAGACCGTCTCGCGGGTGCTGAACGACTACCCGGGCATCCGCGACGCCACACGCGAGCGGGTGCTCGACGCCGTCGCCGCCCTCGACTACCGCGTCAACAACGCCGCCCGCGCTCTCGGCACGAGCCTGACGCGCACCGTGGGGGTGGTGGCATCCGATGCCGTCCTGCACGGCCCGGCCGCCGGGATCGCCGCCCTCGAACGCGCCGCGCGGGCCCGGGGACGGTGGATCTCGACCGCCTACACCGACTCCGACGACCCCGCCGACATCGACGCCGCCGTCCAGCACCTGCTCGACCAGGGCGTCGACGGCATCGTCCTTGTCGCTGCTCACGGCGCGACCCCCCTCGAGGGGTACGCGGTGCCCATCGTGCCGCTCTACGGCGAATCCGGGACCCGCCAGCGCGAGGCGGCCGCGCTCGCCGTGGACCATCTGGCCGACCTCGGACACCGCCGCATCGTCGAGCTCGCCGGCCCCGCCGACTGGCGCGAAGCGCTCGCGCGCACGGCCGGGGTCGCGGATGCGGTCGATCGTCGCAGGCTCACGCGGGAGGGTCGGGTAGAGGGGGACTGGAGCGCCGGTTCCGGTGCGGCCGTCGCCGATACGGTCGCCGCGCACGTGCGCGCCGGTGCCACCGCGGTGGCGGTCGCCAACGATCAGATGGCTCTCGGGCTGATGGCCGGGCTCGCCGCCCGCGGGCTCGCGGTTCCGGCCGACGTCTCGGTCGCCGGCTTCGATGACAACCCGGATGCCGCCTTCTACACGCCCGCGCTCACCACGGTGCGCCTCGACGTGGAGGGCGAAGCGGCGGAGGCCGTCGCCCGGGTGCTGGGCGACGAGCCGACGGCTCCCGCGCCGCCGGTGCTGGTGCCGCGCGCCTCGACCGCAACCCCGCGCTGACGGGCGAGGAGCGGCGGATCGCCGGTGGCGGGCGAAACGCCCGAGATGCCGTATCGAGCGCAGGCGCACGATCGGAAGCTCGGGGCGCTCGGCGGCGACGGCAGGGAGGCGTTCCCGGTACGTCCCCCGTGTGGAGATCGACCAGCGGACGATGTGCTCGGGATCGGTGAAGAACGTGTGGAGCGGCGGCTCGACGTTTCCGTTCGCGATCTCAGGAGCCCGGCCCGGTCGGCTGCCGGGTCGTGGCATCCGATACACGGGTTTCGGGGCGGATCCCTGCGTTCGGGGCGTTCATCACACGCCCCGAACGCATGATCGCGCCCCAAACCCCGGAGACACTCGCCCTCAGGAACCCACCTCTCGCGAATGCGCGATGTTACCGGTAACATTGCGACGCGAGGGCGCCGCGCCCCACCCCGAACCACGTCGAAGGAGACACGCGTGTCCGATGCCGCCACGTTCGCGCCCGAGGTGCAGGAGGCGATCGACGCCGTCCGCGCCGACGTCGCGAAACTGCACGCCGAGCTCGTGCGCTACAACCTCATCGTCTGGACGGGCGGCAACGTCTCGGGCCGCGTCCCCGGCGCCGACCTGTTCGTGATCAAGCCCTCCGGCGTCTCGTACGACGACCTCGCGCCCGAGAACATGATCCTCTGCGACCTCGACGGCAACGCCATCCCCGGCGCCCCCGGCAGCGAGCGCAGCCCCTCGAGCGATACCGCCGCCCACGCCTACGTCTACCGCAACATGCCCGAGGTCGGGGGCGTCGTGCACACGCACTCCACCTACGGCGTCGCGTGGGCCGCCCGGGGAGAAGAGATCCCCTGCGTCATCACCGCGATGGCGGACGAGTTCGGCGGGCCCATCCCGGTCGGTCCGTTCGCGATCATCGGCGACGACTCGATCGGTCGCGGCATCGTCGAGACCCTGCGCGGTCACCGCTCGCGCGGCGTCATCATGCAGAACCACGGCCCCTTCACCATCGGATCGAGCGCGAAGGACGCCGTCAAGGCCGCCATCATGCTCGAGGACGTCGCGCGCACGGTGCACATCGCGCGCGAGGCGGGCCCGCTCATCCCCATCCCGCAGGACAAGATCGACGCCCTCTACGAGCGCTACCAGAACGTCTACGGACAGAGCACGGACGACCGTCGATGAACGCGCACATCACCGAAGGCCGGGCGAGCCTCGGCATCGAGCTCGGCTCGACCCGCATCAAGGCGTGCCTCATCGGCCCCGACGCCGAGGTGCTGGCCACCGGCTCCCACGAGTGGGAGAACGTCTACGCCGACAAGCTGTGGACCTATTCGCTGGATGCCGTCTGGTCGGGCCTGCAAGCGGCCTACGCCGAGCTGGTCCACAACGTCCGTCAGCAGTACGGCGTCACCCCCGAGCGCTACGCCGCGATGGGCGTCTCGGCGATGATGCACGGCTACCTCGCGTTCGACGCCGACGGAGAGCTGCTCGCCCCCTTCCGCACGTGGCGCAACACCAACACGGGCGTCGCCGCGGCCGAGCTCACCGAGCTGCTCGGCGTGAACATCCCGCTGCGCTGGTCGATCGCGCACCTGCATCAGGCCGTCGTCGATGCCGAGCCCCACGTCCCCGAGATCCGCTTCCTCACCACCCTCGCCGGGTACGTGCACTGGAAGCTCACCGGCGAGAAGGTCCTGGGTGTGGGCGACGCGTCGGGCATGTTCCCCATCGACTCCGCCACCCGCGACTACGACGCCGAGCTCGTCGCGCGCTACGACGAGCTGGCCGCCGGTCGCGTCCCCGCGCTGAAGGACCTGCTGCCGCAGTCGCTCGTCGCGGGTGCGTCGGCCGGTGCGCTCACCGTCGAGGGTGCGCAGCTGCTGGATCCGAGTGGAACCCTGCGCCCCGGCATCCCCTTCGCTCCCCCCGAGGGCGACGCCGGCACCGGGATGGTCGCGACCGGCGCCGTCGCGCCCCGTACGGGCAACGTCAGCGCGGGCACGAGCATCTTCGCGATGGTGGTGCTCGAACGGCCGCTCGCGCAGGTGCACCACGAACTCGACCTGGTCACGACGCCCTCGGGCGACGCGGTGGCGATGGTGCACTGCAACAACGGCGCGAGCGAGCTCGCCGCGTGGGCCAACATGTTCACCGCGTTCGCCGCGGCCGCGGGTACTCCAGTGACCCCGGATGCCACCTACGCGGCGCTCTTCTCGGCCGCCCTCGAGGGAGAGACCGACGCCGGCGGGCTGCTGGCGTACAACCACCTGGCCGGCGAGCCCATCGCGGGTCTCGACGAGGGACGCCCCCTCGTCGTCCGTACGCCCGACAGCCGCCTGACGCTGCCGAACTTCATGCGCGCGCAGCTCTACGGCGTCTTCGGCACGCTCGCCCTGGGCATGGACGTCCTGCACGGCGAGGGCGTGGAGCTCGACAAGATGTACGCCCACGGCGGCATGTTCCGCACGGCCGGCGTCGCCCAGCGCTTCCTCGCCGCGGCGCTCGACGCGCCCGTCGCGGTCGCCGAGACGGCGTCCGAGGGCGGGGCCTGGGGCATCGCGGTGCTCGCGGCCTACGTCGCCGACGGCCAGGGCCGCGACCTCGACACCTACCTGCGCGAGGCGGTCTTCGCCGACGCGCCGATCGTCACGGCCGAGCCCGAACCGGCCGACGTGGCCGGCTTCTCGGCCTACCTCGACCGCTACCGGGCCGGTCTCGCCGTCGAGGCCGCCGCCGTGGCATCCCTCTGAAGATTTCTCACAAAGGAAACGTTATGACCCGCACTCCCCTCAAGAACGACCTCGACGGCTACGAGGTCTGGTTCGTCACCGGTAGCCAGAACCTCTACGGCGAAGAGACGCTGAAACAGGTCGCCGAGCAGTCGCAGGCCGTCGTCGAGGGCCTGAACGGCCTGCCCGTGAAGGTCGTCTGGAAGCCCGTGCTGAAGGACTCCGACAGCATCCGCCGCATGGCCCTCGAGGTCAACGGTCGCGACGACGTCATCGGTGTGATCGCGTGGATGCACACCTTCAGCCCCGCGAAGATGTGGATCTCGGGGCTCGACGCCCTGCAGAAGCCGCTGCTGCACCTGCACACGCAGGCCAACGTCGAGCTGCCGTGGAACGACATCGACTTCGACTTCATGAACCTCAACCAGGCCGCGCACGGCGACCGCGAGTTCGGATACATCCAGACGCGGCTGGGCGTTTCGCGCAAGACCGTCGTCGGCCACGTGTCGAACCCCGCCGTGCGTCAGCAGATCGAGGACTGGCAGCGCGCCGCCGCCGGCTGGACCGCCGCGCGCACCCTCAAGCTCGCCCGCTTCGGCGACAACATGCGCTACGTCGCCGTCACCGAGGGCGACAAGACCGAGGCCGAGCTGCGTTTCGGCGTCCAGGTCAATACGTGGGGCGTCAACGAGCTGGTCGAGGCCGTCGAGAAGGCATCGGATGCCGACATCGACGCCCTCGTGCAGGAGTACGTCGACAGCTACGACGTCGTCGACGAACTGCTCCCCGGTGGGGCGCGTCACCAGTCGCTGCGCGACGGCGCGGCGATCGAGCTGGGCCTGCGCTCGTTCCTCGAGGAGGGCGGCTTCGGCGCCTTCACCACCTCGTTCGAGGACCTCGGCGCGCTGAAGCAGCTGCCCGGCCTCGCGGTGCAGCGCCTCATGGCCGAGGGCTACGGCTTCGGCGCCGAGGGCGACTGGAAGACCGCCATCCTCGTGCGCGTCGCCAACGTCATGGGTGCGGGCCTGCCCGGCGGCGCCTCGCTCATGGAGGACTACACCTACGATCTGGTTCCCGGCAACGAGCGCATCCTCGGCGCCCACATGCTCGAGGTCTCGCCGTCGCTGACCACGAAGAAGCCGCGCCTCGAGATCCACGAGCTCGGCATCGGCGGCAAGGACGACCCCGTGCGACTGGTGTTCACGGCCGACGCGGGCCCCGCCCTCGTCGTCGCGATGAGCGACATGCGCGACCGCTTCCGCCTGGTGGCCAACGTCGTCGAGAACGTCGACGCCCCCGACCTGCCGAAGCTGCCCGTGGGTCGCGCGGTGTGGAAGCCCGCTCCCGACTTCGCGACCTCGGCCGGCTGCTGGCTCGCCGCCGGCGCCGCCCACCACACCGTCATGACGACGGCCGTGGGCATCGAGGTGTTCCGCGACTTCGCCGAGATCGCCAAGACCGAGCTCGTCGTGATCGACGACGAGACCACGGTCCGCGGTTTCCAGAGCGAGCTGCGCTGGAACCAGGCGTACTACCGCCTGGCCCAGGGCCTGTAAGACCCCCGCCGCCCCGGGAGCGCGAAGCCCCGGGGCGGTGCGGCACTCGCGCGTCCTGTTCGCTCGGGACGTGCGCCGCGCGTCGACATCGACGCACGGATCGTGCCCCGGGACCCCCGCAGCGGTGGGCTGCGCGGGTCCCGGGGCACTTCTTCGTTCCGGGGCGGCGGCGGGGGAGTGGCGTCATCGGTCAACGACCTCATGGCGACCGCCGCCGCGACCCTCGTCCCACTTATGGGGGTGTGTGTCCCACTTCTTGTCGGTTCGAAGGTGTCGGGGCCGCCAAAAGTGGGACATGGATGCCGGGCCGGCCGCGGGCGCTGACCAGGCCGCCAAAGGCGGGACATGGATGCCACGCCCACCGCGGCCTCGAACAGTCGAGGCGTCGCCTCAGCGGCCTCCGCTCACCCGCCCGTCGCACACGACCGTCTCGGTCACAGCCGCTGCCCCAGCGCCCACAGTCGGTCGGCGCGGCCCGAGATGGCCTCGGACAGGGCGAACGCCTGCGCGTCGGTGAGCGAGGCGACGTAGTCGACGATGCCGCGCGCCCGCGCGAGCCGCTCGACATCGGCGGGGCGGCGGTCCGCGGGCAGGGCGGCGTACTGCTCGTGCGCGAGCGCGATCAGCTCGCGCAGGCGGCGGGGCGTGCGCGCACGGTCGAGGTCGTCGTCGAGCCACTCGCCGAGGGCCCGCACCGACCGCGCGAGGATACGACTCATGCCGCGCTGCTGGATCGCCAGATCGGGTCGGCTGAGCACGAAGCGCTTGTGCACGAACTTCAGCACCTCGACGTGGTGCCAGGCCGACGCCGAGAGCACGACGGGACCGGCGCGCGGGGTGTCGAGCGGACGCAACCGGGCCGACTCCTGGAACCGGCGGATCCACCGGTCGGTGAAGGCGGCGAGGCGGCGCTCGGCCGTGAGCGAGCCGTCGAAGGGCCGGGCCAGCAGGTCGGTGACCATCTCGGCATCCACATCGCTGACGGCGGCGAGGAAGGCCTCGTCGTCGGCGATCCAGGGGTCGTCACGGCGCATCTTGCGGCGCAGGCGTTCCAGGCCCGCGCCGGGGGCGAGCTCGGCGCGCACCTCGGCGTCGTCGCGCGAGCGCCACTCCAGCACGTCGTCGAGCCACCCGCGGAACTCCGCCGCGATGGGGGCGTGATCCAGGATGCCGGCGCGGTAGAAGTCGTCGACGTCGTGCACCGAGTACGCGATGTCGTCGGCCAGGTCCATCACGGCGCCCTCGATGCTCTGGCGGAGGGGGTCGGCATCCACTCCCCGGCGGGCCTCGTCGAGATCCGCGAGGTCGATGTCGTAGGCGGAGTACTTGTGCACGCGGTAGGTGCCGTCGGGGGAGGGACGGATGCCGCGGGGCGGGCCGATCCGCTCGACCTCGTCGTGCGACACGGACGGGGCCCAGGGGTACTTCGCCGAGGCCGCGCGCACCGCGGCGGTGAGGTTGAGTCCGCGCGGGGCGGTCTCGATCACGTCGAGGGCGGTGAGGATCCGGTAGGTCTGGGCGTTGCCCTCGAAGCCGTCGGGCAGGCCCAGCTCGTCGCGGGCCAGGCGGTTCAGCGTCGACTCGCCGAGGTGCCCGAACGGCGGGTGGCCGAGGTCGTGCGCGTAGGCGGCGGCCTCGACGACCGTGGCGTTGCACACGTCGCCCTCACCCGCGCGGCGCGAGCGGGTGTTCAGCTGCAGCGCGACGACGCGGGCGATCGCGCTGACCTTGAGCGTGTGGGTGAGGCGGTTGTGCACGGGGGCGCCGCTGATCGACGGCGACACGACCTGCGTGACGGCCGACAGGCGCGAGAAGTACGGCGAGAACTGGATGCGCTCGAGGTCGATCGACCAGGGATCGTGCTCGTCGTCGCGGTCGACGAAGATCCGGGATGCCGTGTTGCCGACGACCGTGCCGCGCTCCGCCCGCGCGTGCGCGGCGGGACCGGACGCGGGGGCACCCGGCGCGGCGGGACCGGGCACGGGGGCACCCGGCGCGGCGGGACCGGACGCGGCGGACGCCGGCGCGTCGACGCGGGCGTCGGCCGTCGGGGGAGCGGTCTCGTCGTGCAGGGTCATCGGGTCCTTCCGCGGCGTCTATGGCGTGGACCCACGCTAACGCGGATGCGGGTCCGGTTCGCCGCGCGACGGCATCCCGACCGCCCCATGAACCTGCTGAGTGTCCAGGACGCGCCGGGCGCGTGCGCGCGGAGGCGGCGTGTCCTGGACACTCGAGCGGAAGGGGGCGGGGGCGGGGTCAGACCCGGCGCACCTCGACCTCGACCAGGCGGGCGTCGTCGGCGCCCAGCTCGTAGGTCGGCCCGGTGATGCGCACGCCCACGGCCTCGTCGACGACGGCGCACGAGGGGCCGAGGCGCAGCTCGACCTCTCCGGCCTCGACGACGCGGCGCAGCGCCCGATCGCTGTAGGCCAGCCGCGAGGCCGGCACGGTGAACCGCACCTCGGCGCTCTCGCCCGGTTCGAGCTCCACGCGGGCGTACGCCACCAGCTGCGCGACCGGCCGCGTGACGCTGGCCACCGCGCGGTGCGCGTACACCTGCACGACGTCGGCCCCGTGCCGGGCGCCGGTGTTGGTGACACGAGCCGACACGGTGAACGCGTCTCCCGCGCGGACCTCGGCGGAGGTTCCCGAGGCCGGGACCGCATCGTCGGCGCGTGACGGGACGGCAACGACCCCATCCACCGACAGGCCGGCGCGCTCGAACGTCGTGTACGACAGTCCGAAGCCGAAGGGGCGCACGGGCGTCGGGTCGGTGCTCGTCACGCCCGAGGGCCCGCCGAGCAGCGGGTGCAGGTACGAGTACGGCTGCGCCCCCGCCGAGCGCGGCAGCGACACGGGCAGGCGCCCCGAGGGGGTGGCATCCCCCGCCAGCAGGGCCGCCAATGCCGGGCCGCCCTCCTCGCCCGGGAAGAAGGCCTGCAGCACGGCGGCGGGACCGGCCGCGGTGTCGAGCGCCCAGTCCAGGGCGTACGGACGTCCGGTCAGCAGCACGAGCACGACCGGGGTGCCCGTGGCCACGACGGCCTCGACCAGCTGACGCTGCACGCCCGGCAGGTCGAGCGAGTCGGCGTCGTTGCCCTCGCCGACGGTGCCCCGCCCGAACAGTCCCGCGCGGTCGCCCACCACGACGATCGCGACGTCGGCCTCGCGGGCCGTCGCCACCGCGGCATCCAGCCCGGACAGGTCGGATCCCTCGACCGCGCAGCCCTGCGCATACGACACCTCGCCGAAGCGCTCCGCGAGAGCATCGCGCACCGTCGGCAGCGAGAAGCCGAGCGGCACCCCCGGGTGATGAGCGAGGACGTGGTTCGCGAACGAATAGCAGCCCATCAGCGCGTCGGTGCTGTCGGCGTTCGGGCCAATCAGAGCCACACGGCCGGGAGCGCGCAACGGCAGCACGCCGTCGTTGTGCAGCAGCACGACCGACTGTTCCGCCAGGCGGCGGGCGAGCGCCCGGTGCGCGGCGTCGTCGAGGTCGACGTCGGTCGGGGGCGTCGAGAAGTCGGCATCCAGCAGTCCGAGCTCCTCCTTCTCGGCGAGCACACGCACTACGGCGCGGTCGACGACCGCCTGGTCGAGGGCGCCGGATGCCACCCGCTCGGCCAGGTGCGGATACGCGTCCGGTCCGGGAAGCTCCACGTCGATCCCGGCCTCGAGGGCCAGCTGCGCCGCCTCGCCACGATCGGCCGCGACGCCGTGCATCGAGCGGAGGAACTCGACGGCGAAGTAGTCCGAGACGACCGTGCCGTCGAAGCCCCACTGCCGTCGCAGCAGGTCGGTCAGCAGCTCGCGCGACGAGGCCACGGGCACGCCGTCGATCTCGGTGTACGAGTTCATGACGCTGCGCACCCCGCCGTCGCGGACGGCCATCTCGAACGGGGGCAGGAAGACGTCCTGCAGCTCGCGCGGTCCCGCGTGCACGGGGGCGTGGTTGCGACCGGCGCGAGAGCCCGAGTACCCGACGAAGTGCTTGAGCGTCGCGTGGACGCCCGCGGCCTGCAGGCCCCGCACGTACGCGGTGCCGATGGTGCCGACGACGTACGGGTCCTCGGCGATGCACTCGTCGACGCGTCCCCACCGGGCGTCGCGCACCACGTCGAGCACCGGGGCCAGGCCCTGGTGGACCCCCACCTCGCGCATCGAGCGTCCGATCGCGGATGCCATGAGCTCGACCGCCTCGGGGTCGAACGACGCGCCCCAGGCGAGCGGGGTGGGGAAGGTCGCGGCCTTCCACGCCGCGAAGCCGGTCAGGCACTCCTCGTGGACGAGGGCGGGGATGCCCAGTCGCGTCTCGGTCTGCAGGCGCCGCTGCTCGCCCCACAGCCACGCGGCCCGTTCCACGGGGTCGACGGGGCGGGTGCCGTACACGCGCGTGAGGTGGCCCAGGCCGTGCACCGTGGCATCCGCGTAGGCCGTCGACGTGACCTTCTCGCCCGAGAGGGGGGCGACGACCTCGTCGCCCTGGTCGACCCAGTACCCGACCAGCTGCGCGAGCTTCTCGTCGAGGGTCATTTCGGCGACGAGCGCCTGGACGCGGGCCGAGACTCCCGGTGCGCGGGCAGCGCCGACGTCGGTGTGGTGGATGGTCATGTCTGGTCAGCCCTTCACGGCGCCGGTGAGGCCGCCGACGATCCGACGCTCGAACACGCTGAAGAACAGCAGTGCCGGGATCATCGACAGCGAGGTGAACGCGAGCACGCGGGCGGTGTCGACGGAGTACTGCGAGGCGAACGCCTGCGTCCCGAGCGGCAGCGTGTACGCGGCTTCGTTGTTGAGGATGAACAGCGGGAGCATGTACGAGTTCCAGCTGTTGACGAAGGCCAGGATGCCGACGGTCACCACCGCGGGGACGGCGAGCGGCAGCACCATGCGCCAGAAGAAGCCGAGGCGGCCGAGGCCGTCGATCGAGGCGGCCTCCTGCAGCTCGTGGGGGATGGCCGACAGGAACGGCGAGAGGATGATGATGGTCAGCGGCAGCGCGAAAGCGATCTGCGGGATCACGACGCCGGCGAGCGAGTTCATCAGGCCGAGGTTGCGCACCAGGATGTACAGCGGCGTGATCGCGACCGTCATCGGGAACATCAGCCCGGCCGTGAACAGCGCGAAGACCACGCCGCGCCCGCGGAAGCGGTAGCGGGCCAGGGCGAAGGCGGCCATCAGGCCCAGGGCCACGACGAACACGGTCGTGGCGATCGCCGCGATCGCGGAGTTGCCGACCTGCCCCCAGAACACGCCGCTGGCGAGGACGTCGGCGTAGTTCTGCCAGTTCCACGTGGTCGGCAGGCCGGCCGGGTCGACGGTGATCTCGGCATTCGAGCGGAAGCCGCCGAGGATGATGTAGACCACCGGCGCGAGCATCATGCCGATCAGCAGCAGAGCGACGAAGCCGACGAGGATCGAGGACGACCGCTTGGAGCCCGCTGCGACGCGGCGCGGGGCCTTCGGGGTGACGAGGGTGGCGGTGGCGGTCATTTGGTGCCTCCGGTGAGGGCGCCCGCGGTGTCGCGTCGCAGCACGAAGCGCTGGTAGACGAGGGCGACGGCGAGCGAGATGAGGAACATCACCACGGCGACGGCGCTGCCGTAACCGAAGCTGCCGGCGTTGCGGCCGTTGGCGACCATGTAGGTCGCCATGGTGGAGGTCCCGGCGGTCGAGGCCACGTACTGGCCCCAGATGATCCAGACCAGGTCGAACAGCTGCAGCGAGCCGATGATCGACAGGAACGCCCAGACGCGGATGGTCGGACCCATGAGCGGCAGCACGATGTGCCTCTGGATCTGCCAGTACGACGCCCCGTCGATCGCCGCTGCCTCGCTGAGCTCCTCCGGGATGCCCTGCAGGCCGGCGAGGAACAGGATCACGGCGAAGCCGATGTACTTCCACGTGATGATGATGAGCAGCGTCCAGATCGCCAGCGCGGGGTCCGAGATCCAGTCGGCGCGGAGGGCGCCGAGACCGATCTTGTCCAGGGCGCCGTTGAGCGCTCCGCCCGACTGCAGCAGCAGGCCCCAGCCGAGACCGACGACGACCTCGGAGATGACGTAGGGCACGAAGATCAGCACGCGGATGAGCGACTGCGCGCGCATCTTGCGGTTCAGCAGCAGCGCCAGGCCCAGGGCGAGGGGGCCTTGCAGGACGAGCGAGCCGACGACGATCAGGGCGTTGTGGCCCAGGGCATCGTGGAAGGCGGGGTCGGTGAGGATCGTGACGTAGTTCTGGATGCCGACGAAGTCGACGGGGGTGCCGAACCCCGACCACCGGTAGAAGCCGTAGTAGGCCGCGAGGACGACGGGGAGGATGACGAACGACACGAAGACCACGAGCGCGGGGCCCAGGAGGATCGCGAGTTCGCCGCGGATGCGCCAGTTCTCGAGGCGGCGCCGCGCGGGCGGCCGCCCGGCCGAGGGGGCGCGGCGAGCGCCCTCCCCGGCCGGGCGGCGAGACCCGGCGTCGGTCGCCGAGGTGGCGAGCTGGGTGGTCATGTGCGTCGTCCTCAGCGCGCGGCGGCGGCGTTGACGGCGTCGACGATGCCCTGCGGGCTTCCCTGGCCGGCGAAGAGGTCCACGACGGCCACGTTCAGCGCGTTGCCGACGTTCTGTCCGTAGAGCGTGTCGAGCCAGACCGAGACGTAGGGCGCGTCGGTGTAGGCCTTCAGCGCCGACTGCAGGGCCGGGGTGGTGACGGCCGCGGTCGCCTCGCTCGAGGCGGGGATCGTCTGGAAGGCGTCGGCGTAGCGCTCCTGGTTCTCCTGGTTGACGGCGAAGTTCAAGAAGTCGGTGCACTGCGCGGGGGCGTTGACCCAGCACGCGTAGCCGTCGACGCCGCCCATGATGGCGCCTTCTTCTCCGTCGCCACCGGGAACCTCGGGGAAGGGGAACCAGCCGAGGTCGGGCAGGGGCTGCTCGTCGGGCGTCAGCGAGGCGATGACACCGGGGTTCCAGGCGCCCATGAGCTCCATGGCCGCCTGCCGGTTGGCGAGCAGGCCGGCCGAGGATCCGGCGCCCTGCTGCGCGGCGGTGGTGAGGAAGCCGTCGTTGAACGGCTGGGTGGCCAGGAACGACTGCAGGTTCTCGCCCGCCTCGATCCAACACGGGTCGTCGAAGCTGCGGCTCGAGGCGGCCTCGTCGAGGACGTCCTTGGCGCAGGCGCGCAGCGCGAAGTTGTAGTACCAGTGGGCGGCGGGCCAGGCGTCCTTCGCGCCGACGGCGATCGGGGCGACGCCCGTGGCGCGGATCTTGGCGTTGGCGGCTTCGAGGTCGTCGATCGTGGCGGGGGCGGTGGTGACGCCCGCGGCCGACAGGAGGTCCTGAGAGGTGAAGATGCCCGAGGGCAGCACCGCGACGGGCATGCCGTAGTTCTTGCCGTCGACCTCGAACGCGCCGAGCGAGTTGCCCAGGGCGGCCTTCGCCTCGGGCGTGATCTTGTCGGTGAGGTCCATCGCCTGCCCGGCGGCGACGATGTCGGCGAGCTTTCCGCCTCCGCGGGCCATGAAGATGTCGGGGGCGTCGCCGGCGTTCAGCGCGGTCTGCAGCTTGCCGTCGACCTCTTCGTTCTGCAGCGCCTGGATCTCGATCGTGACGCCGGGGTTGGCGGCTTCGAACGCGGCCGCGGTGTCCTCCCAGTACTTCTTGCCGTCGCCGGTGGTGGAGTTGTGCCACATCGTCAGGGTGACGCTGCCGTCGGCGTTCTGTCCGCCGGAGCCGCCGGCGGCGCAACCGCCGAGGGCGAGGGTGCCGGCGACGGCGAGGGCCGTTCCGGCGATGATCTTGCGCGTGTTCATGTGATGCCCGTTTCTCTTCGTCGAGTGCGTCGCGGGACGCGTCGGTGTCGGCTGCTCTGCCGGTGTCGCGGGCCGTTCGTCACGGCCGTTCGTTCGTTCCCCGATGGGTGTGCGGCCCGCCGAGGTGTCAGCAGTGTCGCCCGGACGCGAAGGACTCGTCAAACGTTTTCGAAAATGATTTCCACGCTAGGGTCGGATGCCATGAACAGGCGTGCCACGATCCACGACGTCGCGGCGGCGGCCGGGGTGTCGGTGGCCACGGTGTCCAAAGCGGTCAACGGTCGCTACGGCGTCTCGCCCCAGACCGTGGGGCGCGTGCTCGATGCGGTCGAGGCCCTCGGCTACGAGTCCAGCCTCGTCGCCAGCAGCATGCGGTCGCGGCGCACCGGGGTGATCGGGGTGCTCGTCGCCGGTATCGAGCCCTTCTCGGCCGAGATCCTCAAGGGCGTCGGGGGAGCGCTGTCCGGCACCGGCTACGACCTGCTGGCCTACACCGCCGCCCGTCGCGACGGCGAGGGGTGGGAGCGCCGCTCGCTCAGCCGGCTGAGCGGCACCCTCATCGACGCCGCGATCATCGTCACCCCCACGGTCGTGACCGTCTCGGGCGAGGTGCCCATCGTCGCGATCGACCCGCACACGGGTCGTGGCGACCTGCCCACGGTCGAGTCCGACAGCTACACCGGGGCGCAGCAGGCCGTCCACCATCTCGTGCAGCTGGGGCACCGTCGGATCGGTTTCATCGCCGGTCGCCCCGACCTGCGCTCCGCGGTGGCCCGCGCCTCGGGCTATCGTGCCGGGCTCTCGGCCGCCGGCATCCCGTTCGATCCGGCCCTGGTCGGGGTGGGCCGCTACGAGCAGGACGTCGCGCGCGAGGCCGCGCACGCGATGCTCTCGCTCGACGACCCGCCGACGGCGGTGTTCGCGGCGAACGACCTGTCGGCCCTGTCGATCGTCGAGGTCGCGCGCGAGCGGGGGCTGCGCGTGCCCGACGACCTGTCCGTCGTCGGCTTCGACGACGTGCCCGAGGCCGCGCGGGCGCAGCCCGGGCTCACCACGGTCGGCCAGCCGATGAAACGCCTGGGCGCCGAGGCGGTGCGCATGGTCCTCGCCCTGCTGGCGGGAGAGCCCCTCGCGCAGACGCACATCGAGCTGCCCACGCGGCTGGTCGCGCGCGGGACGACGGCTCCGCCGCGCTCGCGCTGACCCGGCGTCTTGCCCGCCCACCCGGCATCCATCCCCGGCACGCCGCGCCGCACCACCCCGCCGCTCCGGTACCGTCGAAGAATGCCTACCGCGAGCAGTAAAGACGACGAGGTCGACCTCCTCATCGACGCCTGGTCGCAACTGCTGCCCGAGGTCGATCTCACGCCCCTCGACGTCATGTCGCGCCTGCGTCGTGCGGCGTTCCACCTGTCCAAGCTGCGCGCCAAGGCGTTCGCCAGCGCGGGCATCGCGGTGTGGGAGTTCGACGTGCTCGCGGTCCTGCGCCGCGCGGGCACCGAGCTCAGCGCCACGCGCCTGATCACGGCGACGATGATCGGCAGCGCCGCGATGACGAACCGTCTCGACAAGCTCGCCGAGCGCGGTCTGGTGCACCGGCGTCCCAATCCCTCGGACGGCCGGGCGATCCTCGTCGCCATCACCCCCGAGGGGATCGAACGGGTGGATGCCGCGATGACCGAGCTCGTGCGGCTCGAGGCCGAGGCCCTGCGCGACGTCAGTCGCGGCGATCAGGCCCTGCTCGCGAGCGCCCTGCGCGTGCTCGCCGCGGGCGAGACGCACGAGGCGTGATCGCCCTCGCCGCCGCCCTGACAGACCGTCCCGTCGTCCTGGACGGCGGGCTCGGCACGCTGCTCGAGTCGCGCGGCAACGACGTGACCAGCGCGCTGTGGTCGGCGCGGGTGCTGCGCGACGACCCCGACGAGGTGCGCGCCGCCCACGCCGAGTTCGTCGCCGCCGGTGCCGAGGTCGTCATCACCGCGTCGTACCAGCTGGGTTTCGGGGGCGACATCCCCGACGCCGAGGTCGAGACGCTCCTGCGGCGTTCGGTGTCGGTCGCGCGCGACGCCGGTGACGTCGTGGTCGCGGCATCCGTCGGTCCCCTGGGGGCGCTGCGCGCCGACGGGAGCGAGTACACCGGCGCGTACGGCCTCTCGCTCGACGACCTGCGCGCGGCCCACCGTCGACGGTTGCACGTGCTCGCCGAGACCGGGGCCGACGTGCTCGCGGTCGAGACCATCCCCTCGCCGCTCGAGGTCGAGGCCCTCGCTCTGGAGCTCGCCGACGTCGACGTGCCCGCGTTCGTGAGCCTGTCGGGCGACAGCTCGGGCTTCGCCGCCCCCGGCTCGCGCGCCCGGGCGCTGCAGCTCGTCGCCTCGGTTCCCGGCGTGATCGCGGTGGGCGTCAACTGCTGCGCGCCCGCGTCGGTGGGTGCCGCTCTGGCCGAGGCCCCGGGCATCCCGCTCGTCGCCTACCCCAATACCGGCGAGACCTGGGATGCCGCGACCCGCACCTGGCACGGGGGAGCCGCCGCGCTGGCCGATGACGCCCCCGCGTGGGTCGCCGCCGGGGCGCGGTTGGTCGGCGGGTGCTGTCGATCCACCCCCGCCGACATCGCGGCGATCGCGGCGGCGATTCGCTGACGCCCGCGCGTCCGTCGCGACCCCCGTCACCCGGCGGGGGAGTGGTCGCGGCCGACTTCGGTGGGCGTTCCGGCTCCTCCCTCGATACGGGGCGGGGTGACCGCGGGACGGGTGAGCGATGCCCGCACGACGCCGTGCGCGCATGACGCTGTGCGCGGCGTGCACACCCTGCCGCCGCACGGCGGGAGCGGCGAGGGGCGTGCGTACGCTGACGGCGACCGCTACACCGCCGTAGGAGGAACCCCGTGAGCACCACCGTCACCACCCTCGACACCCCCACCGACTCCGCGTCCGCGAGGCGTCCGATTCCGGATGCCGCGACGCGCGAGATCATCGGGTACGCCCCCGTCCACACGGTCGACGACCTCGACCGCGCGATCGCCGCCGCACGTGCCGCGCAACCCGCCTGGGCCGCCCTGGGGCACGAGGAGCGTCGCCGGCGCCTCAACGCCGTCGCCGACAACATCGAGGCCCGCGCCGAGGAGCTCGCGCACCTGCTCTCGCGCGAGCAGGGCAAGCCGTTGAACGGTCCCAACGCGCGCTTCGAGGTGGGCGCGTGCGCGATCTGGACGCGATCGGCCGCCGACACCCCTCTCGAGCCCGAGGTCGTGTTCGACGACGGGACCACGCACGCCGAGGTGCATTACGACCCGCTCGGGGTGGTGGGGGCGATCGGCCCGTGGAACTGGCCGATGATGATCTCCGTCTGGCAGATCGCTCCGGCGCTGCGCATGGGGAACACCGTCGTGGTCAAGCCGAGCGAGTTCACCCCTCTGTCGGTGATCGCCCTCGCCGACGTCTTCAACGCTCACCTGCCCGAGGGAGTGCTCTCGGTCGTCTCGGGGGACCGCGAGGTGGGGGCCGCCGTCGCCGGGCACCCCGGTCTCGACAAGATCATGTTCACCGGGTCGACCGCGACCGGGCGCCGCGTCGTCGAAGCATCGGCTCACAACCTCGCCCGTCTCACCCTCGAGCTCGGCGGCAACGATGCAGGGATCGTGCTCCCCGGCACCGACCTGGCGGCGGTCGCCGAGGGGTTGTTCTGGGGGATCTTCCTCAACACCGGGCAGACGTGCGCGGCGTTGAAGCGCCTGTACGTGCACTCGTCGCAGTACGACGAGGTCGTCGAGGCGCTCGCGGGACTCGCCCGCGCGATGCCGATGGGCAATGGTCTCGACGAGGCCAACGTGCTCGGGCCGCTCCAGAACGAGAAGCAGTTCGACATCGTCCGTCGTCTCGTCGACGACGCCCGCGACCGTGGGGCCCGCATCGTGACGGGAGGGCGCGCGGCCACCGAGCTCGGACCTCTGTTCTATGAGACGACCGTCGTCGCCGACATCTCGGACGGGACCCCCCTCGTCGATGAGGAGCAGTTCGGGCCCGTCGTCCCCGTCATCCGATACGACGACGTCGACGACGCCGTCGCGCGCGCCAACCGGTCGAGCCAGGGGCTGGGAGCCTCGGTGTGGTCGTCCGATCTGGAGGCCGCCACGGCCGTCGCCGCGCGGTTGCAGGCCGGAACCGTGTGGATCAACCAGCACGGCGCGATCAACCCGAACGTCCCGTTCGGCGGGGTCAAGGCGTCGGGTTACGGGCAGGAGTTCGGCGCGGCGGGGCTCAAGGCCGTCGCGGCCCCGAAGGTGATCCAGCGCTGAACACCCCTCATCGCCCGCCCGGGCTGCTTTGCTGACCGAAGGGTCAGGAAAGGGCTCGGGCGGGCGTATGCTGTCTGCACATTCCGGCGCTCCCGAGCCGGACGCTCACCGCATCGACGCGAGGAGACGATCATGGACACCTCTTCCGGGCGGACGTCCCGGCGGCTCGAGGCCCCGGCCGCGCCGACGCTCGCCGCCGCCAGGGCACCGCTGCAGCCGTTGGGCCCGTGGGCGGATGCCGTCACCCGCAGCTTCGTGCCGCTGATCACCCACGCCCCTTGGGGCGACGCCGCGGAGCGCTTCCGCGGCAGGCTCAGCGCGCAGCAGCTCGGCGGCACACGCGCGAGCATCGTGGCGGGATCGTCGGTCGGGGTCGCGCGCACTCCTCGCGAGATCGCGCGGGAGAACCCGGGCTACATCAAGGTGGGCGTCCAGCTCGGCGGGTCGGGAGTGATCACCCAGGACGGGCGCGACGCGGTGCTGCGGGCCGGTGACTTCGCCGTCTACGACACCACGCGACCGTATGCCCTGCGCTTCGACGAGCCTTTCCGCATGTTCGTCCTGATGTTCCCGATCGAGGCGCTGCACGTCGATCGCGGTGTCCTGCGTGCTCACACCGCCACCCGCTTCGGCGGCGGTGGGGCAACCGCGGCCGGCGTCGAGGGGCTCGCGTCGGGCTTCCTCTGCGCCCTCGGCGACGCGGTCGACAGGGAGATCCTCGCCGACCGGCTGTCGATCTCGGATGCGGCCTTCGACCTGCTCGTCGCGGCACTCACCGAGAGGGCCGACGCGGACGGCGAGGGAGCGGCATCCGCCCAGCGGCGGGTCCTGTCCACGCGTGTCGACGCGTTCATCGCCGCGCATCTCGGCGATCCGCACCTGTCGGTGCCCGACATCGCCCGTGCTCATCACATCTCGGTCCGCGCGCTGCAGAAGCTCTTCGAGGGGCGCGGTGAGACCGTGAGCGGGTGGATCCGGCAGCGTCGGCTCGAACAGACCCGCCGCGATCTGGCCAATGCGGCGCTCGTCGACCGATCGATCGCGGCCATCGGCGCCAGCTGGGGGTTCACCGACGCCGCGGCCTTCTCGCGGGCCTTCAAGAACGCGTACGGACTGACGCCTCGCGAGTACCGGGCGGCGGGTCTGCGCCCGTGATCTGCGCACCGGCGCGCCGGGTCTTGACCTCAGCGCGCCGGCGCGGTCTCAGATCGCTGCCAGGGATTCGACGCGCGCGGCGGTGGCGCCCAGCAGGAGGTCGGCGGCTTTCTCGCCGATCATGATCGACGGGGCGTTGGTGTTCGCGCTCGGGACGAACGGCATCACCGACGCGTCGGCTACACGGAGGCCATCGATGCCGTGCACGCGCAGCGACGGGTCGACGACGCTGGCCGGGTCGGAGCCCATCCGGCAGGTACCGACCTGGTGGTGGTAAGTGCCGACGGTCCGGCGCGCGAACGCCCGCAGATCGTCGCGGCTGACGACCTCGGCCCCGGGGGCGAACTCCTCGGCGCGGAACGGCGCGAACGCGTCCTGGGCTCCGACACGTCGGGACAGCTCGATGGCATCCACCATCGCCTCGAGGTCGCGCTCGTCGGCGAAGATCTGCGGATCGACGAGGGGCGCCACAGCCGGGTCGGCTGCCTCGAGGCGGATGGTCCCTCGCGAGTAGGGTCGCACGATCCCGGCGACGATCGTGTAACCCTGCGCCGGGGCGGCGCCGCCGTCGGTCGGGTAGGGCATGTGGATGAACAGCGGCTGCAGGTCGGGGGCGGTGCCGCTGCACACGGACGAGCGGGCGAACAGCTGCGCTTCGAGCAGGTTCCACCGGCCGTCGCGCACGGGGTCCTTCGCGGAGTACAGGATGCTCACGAGCAGGTGGTCGTGGAGATTCTCGCCCACCCCGGGCAGATCGGCGACGACGTCGATGCCGAGGTCGTCGAGGTGCGCGCGCGGGCCGATACCCGACCGCAGCAGGATCGCCGGCGAACCGATCGCTCCCGCTGAGACGATCACTTCGCGAGAGGCCCGGAACAGCACGCGCTCGCCGTCGACGACGGCCTCGACTCCCACTGCTCGTCCGTTCTCCACGACCACGCGGTCCACGAGGGCTCCCGTGGTCACCGCCAGCGAGGGGGTGTCGCCGAGGGGTGCGACGTACGCCTGCCAGGCGCTGTGGCGTCTCCCGTCCTTCGTGGTGGTGTGGTTGAAGCCCACGCCGTCCAGCGATTCGCGGTTGAAGTCGTCGGTGGGCGCGAGGCCGGCCTGCACCCCGGCCGCCACGAAGGCCGAGGCGAGGGGGTGCCGGCGCTCTTCGGGGATGCGCTCGACATGCAGGGGGCCGCCCTCGCCGTGGAACGCGCTCGCACCGTCCGCGTGGTCCTCGGCGCGCAGGAAGTAGGGCAGGACGTCGTCCCACGACCATCCCTCCGCGCCCGCCTGCTCCCATCCGTCATAGTCGGTGCGGTCGCCGCGCATGTAGATCATCCCGTTGAGCGAACTCGACCCGCCGAGCGTCTTGCCGCGGGGCCAGTAGACGCTGCGTCCGCCGAGGTGCTCCTGCGGCGTGGTCATGACCATCCAGTCGTTCTCCCCGGTCAGCAGCCAGGGCCAGCCCTGGGGGGAGTGGATGTGGGGGCTGTCGTCGGGGCTGCCGGCCTCGAGTACGTGCACCCGGTATCCGGCGTCGATCAGGCGCCGCGTGATCGCGCTGCCCGCAGAACCCGCTCCGACGACGACGTAGTCGGACTCGACGATCTCTGACATGGACGTTCCTCCTTCGATCGCGGGCTCCGTCGCCCGCGTCCCTCGATCCTCGTCGGGACGGCCGTCGGCGCGTACGACGCATGCGCACCGGGCTGTGCCCGGCGTGCATGTTCCGACCGCCGGCCGGGCACCCGCCGCGGTGGCCCGCACGTCGGCCGGGCGGGCGGGCCCGTTCAGTCGAAGTCCGCCGCCAGGGCGTTGCGGTGGTACTCGAAGATGATGCTCGTCCGGGTGGATGCCACGCTGTGCCGCGCCGAGAGGTGATCGACGACGAAACGGCGAACGGCCGAAGAATCGTCGACGGCGATGTGCACGAGGAAGTCGTCCGCCCCGCCCAGGAAGAACAGCTGGATCACGTCGGGGTGCCGCCTGATCTCGTGCGCGAAGGCGCGGATGCTCTCCTGCCGCTGGCCCGGTCGGAGCGTGACGCCGACGATCGCCTGCAGTCCCCGGCCCAGGCGGCTCTGGTCGACGGCGGCGTGGAAGCCGGTGATCAACCCGCGCTCCAGCAGCGCGCGCACGCGGGCATGGGCGGTGGATGCCGCCACCCCCAGCGCCTCGGCCAGTGCGGCGTTCGTCATGCGGGCGTCGGCCGAGAGCAGCTCGATGATCCGGGCGTCGAGCGGGTGCAGGTCGTCGTCGTTCACCGTAGATCCTTCGCCGGGAGCGGGTGGGGGAGGTCTCGGCATCCGACTCTAATCGCAGGAGGGCGCGTGGGGTCGAAGGATATTCGGAGAAACACCCACGAAACACTTCTTTCTGCGATTCTCTCGGCATCGCTCATCCGCTCGAGGAGGAACCCATGCGCGTGTCCGTGCCCACCGAGATCAAGAACAACGAGAACCGTGTCGCCATGACGCCCGCGGGGGTCGACGCTCTCGTCCACCGCGGCCACGAGCTGTTCGTCCAGGCGGGAGCGGGCGAGGGCAGCGGCTTCTCGGACGAGCAGTACCGCGCCGCCGGCGCCGAGATCGTCGCCACGGCCGACGAGACGTGGGCGCGGGCCGAACTGCTGGTCAAGGTCAAGGAGCCGATCGCCCCCGAGTACGCTCACCTGCGCTCCGACCTGACGCTCTTCACCTACCTGCACCTCGCCGCGGACCGTCCGCTGACCGACGCCCTGATGGCGGCGGGGACCACGGCCGTGGCCTACGAGACGGTCCAGACGCCCGACCGCGCGCTGCCGCTGCTCGCGCCGATGAGCGAGGTCGCCGGCCGCCTGTCGATCATCGAGGGCGCCCATCACCTGCTCCGCGCGTCGGGCGGGCGGGGACTGCTGCCCGGCGGCGTCCCCGGAACCCCGCGGGCGAAGGTCGTCGTGATCGGCGGCGGCGTCGGGGGCGAGCACGCCGCGGCCAACGCCCTGGGGCTGGGGGCTCGCGTGACGGTCGTCGACATCTCGCTGCCCAAGCTCCGTCAGCTCGAGGAACGTTTCGGCGGCGCGATCGAGACCCGCGCGTCCACCCGCCTCGAGATCGCCGAGCAGCTGGCCGACGCCGACCTGGTCATCGGTTCGGTGCTCATCCCGGGCGCCGCGGCCCCCAAGCTCGTCACGGACGACATGGTCGCCGCGATGAAGCCCGGCTCGGTCCTCGTCGATATCGCGATCGACCAGGGTGGCTGTTTCGAGGGGTCGCGCCCCACGACCCACGATGCGCCGACGTTCCGCGTGCACGAGGCGCTGTACTACTGCGTCGCCAACATGCCCGGCGCCGTTCCGCACACCTCGACCCGTGCCCTGTCGAACGCCACGCTGCCCTACATCACGCGCATCGCCGACAGCGGGTGGGAGGCCGCCGCCGCGGCGGATCCCGCTCTCGCGAAGGGGCTCAACGTGCGCGCCGGCGTCGTCGTGAACGAGGGCGTCCGCGCCGCCTTCGACCTCTGACCCCCGCCCGCCCCCGCCCGGCATCCGCCCGCCCCCGCCCCGCCCGCCCCCGCCGTCGTCCCGCCCCGCCCGGCATCCCCCTGTCGAGTGTCCAGGACACGCCGTAGGCGGGGAGCGCCGGCCGGCGTTTCGTGGACACTCACGCCCGCGAGGGCGACTCGCGTGAGGCGGGGGCGCCGGGCGGTGCCCGCCGGCGCCCGCCTTCGTCGAGTGTCCAGGACACGCCGTCGGCGGGGAGCGCCGGCCGGCGTTTCTTGAACACTCGAGCGAAGGGAGAGGCGCGTCGGGCGGCGCTCCCGGGAGCGGGAGCGAGGGTCAGCGCACCCAGGCGTAGGTGATCTCGGGGCGTCCCTGACCGCCGTAGCGCGGGACGCGGCGGACGCGGCCGACGTCGGCGAGGTGCTCGAGGTACCGCCGTGCGGTGACGCGGGACATGCCCTCGCTCTCGCCGACCTCGGTCGACGACACCGCCCCGTCGGCGGTGCGGACCCGCTCGGCGACCGCCTGCAGCGTCTCGTCGCTCAGCCCCTTCGGCATCGCCGGGGCCGCGACCGTGCGCAGTGACCCGAGCAGAGCGTCGACCTCGGACTGGGTGGCGTCGCCCGCGGCGCGGTCCAGGCCCTCGACGTACGTCCGGTACGCCTCGAGCCGCTCGCGGAACGCCGCGAACGCGAACGGTTTGATCAGGTACTGCACGACGCCGGTCGACACCGCGGCGCGGACAGTCGCGGCATCCCGCACCGCCGTGACCGCGATGATGTCGACCCCCGATCCCATCGCCCGCACGCGTCGCGCGACGTCGAGGCCCCCGCCGTCGGGCATGGTCATGTCGAGCAGCACCAGGTCGACGCGCCGCCCGGGGTCGGTGATCGCCGTCAGTGCGGCGCGCKCGACCTGGTG
>NZ_QDFT01000030.1 GCF_003075375.1 Microbacterium testaceum | reverse complement strand
TGCCCACGTCGATCACCTCGGCATCCAGCTGCACGCCGTCGGCGGCGTGCTCGACGGTCTCGCCGCCGACGGCGTGCAGCTGGATGCCGAGGTGATCGACGTGGGCAAGCGGCCCGGCCACCACGCCGTACCGCAGGACGCGATCAACGCCCTTCTCGTACGCGAGGCGACGGCCGGTCGCACGGTGGTGCGCCTGAAGGGCGGCGACCCGTACGTGTTCGGCCGCGGCGGCGAGGAACTGTTCGCCTGCCACGAGGCGGGGATCGACGTCCGCGTCGTCCCCGGGGTCACCAGCGCCGTCGCCGTCCCGGCGCTCGCGGGCATCCCCCTCACCCACCGCGGCGTGGCGACGAGCTTCACCGTCGCCACCGCGCACGACCAGATCGCCGACCTCGGCGGGGGACGCGACCACACCGTCGTCCTGCTCATGGGCGTCGGCACGCTCGCGCACTCGGCCCACACCCTCGCCCGGGGCGATCGCGGCGCCGAGTGCCCCGTCGCGATCGTCGAGGACGGGTTCGGCGCGCGCCAGCGCGTCACCGTCGGAACGCTCGCGACCATCGCGGCGCAGGCCGCCGAGCGCGGCGTGCGCTCGCCCGCCGTCGTGGTCGTCGGCGACGTGGTGCGCCTGAGCCCGTACGCGCCCGAGGCTCTGGCATCCCTCGATCTCTCTTTCGACCCGCTCGCCGTTCCCCGAAAGGCACCCTCGCTGTGACCGCTTCTTCTCTCGCCTCGCTCCGTGTCGCCATCGTCGGCGCGGGCCCCGCGGGCATCTACGCCGGCAACATCCTCACGCGCGCCGTGACCGACGCCGGCGGCAGCGTCGCCATCGACCTGTTCGACGCGCTGCCCGCCCCCTACGGTCTGATCCGCTACGGCGTCGCCCCCGACCACCCGCGCATCAAGGGGATCGTCGACTCGCTGCACGAGATGCTCGACACCGGGGCGACGCGCTTCATCGGCAACGTCGAGGTGGGCCGCGATCTCGGCATCGACGAGCTGCACGCCCGCTACGACGCCGTGATCCTCGCCACCGGTGCCCTGCGCGATGCGCCCCTCGACATCCCCGGCATCGACCTTCCCGGGTCGTACGGGGCCGCCGACTTCGTCGCCTGGTACGACGGCCACCCCGACGTGCCGCGCGAGTGGCCGCTCGCCGAGCGCGAGGTCGCCGTGATCGGCAACGGCAACGTCGCCCTCGACGTCGCGCGCGTGCTCGCCAAGCACGCCGTCGACCTGCGCTCGACCGAGATCGCCGACAACGTGCTGCACGGGCTCGAGACATCCGCCGTGACCGACGTGCACGTCTTCGGCCGTCGGGGCCCCGCCGACATCAAGTTCACCCCGATCGAGCTGCGCGAGCTCGGCGAAGTGCCGAACGTCGACATCGTGGTGCACGACGAGGACTTCGCGGATGCCGACCCCGCCCAGGCGCCCACCAACCAGCTCAAGGTCATGCTGCGGGTGCTCGACAGCTGGCGCACCCGCGCGCGGACCGGAGCGAGCCGCCGCCTGCACCTGCACTTCTACCACTCGCCTCTCGCCGTCCTGGGTACGGACCGCGTCGAGGGGCTGCGTTTCGAGCGCACCGCGCCCGTCGGCGACGGCACCGTGCGCGGCACCGGCGAGATCCGCGAGATCGCCGTGCAACAGGTGTACCGCGCCGTCGGGTACTTCTCGAGCCCCGTGCCCGGTGCACCGTTCGATGCGGTGCGCGGCGTCGTCCCGAACGTCGAGGGTCGCGTGGTCGAGGGTTCGACGACGGTGCCCGGGCTCTACGCGACCGGGTGGATCAAGCGCGGGCCGGTGGGGCTGATCGGGCACACCAAATCGGATGCCATGGAGACCGTCGCCCACCTCGTCGCGGATGTCGAGGCGGGGGCGCTGAAAGCCCCCACGGTGGATGGCGACGTGCTCGACGCTCTCGCCGAACGCGGCGTGGAGTTCACGACGTGGGAGGGCTGGCGCGCTCTCGACGCCCACGAGCGCGCGCTCGGCGCCGCCCATGAGCACACGCGCGAGCGGGTCAAGGTCGTGCCGCGCGAGGAGCAGGTGGCCATCGCCCGCTCCCGCGCACTGGTGCCGTGACCGCGGTCGACGTCGTCGTGGTCGGCGGCGGCCCCGCCGGCCTGTCCGCCGCCCTCAACCTCGCCCGGGCGCGCACCTCGGTGCTGCTCGTCGACGCCGGCCGCCCCCGCAACTCGGCGACGCTGCGCTCGCACGGATTCCTCACCCGCGACGGCATCCCGCCGATCGAACTGCGCAAACTCGGCCGCGTCGAACTCGAGGCCTATCCCGACGTGCGGATCGTGGAGCGCGCGCCCGTCACCCGTGTCTTTCGCGACGAGGCCGACTTCGTCATCACGCTCGGAGGGCGCGCAGCCGCTGCTCTCGGCGAGGTGCGCACCCGCGCGGTCGTGCTCGCGACGGGCCTGCGCGAGACGCTGCCCGAGATCCCGAGCCTGCGGTCGTTCTACGGCATCACGCTGTTCAGCTGCGCCGCGTGCGACGCGTGGGACCTGCGCGACCGCCCGCTCGCCCTCATCGGCGAGACGCCCGACCTCGCGTCCCGTGCGCGCCTGCTGGCGCGATGGACGCCGCACCTCACGGTCTTCACCAACGGCACGGCCGCGGTGGACGCGGTCGACGAGGCCGAGCTCGTGGCATCCGGGATCACCGTCGATCGACGCGTCATCGCCGACCTCGAGGGCGAACGCGGACGCGTCGCGGCGGTGCGCCTGGCCGATGGCGCGCGCGTCGAGATCGACGGGGGCTTCGTCCGCCCGGTGTGGGACGCCCCGCTCGACGTCGTCGCCGATCTCGCCCCGGAACGGGATGCCGAGGGCCACCTCGTGACGGACCGGTCTGGCCGGACCTCGGTCGCCGGACTCTACGCGGCGGGCGACGTCGCGGCCCCGGGTCCGCAGCAGCTCATCGTGGCGGCGGGCCAGGGCGCGCGCGTGGCGGCGGTGCTGGTGCACGACCTCGTCGGGGTGCGCACCTCGCACTGACGGGCGCGCGCGACCCGGCGGCTCAGCCGCCCAGCGAACCCGCGTCGGTGCTGCCGACGTCGGTGCGATGGAAGTTCAGCGACGACCGCGAGGCCGTGGGGCCGCGCTGACCCTGGTAGCGGTTGCCGTACGGGCCGGAGCCGTAGGGGTTCTCGGCCGGCGACGACAGGCGGAAGTAGCAGACCTGCCCGATCTTCATGCCCGGCCACAGCTTGATGGGCAGCGTCGCGACGTTCGACAGTTCGAGGGTGACGTGGCCCGAGAAGCCGGGGTCGATGAACCCGGCCGTGGAGTGCGTGAGCAGTCCCAGACGACCGAGCGACGACTTGCCCTCGAGCCGTGCGGCGACGTCGTCGGGCAGGGTCACCCGCTCGAACGTCGAGCCGAGCGCGAACTCGCCCGGGTGCAGAATGAACGGCTCGTCGGGCTCGACCTCGATGAGGCGCGTCAGCTCGGGCTGATCCTCGGCCGGGTCGATGAAGGGGTACTTGTGGTTGTCGAACAGCCGGAAGTACCGGTCGAGTCGCACGTCGACGCTCGAGGGCTGCACCATCGCCGGATCGAACGGATCGAGGCCGAGGCGGCCGTCGTCGAGGTGGGCCCGGATGTCGCGATCGGAGAGCAGCACGGCATCAGCCTAGGGGCGCCGCCGGTCGACCCGCCTCCCCGCCTCGCACCGCCCCGGTCGGGCGAGCCCTCGTGCGTTCGCCCAACCCGGGCGGGTTCGCTGAGACCGCACGCCTTCGCCGAGCCCGCGTGCGCGGGGGCGCGTCCACGTACGGCCTCGTCGAGGGTGTGCGGTTTCGATCCCGGATGCCGAGGGCACCCTGTTATGCTGGCCGGGTTGCCGCAAGGCTCCGGGGCTGTAGTTCAATGGCAGAACTTCTGCTTCCCAAGCAGACAGCGCGGGTTCGATTCCCGTCAGCCCCTCCACTTACCCCCTCGGGGACGCGGTCGCTCAGCCCGCGACCACCTCGGCGCTCGTCGTCACCGTCGCGCCCGCCCCGCTCAGCGCGGCGAGGAACGCGGTGTGCACGGTCCGTCCGTCCACCTCGACGCCGTCGTGGGTCAGGTCGGGGGCCGCGCAGGCGTCGCCGACGACCGTCACGTCGTATCCCCGGTCGATCGCGGCGCGGACGGTGGCATCCACGCACATGCTCGTCATCATGCCTGCGACGAGCAGGGGCCGATCACCCAGGGCGCGCAGGCGGTCGTCGAGGTCGGTGCCGACGAACGAGTTGGGCGCGTGCTTGACGATCACGGTCTCGTCCGCGGCCGGAGCGACGCGGGGGTCGATCTCGGCGCCGTCCGTGTCGACCTCGAGGAAGCCGCCGCCGGCCGGGCTCTCGTGACGCACGTGGATCACGGGCGCGCCCTGCCGCCGCTGCCACGACAGAACCCTCTCGGCCGCGTCGGCCGCGGCATCCGGTCCGACGAGCGGATGCCGACCCCCGGGGAAGTAGTCGCGTTGGATGTCGATGATCACGAGCACGGGTTGCATGCTCTCGAGTCTGACCCCCGTCGAGGGCGATCGCGAGGGGTTGCTCGCGGACGACACGCTCAGCTGCGCAGGTGCGAGGCGCCGTTCAGGTCGAGGATCGCCCCCGACGCCCACTGCGAGCGCGGCGAGCTGAGGTACACCACGGCATCCGCCACCTCTTCGGGCGTCGCGACGCGACCGAAGGGACTCTGATCCCGGATGCCGTCACCCTCGGTCCCGGAGAGCTTCTGCTGCTGCCGGTCGGTGCCGACGAACCCCGGCGCGACGCTCGTGACGGCGATACCGTGCGGGGCGAGCGCGATCGCGAGGGACTGCCCCATCGCGTGCAGGCCGGCCTTGGCGGCGCCGTAGGCGGGGAACTCGGGCTCGCCGCGGAAAGCGCCGCGCGAGCCGACGTTCACGACCGATCCCGGCAGCCCGCGGTCGATGAGGGAACGCGCGACGAGGAACGTCATGTTCGCCGGGGCGCGCAGGTCGACGTCGACCATGCGCTTCCACGTGCGGTGCCACGTCTCGTAGTCGGCGGTCGCGATGGGGTGCGAGGTCTCGGCGTTCGGCGCGATCGCGGCGTTGTTGACGAGCACGTCGATGCGGCCGAGCGCGGCGAGCGCCTCGTCCACCACGCGCTCGGCCACGGCGGGGTCGGACAGGTCTCCCCCGACGAGGACGTGACCCTCGCCGCGCAGGAGCGCGAGGGTCTCTTCGGCGGCGGAGCGGTCGGAGCCGTAGTGCACGGCGACACGATCGCCCCGTGCGCTGAGCGCGACGGCGATCGCGCGCCCGATACCGCGCGAGGCGCCGGTGACGAGGGAGCAGAGCATGGGTCCATCCTGGCGGGCAGGGGGCGAACGCCGTGGCGGCGCGGCGGTGAACCCTCCCACCGGGGTCGTGCACGAGACGCGGGCCCACCGCGGTCGAATGCGCCCCTGGACTCGAGGGACCAGAGCCCCCGAGCGTCCGGGCGACGCCGCGAAACGGCGGGTCGCCCGGACTGACCGGGGCTCACGCAGCGGGGCGATGAACCGGTCGCGTCCGCTGCGGAGCACCCACGCTAGGCCGCGGTGCGCCGGCGAGGGTGGGCTTGACGAGCTCCCCCCGCCGGTGCGGGGGGGTCAGGCGCGGGTGAAACCGTCGAGGTCGGGGTCCCAGAAGGCATCCGGGTTGTCGGTGTCGATCGTCTGCTCGTGGGCGATGGCGGGCGCCTGCGGAAAACGCTTGTGCTGACGCAGCTCCTCGGCCGCCCAGGCGAAGTCGGGCTCGTCGCCGGTCCAGTCGTCGGCCGGGGCGCTGAGCACGTCGTTGCCGACGCCGATCACCAGCTCGGCCTCCTCGGTGTCTCCGGCGGGGGTGACGATCGGGATGCTGACCGCTTCGGCCTGCCCGTCGGCGGCGATGGAGGCGGTGAGCTGCACGAGCGCCTCCGCCACGTCATCGGTCGTGGTCACGGTCTCGCCGGCGTAGGTCACACATCTCATGGGCTCAGCCTGGGGGGTGGGCGCGCGCGGGAGGGGCCGCTTGCCCCGGGCGTCGCGCTCCGGTACGGCGCGGGCTCGTGAGCGGTATGCATATGGCCGGCCGGCCCCGACCGCCGGGGCCCGGGTGACAATGGGCACATGCGCACCCGGCTCCTCCGCATCGCCGTGGCGACGGCATCCCTCGTCCTCGGTCTCGCCGCGTGCTTCCCCGCCGAGCCCGCCGCCGACGTCGCGACACCGCAGGGGCCAGCGGACGGACCCGTGGTGTCGTTCTACGGCGACTCGTATACGCGGGGCACGGGGGCCAGCGCGCCTGAGAACCGGTGGTCGACGGTCATCTCGACCGAACGCGGGTGGCAGGAGATCAACCGCAGCGAGAACGGTCTCGGCTTCGTCAACCGCCGCGCGTCGATGCGCGACGGTCTCGACGACATCCCCGCGCTCGTGATCGCCGACGATCCCGACATCGTCTTCGTCACGATGGGCCTCAACGACAACTTCAGCTACGACGATCGCGCCGACGCCATCCACCGCACGATCGACAGCGACCTCGAGCGTCTGCGCGAAGGGCTGCCCGAGGCGCGGATCGTCGTAGTCGAGCCGTTCTGGTACACGGACGAGCGTCCCGCGTCGGTCGACGTCATCGCGGGGTGGGTGCGCGACGCGGCGACGCGCATCGGCGCCGACCACGTCGACGGAGCGAGCCGCTGGCTCGACGGCCACTACGCCGGCTCGCCGGACAGCTGGATGGCCGACGACGGCCTGCACCCGAACGACACGGGCTACGCCCAGATGGCGAGCAGGATGGATGCCGCGCTTCGCGCCCTCGATCCACCCCTATGACGGTCGGCGCGGGGCCCACCGTGCGCGGCTGAGAGACCACACCCCCGTCGCCGCCGCGAGGAGCAGCACCAGGATGCCGAACACGTGCAGCACCAGTGAGGTGAGGCCGCGTTCAGGGAGCAGGAACCCGTACGGCACCCAGCCGTCGGTCGCGCCGCGCAAGAGCACGACGGCGACCCACAGCAGCGGGTACGGCAGCACCCACCACAGCCGCGTCCACGGCAACTCCGGGCGGTCCGGCGCCGTGGCGAAGTCGACGACGACCAGCGCAGGGAAGATGGCATGGAGCACGACGCTGACCCACGGCGGCGCCGAGCCCGTCCCCGGAACCAGGCCGTTGTAGACCACGGCGACCACGATCAGACAGGCGACCCACGCCCCACGCCACCGTGAGCACCGGAGGGACACGCCGACCGTTCGTCGCGAGCAACCCGACGACGATCAGCACGGCGGCCGTCAGAGCGCTCGTCTGATTGGTGAAGTACCCGAAGAAATCGAAGGGGTTCGCATCGCCCACGGCGACACGCAGGGCGTACGCGTAAGAGATGACGACGAGCACCGCTGCCCCGACGACGATGCGGCCGAGCGCACGCCGCGGATCCGCACGCGCCGAGGCGGGAAGGGACTGCATCCCGAGACGTTACCGCCCGAGTCGTGTCACGACGTCGTGGCGTCCACCCGTCGAACCGTGTCGGCGATGGCGTCCGCCACCGCGTCGGGGTGAGACGCGTGCGGAGAGTGGCCCGACGCCACCGACACCTGCGCGTCCGAGGACTCGGCCCACTGACGCTGCTGGTCGGCGGGGAGAGCCTTGTCGTCGGTCGTGATGACGGTCGTGATCGTGACGTCGGGGCCGGGCTCGGCCGGGGCCGGCTGCGTGAACGATTCCACGCTCTGCCACTGCACGCGCGGGAGAGCCTTCTCGACGATGGCGGGGTCGACCCCGGAGTAGATGGTCTCGGCGATATCGCCGATCTTGACGCCGCGACCGTCGGCCGATCGCTCGTAGCCGGGCGGGAACTGGCCCCCCTGTGCGTCGAGCAGCGACACCCCGACCGGCAGAGCGAAGGCGGCGATCATCACGAGCCCCCGCACCGACTCGATCGTGCCCGCCGCCGCGCGCGCCGGAACGCCGCCGTACGAGTGGGCCGCGAGCACCACCGGACCCTCGATCCGGGCGACGGCGGCGCGGATGGCATCGACATCGTCGGTCAGGGAGCCGATCGTGGCCGTGTCGTCCGAGCTGCTGGGCAGGTCGACGGCGACAGCGGTCACCCCGCGCTCGGACAGCGCGGCGAGCAGCGGATCGAACACCCAGGCGCCGTGCATGGCGCCCGGGACGAGGACGATCGTGGTCATCGTGAACCTTCTCTCTCAAGGGTGGTCGCACCCGCGAGAGTTCTCGCGCGGAACCAGACGGTCAGTTCGCGGACGGCGCGGATGATCGCGTCGTCGTCGTCGGATTCGAGGTCGTCGAACGTGTCGCGGAAGCCCTCGGGCGCCGGAGAGGTGGGAACACCGATCGGCTCGTAACCCATCGTCCACTCCGTGAAGCGGCGCTCGTCGATCCGCTCGGACAGCAGGATGCGCACGTCGGAGTGGCGGTCGTCCCGGCGGATGGCATCCATCAGGTGCTCCACCGCGTCCTGGGGCCCCTCGATCACCTGGAAGAACCGGCCCCGCCGGTACAGCAGCATGCCGGTGAGGTCGTTCGCATGGTTGGACCGACGGCTCTGCGTCAGCAGGTCGGCCAGACGCTCGTCGTCGAACGGGGCGGCCGCCGTGCTGACGTACGAGATCGACATCAGCGGCGCGCTCACGACGTCGCCTCGCGTCCGAGGGAGCGCGGAGCGGGCACCCGCACCTGCTCGAGGGTGATCTCGGCGTCGTGCGGAGGCTGGCCGTTCGTGACCGCCGCCATCGCCGCGGTGAGCGCCGAGAAGCGGCCCACCACGCGCGACGTGCCGTCGTAGGCGAGGAAGACGCCGTCGGACTGCCTGTCGATGTAGCCGAGGAACACGCCCTTGCGACTGCCGACGTGGAAACCCTCTTCGACGCGGGCCCAGACGACTCCGGCGCCGGGGCGGTCGGTGGACATCACGGTCGCCCCTCCTTCTGCCCGTGGTCGATCGGGCATGAGCGACCGTACCCGGGACCCCCGACACCGGGCCGCCCTTGACAGATCGCGCAGGTGAGAGCACGCGAACGCAGCGATCCGCTCAGGACGCCTCAGGAAATCGCGGCGCGCAGCTGGGCGGCATCGTCCGTCCCGGTCGCCTCGACGATCAGTCCCCGCTCCACGCGGTACATCGCGAACGAGGCGATGTTCACCCGCCTGCGCGTCGGCGGCACGTGCGCGAACGGGCCGGTGTGGGTACCACCCCCGCGCAGGTGCACCGCGATCCGGTCATCCTCGACGAGCAGCTGGATGCGCTTGTACTGCCAGTCGGGGAACCCGTGCAGCAGCTCGGCGTAGTCGGCGATCCAGGCCTCGGCCCCGGCGGGCAGGTGCGCCCGCCGGACCGCCGGGTGCACGAACGACCGGACCGCCTCGACGTCGTGCCGGTTCAGGGCGTCGAGGAATTCGCCGAACCACTCGCGCATCTGCCAGGGCTCCATTCCTTCATTATCGGAGGGATGCCGGAGGGGCGGCGCGTGGACGGGCGACCCGGCGCTACCACAGCGCGCGTCGTCACGCCGCCCCCTCGGGCGTGCCCGTCGGCGGTGGCAGCGTGTCGGCATGGCATCCCCCCTCGCCCTTCTTCGCGACGACTCGCTCTCGCTCCTCGTCCGCGGCTACGGCTTCGGCGCACACCTCTGGCGGCGCGCCGACCGGGGCGCCCGGGCCGTCCCGTTCCGCCTGCTCGGCCGCGAGGCGCTCTTCGTGCGCGGCGAAGAGGGCGTGGCCCTGTTCTACGACGAGTCCCGCATCCGCCGCCACGGGGCGATGCCGGCGTTCATCCAGGAGTCGCTGTTCGGCCACGGCTCGGTGCACAGCCTCGACGGCGACGAGCACCGCCACCGCAAGGCGACCTTCGTCGACGTCCTCTACGACGACGCCGAAGTGGAGCGCCTGCTGCCCGAGCTCGAGCGGCAGTGGCGGGAAGAGCTCGACGCGTGGGTCGCCGGCGGCGACCGATCGGCCTACGAAGCCGCCGTGGGGGCGCTCGGGCGCGCGATCATGCGATGGGCCGGCATCCCGGGAACCGCCGACGCGCAGACGCGATGGGCGAAGCGGCAGGCGCAGATCGTCGACGGGTTCGGCGTACCGTACTCCCCCGAGTTCGCGCTCGCCCTGCTCAACCGCCGGTGGTCGGACCGCCACGCCGCCGAGCTGATCGACGCCGTGCGCGCCGGAACGCTCGACCCGGCCGAGGGCACCGCCCTGCACGCGTGGGCCTGGCACCGCGACCGCGACGGCGAACTGCTCCCCGCGAAGCGCGCGGGCATCGAGCTGCAGAACAGCTTCCGGCCGATGATCGCCGTCTCGCGCTTCGTCGCCTTCGCCGCGAAGGAGCTGCACGATCGACCGGAGTGGCGCGAGCGCATCGCGGCCGAGACCGCGGAGCGCGGATCGCTCGTGGGCGGGGAGTCGGCGACGGCATTCGCGCAGGAGATCCGCCGCACCGCCCCCTTCGTGCCCATGCTGCCCGCGTGGGCCCAGACCGACGTCGAGCTCGACGGCCAGCGGGTATCCGCCGGCGGGCGGGTCGTGCTCGACATCCTCGGCACCGATACCGACACGCGCGAGTGGGAGCGGCCGTCCGTCTTCGACCCCGAACGCTTCGTGGGCGTCCACGATTACGAAGCGCTGACGGCCTTCGTCCCCCACGGCGGTGGCGACGTGCGCACCGGCCACCGCTGCCCGGGCGAGAAGCTCGCGATCGCCGGGCTCGCGGCATCCATCGCTGTCCTCAGCGACCCGCGACTTCGCGTCTCGGGCCACGGGCTCGAGGTGAACAGGCATCGGATGCCGACCGCTCCACGGTCCGGAGGGCGTGTACGCCGCGCTGACGCGCCGTCGGGCTGTCCGTTCCACCTCGGTCGGGCCTCGCGCTGAGCGGGTGACGGCGCGCGGACCCGTCGAGTGTCCACGACATGCCGCGCCGGCCCGCGCGCTCACGGCGTTTCCTGGACACTCGACACGCTTTCGGCGGCGCACGGCGCGATGCGCGCGGTCGTGGAGTCCGCCCACGGCCGGGCGTACCTGGCCGAGGCCTCCTGCGGCTGGTCCACGCCGGCCTGAGCCGACGAGGGGCGACACCCGCCGCCCGTCCGAGGCGGGGTGGGAGCAGAGGCGCCCCGCGGCCGGTCACTCGAGGACCGACCGCGGGGCGCCGCGCGTTCTGCGCTCAGTCTCGTGCGCGACGCGGGCGGCGGGTGGTCCAGGCCAGGCCGCCGGCGACGAGCAGACCCGCCGCGAGCAGTCCCGCTGCCAGGGGCGGTTGCGCGCCGGTGGCCGCGAGGGTGCCGGGGGCGACGACCGTGACCCCCTGCCGCGCGATCACGCTGCCGTCGGCGCGCTGCACGATCAGCGTGTGCGCCCCCGTGGCGAAATCGGACGGAACCCGCACCGAGAACGAGACGCGGCCGGCCGCGTCGGCCGCCGGGATCCCCGTGATGCGCAAGGGATCGCTGTGCAGCTCGGCGGTGATCTGCTCACCGGGTGCCAAGCCGGTCACCGTGACGGTGAACGTGCCGCCCCGCTCGATCACCGTGCTCGACGCCGTCACCGCGGGCGTGCTCGCGATCGGGGTCGTCGCCGAGGCGGAGGCCGTCGGCTGCGGCGTGCCGGAGGGCGCGGTCGTCGGCTGCGGCGAAGCGCTCGGTGTCGTCGTCGGCTGCGGCGATGAGGTCGGTTCCGCCGTCGGCGACGCGGTCGGGTCGGGCGTCGGCGTGGGGGTCGGCGTCGGCGTCGGCGTGGGCGTCTGCCCACCCGCGACCGTCACGACCGCCTGCACGAACCCGTTGTCGGCCAGCTGGCCGGTGACCACCACGCGCGCACCGGCCGTGAGCGAGGCCGGGTCGACGGCATCCCAGGCGACGGCGCTCTTCGGGAGCTGCTGAGGGGATGCCGTGCCCCGGCCGCGCACCGCGTCGACGGTCGCGGGAAGCACCGGCGCCACGCCCGGCTCCGTCGTGACGGCCAGGTCGTCCGCGCTGATCAGGCGGTCGGCCTGGTACCGCGCGAGGATCCGCTCGTACTCGGCGACCGTCACCGGCAGCACGGTGCCGTGGCGGGCGGAGGTGGGGAGGTTCCGCTGCTGCGCGATCGTCCAGTCGCCCGCGGCCAGGCTCGACGCTCGGAAGGGCACGTAGCCCTCGCCGCCGTAGTACGGCGCCTGGTCGATGAACGCGAACCACCCGGTGTCGCCGTTGGCGTCGCCCTTGTTCGGGCGGAACACGGTGGTGCCCTCGCCCTCGTCGAACGTCGTGAGGCGGCCGGAGGTGGCGGTGTACGTCTGGCCATAGCCGATGCGCGACTGACGGGTCTGCCAGTCGCTGCCGGTCCTGCCCAACCACGGGTTGTTCTCGGGCGTGATCGACGACGTCAGGTCGTGCGTGCGGTCGACGCGGGGGATGTTCGTCCCCTCGGCGACCGTGAAGCGGTAGAACCACCCGTCCTCGCGCGCGATGGTGGAGTCGATCGTGCCGTTGCCCTGGCCGGGCTGCTGCTCGTCGATCCACACCTTCGCCGGGCTGAAGGTGACGAAGTCGCGGGTCGTGGCGTACATCATGCGGTTGTACGAGTCGCCCTCCCACCGCGGCACCGACGGGTCGCCGCTCAGGTACAGGTTCGAGGCCCAGAACACGACGTACTCGCCGCGACTGTCGTCGTAGTAGGCCTCGGGGGCCCAGGTGTTACCCGCCTCGGGCGCCGAGACGACGACGTGACGCTGCGCGCTCCAGGTGACCAGGTCGGTCGATTCCCAGATCTCCATCGCGCGGCTGCCGAAGTTCTGCGACTCGGTCAGTCCCGTGCGGTAGGCGTGCAGGTCGGTGGCGAGCAGGTAGAACCGGTCGCCCTCGTGCGAGCGGATGATGAACGGGTCGCGCAGACCCTTCTGCCCGAGGGTCGAGGCCAGCACGGGCTTGTCGTCGTTGACGGTGGTCCAGTCGAGTGCGTCATTGCCGTTGGACAGCCCGAAGCGCACCTTCTCGTCGTCGTCGTCGTCTTCTCCGGTGAAATAGGGGAAGAAGTACGCCTTGGTGTCCGCGGCCTCGGGCAGCGGCTGCACCTTCGCCGTGAACGAGCGCGTGCCCGTGGCCGAACCGACGGTCACGGTGGCCGTCAACGTCACCTCCTGCACCGCGGCGCCCGTCGCGGGGCGCGTGACGGTGCCGTCGGGCGCAACCACCGCGGGGTTCGATGACGACCACGAGATCGTCGCCGTCTGCAGGGCTGCGGGCAGGGTCAGGTTCTCGCGCGTGTCGTCGATGTGCGGCACGGCGAGGGCCGCCGCGATCGCTCGCGCGTCGTAGGCGTCGTCGGCGGGCAGTACCGTGACGGCGAAGTCGCGGGTGGTCGAGACCGTCCCGCGCGTGACGGTGGCCGTCAGGGTGACCTCGGCGGGGGCTGCTCCGGCGGCGGGACGCGTGACGGTTCCGTCGTTCGCGAGCACGGCGGTGTTCGAGCTCGCCCAGGTCACGGTGGTCTGCGCGTCGCCGACGGTGGGCAGCGTGAGCGACGAGCGGACGGCGCTCAGGTCGCCCAGATCGAGAGCGGCGGCGCCGTCGGCGACCGCCTCGCGCAGCACCGTCCCGGCCAGCGTCGACACCTCGGCCGGGGCGAGGGCGCGGTCGTACACGCGGAAATCGCGCAGCTGCCCCTGGAACGACTGGTCGACCGCGAAGGGGCTGCGACCAAGGTAGTTGAACGAGGTCGGCCCGATCTGCGCGGGGATCGTGCGGACGGCGGTGTTGCGCGCGCGCTCGACGCCGTCTTCGTACAGGATGCCGGTGCTCCCCGCCTGCGTGTAGGTGAACGACTTCCACACCCCGCGGGCCAGCGTCGCGTCGGCCGCGGGCTGGATGTTCGACTCGGTGGCGGGGCCTCCGCTGGCGATGACCGTGTGGAACGAGTCGCCCGAGCCGAACAGGTATCCGTCTCCGATCCCGTTCGCGGTGTTGCCGATGCCGTAGATCCAGTAATAGTTGCGCTGCTCGGGGGCGATCTTCACGTCGAAGCTGACGGTGATGGCATCCAGGCCGACGTTGAGGTCGTCGGGCAGCTTGATCGCCGCACCCGACCCGCCGTCCCCGCCCGGGAACGCGAAGCCCTGGCCGCCGCCCGCCCACGACGGCGTGCCCTCGACGACGCCGTCACCGAAGCGCGAATCCGGCGCGGTGTTCTTCGCGACCGTTCCGCTCGTCTCGTCGAGCGGATACTGCACGAGCAGTCCGTCGGCGGGCACCGCGTCGGCCGCCTGTGCGCTCAGCGCGACGGCCGGCGCGAACGTGCCGACGCCCAGCGTCACCGCCATCGAGAGCACGGCCCATCGTCTGATCGTCCGGCGCCGCGGGGCGCGTTCGGGTGCGGTCGAGGTCACACGGGACTCCTTCGTCGTGCGCGGCGTCGTCGCCGCGGCGCGGGGGCGGTTCGAAGACCGCACCGCATGTTAGCGCTCACAACGAGGGAGCCGCTACCGCGAGTCCGTGGATGTCCACGGACCCGCGGCGCGCGACTCAGTCGGTGCTGAACGGGCTCGGCACCACCGGGTAGGTGCCGGTGTACCCCTCGCGCTCGGCGGCGAGCGCGGCGATGCGCGCGCGGCAGGCGAACCAGCCCGCGGTGATGAGCAGGCTCGCGACGATCGCCACGACCAGGGTCGACGGCGAGTCGATGAACACGAGCACCAGCACCACGACCAGGAAGGCGAGGGTCAGGTAGCTCGTGTACGGCGCCCAGAAGAGGCGGAACGACGGCCTGACCAGCTGTCCGCGGTCGGCGAGCTGCTTGAGGCGCATCTGGCAGACGATGATCGTCGCCCAGGTGACCAGGATGCCGACGGCGGCGACGTTCAGCACCGTCTCGAACGCGTCGGACGGGTTGACGTAATTGATCACGACACCGAACAGTGCGACGAACGCCGTGATCGCGATGCCGCCGTACGGCACACCGGCCTTGTTCATGCGCGCGGCGAACTTCGGCGCCGAGCCGGCGACCGCCATCGAGCGCAGGATGCGTCCGGTCGAGTACAGCCCGGCGTTCAGCGACGACAGGGCGGCGGTCAGCACGACGAGGTTCATGATGACGTCGACGCCGGGCACCCCGATCGAGGCGAAGAACGTCACGAAGGGGCTCTCGTCCTTCGAGTACGCGGTGAACGGCAGCAGCAGAGAGAGCAGCAGCACCGACCCGACGTAGAAGACCGCGACGCGGAAGATCACCGAGTTGATCGCGCGCGGCATGACCTTCTCGGGGTTCTTCGTCTCGCCGGCGGCGGTGCCGATCAGCTCGATCGACGCGTACGCGAACACCACGCCCTGCATGAGGATGATGGCGGGGAGGATGCCGTTGGGGAAGAACCCGCCGTTGTCGGCGATCAGCGAGAAGCCCGTGGGCGCCCCGGTCGGCGTGCCGAAGACGACGAAGTAAATGCCCACGAGCAGGAACGCTACGAGGGCGGCGACCTTGATGAGGGCGAACCAGAACTCCAGCTCGCCGAACACCTTGACCGAGACGAGGTTGACCGCGAGCACGGTCACGAGGGCGGCGAGCGCCCACACCCACTGCGGGACGGCGGCGATCCACGGCACGTACTTGCCGAAGAAGTTCATGTAGAGCGCGGCGGCGGTGATGTCGACCATCGTCGTCGTGGCCCAGTTGATCCAGTAGAACCAGCCCGAGACGAAGGCCGCCTTCTCACCGAAGAACTCGCGCGCGTACGACACGAACGACCCCGAGGTGGGCCGGTGCAGCACCAGTTCGCCCAGCGCCCGCAGGATGAAGAACGCGAAGAGGCCGCACACGGCGTACGAGATGACGATCGCGGGGCCCGCCTGGGCCAGACGACCGCCGGCACCGAGGAAGAGCCCCGTTCCGATCGCACCGCCGATCGCGATCATCTGCACCTGCCGCGACGACAGACGCTTGTGGTAGCCGCTGTCCTCCAGCTGCACGGTCGAGGTGGTGCGCGGCTCGGCGGCGTCGCCGGGACGCGAGGGGGTGTCGGTCATGCCCCCATCGAACCACTCGATTCGCGCAATGGGCGTCCGACAAGCGCGAAGACGGTCAGAGCCAGTGCTTGCGCTTGAACGTCAGCCAGAGCCCGTACGAGGTCGCCGCCATCAGACCGAGCGCCATCGGGTAGCCGAACGTCCAGTCGAGCTCGGGCATGTTCTTGAAGTTCATCCCGTAGATCGCCCCGACGAGGGACGGCCCGAACAGGATCGCCGCCCAGCCCGAAATCTTCTTCACCTGCTCGTTCTGTTCGAGAGAGGTCTCGGTCTGGCGCTGGGTGACGAGCGTGGCGTTGACCGTGAGGGCGTTGTCGAGGATCGCGCGCAGTGCCGTCAGCTTCTCGCACTGACGCAGCACGTGGTCGAGCACGTCGCGCAGCGAGCGCTGCAGTTCGATGTCGACGCCGTACTTGCCGGCCCCGCGCAGCAGGGCTTCGAGCATGTCGCGCAGCGGCTCCACCGCTCGCTGGAAATGGATGACCTCGCGGGCGAGCTCGTAGATGCGCTGCGTCAGTTCGGCACCCTCGGAGCTGAAGAGCTGGTCCTCGATCTCGTCCACGTCGTTCTGGATGCCGCGCGCCACGGGGTCGTACTGGTCGACCACTTCGTCGAGGATCGCGTACAGCACGGCCTCGGGTCCGCGCGCGAGCAGCTCGGGGTTCTTCTCGAGCCGCCGCCGCACCTCGGACAGGTCCGGCACCTCGGCGTGGCGGACCGTGACGACGTAGTCGGGCCCGATGAACACGTGCAGCTCGCCGAACTCGACGGTCTCGGACGAGTCGACGTACCGCGCCGGGCGCAGCACCGCGAACAGATTGCTGCCGTAGCGCTCGAGCTTCGCGCGCTGGTGCCCGGTCAGGGCGTCCTCGACCGCGAGCGGGTGCAGTGAGAACTCGGCCGCCACGCGCTCCAGCTCGTCGGGCGACGGGCGCAGCAGGCCGATCCAGGCCATGCCCCCGTGCGCCTCCATGTACTCGAACGTCTGGTCGAGGCTCGCCGGGTTCTCGATCCGTCGGCCGTCGACGTACACGGCGCTGTCGATGATGGGCATGTCTTCCGTTGTACCGTGCGCGGCTATGACGAGTGCGCGATCCTCACGACATCCTGACGGCGGTCACTTCTTCGGGTCGTTGCCCCAGTTCATCAACGAGTACCGCCAGTCGGTCTCGGTCACGTCGCCCTTCGGTCGCTGGGCGCTGTGCCGCTTGACGTAACCCACGACCTTGCGCATGTGCGCGTAGTCGTCGTCGGTCAGATCGGCCTTCTTCTTCTCGAGGATGCGCACGATGTGACGCCCGCTCTCGTGTCCGGTCGACTCGCCGCCGTCCTTCTTCTGCCCGACCGATTTCGACTCGTCCGTGTCGAGCCACTTCTTCAGCTCGCTCGCGGTCATGTTGACCGCCTCGTCGAAGTCCTTGCGGGTCTGGTCGTCGTCGTCGCTCATGCGGTCATCCTCGCGGCCCCGGTCGCGCGCCGCGGCCCCCTTGCACCGGCGCCGCCGCGGTGGCATCCCGCACGCAGCGGATCAGCCGACGGGCTCGCTGAGCGGTTCTTCGGCGTCGGGTCCCGGATGCCGCGCGCCCGCGCTGCGGCGGGCGGCGGCGAGCACGGCGCCGATGCTCGCGACGATCACCAGGGCGATCCCGAGGATCTCGAGCCACGACAGACGCTGTCCGAGCAGCAGGAAGCCGGCGATGGACGCGGTCGCGGGCCCGAGGCTCATGAGGATCGCGAAGGCGGATGCCGCCAGTCGCCGCAGCGCCACCAGTTCGAGGGCGTAGGGGATGGTCGATGACAGCAGCGCGACCGCCGCGCCCAGGGCGAGGATGTCGACGCGCAGCAATGCCGGCCCCGCCTGCCAGATGCCGAACGGCAGAGCGACGACGGCGCCGACGGCCATCGCGAGGGCGAGACCGTCGAGGCGGGGGAACTCCCGGCCGACCCGGGCGGACGCCAGGATGTACAGCGCCCAACTGACTGCCGCCCCCAGCGCGAACAGGACGCCGAGCGGGTCGAGCCGGTCCCACCCGCCCGCGCCCAGGGCGATGACACCGGCGAGCGCCAGGCCCGCCCAGAGCCAGCGCGCGAGTCCGGTCGCGGTGAGGATCGAGAGGGTCAGGGGCCCCAGCACCTCGATGGTGACGGTGACGCCGAGCGGCAGCCGCTCGAGCGCCAGGTAGAACAGCCCGTTCATGGATGCCAGCACCAGCCCGAAACCGACGACCGAGCGCCACGCGGATCCCGCGTGCCCCCTCACGCGCGGGCGCGCGATGACGAGCAGCAGAAGAGCCGAGAAGAGCAGCCGCAGCATGACGATGCCCAGCGGTCCCGTCTGGGGGAACAGCATGACGGCGAACGATGCGCCGACCTCTTGGCACACCAGACCCACCAGGACGAGGGATGCGGCCGACCCCGGGCCGCCGCGCCGGGTCACCGGAGGATCATCCGGCGGGCGGTGCGCAGATCGCGTTGCCGGCGATGGTGTCGCGCATCTGCTCGGCGGTCCACGGCAGACCGGCCTCGGGCATGGTCTGGCCCGCCGCAGCGGGGGCCTTCGAGGCGATCGCCGCGAGCTGCCAGGCCAGCCACGCGCCGGTGTTCTTGTCGCCCGCCGAGTTGTTCAGCACCACGGCCACCGACATACCCGTCTGGGGGTCGGCGAAGGCGCCCACCAGGTAGCCGGGCGTCCAGCCGAATTTCCCGATGAGCGAACCGGCCTGGTAAGCCCCGCCCGCCGCGGTGAACCACGTGGGCTGGTCGCCGCCGACCGGGATGGGCGCCGAGAAGCGGTCGTTCTCGGGGGGCAGCAGCGCACCCGTCGCGAGGGCCTGCGCGTAGCGACCGAGGTCGTCGATGTCGGTCACGGCGCCGGCGGAGGCCCCGCCGTAGCTCGACGACATCGTGCTGAACTCCAGCGGGGCGGAGCAGTCGTAGGCGCCCTCGCCGTTGGGCTGCGACCAGTGGCCGGTGAGCGACGACGGGCCCGGGGTGGCGGGGGCCGGAGAGGGGATGCCGGTGGCCGAGAGCCCGAGGGGGCCGGTGACCCGCTCGGACAGCACGGCCGCGAGGGACTCGCCGGTCGCGCGTTCCACCGCCAACCCCGCCAGTTCGGCGTTGGTCGCCGACGACGAGAACGACTCTCCGGGCGCGTTGCGGCGGGGCTGCGAGATCCCGTAGGCGACGAGTTCGCGCGCGTTCCACACGCGGTCGGGGTTCTTCAGCACCATGCCGTCGAGGATGCTCGTGTACGAGCCGAGGCCCGATGTGCCGTCGCAGAGTTGGCGCAGCGTGATGTCCTCGTATCCGGGCAGGCCGCTCACCCACGTGGTGACCGGGTCGTCCATCGACAGGGTGCCATCGGCTTCGAGGGAGTAGAGCGCGTCGCAGGTCATCGCGCCGGTGACCTCGCCCGCGCGGAACGTCAGGTCGGGGGTCACCTCGGCGCCACCGGGGGACTGCGTCCCCACACCCGACACCCAGCTGCCGCTCCACGGGGCCCAGACGCCGACGATCGCACCGGTCGACCCGGTCGCGGTGATGGCCGCGGTGACCGCGTCGCGCATCTCGGCGACCGTTTCGTCGGGGAGGGTCGCATCCACCTGGGTCGGCACGTTCACCGTGACCGGGCCCTCGGCGGTGCAGCCGCTCAGGACGACGGCGATCAGGCTCGCGCCCGCGATCGCGATGGCCGCGGAACGACGCCATCCGCGCATGTCTACCCCCAGCATTTCCGAGCGCGACGAAGTCCGCTCTCGAAAGATTCAAACACACGGCACCTGAACGGAACCGCCCCTTGCGCCGCTGCGGCGTCACGGCTGCATCACGACTGCCGCGCGGGGACGCCCCACAACAGGGAAACGGGGTTAGGTGATCCTAAGTTTCTGCGTATGATGGCGGCATGAACGCCGTCGCCCCGTTCTCCACGGCTCTGCGCGAACGCTCGAGCGCCGCGCACTCCGCGCGCGAGTGCGACGGATTCATGACCGATCTCGTCACCGGCGCCGGCACGCGCGACGACTACGTGGCACTGATCGCGCAGCACTGGTTCATCTACGCCGCGCTCGAAGAGGCGGCGATCCGCATGCGCACCGACCCGGTGGCATCCGTCTTCGTCCGCGATCACCACTCGCGGCTGCCGGCCCTCGAGGCCGACCTCGCGTTCCTGCTCGGCTCCGGCTGGAGCGAGCTGATCCATCCGCTCCCCACGACGCAGGCGTACGTCTCGCGCATCCGCCGGGTCGCGGCGACGTGGCCGGGCGGGTTCGTCGCGCACCACTACACGCGCTTCGTCGGCGACCTGTCCGGCGGACCCTCGATCGGACGGTTGATGCAGCGCCGGTTCGGGTTCGAGACCAACGGCATCGGGTTCCTGCTGTTCGGCGACATCGCCGACCCCAAGGCCTTCAAGACCATTTATCGCGAGCAACTCGACGCGGCCCCGTGGGACGACGACGAGAAGGAACGGGTCATCGCCGAGGTGCTCGTGGCCTACCGTTTCACCACCGAGCTGTTCGCCGACCTCACCCGCGCCAAGGCGATGCGCGTCGCCTGACGACCCCGAGCCTCAGGCTTTCTGCGCCGCGGCGTCCTGCCGCGCGAGCCACGCCTGTTTCATGAAGCGCCGGACGTCCTCGTCGACGCGGATGTCGGCGGGCCGCAGCGGCCGGGTCAGATACAGGCCGTCCAGCGAGGTCAGGCGGCTGAGAGCGACGTAGGTCTGGCCCGGGGCGAACGCTCCGGCCCCCAGATCGACCACCGCGCGGTCGTACGTCTTGCCCTGCGACTTGTGGATGGTGACCGCCCACGCCAGGCGCAGGGGGAACTGCGTGAACTCGGCCACGATCTCGCGCGAGAGGTTCTTGGTGCCCGGGTCGTAGGCGTAGCGGTACCTCTCCCACACGGCCGGCTCGACGTCGTGGGCGATGCCGTCCACCTCGACCCGCACGCTGTCGCCCGCGATGCGCGTGACGGTGCCGATCGTGCCGTTGACCCACCGCGGAGCCTCGCCGAATTGCGCGCTGTCGTTGCGCAGGAACATGACCTGAGCGCCCACCTTCAACGTGAGCTCCATCTCGGCGGGGTAGTTCGCCTCGCCGCGACCGAAGTCGCCCGAGATCTCGGCGTTGGCGGTCTGGGTGCGGCCGACCAGCTCGTCGAGGTGGCGACGGTTGATGGTGTTGACCCGGTCGTTGCGCGTGGCCAGGGTGATGATCGGGTGCTCGCCGTCGGCGGGGTGCGGCGGCGTCCGCGCCCCCGCGGCATTGAGCACGCCGGCCATCTCGGCCGTCACGCGTCCGTAGCGCACGGCGTTGAGCAGCTGCTTGAACCCCGGGTCGGACTGCCGGTGGATCTCGACGAGCTCGTGGACGTGCAGATCGGCCCCGTGGCGACCGATGTCGATCAGTCCGTCGGCCGCGGCCTCGCCCGACCACACCTTCGCGTCGAAGAACCAGAACGACCGGTAATGGTCGCGGATGTAGCGCATCTCGTCACCGCGGGGCGGCACGGGGGCGAGCTGGTACGGGTCGCCGAACATGACGATCTGCGTGCCGCCGAACGGCTCGGCACGCCGACCGCGGGCCTGCCGCAGCGAGCGGTCGATGGCATCCATCAGGTCGGCGTTGACCATCGAGATCTCGTCGATCACGAGGGTGTCGATGGCGTTGAGGATCTTGCGGGTGGCGTCGTTCTGGTCGATGTCGCCGTTCGCGATCAGACCGATCGGCAGGCGGAACAGCGAGTGGATCGTCTGGCCCTCGACGTTCAGCGCCGCCACTCCCGTCGGCGCGCACACCGCGATCTGCTTCTTGGTGTTCCAGGCGAGGTGCTGCAGCAGGGTCGACTTTCCGGTGCCCGCGCGGCCCGTGACGAAGACGTGCTCGCGCGTGTCCTCGATCAACCGGAACAGCGCCTGCTGTTCGGCGGAGAGAGGAGGCGTGGTCACCGGTTCATGCTAGTTCGCGCCACCCGCGGGCGAGGGCCCGTGTGGATCGCGGTTCTGGCCGCCACCGCTCTCGTCGGCGTCACGTCGAAGCGGATCCGGATGCCGCATCGACCGGGCCGCCCGCCGGGTGGGTGCGGTCGAGCAGCCAGCGCGCCTCTCCCGACAGCACGTCGCCGACGTGGCTGCGGAAACGCGGGCACTGCGCGATGTCGTGCGACCGGCAGCGCAGGGCGTGCTCCGTCATCGCGCGCGCCTCGGCGATGTCGGCGGCGCGCCGGTCGAGCTCGGCGATGTGCTCCTCGAGCACCCGATGCCGATCGGGCGCCCCCTCGTCGAGCAGCACGCGGATCTGCTCGAGCGACATGCCCGCCGCCTTGTTGCGCAGGATGACCGCGACGCGCACGACGTCATCCTGCGAGAAGAGCCGTCGTCCGGCGCCGTCGCGAGTGGGGCGAAGAAGCCCCTCGTCCTCCCAGAACCGCAGCACGTGGGTGTCGAGGCCGAATCGCGCGGCCGCCTCGCCGATGGATTCCCCGCTTGACTTCATGTCGACATGAAGTCACACGATGGACGAGAACACAAGCGGAGGGAGCTCATCGTGTACGACGCGATCATCATCGGAGGCGGTCCCGCGGGCCTGCAGGCGGGACTGACCCTGGGGCGCATGCACCGGCGCACCCTGCTGCTGGACTCGGGCGAGTACCGCAACGCCACCGTGCGCCACGCGCACAACCTGCTCACCAACGACGGACGCGATCCCGCCGAGCTGCGCCGTATCGCCCGCGCCGAGATCGCCGCGTACGACACGGTCGAGATCCGGGATGCCGCCGCCACCGACGTCTCGCGCGCCGATGGCGTGCTGACGGTCGAGACCGCGGGCGGCCGCCTGTCGGCCCACGCGGTGATCCTCGCCACCGGGGTCACCGACGAACTGCCGTCGATCCCCGGCCTCGCCGCGCACTGGGGCGACACGGTCGCCAACTGCCCCTTCTGCCACGGACACGAGTTCGCGGGCCGCCCGGTCGCGGTCGTCAACGCCTCGCCGCACGCCGCCGTCCTGGCGCGGATGCTGGAGCCCGTGGCATCCGAGGTCCTCGTGATCGATCCCGCGGCGGTGCGCGAGGTCGTCGGAATCGACGGCGGGCTGCGCCTGCACCTGCTCGACGGCTCCGCACCCGAGGTCGCCGGGGCCTTCGTCGCACCGACGTCGAGCGTGCGCGGCGGGTTCCTCGACGGCCTCAACCTGATGCGCCAGGACAGCGGCGCCCTGCGCACCGATCCGTTCGGCCGCACGAGCGTCGAGGGCGTGTACGCGGTCGGCGACATCGCCCAGCCCGATCACCTTCCGGGCCCGCTATTCTCGCTGGCGGCGGCCATCGCCGGCGGCCAGCTCGCCGCCGTCGCCGTGGTGCAGTCGCTCGTCATGGACTGACGCGCGGGGGCGCCGCACAGGTGTCGTTCCTAGACTGGGTCCGTGGACATTGCCGGCGGGGGCCCCGCGACGCCCAGGGGTGTCGGGGCTGCACGCGCGCGCGCCCTCGTGGTCATCGCCCTGATCGGCGTTCTGCTGATCGCCGCGATCGGGGCGGGCGCGGCCTCGCTGTACCGCGAGTTCTACAGTCCCCGCGCCTTCGTCCTGCACTATCTCGAGCTGCTGCAGGATCGCCGCAGCGCCGAGGCCCTCGCGGTCCCCGGTGTCGCCGTGGACTCGACGGAGCTCGAGACGGCCGGCCTGCCGGCGACGGCCTCCGAGGCGTTGCTGCGCCCCGAGTCCCTGATGACCCTCACGGATGCCACCGTCACCGACGAACGGGCCGACGGCGACCGCACGCGCGTCACGGTGTCGTACACCGCCGGCGGCTACGCCGGCACCACCACCTTCGAGGTGCAGCCCGACACCACGGGCGGCCTGCTGCCGCGCTGGCGGTTCGCGCGGAGTCCGCTCGCGGTGATGAAGCTCTCGGTCGAGGGCTCGATGCGCTTCGCCGTGAACGGCTTCGAGGTCGACAAGCGCCAGGTCTCGATCGACGGGGCGGATGCCGATCCCACCGCCGCGCTCCCCCTTCTGGTCTTCTCGCCCGGGCTGTACTCGGTCGCCGTCGACACCGCCATCTCGTCGACCCCCGGCGTCGCCGTCCTGGCCGATGCGCCGCTGGCCGGCATCCCGGTCGATGTGCAGGCCCAGCCCACGACCGAGTTCATCGGCGTCGTCCAGCAGCGGGTCGAGGAGTTCTTGAGCGCGTGCGCGGAGCAGAAGGTGCTGCAGCCCACCGGCTGCCCCTTCGGCTTCACCGTGAGAAACCGCATCGACGACGAACCCACGTGGTCGATCGTCGAGCAGCCTCGGGTCACCGTCGTCCCCGACGGGGCCGGATGGCGCATCCCCGACGCCAAGGCGGTGGCGCACATCGACGTCGACATCCGTTCGATCTTCGACGGCAGCGTCCGCACCGTCGAAGAGGACGTCGCCTTCACCGTGGACGGCCAGATCTCGGTCCTGCCCGACGGGTCGGCATCCATCCTCATCGGCGGCTCGGCCGACTGAGCCGACGGCTTGCCTCGTCCGCCCGTCTGGTCCCTTCGCCCGCTGGGCGTCCGGGCGGGGCGCCCGGGTGGGGCGCCCGGGTGGGGTTCCCAACGGCTGCGGGCACAACGGCGGGACATTCCTCCGACACGCCGCCACACGGCATCCACCCCTCGGCGTGTCACCCCCACCACCCGCCGTCGTGCACGGCGCCCGGGTGGGGCGACCAGGTGGGGCGCCCGGGTGGGGTTCCGCACGGCCGCGGGCACAACGGCGGGACATTCCTCCGACACGCCGCCACAGGGCAACCACACTCGGCGTGTCACCCCCGCCACCCGCCGTTGTGCACGGGGGCGGGATGGGTGACCGGGAGACGGCGCCCGGGGCACCCCACCCGGGAGGGGCGCCGGGGTGGGATCAGCCGCGGCGCTCGGCGAGGCGGGCGTCGCGCGCGGCCAGCCGGGCGAGTTCCTCGTTGTAGGCGTCGAGCTCGACGTCGCCGACGCGGTCGACGTGCCGGTCGCGGCGCTTCTGCTGGCGCTCGTCGCTGCGGCTCCACTGGATCGCGACCGCGATCGCGAGGATGAGGGTCGGGATCTCGCCGACCGACCACGCGACACCACCGCCGACGTACTGGTCCTGCAGGGGCGTCGCGCCCCACGTGCGCCCCATCGCCCCGAACCACTCGGCCACCATCAGGCCGGAGTTCATCATGATCGCGATGCCGAAGAACGCGTGCATCGCCATGATCGCGATGAGCACGAGCAGACGCAGCGGATACGGCAGGCGGTAGGGCACGGGGTCGATGCCGATGAGGCTCAAGACGAACAGGTACCCCGTGACGAGGAAGTGCGCGACCATCCAGATGTGGCCGACGTGGTCGTACAGCGACCAGCGGAAGAGATCGGTGTAGTAGAACGCCCACAACGAGCCGATGAACAGACCGGCCGCGACGTAAGGGTTCGTCAGCACCTTGGCGACCGGGTTGTGCACGGCCCAGAGGATCCACTCTCGACCGCCGCGGGTGCCGTCGTCGCGCTTGCGGATGGCGCGGGCGGCGAGCGACACGGGAGCCCCCGCGACGAGCATGAGCGGGATCGCCATCGACAACAGCATGTGCCCGATCATGTGCATGCTGAACAGGTAGTCCTGGTACACGTTGATCGGGCCGGACGTGACCCAGAACACCCCGAACATGCCCAGGGTCCACAGGACGGTGCGGTAGATCGGCCACGAGTCTCCGCGGCGCAGCAGGCGCCAGACGCCGGCGAGGTAGAAGAACAGGCCGAAGGCCACCACGAGCGTCCACAGCAGATCGACGTCCCACGCGGTGAACCAGCGCTCGGGGGTGAGGTCGGGCGGCAGGGGCGCGCCCGTCAGCACCTCGGCGGGCGTGCGGCCGACCAGCGGCGCCTCGACCGGCGGGGGCGTGCGGGCGAGAGCCGCGGCGACACCGCTGGCGATGCCCATGAAGACCAGCTCGAGCGAGATGACGCCCCAGAAGCGACGCGACCCCGCCTCGTCTCCCATCCGCGCGATCAGGCGCCGGCGGTACCATGCGCCGAGCACGCCCATCGCGACAAGAGCGGCGACCTTCACCAGAACGAGGATGCCGTAGGCCGACCAGATGTTCTGCAGGCCGAGCAGTCCGATCGAGGCGCGCACCGTTCCCGAGATCGCGACCACGATGAACGCCACGAGAGCGATCGACGAATAGCGCAACAGGGTCTTCTGCAGCTCCGCCCGCGTCATCGCCGGGCGGACGACGACCAGCAGGACGAGCCCGCCGAGCCACACCGCTGCGGCGATGATGTGCAGCACCAGGGCGGTGACGGCGGCGTTGTGGCTCGCCTCATCGCCCGCGTGCCCCTGCGTGCCCATGGGGATGAGCGCGGCGAGCGCGAGGATCGCGACGATGAGGGTCGGCACCCACGAGCGGACCGCGAAGGTCAGCACGGTGAGCACCGCTCCCGCGATCGTGGTGATCAGCCACGCGGGCCCGACCTCGCTCTCGACCAGGAAGCGCCCCAGCTGCTGACCGAAGACCGCATCGAGCGTGGGAGAGGCGGGGATGACGTTGAGGAACGTGAGGAACCCCGTCACGGCCGCCGAGACGGTGAAGATCGCGGCACCGATGGATGCCGTGTCCAGGGCGATCTCGAAGGGCCGCTCCCCCGCGCGCAGAGCGAACAACGCGAGCACGAGCGAACCGACCATGGTCGCGGCCGACAGGTTGACCACCACGGTGGCGATCGGCAGACCCCACCGCACGAACGGGCCGGGGTCGGCGAGCTGCGCTTCGGCCGCCCCACCGCCGTACGCGAGCCCCGCGACGACGGCGATCAGCGAGACCACGATCAGGATGACGGGTCCCGCGACGCGGAGGAGTCGGGGATTCACCACCCCAGCCTACGTCGCGCCCGCATGGCAGAGGGGGGATGCCGACGGCATCCCCCCTCTGAAGACTCGCGGTCGAATTACTTGACGGCGGCCTTGAGCTTCGAGCCCGCGGTGACCTTGACGCGCTTGCCGGCGGGGATGGAGATCTCCTCACCCGTCTGCGGGTTGCGGCCCGTGCGCGCCGACGTCGCGACCTGCTCGAAGGCGATCCAGCCGGGGATCGAAACCTTGCTGCCCTTGGCGACCGCCTCGGAGACGGTGGAGAAGAGGGAGTCGAGCACGCCCGACACGGCGGACTGGCTCTGCCCGGTCGCGCTGGCGATGCTCGCGACGAGCTCGGTCTTGGTGATGGACTTGTCGGCCATGTGGTTGTCCTCCAGGCGGCGGCGAGCGCCGTCTCTCGTTACTCGGACGAGGAGGAAAACTCCTCGGTGGTCGGGAGACCGCCTCGACAGTATCAACCGAACCGCGGAATCACGCGGATTCTGACCGATTTGGTCCGTTTCGCCACGGCGTGTCGCCCCGAGGGAACGCCGTCGCGGGTGGCCGTCAGTCGTCGAGGGACAGAGCGGTACTCCCCCGCGCATTTCCCGGGCCCGTCGCGCGCGGCCGTGGCGGCATCCGTTCCGGTCGAAGAGGAGTCGGGCGCTCGCACTAGAATGACCGCCACCACGAATCCTCACTCGACGGACGAGGAGCTCCCGGCCCGAACGGAGACCCGTCATGACATCGGCCCTCGACACATTCGAGGTGGGGGGCGACCTCCGCGAGGCCGCCGTGCGCACCGCGGCCCGCCTCGCGCCGGGGAATGGTCTACCGCATCCCCGCGACCTCGCCCTGCTGGCGGAGTGCGAACCGCTGAGTCCGCCCCCCGTGTGGGACGACGCCGCCGCCGACGCGCTCTCGGCCCAGCTGACCGCGCGCGCCCGCCAAGACGCCCTCACCCTCGGTTCGGGACTCATCGACCGCTTCTTCGACGACGTGCGGCTCATCCGTCCGGCATCGCTGTCGGCGCGCGCCCGCTCCCTGCTGTACTCGAGCGTCGCAGAATACGCCTGCAGCCTCGCGATGGCCGACGTCGCGGCGAGGTTCGCGGAAGAGGCGATGCTCTTCGCCGACACGCCGGGCTTGACGTATCGCGCCGTCGCGACCGCGGCTTTCGCGGCCGGGCTGGACGGGGACGTGGAGCAGACCCAGCGCCTGGTGGACCGAGCGGACGGACTCTTCCGCGCGCAGGAGTGGCCGGCGACCGAACGTCTGCTCGTCACCTTCTTCGCCCGCATCACCGTCGCCTCGGCCCGTGCGGACGCACCGACGCTGGAACGGATCGCGGTCGACCTGCGCGCCACGCAGCCCGGCGACGCGTTCTGGGAGTTCACCGCGGGGATGGCCGAGGTCATCGCGCGCCTGTTCCGCGGCGACGTGACCGGCGCTCTCGCCGGGAGCGCCCACCTGCTGCACAGCAGCGGCATCCACAGCAGCTGGCTCGGGTGCCGGCTGCACGTCGTCTGCATGCACGCCGACCTGCTGGTCGCGAGCGGACAGCTCGAAGAGGCGCTGGCTCTCCTGGCCCCCTGGCGGAGCCCCGAGGGTCACGGGGTCTGCTTCCCGACCCATCGCGCCACCGTGCTGCTGCACCTGCGCCGCGACCGCGATCTCATCGCCGAGACCGACCTCTGCGCCGCCGACGAAGCCGGACACAACCCCCGCACCTTCGGTCCCCTGCTGGCGCGTCGTGCTCTGGCCTTCGAACGCCTCGGGGCGCACCGTCGCGCCCAGCGGTGCATGGAGGCGGTCGTCCTGCTCACCGCGCGTATCGGGGTCTCGGCGGTGCCGTTCCTCTCCCTCCCCCCGGAGGAGGTGCGGTTCCTGCTCGACGCCGTCGCGGCGGAGCGTCCCTCGTCGCGCCCCGTCGTCGATCAGATCCTCGCTCTGCTCGACCTCACCGTGGCGAGCGCCACCGACACGTTCGACAGCAGCGCGACAGCTGACCTCACCCCGACCGAACGGGCGCTCGCGAGTGCCCTGCAGACCCCGTCGAGCCTCGCTGACATCGCGCGCGAGAGGGGCGTCTCGCTCAACACCGTCCGAAGCCAGGTGCGGTCGATCTACGTCAAGCTCGGCGTCAACGGGCGCGCCGAAGCCGTCCGCCGACTCACCACTACCCCCTCACCCGAGAGATGACCCCCTGGCCGCGACGGGACGACGAGGATCCGGCACCGATCGTCGAGCTGCGGCGCGGCGCCGCCGCGGGACCCCGGCCCCCCGGAAACGTCCGGCGCGCCGCGGCGGACATCGGCGGCTCGCGACACTTCGACCCGCCTCTCCGCGCCGCGGCCCTCGCCACGTCCGCGCGCCTCATTCCCGGCAGGGGCGTCCCCCTGGCTCGCCACCTGAGCGTGCTCGCGGAGTGCCGACCGCCGACCGCCCCTCGCGTCTGGACGGACGTCGAGGCGTTGACCGCCGCGTCGTGCTACGCGGCGCGGGCTCGGCGCGACGCCCTCTCGGGCGGTGCGGACATCGTCCGCGGCAACTTCGACGGCGTCCGCCTCCTCCGTCCGGCCCAGCTGTCGCCCACCGCCCGATCGCAGTTGTACGCGGCCGTGGGCGAGTACTGCTCGGCGGCCGGTCGGCCTCAGATGGGCGCACGGTTCGGCGCGGAAGCCCTGCTCTTCGCCGATACGCCCGGCCTGCGCTATCGCGCGCTCTCGGTGATGGCTCTGGCACGCGCTCTCAACGGCGAGGTCCATCTGGCGGAGACCACCGTCGACGAGGCATCGACGCTGTTCCGCGAGAACGGATGGGACGAGGCGGAAGCCGCGTACGCCGAGATGCTCGCGCGCGGAACGATCGCCGTCGTCCGCATGGACGTCGAGGGGCTGGAGAGGGTCGCCGCGCGACTGCGCTCCGCTCATGGTGACGACGCCTACGCGCTCTTCTCGGCCGACGCGTTCGAGGTCGGCGCGTCGATGTTCACGCAGGACTTCGGCACGGCTCTTGCGGCGGCACGCAACCTGCTGCTCAGCGGTCGTCGCAGGAGCAGTCACCGCATGCTGCGGTACCTCGTCGTCTCGGTGATGTCCGATCTGATGATCGCCCACGGTGACCATCTCGGAGCGCTCGATCTTCTGCGGCCCTACGAGAGTCCCGAGGGGCACGGCGCGTGCTTCGCGATGCAGCGCTCCGCAGCCCTGCTGGCCCTCGGCCGCGAGCAGGAGCTTCTCGCCGGCACCGACGAGTGCGTGTCCGCCGATCTCGACCACTGCCTGCGCACGCTCGTCCCTGTGCTGGCGCGTCGCGCGATCGCCCTGCTCCGAACGGGCAACGAGAGAGGGGCGCGGGAGAGTATGCGGACGGCCCTGCTCCTGGTGGCCCGTAACGGGATGTCGGCGGCGCCCTTCTCGATGCTGCCGCGAACCGAGACGGCCGCGCTCGTCGGCGATGCCCTGCGCTCGCATCCGGAGGTGGTCGGCACCCTCGCCCCGGTGCTGCAGAAGCTGGATCTCGTCACCGCGGGGGACGAACGGGTCGCATCCCCCGTCGCCTTGACACCGAGGGAGCGCGAGCTGGCGGTTCTGCTCCGCTCGCGACGGACGACCAGCGAGATCGCCCTCGCGCGTGGCGTCTCGGTGAACACGATCAAGAGCCAGCTGCGTTCGATCTACCGCAAGCTCGAGGTCACGACGCGCGTCGAAGCGGCGCGACGTCTCGACGAGATCGACGTCTGACGAACGACGAAGGGCGGGGGCTCCTCTCGGAACCCCCGCCCTTCGAACGGGTGTCTGGTGCTTACCAGGACGACTTGGTCACACCGGGCAGCTCGCCACGGTGGGCCATGTCACGGAAGCGGACGCGCGAGACGCCGAACTTCGTGAGGACGCCACGGGGGCGGCCGTCGATGACGTCGCGGCTGCGCACGCGCGCGGGCGACGCGTTGCGGGGCAGCTTCTGCAGGCCCACGCGGGCGGCCTCGCGGGCCTCGTCGGTCGCGTTGGGGTCGACCAGGGTCTTCTTCAGCTCGGCGCGCTTGGCGGCGTAGCGCTCGACGACGACCTTGCGCTGCTCGTTGCGCGCGATCTTGCTCTTCTTAGCCATGTGCTTAGCGCTCCTCTCGGAAGTCGACGTGCTTGCGGACCACGGGGTCGTACTTCTTGAGCACGATGCGGTCGGGGTTGTTGCGGCGGTTCTTGCGCGTCACGTAGGTGTACCCCGTGCCGGCGGTCGAACGCAGCTTGATGATCGGACGGACGTCCTGAGCCTTCTTCGCCATTACAGCTTCACGCCCTTCGCCTGCAGGTCACGCACGACGGACTCGATGCCGCGTGCGTCGATGACCTTGATGCCCTTCGCCGAAACGTTGAGCTTGATGTTGCGACCCAGCGACGGAACGAAGTAGGTCTTCTTCTGCACGTTCGGGTCGAAGCGGCGCTTCGTCCGGCGGTGCGAGTGCGAGATGTTGTGACCGAAGCCGGGAACCGCTCCAGTCACCTGGCACACTGCTGCCATGGTGATGTCTCCTTCTGTACCGTGACACCGGACGGTGCCACCCAAGATCCCTTGTCTGCACCCCATCCGAGCGCGGCGGAAAGCCGAGATCGGGGTGTGGGATGCGAACTGCGTGCTGGAGTGCGCGCAGACAAGGGGTCAGTCTAGCACGGACGGCGTGTCGGCTTGACGGGCGGCCGCCTCGGCGGCTCCGCGCCCCCACCGGAACGGCGAGACCGTGGCATCCCCCTCGATCCAGAACCGCCAGGGGAACGCCGCGGTGCCGGCGACACCGGCGACACCCACGCGCGGGCCCGTCGCCACGCCCGCGACCGGCGTATCCGGGAGCAGGAGTCGTGCCCGCGCCCCCGCCCGTTCCGCGCCCGTGACGGCGTCGATTCCGTCGTGGACGGGATGCCGCAGCCCCACCGCGTCGCCGAGCCGCCCGGGACCGCGGGCCAGGTCGCGTGCCGCCCGCACGGCCCCGCGTCGCTCGAGACGGCGCCGCTGCGCGACGTCCGCGCCCTCGACGACCTCGGCTCCGCGCAGCAGCACACCCCCCGCGACACCCTCCGGTCCGCAGACCACGTTGACGCATGAGTGGATGCCGTGGCTCAGGTAGACGTACAGGTGACCGGGTTCGCCCCACATCGTCGCGTTGCGCGCGGTCGGCCCCATGCGGGCGTGCGACCCCGGGTCGGGTCGATCGCCGGTCCCCCGCCCGTGGTAGGCCTCGACCTCGGTCAGCCGGACGACGACGCGCTCCCCCGCGACCACCGTCTCGAGCAACCCGCCCAACAGCAGCGGGGCGGCCTCGACGGGCAGGACCGAGAGCTCCGCGCGGGTCGCCGGGCGCATCACTGCGGCGGGACCTGGCACCACGACAGGTCGAAGCCCTGCAGCGCCGTGACCTCTCGGCCGGTGTCGATCTCGACCAGGTGCGTGAGCAGACGCTCGGGCAACGGCAGCTGATACCGGTCGAAGGGGTTGTCGACGGCGCGCGGGGCGACCAGCACCGCGGCGTAGCGTCCGCTCGGCGAGACGCAAGTCTGCAGAGCGGTGTCCGAGCCCGGCACCTCGAGCAGGGGCCGCACCGCGCCGGCCGTGTCGACGTGGGCGATGGTCGTCGACCGCGAGACGCCGTCGGCGCTGATGTCGGCGAACGAGCGGATGGTCCCCGCGCCGGCTCCCGGCACGGGGGTCGCTCGACCGGCCAGCCCCGGCGGATCGACGGGGCGCACCAGCTCCTGCTCCGACCCGTCGGTCAGGTCGATCTCGCGGATGCCCTCGAGACGTTCGACCACGGCGACCGAGGACCCGCGGGCGATGCCGTCGATCGAGACCGCGCTGCCCAGCGGCGCTGCGTTGCCGCCCTGCGCGTCGGTGAGCAGCAGGCGCGAGTCGAACGTCAGCACGAGCATGCTGTCGGTGTCTGGGACGAAGCGGTAGTCGGCGATGCGTACGTCGCCACCGTTCAGGCCGACCTCGGTCGGGGGCGCATCATCGGCCGCGGATGCCGTGAACAGGCGGCTCTCGCGTCCGCCCGCGGCGCCCAGGTCGGCATCCGAGAAGGTGAAGCCGATGCGCTCTCCGCGATCCGCCGACTGCAGGTTGGTGACGTAGCCCGGTCCCGGCAGAGTGATGTCGCGCTGGTTGCCGCCGTCGGGATCGGTGACGATCACGCGCGCGGTGTCGCCGTCGCGCACCGAGATGACGAGGTGGTTCGCCGTCGCCCGGAAGTCCTCGATGTGCGGGTGGACGAACACCGGCAGTCCCGCCTCGCCCTGCAGGTCGGTGCGGAAGATCGTGTCGCCCTCGGGGGTGCCGCGCTGCATCAGGTAGGCCTGCAGGGGCGGCGTGCGGAACGTCTCGGTGAGCGTCGACGACGGCCCCGCGCCCAGACCGTTCACCCCGTTGACGGTGATGCGGTAGTCGGTGTCGTCGCGCAGGGGCAGGGTGAAGCGCACGCCGACGCTGCGGCCCGCCGTGTCGACAGTGAACGGCGTCGCGGGCTCGACCTCGACCTGCGAGGGGTCCACGCTCTGCAGCGACTGCGTCGTGGTGAGGATCACGCGGGACCCGGATGCCGCCACGGCGGCCGCGGGGTCGACCTGCACGTCCGTGACGCGCGGCCCCTGCGCGACGGCGACGACGCCGCCGACACCGCCGACGACCACCAGCGCCATCAGCACCGCCGCGAACGCGACCGCGAAGCCCCGACCGCGCCGCTTGCGTGCGCGCGAGCGGCGGGAGTCAGTACTCATAGGGGTCCGCCGGTTCGTCGATCGCCGCCACCTGCTCGGCCTGCACCTCGAGCTTGCCGTCGCCGCTGGAGCGCACGGTCCCGGTGACGGTGACCCATTGGCCGGTCGAGGGGGCGCTCCCCGCCGCGGCGATGGGCAGTCGCGCGGTCTGCGCGTCGATGACGCAGTGTGTGATGACCAGGCGCGTCAGATCGAAGCTCGCCCCGTCACCGCCGGGTGTGATGAAGCCCGTGAGGGTGACGGGCTTGCCGTCGAAGGTCTCGGGGTTGGTGGCGTGGGCGAACACCGCCGACCAGTCGCCGATGCCGAACTGCGAGGTGTCGCCGGACGCAGCCAAGGTCACCACGTCGCTGCCCGCGAACAGCGGCGGGGCGCCCACGTCGCGCGAGACGGCGAGCTCGGTCGACAGCGACGCCGCGGGGGTCAGCAGCACGGCGATGACCGCACCGGAGGCGATGACCCCGCCCGTGAACGCGGCGATGCCGCCGGGGGTGAGCCGCGGTCGGGCCGCGAGGTGCTCGTGCGCGGCCCGGTCGTGCGCGTCGAGGGGATCGGAGTGCTCGTGGTCGGCGTGCGCGAAGGCCTCGCGTCGCGCCGAGGCGGCGGCCGGGGCATGCCCGTGCTCGTGGTCGTGTCCGTGGTCGGCCTCGGCGCCCAGGGGGAGCGCGAACGACGCGATCGCGCCGATCAGGGCGACGATCGACATGCCCACGGCGAACCACGCCGAGTCGGGGTTGATGTACAGCGACATGCGCCCCGTCACCCACAGCGTGACCGTGGTGATCGACAGGCAGGCGGTCAGGCCCACACCGAGCCAGCGGGTCGCCAGCGCTCCGGATCTAGACAAGGAGGTTCACCACCGTTCCCAGCGCGAAGGCGAACAGCACCACCACGACCGTCATGCCCGCAAGCACGCGTGTGGTGAAGGTGGTGCGCAGCAGCGCCATCATCTTCAGGTCGATGATCGGTCCGACGACGAGGAACGCGACGATCGAGCCCGGCGTGAAGGTCGACGCGAACGACAGGGCGAAGAACGCGTCGACGTTCGAGCACAGCGACACCACGATCGCGAGCACCATCATCGCCGCGATCGACAGGGCCGGATCCGACCCGATCGCCAGCAGCGCGCTGCGGGGCACGAGCACCTGCACCGCCCCCGCGAGCAGCGAGCCGATGATGAGCGCCGGCATGACCGAGCGCAGCTCGACCACGAACTGCGCGAGGGTGCGCCGCCCGCGGTCACCGCGCTCCTGCACGACGATCTCGCACGTCTCGAGGAAGCGCTCGGTGAGCAGCTTGTCGGGATCGGGGTGCCGGCTGTACAGCCACCCGATGAGGTTGGCGACCAGGAAGCCGCCGATCAGGCGCGCCACCAGGATGCCGTCGCTGAACCCGAACGCGGCGTGCGTCGAGATGATGACGATGGGGTTCACGATCGGCGCCGCGACCAGGAACGTCAGCGTGTCGGAAACCCCGAAGCCGCGCATCATCAGACCGCGGGCGAAGGGGACGTTGCCGCACTCGCAGACGGGGATGAACATGCCCAGCAGCGACAGCACCGCCCGGCGCGCCCACGGCGCGCGCGGCATCCATCTCTCGATCGCCCCCGGCGGCACCCAGACCTGCACGATGATCGACAGCAGGACGCCCAGGATGACGAACGGCAGCGACTCGATCAGCACGCTGAGGGCGAGGGTCAGGCCGTCCTGCGCGCGGGTGGGGAGGGGCTGCGCGAAGAACGTCGGCGCGAACGCGTCGACAAGGAACAGCGCGGTGATCACCACGACGCCCAGGCCGAGGGCGACCAGGGTGCGCGAGGAGCCCGAGCGGGGGGCGTCGGGACGGCGGCGCGTGGGGGCCGCGGTGCGACTACTCGTCGCCACGCTCGCGAGCCCGGGCGCGGGCGCAGTCGGTGCAGACGCCGAAGATGTCGACGACGTGCTCGGCCTCGGTGAAGCCGTGCTGGGCGGCGGTGCGCTGCGCCCACTCCTCGACGTCGGTGGCCGCGATCTCGACGGCCTTTCCGCACGAGCGGCAGATGAGGTGATGGTGGTGGCCCCGCGTCTCGCACGCGCGGAACAGGTTCTCGCCGTCGGGACTCTGCAGCGAGTCGGCGTCGCCGCGGGCGGCGAGACCCGCGAGGGTGCGGTACACCGTGGCCAGGCCGATGCCGGTGTTCTCGTCGCGCAGGGTCGCGTGCAGCGACTGCGCGCTGACGAACCCGCCGGCTCCCGACAGGGCTTCGCGCACGCGCTCGCGCTGCCACGTGTTGCGCTGGACCATGGCGGCGAGTCTATCGACGGGTTCGGTGAATCTGCTGGGCGCGGGGGTGGGCGCAGCGCACGTCACGGGACCGCCCGCTGGTGAATTCTTGCCCGCGAGGACGCGATTTCCAGAGGGGAACTTTAGGGTGCCGTTCATGGGTTCCGCGGGACGAATCTCGATCGATGGTGACGTGCTCAACGATCTTGTGCGGCGGGTGGATGGCGTGCGAGACCAGGCTCCGAGCGAGGTCTCCACACCGCCACCGGTGCACGACGACGATCTGGCGCGGGCGGGTAGCGACGCCGCCGACGCGCTGCGACTATCCCTGAACGCCGTGCGGGCCGACCTCGAGACTCTCGCGAGCGGGGTGCAGCAGACCGTGACCCTCTGGGACGAGCGCGAAAGAGCGATGGTGTCGCTCGTCGACGACATCGACGCGGGTCTTGGCGATGCCAGCCCGACGGCTGGTCCGCGGTGAGATCTCCGGTCGGGCCCCACCGCGCCGAACTCGGAGATACAGATGATCCGACAGCTCTCGTGCCCGGCGCCCCGGGGGCGTTGTTCACATATGCGGAACAGTATCGCGACGCAGCGTCGGGATGCGCGCGAGCCGCGAACGAGCTGGCTCGGCTGCGTCAGGTCGACGGGTGGGAAGGCGAGAGCGCGGACGCCTTCGCCCGGCGCGTCACGACCATGATCAAGGCGTGCGACAACCTCGCCGAGAAGCTGAACACCGCCGCCGGGGCGTGGGAACAGTACGCGACCGTGCTGGGGTGGGGGCAGCAGAAAGCGGGCGACGCGATCGCGATGTTCGCTCACGCTGCCGCCATCACCGCTGCGGCGGCCGCGGAATCGCCGGCGCGGCTTGGGCCGCGCGGCTACACGGGACCGGGCACACGCTCGTTGCCCGACCCCGGGTTGAGCACGCGGAGCGATGCGCGGGCACTGCTCGCCTACGCGCGCGAATCCGTCGCCGATGCCGCGGCCGATGCCACCGTGGTGTTGCGCAGCATCGCGCCGACGGCCGCGGGCGGACTACGGACGAATGCGCTGGCCAGCGTCGGCAATGCCCTGCTGGAGCACCCCGACGCGTTGGGGCAGATGCTGGGCGGGGCCGCACTGATGGTCGGCGGCGCGGCTCTCTTCGGTGGAGGTCTCGCCGCGGACGTTACCGTGGCGGGTGCCACCGTCGGGGTTCCCGCCAACGTTGCCGGCGCGGCCGCCGTGGCAAGCGGAGCCGCCCTTGCCGGTGCGGGAATCATGAACGCCGCGGCGCACGCCGCGGGAGACAGCGGGGTGTCGTCGCCGAGCAGCCGAGACGATCGCACCGACGGCCGCGACGCGAAAGGCCGCTTCACCGGCAAGGGTGGCCGACCGTGGGTGGACAAGGAGAAAATTGGACTCGACGAAACGGAGATGACCCTTGACGATGGCGAGCAACTGATTCGCAACAAGGTGGCGGTGAGGGTCGACGGGAGCATCCAGACGCGCTACTTCGATGGCCTGATCAAGAATGCGGACGGAACGTATACGGGAGTAGAAGTGAAAAGCGGGAGCGCCGTAGACCGATACCTCGCAAACTCGAAGAACCAGTTCGCGTTCGACTCTTCACTCAGTGAAACCAATTCCGCGGTGGGCAGGATTGACGGACAGTTGATCGAGGTTATTTCATCAAGATTGATAAGAGTGCCATGATGCCAGATTTTTATTACGACACAGGGACGATTCAAAGCCAATTTAGTGTTGGCGGCAACGACCCCCGGCGCCGCTTGGCTCGCGTCATAAGTCTTTTAGATGGCTCGGAGCGATCCATATTCATATTTGCGCGCGTTCCAGATGGCGTCCATTTCTATCAACACCTGAAAAACGGTGGATCCTCGACCTTCCTTCAAGCTGCGGGCACCGCCGAGGCGATGACCATCGAATGCCGCCGCCTCGACGACGACGGCGAAGAACGCCTCTACGTCCTCGGCCACGGAGGACCCCGCTCAGGCGAACCCACCGTTCGAATCGAGTTCAACGACGGCCAGAATCACACCCTGGTCTATCCCGACGAAGTCTTCGACTTCAGCGAAGCCGGCGACATCTTCTTCTCCTACTTCGAAACCGAACGCGTACCCGACGGATACGCGCTCCGCTTGTTCGACCTCGACGCTCCGTATGAAGACCAGCGCGGTACTGCCGACTGACCGCGGCGACGAGTCGAGGACGAGTCCCGGTCGGCTGGCACCGGCCGCCGAAGACTGATGAACGTCGGCCTCGCGGGGCGTCGCGCTCGACGGTACGCGCACCCCGCACGGCATCCACGAAGGCCCCGCTACAGCGCGCGGGTCACGCGATCGCGCCGGGCTCCGATCAGGCGGCACACGAGGTAGATGGCGAACGAGATCGTCGTGATGTACGGGCTGACCGGCAGCGTTCCGGCGACCGCGAGCAGCACGCCGCCCACCGCCGACACGAAACCGAACAGCGCCGCCAGCACGGGAACCGACAGGGGGCCGGATGCCACCCGCATGGCCGCCGCGGCGGGGGTGACGAGCAGGGCCATCACCAGCAGCGCGCCGATGATGTGCACCGCCACCGCCACGATCAGACCGAGCAGCAGCATGAACGCGAGCGACACCGCGGTCGTGGGCACGCCGCGGGCGGCGGCGGACTGCGGGTCGAGGGAGTCGAAGCGCAGGGGCCGCCAGATCAGCAGCAGGGCGACGAGCACGAAGACGCCGATGACGACGAGCCAGCCTAGCTGACCGCTCTGCACCGACACGATCTGCCCGGTCAGCAGGCTGAAGCGGGTCGCGCTGCGGCCGTTGTAGAGGGAGAGGCACAGGATGCCGACCCCCAACCCGAACGGCATGAGCACGCCGATGATCGAGTTGCGGTCGCGCGCACGGGCACCGAGCACGCCGATGAGCGCCGCGGCGATGAGCGAACCCACGATGGAGCCCGACACGACGTCGGCGCCGACGAGCAGGGCGACGGCGGCGCCGGCGWRTCGGGCTCCATCGTGGGT
>NZ_QDFT01000029.1 GCF_003075375.1 Microbacterium testaceum | reverse complement strand
TATGCCCCGCGCGGCCCGCTCACCGGGCCGCGCGGGGCATAGACTTGTCCGACTGGCCGTGAGGAAGGTGTGGCGATGACCGAGACCGCGTCCTCCGCGCCACCGCCGTCCTCTCTGCGGCGCCTGGTTCCGCGCATCTTCTCGCGCGCCGCCCGCCGCGATGACGTCGACAAGCTGCTGCGCACGGTGCGCACGCACCACCCCAAGGGCGATCTCGCGATCATCGAGCGCGCCTACGCCGTCGCCGACAAGGCGCACGACGGCCAGAAGCGCCAGAGCGGCGAGCCGTACATCACGCATCCGCTCGCCGTCGCGCAGATCCTCGCCGAGCTGGGCCTCGGCCCCAAAGCCATCGCGGCCGCCCTGCTGCACGACACCGTCGAGGACACGGGCTACCCGCTCGACGAGCTCGCCGCCGACTTCGGGGACGAAGTCGCCATGCTCGTCGACGGCGTCACCAAGCTCGACAAGGTCAAGTACGGTGACAGCGCGCAGGCCGAAACCGTCCGCAAGATGATCGTGGCGATGTCGAAAGACATCCGTGTGCTGCTCATCAAGCTCGCCGACCGCCTGCACAACGCCCGCACCTGGGGGTTCGTCCCGCCGCACAAGGCCGCGAAGAAGGCGACCGAGACCCTCGAGATCTACGCGCCCCTCGCGCACCGCCTCGGCATCCAGGCCATCAAGAGCGAGCTCGAGGACCTCTCGTTCGCCGTGATGCACCCCAAGCTCTACGCCGAGATCGACAGCCTGGTCAAGCAGCGCACGCCCCAGCGCGAGCAGTACGTCCAGAACGTCATCGACGCGGTCGACGCCGACCTGCGCGAACTCCGCGTGCGCGGTCGCGTCATGGGGCGCCCCAAGCAGCTGTACTCCGTGTACCAGAAGATGGTCGTGCGCGGTCGCGAGTTCGACGACATCTACGACCTGATCGGCATCCGCATCCTGGTCGGCACGGTCCGCGACTGCTACGCGGTGCTCGGCGCCATCCACGCGCGGTGGACGCCCCTGCCCGGCCGGTTCAAGGACTACATCGCCACCCCCAAGTTCAACCTCTACCAGTCGCTGCACACGACGGTGATCGGGCCCGGCGGTCGCACCGTCGAGATCCAGATCCGCACCAACGAGATGCACCAGCAGGCCGAGTTCGGCGTCGCCGCGCACTGGAAGTACAAGGAGCGCATGGCGGGCGGGAAGGCGGATGCCAAGGCCGTCGACGCCGACATGGCCTGGATCGCCCACATCTCGGACTGGCAGGCGGAGACCGCCGACCCGGGGGAGTTCCTCGACTCGCTGCGCTTCGAGATCGGGGCGAAAGAGGTCTACGTCTTCACGCCGAAGGGCCGCGTCATCGGCCTGCCGACGGGAGCGACCCCGGTCGACTTCGCCTACGCCGTGCACACCGAGATCGGCCACCGCACGATGGGCGCCAAGGTCAACGGCCGCCTGGTGCCCCTCGAGTCGACGCTGCAGAGCGGCGACGTCGTCGAGGTCTTCACCTCGAAGAACCCCGACGCGGGCCCGAGCCAGGACTGGCTCGGCTTCGTCAAGAGCACCCGGGCGCGCAACAAGATCCGCGGGTGGTTCACGAAGGAACGCCGCGAAGAGGCGATCGAACAGGGCAAGGACTCCATCGCCCGCGCCATGCGCCGGCAGAACCTCCCCCTGCAGCGCCTGATGAGCCAGGACTCGTTCACCGAGGTCGCGCGGCAGTTCCACTACGAGGACGTCTCGGCGCTCTACGCCGCGGTCGGCGAGGGGCACGTCTCGACGCAGTCGGTCATCGAGAAGGTCACGGCGCTCGTCAGCACCGAAGAGACCAACACCGGTCCGATCGACATCCCCGTGGGCCGCAGCCGCGCCCCGCGCGGTGGCGACTCGGGCGTGCTGGTGCGCGGCGCCCCCGACATCCTGGTCAAGCTCGCCAAGTGCTGCACCCCGGTGCCCGGAGACGAGATCGTCGGCTTCGTCACCCGCGGCAGCGGCGTGTCGGTCCACCGCGGCGACTGCACGAACGTCCGCTCGCTGAAAGAAGAGCCCGACCGGCTGATCGACGTCGAGTGGGCCCCCACCACCAAGAGCGTGTTCCTCGTGCAGATCCAGGTCGAAGCCCTCGACCGCTCGGGTCTGCTGAGCGACGTCACCCGCGTCCTGAGCGAACACCACGTCAACATCCTCTCGGCGACGGTGTCGACGACGAACGATCGCCTCGCCCTGAGCAAGTTCGTGTTCGAGATGGGCGATACGGTCCACCTCGACCGGGTGCTCAACGCGGTCCGGCGCATCGACGCCGTCTACGACGTGTACCGCGTCACCTCGTCCTGATCCGGTCCGAGGACGCCCGCGGCGCGACGCGCGTGCGGGAATCGCGGATGCCGGGAGAGCCACTCCCTCGCGGCGGATGCGACATCGGGCTCTCGTCGCGCCCACTCCCGCGCGAGCTCCTCGTCCCCGTCCGCGCCCGAGCGGGCCAGGTCGGCGAGCGTACGCGGTCGCGTCGAGACGTGGACGCCCGCCACGACCTCGACGTCGGCCGACGGCATCCGCACGTCGTGATACTCCGCGCGTGAACCGCTGAGCGTCCGCAGGCGGGTGGGGCTGACGCGCTGCAGGTGATGGCACGCGGGTTCGTGCGCGGTCGCGCCGTGCACCCAGGCCGCGCTGCCGCGGGTCGCCGCCCACCGCGACCCCAGCAGGGGCAGCAGACTGCGCGCGCGCATCCAGGGCGTCTCGACGGCGTCCGCGGGGATGAAGCCCTCGCCGAGGGCGACCAGGTGACCGTCGAGACATGCGGCGGTGAGCTCGGCGAGCGAGAGACGTTCGTCGGGGAAGAACAGGAAGGGCGACACCATCCCGCCAGTGTGGCGGGGCGATGTCGCCCGCGACGCGCGTGGCGTCGATCCTGTGGAGAACCCCGGTCAGCCGCCGAGGGCGCGCAGCCAGGTGCGGCGCGCCTCGAGGGCCTCGGCGGCCTGCTTGGCCGCCCGCTGGTCGCCGCGCGCCTCGGCCTCGGCCAGCTCGGCCTCGAGCTTGTCGATCGCGTCGGTCAGCTGGCGCGTCATGTCGTTCGCGCGCGCCTTCTGCTCGGGGTCGTTGCGCTTCCAGTCGGCGTCCTCGCGCGTGCGCACGCTCTGCTCGATCTTGCGCAGTTCGTCGTCGAGGGCGCGCTCCTTGTCGCGGGGGAAGATCCGGCCGATCTCGTCCCACTGACGCTGGATCGCGGTGAGCTTCTGCCGCGCCGTGGCGAGGTTCTTCTCGTCGACGATCGGGGCGGCCTGCTCGAGCAGCGCGCGCTTCTGCTCGATCTTCTCTTTCGACGCCTCGGTCTCGGCCGACTCGCGTTCGATGCGCGCACCGTAGAGCGCGTCGCCGGCGGCCTTGAAGCGGGCCCACAGGGCGTCGTCGACCTTGCGGCCGGCGCGGCCGGACGCCTTCCACGCGTCGAGCAGATCGCGGTAGGCGCCGATGCCGTCCTCGCCGCGCGGGGCGAGGGCCTCGGCGCGCTCGACCAGACGGGTCTTGACCTCGCGGGCGGCCTTGTGCGTCTCGTCGAGCGACGAGAAGAACTCGCGGCGGTGACGGTCGACGGTCGCGCGGGCGTCGCGGAAACGGCGCCACAGCTGCTGCGCGGTCGACTTGGACAGCCGCGGACCGTTCTGCTGGTGCGCCTGCCACCGGTCGAACAGCGCCGCCATGTCGGCGGTCATCTGCTTCCACTGCACCGTCTGCGGATCGCGGGCGGCGAGGGCCTCGGCCTTCTCGACGATCGCGGTCCGCTCGCGCACGGCCTCTTCGCTGGCCTGCTTGGCCGCGACCGCTTCGGTCTCGCTCGCCTCGGCGAGCTCCGCCGTCAGCGCGTCGACCCGGGCGATGAGCGCCGCGAGGTCGCCGACCGCGGCGGCACCGTCGAGTTTGGCGCGCAGGGCCTTGGCGGTGGATCGGAGATCGGATGCCGAGGCTCCGCCGCGACGGTGACGGGTCTCGACCAGGGTGACCTCGCCGGCCAGGTCCGAGAACTTGCGCTGGAAGTACGCGAGGGCCTCGGCGGGGGTGCCGTCGGGGTACTGACCCACGACGCGCCAGCCGTCGGCCTCGCGGACCGACACGGTGCCCTCGTCGTCGACGCGACCCCACGGCTCGGTCGCGGTCGACGACGCCGTCTTGCCGGGCGGCGGTCCCGGGACGCGGGCGCCGGGTGTCGGGCGCACGGCAGGCGAAGCGGCGGGCTGGGCTTCGGCCGGGGCTTCGATGGCGGGCTCGTCGGTGACCGGCTCGTTCGCGGCGACCTCGTCGTCGGCGGGCTGCTCGGCGGTGTCGTCCGCGGTGTCGACTTCCGCGTGCTCGTCGCCCGCCTCTTCTGCGGCGGCGGCGTCGTCGCCGGAGGAGTCGGCATCCGTCGTCACGACGTCATCGGCGGCGGCGGACTCGTCGACGACGGCGTCATCGCCGGTCGACGGGTCGACGCGATCGATCTCGGCGGCCGCGGAGGGATCGACCTCGGCGGCGTTCACGTCGTCGCGCGGGTCGGAGGTCTCGGAGGAAGGAACGGAAGACACGGATAGCACCTCATCGCGGCAGGACCGCCTGGGGGAGAAGGACTCTCCGAGCCTAGTACGGACGGCAAGCGCGACACAGGTGCGCGTACGCGAGATGTCAGGGCGCGGTGGACTCCGACGGCGCCGGCGCGGGGGTACCGGACGCGGGGACCTCGGGGGTCGACGTCGACGAGGGGGTGGGCTGCGGCATCCCGGGTCCGACCGTGAAGTACGCCGTCTGGACGCCGATCGCGGCCAGGACGACGAGCGCCCCCACGACGATGCCGAGGATGTTGTCACGGCGGCGGCGACGACCCTGCCGCTCGTGCAGCTCGACGCGCGCCTGGTACGCGCGCGCCCGCTCGCGCTGCTCGCGGGTCTGCCGGTCTCTACCTCGCGCTGCCACGTGATCCTCCTCCGCCCCTCCGGGCGAATCGATCCTACAAAGCCGACGTCCGAGGCCCCGGCTAGCCTGGAACGGTGACCCCCTCAGCCGCGCTCTTCCAGGGCCAGACGCCGCTCGCCGTCCGCATGCGGCCGGTCAGCCTCGACGAGGTGGCCGGCCAGGGGCACCTTCTGCGACCCGGTTCTCCGCTGGTCACGCTGGCGACGACCGATTCCTCGGCGGCGGGGTCGGCGGTGTCGGTGATCCTGTGGGGTCCGCCCGGCACGGGCAAGACGACGCTCGCCCAGGCCATCGCGCGCTCCTCGGGTCGCCGGTTCGTCGAGCTGTCCGCGATCACCGCGGGAGTCAAGGACGTGCGAGAGGTCATGCAAGAGGCGTTGACCCAGCGCGACCTCTACGGTCAGTCGACGATCCTCTTCCTCGACGAGATCCACCGCTTCACCAAGGCCCAGCAGGATGCCCTGCTGCCCGGCGTCGAGAACGGCTGGGTCGTCCTGATCGCCGCGACGACCGAGAACCCCTCGTTCTCGGTCATCTCGCCCCTGCTCTCGCGCTCCCTGCTGCTGACGCTGCGCCCGCTCGGCGACGACGACCTCGGCGCCCTGGTCGACCGCGCGGTCGCCGACCCCCGCGGTCTCGCCGGCCGCGTCGTCCTGGACGATGAGGCGCGCGCCGCCCTCGTGCGGCTGGCGTCGGGCGACGCCCGCCGCGCCCTGACGGCGCTCGAGGCTGCGGCATCCGTCGCCGGAGACGACGCCGGGACAGCGGAGGGGCGGACGGATGCCGAGGACGGCGACGACGCGGATGACGACGACGCACAGCCTCCGAGCGAGCTCCCCGTCATCACGGCCGACCACATCGCGCAGGCCGTCGACCGCGCCCTGCTGCGGTACGACCGGCAGGGCGATGAGCACTACGACGTCATCAGCGCCTTCATCAAGTCGGTGCGCGGATCCGACGCGGATGCCGCCATCCACTACCTCGCGCGCATGATCGAGGCGGGGGAGGACCCCCGCTTCATCGCTCGGCGCCTGGTGATCTCGGCCGCGGAAGACATCGGCATGGCCGACCCGCAGGCGCTGCAGATCGCGGTGGCCGCCGCCGACGCGGTCGCCTTCATCGGCATGCCCGAGGGACGCATCCCCCTCGCCGAGGCCACGATCTACCTGGCGACCACCGCCAAGTCGAACGCCGCGTACAACGCCATCAACGCCGCGATCGCCGACGTCCGCGCCGGCGGATTCGGCCGCGTCCCCATGCACCTGCGGGACGCCCACTACCCGGGCGCCAAGCGTCTCGGACACGGCAAGGGCTACAAATACGCGCACGACAGCGAGATCGGCATCGTGACGCAGCAGTATCTACCCGACGAGCTGCGCGGACGCCGGTACTACCAGCCGACCAGTCATGGCACCGAGCGCGACGTCTCGGCGCGTCTCGAGAAGATCCGCCGCATCCTCGACGGCACCTGAATGCCGACGGCTGCTGCACAAGGGCCTCTGCTAACATGAACCGGCTCGAAACAGGGTTTTCGGGCATCCCCTCCTTCTTGTGATCACCATCCGGTGCGCCCCGGCGTGCGCTCCGGACCGGGCGGAAGGGGGCGATACGCCCGCGAGCCGCGAAAGGCGCGGCCGCGTCATCGGAAGGAGAACTTCGTGACCACGAAGTCTCAGGACCGCCGCAAGGTGCGTCTGTCGCGCGCCCTCGGCGTCGCGCTCACCCCCAAGGCCGCCCGCTACCTCGAGAAGCGTCCCTACGCTCCCGGCGAGCACGGCCGCACCAAGCGCAAGGCCGACAGCGACTACGCCGTCCGTCTGCGCGAGAAGCAGCGTCTGCGCGAGCAGTACGGCATCCGCGAGAAGCAGCTGCGCATCGCGTTCAACGAGGCCCGCCGCACCGACGGCCTGACCGGTGAGAACCTGGTCGAGCTGCTCGAGATGCGTCTGGACGCCCTCGTCGTGCGATCGGGCTTCGCCCGCACCACCGCGCAGGCCCGCCAGCTCGTCGTGCACCGCCACATCCTGGTCGATGGCCAGCTCGTGGACCGCCCGTCGTTCCGCGTGAAGCCGGGTCAGCAGATCCACGTCAAGCCGAAGAGCGAGGGCCTCGAGCCCTTCCAGGTCGCCGCCGCCGGTGGGCACGCCGAAGTGCTGCCCCCCGTCCCGGGCTACCTCGAGGTCGACCTGTCGACGCTCCAGGCGAAGCTCGTGCGTCGCCCCAAGCGCGCCGAGGTGCCCGTCACCTGTGACGTGCAGCTCGTCGTCGAGTACTACGCCGCCCGCTGATCCCAGCGAGCACACGAAGGGCGTCGGGTTCTCCCGGCGCCCTTCGTCGTTCCCGCCCCGCGGAATCCGCACGCGCGGGCGCCGTGACCCGATCGGGCGCCGCGGCGCGCTCGGGGCGGGCGCCGACCTCGGAGAAACGCACCGAACTCGGACTTCCGCGGCGCACGGCTCCGAGAACGGTGCGTTCGTCCGAGCTTCGCGACGCCACGCGGCGGGGGCACCGAACTCGGAGAAACGCACCGAACCCGGACTTCTGCGGCGCAAAGCTCCGAGAACGGCGCGTTCGTCCGAGCTTCGTGGCGCCACGCGGCGGGGGCACCGAGCTCGGAGAAGCGCACCGAACTCGGACTTCTGCGGCGCACGGCTCCGAGAACGGTGCGTTCGTCCGAGCTTTGCGACGCCACGCGGGCTCCGCGACGCTCGCGCACCGCACGGGGGCCTCGCCTACGATGGGGGATGCCGCGACCGCGGCGTCGTCCCGAGGAAGAAGTGGTGACCGTGAAAAGCCTCGTCTGGTTCGCGCTGGGTATCGCCGGCGGTTTCGTCGCCGCCCACCTGGTCAACAAGGATCCCCGCGGCCAGGAGCTGTTCGCTCAGCTCGACGCCCGCATCGGCGAATTCACCGATCGCATGACCGACGCGTACCACGCTCAGGAGACGCGCCTGTCGGACATCATCGACGACGCCAAGAGTGCCGCCGGCTCCGTCGCGAACCACGCCTCCGACGCCGCGACGCACGCGGCCGACGCGGTGGGCGATGCCGCCGCCGCGGCCAAGAAGACCATCACCTCCTCGAACTGACCTCCCTGCGGCATCCCCCCTTCACCGGGGGCGACGCCGCACGCGTACGGAAAGACCCGCCATGAAAACCGCCGAGATCGCCCAGCGCTTCCTCGACTTCTTCGAGAAGAAGAACCACACGATCGTCCCCTCGGCCTCGCTCGTCACCGACGACCCGGCCCTGCTGTTCACCGTGGCGGGCATGGTGCCCTTCATCCCGTACCTCAGCGGCGTCGTGCCGCCGCCCTACCCGCGCGCCGCGGACGTGCAGAAGTGCATCCGCACCAACGACATCGAAGAGGTCGGCAAGACCCCGCGCCACGGCACCTTCTTCCAGATGCTCGGCAACTGGTCGTTCGGCGACTACTTCAAAGAGGACGCGATCCGCTTCGCGTGGGAACTGCTGACCTCGGCGGAGGAGGACGGCGGCCTGGCCTTCGACCCGAAGGACCTCTGGGTCACCGTCTACGAAGAGGACGACGAGGCCCACGCCCTGTGGCGCTCGCTCACCGACCTGCCCGAGGAGCGCATCCAGCGCCTCGGCAAGGACACGAACTACTGGTCCACCGGCCTGCCGGGCCCGGCCGGCCCCTGCTCGGAGATCTTCTTCGACCGCGGACCCGCGTACGGCATCGACGGGGGACCGGCGACCGACGACGACCGCTACGTCGAGATCTGGAACCTCGTGTTCATGCAGTACGAGATCACGAACGTGCGCTCGAAGTACGACTTCGACATCGTCGGCGAGCTGCCCGCCAAGAACATCGACACCGGCATGGGCCTGGAGCGCATCGCGTTCATCAAGCAGGGCGTCGACAACATGTACGAGACCGACCAGGTGCGCCCCGTGCTCGACCTCGCGGCGAAGCTGGCCGGCAAGGCGTACGGCAGCGAGTCGCACGACGACGACGTGCGCCTGCGCATCGTCGCCGACCACGTGCGCTCCTCGCTCATGCTGCTCGCCGACGGCGTCACTCCGTCGAACGAGGGCCGCGGCTACATCCTGCGCCGCATCATGCGCCGCGCGATCCGCTCGATGCGCCTGCTCGGCGTCGAGGGCGCGACCTTCCCCGAGCTGTTCGCCGCCTCGCGCGACGCGATGAAGGAGTCCTACCCCGAGGTCGAGGCCGACTACGCCCGCCTCTCGGCGTACGCGATCGCCGAGGAGCAGACGTTCCTGCGCACGCTCGCGGCGGGTTCCGCGATCCTCGACCAGTCGGTCGTCGAGGCGAAGAACGGCGGCGGCTCGACCCTGTCGGGGTCGGAGGCGTTCCTGCTGCACGACACCTACGGCTTCCCGATCGACCTCACCCTCGAGATCGCCGAAGAAGCCGGGCTGAGCGTCGACCGCGCCGCCTTCGACACCCTGATGCAGGAGCAGCGCACCCGCGCCAAGGCCGACGCCCGCGCCCGCAAGGGCGCGATCGCCGACCAGAGCGCCTACCGCGAGTTCCGTGCGCTCGGCGAGACGGTGTTCACCGGGTACACCGAGATGCAGACCGCGTCGCGGGTGCTCGGCATCCTGGTCCAGGGCAGCGGCACCGACCGCGCCTCGGAGGGGCAGATCGCCGAGGTCATCCTGGCCGAGACCGCGCTGTACGCGGAGTCGGGCGGCCAGGTGGCCGACAAGGGCGTGATCGTCGGCCCCGGGTACGAGCTCGAGGTGCTCGACGTGCAGCGACCGGTCCCCGGACTGGTCAGCCACACGGTCGAGGTGACCACCGGCGAGGTGTCGGTGGGCGCTCCCGCGACCACCGTCGTCGACGCGCTCAACCGCCACGCCGCGCAGCAGGCGCACACCGCCACGCACCTCGTGCACGCGGCGATCCGCGACACCCTCGGCAAGACGGCGACCCAGACCGGCTCGCTCAACCGCGCCGGCTACATGCGCTTCGACTTCAGCTGGGGATCGGCGCTCTCGCCCGAGACCCGCACCGAGATCGAGGACATCGCCAACAACGCCGTCCGCGACAACCTCGAGGTCACCACGCGCGTGATGTCGCTCGACGAGGCGAAAGCGGCCGGGGCGATGGCGCTCTTCGGCGAGAAGTACGGCGACACGGTGCGCATGGTCGACATCGGCGGCCCCTGGTCGCGCGAGCTCTGCGGCGGCACGCACGTGGCGCGCAGCGCCGAGATCGGCCTGGTCAACCTCGTCGGCGAGCAGTCCGTCGGTGCGTCGAACCGCCGCGTCGAGGCGCTCGTGGGCCTGGACGCCTTCCGCGACCTCGCCGCCGAGCGCGCGATCGTGTCGCAGCTGTCGACGTCGCTGAAGACCCCGCGCGAGCAGCTGCCCACCCGCATCGCCGAGCTCGCGGCCAGCCTGAAGGCCGCCGAGAAGAAGATCGCCGCCTTCGAGGCGCAGGCCCTGACCGGCCGTCTGCCGCAGCTGGTGGAGTCGGCCGTGTCGGTCGGCACCGTCCGCGTCGTGGCGCAGAGCCTGGGCGAGGGCGCGTCGGCCGATGACCTGCGTTCGCTCGCCCTGCAGGTGCGCGACCGTCTGGGCAGCGAGGCGGCCGTGGTCGCCCTCGCCGCCGTCACCGGCGGACGCGCGACCGTCGTGGTGGTCGCCAACGACGCCGCCCGCGAGCGGGGTCTGACCGCGGGAGCCCTCGCCAAGGCCGCCGCGGGCGTGCTCGGCGGCGGCGGCGGCGGACGCCCCGACGTGGCTCAGGGCGGGGGCACGGATGCCGCTGCCCTGCCGCAGGCGCTGGACGGCATCGTCGCCGACGTGCGGGCGACCACCGCGTGACGGGGTTCCGGCGCGGCATCCGTCTCGGGATCGACGTGGGGCGCGCCCGCGTGGGCGTCGCGCGCTCCGATCCCGACGGACTGCTGGCCGTTCCCGTCGAGACGGTTCCGCGCAAGGGCGAGCCGGTGCGCCGGATCGCCGCCCTGGCCGCCGAGTACGAGGCGTTCGAGGTGCTCGTCGGGCTGCCGCTGAACCTCCGCGGCGACGACACCCCGTCGACCACCGATGCGCGCGGTTTCGCAGCGGCCCTCGCCGCCGCGCTGCCGATGCCCGTCCGGCTCGTCGACGAGCGTCTGAGCACCGTGTCGGCGCACGGGGTGCTGCGGCAGGCGGGACGTTCCCAGCGGGATTCTCGTAGCATTGTGGATCAAGTCGCCGCTGTGGTCCTTCTGCAGCAGGCGCTCGACGTGGAGCGACAGTCCGGCGAGCCGGCCGGACCCGCCGTATCACCGGGACAGGAGCCCGCCTGACATGCCCGACAACCAGCCCCCCGAGAGCGATCCGTTCGCCGACCTGTACGGCCGTCTTCCCGACCCGCGCACGGGTGCGCGCCCCGGGCGTTCGTCCGACGACGGCGCGACGGAGTCGTCCGCGCCGCTGTCGCGTCGAGCCGCCCGCGAAGCCCGCCGCGCCGAGACCGGCCCGACCGGGACGACATCGGATGCCGCCGCCGAACCGGCCATCCGCTTCGACGCGGCACGACGCGCCCCCGGTGAGCAGCCGGCGGCCACCGCCACGACGCCGAACGATCCCCCCGCGGACGACATCCCGGCCCGCCGCTTCGCGGCGGCCCCGGCCGAGCGTCCCGCCGACGGCGACGCCCCGGGTGACGACGGCATCCCCGCAGACGCCCCGCGCACCGCAGACGCCCCGGCCCCGGCCCCCGCCCCCCGCGCCGCCGCGGTCTCCGCCGACGGAATCGTCCCTCCGCGCGACCCCGCGCCTCGCGGGAACGACACCGCCGCCCCCGGTCGTCCCGGTCCCCGCCGCACCGGCGCCGGCCCCGACGCCGCGCGCACCGCCCCGGGATCGCCCAGCGACGACGCCCCGCGCAGCGCCGGATCCGCGCGCCGCACCGGCCCCGCGGCCGCCGCCGAACCCTCGCGCGATCGCGAGCCCGCACTGGTCGGTGCCGGGGCCACCGCCGCCGCGGCCTCGTCGACGCCGCGGGCCGCGGCATCCGGTTCGCTCGAAGACCTCTTCACCGGCCAGACCACCACGCACGAGATGGGCCAGACCGTGACCGCACCGCCGCGCCGACGCCGCCGTGTCGGCGGGTGGATCGCCCTGTTCGTCGTGCTGCTGCTGGTCGGCGGCATCGCCGGCGGCGGCTTCGCCCTCTGGAACACCTACGGCGATCGCATCCAGGCGTTCCTCGGCAACGGCGAGCCCCTCGACTACGAAGCCGGACAGGCCACGGGCGAAGCGCGCGTCACGATCGTGTCGGGCGACACCGGCGCGTCTGTCTCGCCCAAGCTCTTCGAGGCCGGCATCACCAAGGCCTCGAACTCGCTGTACAAGTACATGGTCGACAACTCCGTCGTCTTCACCTTCCAGCCCGGGGTCTACAAGCTGCAGCAGCAGATGACGTCTGAGGCCGTGCTGACGGCGCTGCGCAACCCCGAGAACCGCCTGAACTACACCGTGCAGCTGCGCGAGGGACTGACGCTGAAGCAGTCGCTCGACGTCATCTCGGAGCAGATCGGCATCCCGCGCGCCGACCTCGACGCCGCCACCGCCGACCCCTCGCAGTACGGCGTGCCCGCCTCGACGCTCGAGGGCTGGATCTTCCCCGCCACCTACGACTTCGACGAGGGCGTCACCGCGCAACAGGTCATCGAGCGCATGGTGCAGCGCACCGTGCAGTCGCTCGACACCGCGGGCGTGCCCGAGGCGGACCGCGAACGCATCCTCATCATCGCGTCGATCATCGAGCGCGAGGCGCGCAGCAGCGAGGACTTCTACAAGGTCTCGCGCGTCATCGAGAACCGCCTCCAGCCCGACAACGACGAGACCCACGGCCTGCTGCAGATGGACTCCACCGCGCAGTACGGAGCGGGGGAGTTGGATGCCGGGTCGTCGTCGTCGTCCGAGAACGCCCTCACGAGCGACAACCCGTGGAACACGTACATCCGCCCGGGCCTGCCGATCGGCCCGATCGCCAACCCCGGCGACCTGGCGATCGACGCGGCCATGAAGCCCGTGGACGGCACCTGGTACTACTTCACGACGGTCAACCTCGCCACCGGCGAGACCGTCTTCTCGACGACGTACGCCGACCAGCTGAAGGCCGTCGAGCAGTTCCAGGCGTGGTGCCGCGAGAACCCCGACGGCGGATGCTGACCGGCCCCACCCGCCTGGCCGTCTGGGGCGACCCGATCGCGCATTCGCGGTCGCCCCGGCTGCATTCCGCCGCCTACGGCGTGCTCGGCCTGGACTGGGAGTACGACCGACGCCAGGTCGACGACGCGCGTTTCGACGTCGAGATCGAAGGCCTGGATGCCGCCTGGCGCGGCCTGTCGCTGACGATGCCGCTCAAGCACGTCGCCGCGGCGCGAGCCGCGACGCTCGACGACGATGCGCGCCTGACCGGTGCGGTCAACACCTACCTGCTGACCGACGGCGGGCCGCATGGCTTCAACACCGATGTCGGAGGGCTCGCCCGGGCCCTCGACGAGGTCGGCGTCCGTCGCCCCGCCCGCGTGCGGGTGCTCGGCGCGGGGGCCACGGCGACCTCCGCCGTCGTCTCGGCGGTCCGGGCGGGCGCGGGCGAGGTCGAGGTGCGTGCACGCCGACCCGAGGCCGCGGCCGCCCTCGCGGCGCTCGGTCCCCTCCTCGGTGCGCATGTGCGCGTCTCGGCGATCGACGAGCCGGACCCCGTCACCGTCGACGCGACGATCGCCGCCCTGCCCGGCGGAACCGACCTGGGCGCGATGGCCGGGGTGCTGGCATCCACCTCGGGACCCCTCGTCGACGTCGTCTACGGCGGATGGCCGACCCCGCTCGCGCGGGCCTGGGACCGCGCCGGCGTGGCCGCGCACGACGGGCTGCGGATGCTGCTGCACCAGGCCCTCCTGCAGGTGCGGGTGTTCGTCGGCGCCGACCCGACGGTCCCGCTCGCGCGCGAGGCCGAGGTGCTGGCCGCGATGCGCACCGCGCTCATGGGAGACTAGGGGCATGCTTCGCGTCCTCACCGCCGGCGAGTCCCACGGCCCCGAACTGATCGCCCTCATGGAGGGGATGCCGGCCGGCGTCCCCGTCTCTTCGGCCCAGATCCGCGCCGAACTCGCGCGCCGCCGTCTGGGCTACGGCCGCGGCTCGCGCATGAAGTTCGAAGAGGACGAGCTGACCCTCTCGACCGGCATCGTGCACGGCTTCACCATCGGCAGCCCGATCGCCCTGCGCATCGGCAACACCGAGTGGCCCAAGTGGACCGAGGTCATGAGCCCCGAGCCCGTCGAGCTGTCCGACCGTTCGCGCGGACGCGGCGCCGCTCTGACGCGCCCGCGTCCCGGCCACGCCGACCTCGTCGGCATGCAGAAGTACGGCTTCGACGAGGCCCGTCCGATCCTCGAGCGCGCCTCGGCCCGCGAGACGGCGGCCCGCGTGGCCCTCGGCGCGATCGCGCGCTCGTTCCTGAACGAGCTCGGCATCCGTCTGGTCAGCCACACCCTGTCGATCGGTCCCGTGCGCGTCCCCGACGACGCGGAGCTCCCCACGCCCGACGACGTCGACCGTCTCGACGCCGACCCGCTGCGGTGCTTCCACGCCGACACGAGCGCCGCGATGGTCGCCGAGGTCGACGACGCCAAGAAGGCCGGCGACACCCTCGGCGGCATCGTCGAGGTGCTCGCCTACGGTCTGCCGCCGGGACTCGGCTCGCACGTGCAGTGGGACCGCCGTCTCGACGCGCGACTCGCCCAGGCGCTCATGAGCATCCAGGCGATCAAGGGCGTCGAGGTCGGCGACGGCTTCCTCACCACCACCCGCCGCGGTTCGCAGGCGCACGACGAACTGTTCGCCACGGCCGACGGGATCACGCGGTCCTCCGATCGCGCGGGCGGAACCGAGGGCGGGATGTCGACCGGTACCGTGCTGCGCGTGCGCGCGGGCATGAAGCCGATCGCGACGATCCCCAAGGCTCTGCGCACCGTCGACGTCGCCACCGGCGACACCGCGGCCGCCCACCACCAGCGCTCCGACGTGTGCGCGGTGCCCGCCTCGGGTGTCGTCGCCGAGGCCATGGTCGCGGTGACCCTCGCGGATGCCGTGCTCGAGAAGTTCGGTGGCGACAACGTCGCCGAGACGCGGCGCAACCTCGAGACCTACCTGGCGAACCTGCCCGAGACCCTGCGCTCGACCGACGCGTCGGACGCCGCGCTGCTCGCGCATGACCTCGCCTGAGCGGGTGCCGAGCGACGCCCCCGCCGCTGATGCCGCGCCCGAGCACGGCGAGGCTGCCGCGCCCGAGCACGGCGGGGCTGCCGCGCCCGAGCACGGCGGGGCTGCCGCGCCCGAGCTCGGCGGGGCTGCCGCGCGCGAGCGCGCCGCGATCGTGCTCATCGGGCCGATGGGAGCAGGCAAGACGAGCGTCGGACGCCGCGTCGCACGCGCCCTGGGCGCGTCGTTCAGCGACACCGACAAGATCGTGGTGCGCGATCACGGTCCCATCCGCGACCTGTTCTCCGCGCACGGCGAGGCGCACTTCCGTGCTCTCGAGAGGGATGCCGTCGTCGAGGCGCTCGCCCGCGGCGGCGTCGTCGCCCTCGGCGGGGGAGCGGTGCTCGACCCGCTGACGCGCGACCGCCTGGCCGCCCACCACGTGGTGCTGTTGACCGTCGCGCCGAACGTCGTGGCATCCCGGATCCACGGCGACGACCGCCCGCTGCTGAGCGGAGAAGACCCCGCCGAACGCTGGCGGCGCATCTACGAAGAGCGGCGCCCCCTCTACGAGGCGACCGCCGACATCGCCTTCGACACGTCGTCGGGACCCCTGTCCCGCGTCGTCGACGACATCGTGACCTGGGCGCGCAGCGTCGAGGTCGAGGAGACACCATGAGCGAGACCACCACCATCACCGTCGCCGGAGACCCCGGTTACGACATCACCGTCGGTCGCGGCCTGCTCGCGAGCCTGGGCGAGAAGCTCCCGGCCGCCGCGCAGAAGGTGCTCGTCGTGCACCCGCCGACGCTCGCGAAGCAGGCCGAGGCTCTGCGCGCCCAGCTCATGGGCGACCGGCAGGTGCTGCTGGCCGAGATCCCCGACGCCGAGCAGGGCAAGCGCGTCGAGGTCGCCGCGTTCTGCTGGCAGGTCATGGGTCAAGCCGACTTCACCCGCACCGACGTCGTCATCGGCTTCGGCGGGGGAGCGGTCACGGACCTCGCCGGTTTCGTGGCCGCCACCTGGCTGCGCGGGGTCGCCCTGGTGCAGGTGCCCACCACGGTCCTGGGAATGGTGGATGCCGCTGTCGGCGGCAAGACGGGGATCAACACCGCCGAGGGCAAGAACCTCGTCGGCGCGTTCTGGCCCCCCGTCGCCGTCGTGTGCGACCTCGACCTGCTCGACACGCTGTCGAAGAACGAGGCGACCGCCGGTTTCGCCGAGGTGGTCAAGGCGGGCTTCATCTGGCATCCCGAGATCCTGGATCTGATCGAGGCCGACCCGACCGGGATCGTCGACCCGCGCGGCGACGCGTTCCGCCGCTGCGTCGAGCTCGCGATCGACATGAAGGTGCGCGTCGTCGGCGAGGACCTGCGCGAGGCGGGCCTGCGCGAGGTGCTCAACTACGGCCACACGCTCGGCCACGCGATCGAGCACGCCGAGCGGTACCGCTGGCGTCACGGCGCGGCGATCTCGGTGGGCATGGTGTTCGCCGCCGAGCTGTCCCGGCTCGCCGGACGACTCTCGGACGACGTCGCCCAGCGCCACCGCACCGTGCTCGAGTCGCTCGGGCTGCCCACGACCTACCGCGCGGGGGCGTTCCAGACGCTCAAGGCCACGATGCAGCGCGACAAGAAGAGCCGCGGCAGCATGCTGCGGTTCATCGTGCTCGACGACCTCGCCCGGCCCACCGTGCTGCAGGCCCCCGACGAGTCGCTCCTGTTCGCGGCCTACCAGGAGGTCGGTGCGTGATCCGGAGCGCCTCGTGAGCGCCGCGGGTGTCACCGTCCGTCGCGTTCGGGCCGGAGAGGGCGCGCGCGTGCGCGAGCTGAGGCTTCGCGCGGTGAGCGACCCGGCGGCATCCATCGCCTTCCTCACCACGTACGAGCAGGAGCGCGATCGCGACCCGGCGTTCGGGGACGAACGAGCCGCCGGCGGCGCGGCCGGCGACACAGCGGCGATGTTCGTCGCCGAGGACGGCGACGCATGGGTCGGCACCGTGACCGTACTCGTCCGCCGCGCGGGCGACGTCGACCACACCGGGCGCCGGTTGCACGACGCGCGCGCGGACGTCGTGGGCGTGTGGGTGGACCCCGCCGCCCGCGGCACGGGGACCATCGACGCGCTGCTGGACGCCGCCGCCCGCTGGACCCGCGATCAGGGCTTCGAGGTGCTCGCCCTGGACGTCCACGTCGACAACGCGCGGGCACGAGCGGTGTACCGCCGCTCCGGCTTCGTCCCGACCGGCGAGGAGTTCACCGGTCCGATCGGGCCCGAGCTCGCGATGAGCCGTTCGCTGCGCACGCTCTGAGGCGGGGCGGGGTTCCTCCCGCGCCCGCGCCCGACGCGGTGCCGAAGCGCGGATCATCGCAGCGAACTCGGATGGTTCCCGCGCGATCCTCCGAGTTCCGCGCGCCTCTCCGAGTTCCGGGCCGCCCCGGGACCCATGCCCGCACCCCTTCGTCGAGCGCGTCGGCTCGTACGGCGCGGGCACCGTCCCCGCGCGCCTCAGCGCGCAGGGGCGACGCTGATAGCGTGCGGGACATGACCACGCCCCGCCGACTGCTGCTCGTCAACGGCCCCAACCTCAACCTGCTCGGCACGCGTCAGCCCGAGATCTACGGCCGCGACACCCTGGCCGACGTCGAGCGCGTCACGGCCGAGGCCGCCGACCGCCACGGTCTCGAGGTGCGCGCGATCCAGAGCAATCACGAGGGCGTGCTCATCGACGCCATCCACGCCGCCCGTCTGGACTGCGCCGGCATCGTGATCAACGCCGGAGGACTCACGCACACCTCGGTCGCGCTGCGGGACGCCCTGGCATCCGTCGATCTGCCGGTGGCCGAGGTGCACATCTCGAACATCAAGGAGCGCGAGGCGTTCCGGCACTTCTCGTACATCGAGGACGTCGCGGTCGTGCACGTCATCGGCGAGGGAGTTCCCGGGTACGCCCGCGCCGTCGACCTGCTCGTCGAGGTCGTCTCGGGCCGCGCCGACGGCTGACGGCGGGGATCGCGTAGACTCAGACGTCGGGCTCTCGCCCCACTTCGACTCACGAAACGGAATATCGGCACTCATGGCATCCACCGCAGACATCAAGAACGGCGTCGTCCTGAACATCGACGGTCAGCTCTGGAGCGTCGTGGAGTTCCAGCACGTCAAGCCCGGCAAGGGCGGCGCGTTCGTCCGCACGAAGCTCAAGAACGTCATGAGCGGCAAGGTCGTCGACAAGACCTTCAACGCCGGCGCCAAGATCGAGACCGAGAACGTCGACCGCCGCGACTTCACGTACCTTTACAACGACGGCGAGGGCTTCGTCTTCATGGACGTCGCCGACTACGACCAGCTCACCGTCGGTGCGGCCACCGTCGGCGACGCCGCCAACTTCCTGCTCGAGAACCAGCAGGTGCAGATCGCGCTGAACAACGGCAACCCCCTCTACATCGAGATGCCGCCGTCCGTCGTGCTCGAGGTCACCTACACCGAGCCGGGTCTGCAGGGCGACCGCTCGTCGGCCGGCACCAAGCCCGCGACCGTCGAGACCGGCTACGAGATGCAGGTCCCGCTGTTCCTCGAGACCGGCACCAAGATCAAGGTCGACACTCGCACCGGCGAGTACCTCGGCCGCATCAGCTGACCTTGAGCGCCCGTACCAAAGCGCGAAAGCGCGCCCTCGACATCCTCTTCCAAGCCGACGTGCGCGGTGAAGAACTGCCGATCATGCTGGCCACCGAGGCCAAGCGCGCGGCGTCCGAGCCCGATCGTCAGGCGTCCTGGCTGTACGCCCGCGACATCGTCGACGGCGTCATCGACAACCGCGACGCGATCGACGAGCAGATCACCACGTTCGCCAAGGACTGGTCGCTGCAGCGCATGCCCGCGGTCGACCGTGCGCTGCTGCGCATCGGCGCGTGGGAGATCCTCTACAACGACGAGGTGCCCACCGCCGTCGCGATCGACGAGGCGGTCGAGCTCGCCAAGGAGTTCTCGACCGACGACTCCGCTTCGTTCGTCCACGGCGTGCTGGCGCGGATCGCGCGCTCGTCCTGACGTCGATCGACATGCCCCGACGCGGCCCCGACTTCTCGTCGGCGGCCGCGTCGTCGCGTGTACGGGGTGTCGGCGGCTCTGTCGGCACGCCCGGCAGCGCGCCGGCGTCCGGCGAACGGGGGAGGCCGACATGTTCGACCGCGTGACGACGCCCGCGCCCGCGATGTCCGGGGTGTGGGGCAGGATGCAGCCGTGACATCCTGGCGCGACCTGGTCGCGGGCAGCCCCGCCCGCGCGTACGACGCGCTCGCCCTGGGCATCGAGCTCCGGCAGCGCGACGCCTACGACCCCGCCCGATGGGGAGCCCGCGCGGTGGTCCCCGTCACCCCGCGTGCGCTCGCCCGACGACAGGACGATCTGCAGCTGGTCGCCCGGCCGCTCGTCAAGGGAGCGCGCGAGGCCTGGATCAAGGCGGATGCCACGTGGGACGCCGTCCGTCGCTCGACCGGCCGCTTCGACCCGACGCACGCGCGGTGGTTCGCGGAACTGCACGCGATCGCGCAGGCGCTGCGCACGACCGGGGCGTTCGCGGCGTCGGGCGACACGCTCGCCCTCGACACGGTCGACGCACCCCTGCTCTGGCCGCACCTGGCCGCGGCGCGGGGGCTCGGCATCCCACTCGTCCCGATGCACCCGCAGCAGAGCGTCCACCTCGCCGACGCGGCCACCGCGCGTCTGGCGATCGACCGGGCGCCGGACGGCGGTCTGCGCCTGTCCGCCGCGGTGCGCATCGACGACGACCCCGTGGATGCCGCGCACGCCCGACCCATCGGGGCGTCGGGGCTGTTCGCCTACGCCCTCGACGTCGACCCCGTCCCGATCGTTCTCGCGCCCGCCGACCTGCCCGACCCCCTGCCGAGGCTGCTCGGGGCCGGGGTCGACATCCCGGCCTCCGACGCGGACGAATTCCTCGCCGAGGCGTACCCCGCTCTCGCGCGGCGCACGCCCCTCGTCGTCGGGCCCGGGGTGCCGCCACCGCCCCCGTCGCGGCCGGTGCTGGCGGTCGAGGTCGCGTACGAGGGCGATCAGGTGACCTACGCCCTGGCGTGGGCGTACCCGGGCGGCGAACGCGTCGACTGGCCGGGCTCGCAGACCGGCACGCCGGACGAGGCCGACGCCCGGGCCGAGGTCGCCGCCCGTGTCGAGGCGGCGTGGGCGGCGGCATCCGATCTCGCGCTCACCGCCGCCGCGACGCTGCGCGACGCCGACGCGGCGGTGTTCGCCACGCGCGTGCTGCCGGCGATCGACGCCCTCGCCGAGGTGCGGGTGCGAACGACCGGCACGCCCCCGCCGTTCCGCGAGCTGCGGGGCGACCCGACCCTGCGGATCACCGCGGTCGAGTCGGCCGAGCGGGACTGGTTCGACTTGGGCATCGTGGTCACGATCGACGGGCGCACGATCCCGTTCGGCACGCTGTTCTCGGCGCTGTCGCGCGGCCGGACGCGCATCAAGCTGTCGGACGGCGCGTGGTTCTCGCTCGCCCACCCCGCCCTGCAGCGCCTGCGCGACCTGCTCGACGAGGCCGCCGCCCTCGACGAGTGGCAGACCGGGCCGCGGTTGCCGCGCACGCACCTGGCGCTGTGGGCCGAGTTCGAGGACCTCGCGGACGAGTCCGAGGCCGCGATCGAGTGGCGGGGCCTCGCGCGCGCACTGGCCGACGTCACCGCGGTGCCCGTCGTGCCGACGCCGCCCGGCTTCCTCGCCGAGCTGCGGCCGTACCAGCGCGAAGGTCTGTCGTGGCTCGCCCTGCTGCACGGGCATCGGCTCGGCGGCATCCTCGCCGACGACATGGGGCTCGGCAAGACCCTGCAGCTGCTCGCCCTCATCGCGCACACGCGCACCCTGCCCGATCCGCGCCCGTGGCTCGTGATCGCACCGACCTCGGTGCTGCCGACCTGGCGCGACGAAGCCGCCCGCTTCGCGCCCGGACTGCGCGTCGCGGTCGTCGAGGCGACGTCCGTGCGGCGTCGGCAGACCGTCGCCCACATCGCCGCCCGAGCCGACATCGTCGTCGCCCCGTACGGCGTCGTCCGGACGGATGCCGACGAGTTCGCCGTCCCGCACTGGTCGGGTGTCGTGCTCGACGAGGCGCAATTCGTGAAGAACCCCGCGACGCGCGTGCACCGCGCCGTCGCGTCCCTGCGCAGCGATGCCGTGTTCGCCGCGACCGGGACGCCCGTCGAGAACGGCCTCGACGACCTGTGGGCCCTGCTGTCGCTCACGGCGCCGGGGCTCTTCCCCTCGATCCGGCGGTTCCGCGAGGACTACACGCGCGCGATCGAGCAGCTGCCCACCGATCAGCCGACGGCTCTCTCGGCCGCCGCGGCGAGCGCGCACCGCGAGAAGGCGCTCGATCGCCTGCGTCGCCGCGTGCGACCGTTCCTGCTGCGCCGCACGAAGGACGTCGTGGCATCCGATCTGCCGGCCAAGCAGGAGCAGCAGATCACGGTGGCCCTCTCGCCCGCTCACCAGGAGCTCTACGACCGCGTCCTGCAGCGGGAACGCCAGAAGGTGCTCGGGCTGCTCAACGACCTGGACCGCCAGCGCTTCATCGTCTTCCGTTCCCTGACGCTGCTGCGCATGCTGGCGCTCGCGCCCGGGCTCGTCGACGAACGCGACGCCCACCTGGGGTCCGCCAAGCTCGACGAGTTGCTGGAGCGCCTGGTCGAGATCGCCGCCGAGGGGCACCGTGCCCTGGTGTTCAGTCAGTTCACGTCGTTCCTCAATCTCGCGGCCGAGAGATTGGATGCCGCCGGCCTCGCGTACGCGCACCTCGACGGCAGCACGGCTCGGCGGGGCGACGTGGTGGAGCGTTTCCGCGCGGGCGAGGCCCCCGTGTTCCTCATCAGTCTGAAGGCCGGCGGCTTCGGTCTGACCCTCGTCGAGGCCGACTACGTCTTCCTGCTCGACCCGTGGTGGAACCCCGCGGCGGAGTCGCAGGCGATCGATCGCGCGCATCGCATCGGCCAGACCAGAAGTGTGTTCGTCTACCGGCTCATCGCGGCGGGCACCGTCGAAGAAAAGGTGCGCGCCCTGCAGCAGCGCAAGGCCGCGCTGTTCGACGCGGTGATCGACGATGACGACTCGTTCGCGGCGTCGCTCGAGGCGGACGATATCCGGGCGCTGCTGGGGGAGTGAGACCCGTGGCCGGGTAGTCTCGCACTCCCGGTCGACGAACGATCGACCGAGGAGGCGGGGGATGACATGACGAGCACCGAGCCCGGCTACCACCCACCCGCTTTCCCGCTCTTCGAGGCGGTGTTCCCCGACGAGGTGTCGGAACCGCGGCGATGGCTCTCGGGGTGGAACGGCCTCACGACCGCCGCCGCCACCGACGTGACGCTGGCGGCGCGGGGCGAGAGGGCCACGGCGCTGGTGACCTCGTCCCGGTGGGCCGCTGTCGACGACGCCCGGGTGTCCGGGTTCCTTGCACTGACCGCGTTCCGGGTCCCGGAGCTCCCCGGCTCCACCGCCGAGCTCGTCCGGCTCGCCGAGGATGACGGGCGATGGGATGCCTGCACCGTCGACGTCGACGGTCGCGCGCTCCCCGCTCTGACGACGACCGTCGGAGAGGTGACGGTCGCGTGCTGCGTCGACCCGACGGCCGGGGTCGGCGCCGCGGTCGCCGCGGTGGGCGCGGTGGCCCTGCGTCGGCTGGTCCCGGCGCGACGGACGGCGTACCCCGCCGATCCGTTCATCACCCACCGCTACGCGGACCTCCCTCCGGTCGACGACCTCGTCGGGTGACCGTGACCCCCGCGCCCGTCCCCAGGATCCTCGGATGACTCTGTACACGCGTATCGACGTCGTTGCCGATGACGAGCTCTCGCGCAGCACCGCATCGGTTTCGAAGGATGCGTCCGGCCGCGGGCGCCGGAGGCTGGCATCCATCCTTCAGACACCCCGCGCTCCCCGAACCCTTCCAGCCGGCCCCGCGTAGACTCGTCAGGTTCCGTCCACGACACAGGAGCGACATGAAGATCACCGGCCTCGGCCACGCGGGCATGTTCATCGAGACGCGGGGCGGCAGCATCATCTGCGACCCCGTCATCGGTCCGAGCTTCTTCGGCTCATGGTTCCCGTTCCCCGACAACCGCGCCCTCGACTGGGAGCGGTTCGGCAAGGCGGACTTCCTCTACATCTCGCACCGCCACCGCGACCACTTCGACCCGGCGATGCTGGAGCGCTACGTGTCGAAGGACATCAAGGTGCTGCTGCCCGAGTACCCCACCGACGACCTCGAGCAGGACCTGCTCGCCCTCGGCTACACCAACCTCGTCCGCACCGAGGCGGGCGTGCCGCTGCAGTTCGGCGACCTGAAGCTGATGGTGACGCCGTTGCGCGCTCCGTCCGACGGGCCGATCGGCGACTCCTCACTGTCGCTCGACGACGGCACGGCATCCGTGCTCAACCAGAACGACTCGCACCCCCTCGATCTCGAGAAGCTCTTCGACTTCGGCAAGCCCGACGCGTACTTCACCCAGGTCTCGGGAGCCATCTGGTGGCCCATGGTCTACGACCTGCCCCAGGATGCCAAGCAGAACTTCGCCCAGCTCAAGCGCGACGCGCAGAACAAGCGCGCGATGTACTACATCGACAAGGTCGACGCGGAGCACGTCTTCCCGATGGCCGGTCCGCCGATGTTCCTGCGCGAGGAGCTGTTCCGCTACAACGGCACGGGGCTCGAGAACGACTCGATCTTCACCGACCAGCGCGAGTTCCTCGCGCACATGAAGCAGGAGCGCCCCGACCAGAAGGGCTACCTGTTCCTGCCGGGCACCGAGGTCGAGGTACAGGGTTCGGACGTCACGGTGACACAGACCCTGTACACGGATGCCGAGATCGAACGCGTCTTCGGCGACAAGTGGAACTACCTCGCCGAGCAGCGCGACAGCCGTCAGGACGAGATCCGCGCCGAGGTCGCCACCCGCGCCGACGTCATCCCGCCGGCCGAGATGCTCGCCGCGCTGAAGGAGTGGTGGGAGCCGCTGCTGCGTCGCGCCCGGACCATCCGCAACGGCGTCGGGGGAGTGGTGCGCTTCCGCATCGGCGAGCTCGACATGGTCGTGGACTTCCCCAAGGCGAAGCTGCGCGAGTACGCCGGCGAGGAGTGCATCTACTGGTACACGATCCCTGCCGACCTGGTCTCGACGAACATCCGCGACCACGAGATCGACTGGTCGAACTCGATCTTCCTGTCGATGCAGTTCGAGGTCGGACGCTCGGGCAAGTTCAACGAGTTCCTCACGACGTTCCTCAAGTGCCTCTCGCGCGACCGCATCGAGTACGTCGAAAACTGGTACGCCGAGCAGAGCGATCAGACCGAGGATGCCGAGATCGACGGGTGGACCGTGCAGCGTCGGTGCCCGCACCTGCGCGCCGACCTGACAAAGACCGGCAAGATCGAGAACGGCGTGCTGACCTGCTCGCTGCACGACTGGAAGTGGGACCTCGAGACCGGTCGGTGCCTGACGACGACGGGTCACCCGATCCGTTCGACGCCGATCCGCACGACCGCCAGCGGCGAGCGCGCCGCGGCCGCGCGCGAAGCGGCCGAGGTCTCGGCGAGCTGACCCACGCCGGGTGGCACGGTGGTCCCTGCGGTTTCGAGGCGGATCTCCGAGTCGATGAAGAGGCACCGACGGAGCACCGTCCGCGTCGGACACGTGGTGCTCTGCGCCAGACGTCGGCGTCGGACACGTGGTGCTCCCCGCCAGACGTCGGCGCCGAACGCGGGATGCCCGGTCCTCGTCGTCGAACTGCGGAGCCCCGCGACAGATACTCGGGATTCATCGTCGAGCGGCAGTACCCCACGCGAGACCCCCGGTAAGCGTCACGCCGCGGTGAAGCGTCGAGGTGACCTCGACCGCAGCCGGTTCGGCGGCGGCGACTCGCCGGTCCGCTGATCGGGCGGGGAGTGCAGCCAGTACGTATCTCGTCCGGTCTGCGGATCCCGCTCCCGCACGATCCGCTCACCGCGGTTGTGCAGTCCCAGGTGGTGATTCCGGCAGAGAGCAACCCCGTCGTCGACGTTCGTCTGGCCACGGTCCGCTGCCCAGTGGTCGATGTGATGCATCTCGCACGCCGAGATGGGCGCCCGGCATCCGATGCCGATGCATCCTCCGTCGCGCACCGCGATCGCGATCCGCTGGGCGCGGGTGAACAGGCGGTGGTGTCGCCCTACGTCGAGCGGACGTCCCGCGCCGTCGAGTGAGACGGCCACGCCGCCGGCGTCGCAGAGGTAGCTCTCGACGACGCCGCCCGGCAGGGCGTGACCTCCGTCCTCGAGGTGCCCCACGCCGCGTGCTGCGGTTTCAGCACTCACTCGAGCCGGATCCGCTGCCTCGGGCGACGAACGCGTCGCGGACCCCGCAATTGTCTCGGCCGAACCCGCCGCCCCGGGCGAACGCGTCGCCGTCCCCGCGGTCGTCCCCACCGACTCGACCGAACCGACCGTCTGGCGTGCCGCGGACCCCGCGCTGACCCGAGCTGGACCGGCCCCGACCAGCGGACGCGCCGACGCCTCGACGACGATCCGCACCCCCGGTTGCCGGTCGCCGAAGGCCTGCTTCGGATCCGCCGCGGCTCCGGTGCGCAGAACGGCCATCACCGTGTCGTAAGCGATCTGCTCCGCCGACCGGTCGTCGGACGCATCAGCGGCGCGGGCACCGCCGACACGGGCACCGGCGTCGACGAATCGAGGACCCCGCCGCGGCCGCAACGCCGCCTGCAGAACAGCGTCGACCCACGCCGCCGCATCGTCGTCGAAGACGAACCGTCCGTGCCGCTGACCGTGCTCGTCGATCCACGAGCGGAACGACCGGGCGGCGAAGCGTTCCTCGAACCGCAGCGTCACGCCGACGGGATCGAGGCGATCCCGCGCGATGCGTGCCGACGACCGCAGCTCTTCGACCGGCAGATGCGGCGCCTCGTCGATCAGTCGCTCGACGGCCGTCGTCCAGGCGCGGGCGAGGAAGTCCGGGTCGAGCTCGGGATACCTCTCGACGGGTGGCTCGCCCAGGCCCATGCGGATGGCGTGAAACTGTGCATGGCTCAGCGATCCATCGCGCAGTGCGCCGCCAGCGCGCTCGAGCCATCCCGCCCCGGGTTCGTTCTCCGCCGGCTCCACGCTCGGCGTACCCGGCCCGCCGAGACTTTCTGCCGTTGCGGGGCGGAGGAGATCGCTCCCGGTCTTCACCGAGCGGATCACGTCCCTCCGAGTCTGACCTGTCAGCGCCTGAAGGAGCTCGGTGGAATTGCGGTGCCCCCGGCTCTGCGCCAGGCCCTCGACGCCGCGTTCCCGTGTCGACCTCGCGTCGATGACACGGGCGACGTACGCTGCCAGCACGTCGAGGGCGTTCCGCGCCGCGCTGATCTCGGCCATCGCGTGAACGAGTTCACGGTCGTCCAGGAGCTCGATCTCCCTCCCCGCGAGCACCCCGATGACACGCTCGCTCGCAGCCCGGAGGCGGTCGATCGGTGCGCTCATATCCATAGAACAAAGATACGAATGTTCGCCGCCGGCCGCCCGTGCGAGGCGTGGACATCACCCGTGATCACCCAAGATTCACCCGACCCCTTGCTAGACTCGACGAGAACCACAGCAACCTTTAACCCCGTCCCGTGAGGCGGAGAAGGGAGCAGCGGATGAGTACACGCACCGTCATGCACGATGCCGACATCGCCCGCGCTTTGACGCGCATCTCGCACGAGATCCTGGAGTCCAACAAGGGACCGGAAGGACTCGTCCTCCTCGGCATCCCGACCCGCGGCGTCACCCTCGCCAACCGCATCGCCCCGATGATCGGCGACTTCGGCGGCGCACAGGTCCCGGTCGGTGCGCTCGACGTGACGATGTACCGCGACGACCTGCACCGCAACCCGACGCGAGCCCCGCGGCGCACCGAGATCCCCGTCGGCGGCATCGACGGCAAGACCGTCGTCCTCGTCGACGACGTGCTGTTCTCGGGCCGCAGCATCCGCGCCGCCCTCGACGCCCTGCAGGACATCGGGCGCCCCGCCGCGGTGCGCCTGGCGACGCTCATCGACCGGGGCCACCGCGAACTCCCGATCCGCCCCGACTTCGTGGGCAAGAACCTGCCGAGCGCGCGCGACGAGCGCGTCAACGTCCGCCTCGCCGAGGTCGACGGCGTCGAAGAGGTGACGATCGAGTCATGAGGCACCTGCTCGACACCCAGCACCTCTCGCGCACCGAGGCCCTCGAGATCCTCGACGTCGCCGAGGACATGGCCGACACCCAGCGCCGCGAGGTCAAGAAACTCCCGACGCTGCGCGGCAAGACCGTCGTCAACCTCTTCTTCGAGGACTCCACGCGCACCCGCATCTCGTTCGAGGCCGCCGCCAAGCGCCTCTCGGCCGACGTCATCAACTTCTCGGCGAAGGGCTCGAGCGTCAGCAAGGGCGAGTCGCTGCAGGACACCGCCCAGACGCTGCAGGCGATGGGGGCGGATGCCGTGGTCATCCGCCACGGCGCATCGGGGGCCCCGCGCACCCTCGCGACGTCCGGCTGGATCAGCGCCGGCGTGGTGAACGCGGGCGACGGCACCCACGAGCACCCCACGCAGGCACTGCTCGACGCCTTCACGATCCGCAAGCGCCTGCACGGCGATGCCAGTCGCGGCCGCGACCTCGACGGCATCCGGGTCACGATCGTCGGCGACGTGCTGCACTCCCGCGTCGCCCGTTCGAACGTGTGGCTGCTGCACACCCTCGGCGCGCATGTCACGCTGGTGGCCCCGCCCACCCTGGTGCCGCAGGACGTCAGCGGCTGGCCGATCGAGGTCGAGTACGACCTGGATCGCGCGATCGCCGCCGCTCCCGACGCGCTCATGATGCTGCGCATCCAGCTCGAGCGCATGTCGGCGGCGTATTTCCCGACTGAACGGGAGTATTCCCGGCGATACGGCCTGGACGCCCGGCGTCTGCAGGCCCTGCCGGGCGGTAGCATCGTTCTACACCCCGGTCCGATGAACCGGGGCCTGGAGATCTCCGCCGAAGCCGCCGATTCCCCGCGCTCGACGGTGCTCGAGCAGGTCACGAACGGTGTCTCCGTGCGGATGGCCGTGCTGTACCTGCTGCTGGCGGGCGAGCGGCCCGACAGCGAGAGAGAGGACCTCCGATGAGCCACGCCACCCCCCAGACCCTTCTGGTGCGCGGCGCGCGCGTCGAGGGTCAGGATGCCACCGACCTCCTCGTCCGCGACGGCGTCATCGCCGAGACCGGGTCGGGCCTGTCGCACGCCGGTGCGACCGTCGTCGACGCCGACGGGCTGATCGCCCTCCCGGGCCTGGTCGACCTGCACGTGCACCTGCGCGAGCCCGGGTTCGAGGCATCCGAGACGATCCTCACGGGTTCTCGGGCGGCCGCGGCGGGCGGTTTCGCCACCGTCTTCGCCATGCCGAACACCTCGCCCGTCGCCGACACCGCCGGGGTCGTCGAGCAGGAGCTGGCCCTCGGTGAGGCCGCCGGCTTCGTCCACGTGCAGCCGATCGGGGCCGTGACGGTGGGGCAGAAGGGCGAGCGGCTCGCCGAGCTCGGCGCCATGGCCGACTCCCGCGCCCGCGTCCGCGTGTTCAGCGACGACGGCTTCTGCGTCTTCGACCCGCTGATCATGCGCCGCGCGCTGGAGTACGTGAAGGCCTTCGACGGCGTCATCGCCCAGCACGCGCAGGACCCGCGCCTCACCGAGGGGGCGCAGATGAACGAGGGCGCCGTCTCGGCCGAGCTGGGCCTCACCGGCTGGCCCGCCGTCGCCGAGGAGTCGATCATCGCGCGCGACGTGCTGCTGGCCGAGCACGTCGGCTCGCGCCTGCACGTGTGCCACCTCAGCACCGCGGGCTCCGTCGACATCATCCGCTGGGCCAAGAAGCGCGGCGTCAACGTCACCGCCGAGGTGACCCCGCACCACCTGCTGCTGACCGACGAGCTCGTGCGCGACTACGACGCGCGCTTCAAGGTCAACCCGCCGTTGCGCCGCGAAGAGGACGTGCTCGCCGTGCGCGAGGGTCTCGCCGACGGCACGATCGACATCGTGGCGACCGACCACGCCCCGCACCCCGCCGAGGCGAAGGCCTGCGAGTGGGCGGCCGCGGCCAACGGCATGGTCGGCCTCGAGAGCGCGCTGCGCGTCGTGCACCAGGCGATGGTCGACACGGGCCTGATGACCTGGGCCGACGTGGCGCGCGTGATGTCGGCGACGCCCGCGCGCATCGGCCGGCTCGACGGTCACGGCACGCCCGTCGCGGCCGGTCAACCTGCGACCTTCACGCTGTACGACCCGCGCCCCACGCGGACGTTCGCTGTCGCCGACCTGCGCGGTCGCAGCACGAACTCGCCGTACCTGGGCCGGGAGCTCCCCGGCGAGGTGCGGTGGACCGTGCGCGCCGGCATCCCGACCGTCGTCGACGGCGCGGTGCTCGACGCCCCCGGGGCGCTCGCGTGAGTCGCGAGGGCGCCCTGCTGGTCATGGCCGGCATCGCCGTCGTCCTGCTCGCGCTGCTCGCGTGGGCCTGGGTGCGACGAACGCGGCGCGATGCGCGCTACTCCGTCCCGGTGGGGGAGCTGCCCGCGGACGCCGTCGAGACGGCAGTGTTCCCGGGGCTCTACGTCGCCACGACCCGTCACGACGAGCCGCTCGAGCGTCTCGCCCTCAAGGGTCTCGGCTTCCGCTCCCGCGTCGACGTCACGGTCACCTCGGCCGGCGTCGCGCTCGACCTGCCGGGCCAGCCGCGCATCGCGCTCACCCGCGACCGCCTCGTGGATGCCGCCCAGGCCACCGTCGCCATCGACCGCGTGGTCGAACGCGACGGGTTGACCCGCGTCAGCTGGCGCATCGACGACGACACGGTCGTCGACACCTACCTCCGACCTCAGGATGCCTCGGCGAAAGCCCTCGCCGACGCCATCCGTCCGCTCATCACCTCGACAGGAAGCGACGCATGACCGCCCTGATCCCTTCCGCGCTCTCCGCGCGAGAACCGGCCGTCCTCGTGCTCGAAGACGGCACCCGCTACACCGGCCGCGCGTACGGCGCGCGCGGCGAGACCCTCGGCGAGGTCGTCTTCGCCACCGGCATGACCGGGTACCAGGAGACGATCACCGACCCCTCGTACGCGGGACAGATCGTCCTGCAGACCGCCCCCCACATCGGCAACACCGGCGTGAACGACGAGGACCCCGAGTCGCGTCGCATCTGGGTGGCCGGCTACGTCGTGCGCGACCCCTCGCGCATGGTGTCGAACTGGCGCGCGAACCGCTCGCTCGACGAGGCGCTCGTCGAGGACGGCATCGTCGGCATCTCGGGGATCGACACGCGCGCGGTGACGCGTCGCATCCGCTCCTCGGGCAGCATGCGCGGCGGCGTGTTCTCGGGCGAGGCCGCGAGCCTCGACGCCGACGAGCAGCTGCGCCGCGTGCGCGAGGCGCCGGGCATGGCGGGCCGCAACCTGTCGGCCGAGGTCTCGGTCACCGAGGTCGAGGTCACCCCGGCCACCGCCGAGCGCATCGGCAACCTCGCGGTGCTCGACCTGGGCGTGAAGAAGTCGACCATCGACAACCTCGCGGCGCGCGGGTTCGACGTGCACGTCTTCCCGCAGTCGGCGACCATCGACGAGATCCGCGCGATCGAACCGGTCGCGGCGTTCTACTCCAACGGCCCCGGCGACCCCGCGGCATCCGACCAGCACGTCGAACTGTTGCGCGCGGTGCTCGGCGACGGCCTGCCGTTCTTCGGCATCTGCTTCGGCAACCAGCTGCTGGGTCGCGCCCTGGGCTTCGGCACCTACAAGCTGCCGTTCGGTCACCGCGGCATCAACCAGCCCGTGCTCGACAAGACCACCGGCCGCGTCGAGATCACCTCGCAGAACCACGGCTTCGCGGTCGAGGCCCCCCTCGACGAGATCATCGACAGCCCCGCGGGCTTCGGGCGCGTCGAGGTCAGCCACATCGGCCTCAACGACAACGTCGTCGAGGGTCTGCGCGCCCTCGACATCCCCGCGTTCAGCGTGCAGTACCACCCCGAGGCCGCCTCGGGTCCGCACGACGCCAACTACCTGTTCGACCGCTTCCGCGACATGGTGATCGCTGATCAGGAGACCAAGACCAATGCCTAAGCGCGACGACATCCGCTCCGTCCTCGTCATCGGCTCCGGCCCGATCGTCATCGGTCAGGCCTGCGAGTTCGACTACTCCGGCACCCAGGCCTGCCGCGTCCTGCGCGAAGAGGGGGTGCGCGTCATCCTCGTCAACTCCAACCCGGCGACGATCATGACCGACCCCGACTTCGCCGACGCGACCTACATCGAGCCGATCACCCCCGAGGTCATCGAGTCGATCATCGCGAAAGAGAAGCCGGATGCCGTCCTGCCCACCCTGGGCGGGCAGACCGCGCTGAACGCGGCCATCCAGCTGCACAAGCGCGGCATCCTCGAGAAGTACGACGTCGAGCTCATCGGCGCGGACTTCGACGCGATCAACCGCGGCGAGGACCGTCAGATCTTCAAGGAGCTGGTGCTGGAGGCGGGCGCCGATGTCGCGGCATCCGTCATCTGCCACTCGATGGACGAACTGCTCGCCGGTGCCGAGAAGCTCGGTTACCCGCTGGTCGTCCGCCCCTCGTTCACGATGGGGGGCCTGGGCTCGGGCTTCGCGTACGACGAGGCGGACCTGCGCCGCATCGGCGGTGCGGGCCTGCACGACTCGCCCACCAACGAGGTGCTGCTCGAGGAGTCGATCCTCGGGTGGAAGGAGTACGAGCTCGAGCTCATGCGCGACACCGCCGACAACACGGTGGTCGTCTGCTCGATCGAGAACGTCGACCCGGTCGGCGTGCACACCGGCGACTCGATCACCGTGGCGCCCGCGCTGACGCTGACCGACCGCGAGTACCAGAAGCTGCGCGACATCGGCATCGACATCATCCGCGCCGTGGGCGTCGACACCGGCGGCTGCAACATCCAGTTCGCCGTCGACCCGAAGACCGGCCGCATCATCGTCATCGAGATGAACCCCCGCGTGTCCCGCTCGAGCGCGCTGGCGTCGAAGGCCACGGGCTTCCCGATCGCCAAGATCGCCGCGAAGCTGGCGATCGGCTACCGCCTCGACGAGATCCCGAACGACATCACCAAGGTGACCCCGGCGAGCTTCGAGCCCACGCTCGACTACGTCGTGGTCAAGGTGCCGCGGTTCAACTTCGAGAAGTTCCCCGCCGCCGACACCACGCTGACCACGACCATGAAGTCGGTCGGCGAGGCGATGGCGATCGGCCGCAACTACACGACCGCCCTGCAGAAGGCGCTGCGGTCGCTCGAGAAGCGCGGGTCGAGCTTCCACTGGGGCGAGGAGTCGCGCTCGGTGGAGGAGCTGCTCGAGATCGCGAAGACCCCGACCGACGGTCGCATCGTCGTGCTGCAGCAGGCGCTGCGCAAGGGCGCCACGCCCGAGCAGGCCTTCGACGCCACGGCGATCGACCCGTGGTTCATCGACCAGATGGTGCTCATCAACGAGGTCGCGGAGTTCATCGCCGCCGCCTCCGAGCTGGATGCCGACACCCTCCGCGTCGCGAAGGAGCACGGCTTCAGCGACGCGCAGATCGCCGAACTGCGCGGTCTCGACGAGGCCGCCGTCCGCGAGACCCGCTACGCGCTGGACGTGCGCCCGGTCTACAAGACCGTCGACACGTGCGCGGGGGAGTTCCCGGCCCTCACGCCGTACCACTACTCCTCGTACGACGCCGAGACCGAGGTCACGCCCTCGGACCGCACCAAGGTCGTCATCATCGGCTCGGGCCCGAACCGCATCGGCCAGGGCGTCGAGTTCGACTACTCGTGCGTGCACGCCTCGTTCGCGCTGGCGGATGCCGGGTACGAGACCGTCATGGTCAACTGCAACCCCGAGACCGTGTCGACCGACTACGACACCAGCGACCGGCTCTACTTCGAGCCGCTGACGCTCGAGGACGTGCTCGAGGTGCTGCACGCCGAGAGCCAGTCGGGCACGATCCTCGGCGTCGTCTGCCAGCTCGGCGGTCAGACGCCGCTGGGCCTGGCGAAGGGCATCGAGGCGGCCGGCTACACCATCCTCGGCACGAGCCCCGAGGCGATCGACCTCGCCGAGGAGCGCGAGCTCTTCTCGCGCCTGCTCGACGACGCCGGTCTCGTCGCCCCGCGCAACGGCACCGCGATCGACGTCGAGGGGGCCGTCCAGGTCGCCGAAGAGATCGGGTACCCGGTGCTGGTGCGCCCGAGCTTCGTGCTCGGCGGTCGCGGCATGGAGATCGTCTACTCGACCGAGGCGCTGCGCGACTACTTCGTGCGCGTGGCCGACCAGGCGATCATCGGCCCCGGCCTGCCGCTGCTGGTCGACCGCTTCCTCGACGACGCGATCGAGCTCGACGTCGACGCGCTGTACGACGGCACCGACCTGTACATCGGCGGGGTCATGGAGCACCTCGAAGAGGCCGGCATCCACTCCGGCGACTCCTCGTGCACCCTGCCGCCGGTCTCGCTCGGCCGCACCGAGGTCGACCGCGTGCGCGAGGCGACCCTGGCGATCGCGCAGGGCGTGGGCGTGCGCGGACTGCTGAACGTGCAGTTCGCGATCTCGGCGGGCGTGCTGTACGTCATCGAGGCGAACCCGCGCGCCAGCCGCACGGTGCCCTTCGTGTCGAAGGCGCTCGGCATCCCTCTCGCCAAGGCGGCCAGCCGCATCATGGCCGGCAGCTCCATCGCCGAGCTGATCACCGAGGGACTGCTGCCCGCGCAGGACGGCTCGCGCGTCCCGCTCGACGCGCCCGTCGCCGTCAAAGAGGCGGTGCTGCCGTTCAAGCGCTTCCGCACCGCCGACGGCCGCACCGTCGACTCGGTCCTCGGCCCCGAGATGCGCTCGACGGGTGAGGTCATGGGCATTGACCGCGACTTCCCGACCGCGTTCGCGAAGAGCCAAGAGGCGGCGTACGGCGGCATGCCGACGTCGGGGACCGTGTTCATCTCGGTCGCCGACGCCGACAAGCGCGCCGTGATCCTGCCCGCCCATCGTCTGCAGGAGCTCGGCTTCTCGCTCATGGCGACCGAGGGCACGGCCGAGATCCTCGCGCGCAACGGCATCCGGGTGAAGGTCGTCGAGAAGTACTCCGAGACGCAGGGCTCCGGCGAGCAGAACGTCGTCGACCTGATCAACGCCGGAGAGATCGACATGATCGTCAACACCCCCTCGGGCGGAACGGCGCGCGCCGACGGCTACGAGATCCGCGCCGCCGCGGTGGCCGCCGACAAGGCGCTGTTCACCACGATGGCCGTCCTCGGCGCCGCGGTCAGCGCGCTGGGCGCGATGAAGGACGGCTTCGCCGTCCGCAGCCTCCAGGAGCACGCCACCGATCGCGCGGGACGCCTGTGAGCGACACGTTCGGTCAGCGGCTCTCGGCCGCCCTCGACCTGCACGGCGCCCTGTGCGTCGGCATCGACCCCCACGCCGCACTGCTGTCGGCGTGGGGGCTGGATGCCACGGCATCCGGTGCCCGCGACTTCGGCCTGCGGGTGGTCGAGGCCGCCCGCGGCCGCGTCGGTGTGGTCAAGCCGCAGGTGGCGTTCTACGAGCGGTACGGGTCGAAAGGGTTCGCCGCGCTCGAGGACGTGATGGCCGCCGCCCGCGAGGCGGGCCTGCTCGTCATCGCGGACGCCAAGCGCGGCGACATCGGCACGACCATGGAGGGCTACGCGCACGCGTGGCTCGAGCCCGGTGCTCCTCTCGAGGCGGATGCCGTCACCCTGTCGCCCTACATGGGCGCCGACTCGCTGCGCGACACGCTCGGCCTGGCCGTGCGACACGGCAAGGGCGCGTTCGTGCTCACCGCGACGAGCAACCCCGAGGCGCGTGCGCTGCAGAGCGCGATCGTCGACGACGCCCTCGCCGTGGGCGATCGCGAGCACGTCGCCGCGCGCGTGGCGCACGACGTGAACGAGGCGAACATCGGCGCGCCCGGCGCCCTCGGCCCGGTGGGCGTGGTCGTGGGGGCCACGGTCGACCGCGGCGCCTTCGGTCTGGGCGACGTGGCGCTGGCGGGCATGCCGATCCTCGCGCCGGGCTTCGGTGCGCAGGGGGCCGCCCCGTCCGACCTGCGCCGTCTGTTCGGCTACGTCGCCAAGGGCGTCGTGGCGAACGAGAGCCGCAGCATCCTCGCGGTCGGACCCGACCGTCTCGCCGCCCGCATCGACGAGCGCGCCGCGCTCTACCGGGAGTCCTTGAATGGTTGAAACCCGTCGTCCGCCCGAGGTCGACCGCGCCGCCGCGTCGCGACGCGCCGTCGAGGCCCGTCGCGAGCGCGCCGCTCTCAAGCGCGACGTCTCGACGCGCGTCATCTCTCCGCAGGAGCTGCTGCGGCGGGCCCTCGCCGACCCGCAGTCGGCGGCCGGCGCGATGCGCGTGACCGAGTTCCTCACGGCGATCCCCGCGATCGGCGAGAGCAAGCGCGACCGCATCCTGACCTCGTTGAACATCTCGCCCGTCAAGCGCCTCGGGGGTCTCGGTACGCGCCAGCGCGACGCGCTGCGGGCCTACCTCGACGCGCGCTGGCCCGAGCCGGGTCCGCGCGAGGGCCGCAGCCGCCTGATCGTGCTGGCCGGTCCGACCGCGGTCGGCAAGGGCACCGTCGCCGCCCACATCAAAGAGAACTACCCCGAGATCCACCTCTCGGTGTCGGCGACGACGCGCTCTCCCCGGCCCGGCGAGGTCGACGGGCAGCACTACTACTTCGTCGACGACGCCGAATTCGACCGGCTCGTCGCGGCGGGGGAGCTCCTGGAGTGGGCCGTGGTGCACAACCAGAACCGCTACGGCACGCCCCGAGAGCCCATCGAGCGCGTGCTCGCGGCCGGTGGAACGGCCCTTCTCGAGATCGACCTGCAGGGCGCCCGCCAGGTGCGGGCGGCCGACCCCTCGGCGACCCTGGTGTTCCTGCTCCCGCCGAGCTGGGACGAACTCGTCGATCGTCTGGTCGGACGGGGGACCGAGGATGCCGAGGAGCGCGCGCGTCGCCTGCGCACCGCCCGGGTCGAGCTCGCCGCGCAGAACGAGTTCGACTACCGCGTCGTCAACGAGGACGTGGCCTCCGCGGCGCGCGACGTGGTGGCGCTGGCGTCCGCGCAGCACTGACGACGACCCGCGACGCCCCTCGGCACGAGCCGGGTCGGCGTCGGCTAGAATAAGAGGATGCTTCGGCGCTCGTCGCGCCGCATCCACCCCATCCGCCGAACCAGGAGGTTCCCCATGGCCGGACGTGACAAGGGCATCATCGACCCGCCCATCGACGCTCTGCTCGACAAGGTCGACTCGAAGTACCAGCTCGTCATCTACGCGTCCAAGCGCGCGCGTCAGATCAACGACTACTACTCCGACCTGCACGAGGGAAACCTCTTCGACAACGTCGGCCCGCTGGTCGACTCCACCGTCGAGGACAAGCCCCTCACCATCGCGCTGCACGAGATCCACGAAGACAAGCTGCGCCTGCGCGCCGCGGAGTGATCCACACCCGCGCACTCTCGTGATCTGTTCACAGATGTGACGATGCCCCGGGCGGCTCACCGCCGCCCGGGGCATACTTGTGCCCGTCCCCGCCCCTTCAGCCCTCCGGAGTCGTCTTGACCGACCTGCGCCTGTTCACGTCCGAGTCCGTCACCGAAGGACACCCCGACAAGATCTGCGACCAGATCTCCGACAGCATCCTCGACGCGATCCTCACCGAGGACCCCTCCGGTCGTGTCGCCGTCGAGACCCTCGTCACGACGGGTCTGGTGCACGTCGCCGGCGAGGTGTCCACGAGCGCCTACGTCGAGATCCCCGCGATCGTGCGCGACGTGGTCACCCGCATCGGGTACACCTCGAGCGACACCGGATTCGACGGCGACTCGTGCGGCGTCAGCGTGTCGATCGGCGCGCAGTCCTCCGACATCGCCGCCGGCGTCAACAAGGCCTTCGAGCAGCGCGAGCGCGGCTCCGTCGACCCGCGCGACCTGCAGGGCGCGGGCGACCAGGGGATCATGTTCGGCTTCGCCACGAACGAGACCCCGCAGCTCATGCCGATGGCGGCGTGGACCGCGCACCGCATCGCCGAGCGGTTGGCATCCGTCCGCAAGAGCGGAGAGCTGGCGTTCCTGCGTCCCGACGGCAAGACCCAGGTCACGCTCGGCTACGACGGCCTCGTTCCCCGCTCGGTCGATTCCGTCGTGCTGTCGACGCAGCACCACCCCGACATCTCGCAAGAAGACCTGCGTGCCGAGGTGCAGGCCGCGGTGATCGATCCCGTGCTCGCCGAGACGGGGCTCGACCTGCCCGACGTGAAGTACTACATCAACCCGGCCGGGCCCTTCGTCATCGGCGGCCCCAAGGGCGACGCCGGGCTGACCGGGCGCAAGATCATCATCGACACCTACGGCGGCGCGTCCCGTCACGGCGGTGGGGCGTTCAGCGGAAAGGACCCGTCGAAGGTGGACCGCTCGGCGGCCTACGCCATGCGGTGGGTCGCCAAGAACGCCGTCGCCGCGGGGCTCGCCGACCGCCTCGAGGTGCAGATCGCGTACGCGATCGGCAAGGCCAACCCCGTCGGACTGTACGTCGAGTCGTTCGGCACCGCCCACGTGGCCGACGACGTCATCGTGCGGGCGATCCGCGAGGTCTTCGACCTGCGCCCCGCGGCCATCGTCGAACAGCTCGACCTGCTGCGCCCGATCTACGCGCAGACCGCCACGTACGGCCACTTCGGTCGCGAGCTCGCGGACTTCACCTGGGAGCGCACCGACCGCGTCGACGAGCTGCGCGCGGCCGCCGGACTCTGAGCGTGGGTGGGGGAGTCCGCCCCGCCCGCGGATCGATCGGCGGCCGGTCGACGACCGAGGCGCCGCCGCGGGCCGCGGAGGGGCGTCGTCCGCTCGGCGTGATGGCGGCGCTCGGCGTGTCGGCGGCGCTCGGCGTGACGGCGGCGCACGGCGCGACGGCGGCGCCCGGCGTGTCGGCGGCGCACGGCCTGACGGCGGCGCTCGGCGTGTCGTCATGAGCGAGCGTCGGGTCGCGCGGGTGCAGCTGGAGTCGCCGGTCCCGCAGCTCGACCGCCTGTTCGACTACGCCGTCCCGCACCCGCTCGTCGCCGACGTCGCCCCCGGCGTGCGGGTCAAGGTGCCCCTGCGATCCGCGGGCCGCATGATGGACGCCTTCGTGGTCGAGGTCGTCGCCGACGACGGCACCGAGCGCCCGCTCTCGGCCGTCGAGGCCGTGGTCTCGCCCATCCCGGTGCTGCCCGAGCGCCTGTACACCCTCGCCCGTCGCGTCGCCGACCGTGCCGCGGGCTCGGTGAGCGACATCCTTCGCCTGGCCGTCCCGAAACGCATGGTGCGCGCCGAGAAGGCCTGGGCGACGGCGCCCGCGCCCGAGGCGCCCGAGGTCGTCCCCGCCGCACGCGAGCGCGCCGAAGCGACCCTCGCCGCGTATCCCGGCCTCGCGACGGCCCTCGACGCGGGCGAACGCCTCGCCGTCGACGCCCCGCCGCGCCCGCACCCCGAGCTGCCGCGGGGCGCGTGGGCCGACCTGCTGGCCGCCGCGGCCGTGCACACGCTGGCGCGCGGGCGCAGCGCCGTGCTCGTCGTGCCCGACTACCGCGATCAGGCGCAGCTGCTCGCCGCCCTGGCCGAGCTCGTCGCGCCCGAGGCCGTCGTCCGCGACGACGCCGACCAGGCCGGTCCGGCGCGCTACGCCCAGTACCTGCGCACCCTCGCCCCCGTCCCGTGCATCGTCGTCGGCCGTCGCTCGGCCGTGTACGCACCCGCGCACGACACGGGCCTCGTCGCCCTCTGGGACGACGGCGACACGCTGCTGGCCGAGCCGCTGGCACCGGGGGTGCACGCCCGCGACGCGGCCCTGGTCCGTCAGGAACTCGAGCACTCCGCGCTGCTGTTCGCCGGTCACACCCGCACGACCGACGTGCAGCGGCTGGTCGACGTGGGCTACGTGCGCGACCTCCCCCAGGCGCGCCGACCGAGTCCGCGCGTGGTGCTCAGCGCCACGCGAGAGGGCGAGCAGCGGCAGTCGCGTGTGCCGTCCTCGGCGTTCGCCGCCGCTCGCGAGGCCTTGTCGCAGGGACCGGTGCTGGTGCAGGTCGCGCGCCCCGGCTACGCGCCCTCGCTCGTCTGCGCCGATTGCCGCCGTCCCGCGCGCTGTCAGCACTGCGCGGGACGGCGGCAATCGGCGCAGACG
>NZ_QDFT01000028.1 GCF_003075375.1 Microbacterium testaceum | reverse complement strand
GGGCGGGCGGGGCGGGGCGGGGCGGGGCGGGTCAGTACGCCAGGGAACGGTCGACGGCCTCGAGGATGCGGTCGGCGTCGGGCAGGTACGTGCCCTCGAGCTTGGCGGGCGGGAAGGGCACGTCGAAGCCCGAGACCCGCAGCACGGGGGCCTCGAGAGCGAAGAACGCCTTCTCCATCACGGTCGCTGCGATCTCGGAGCCGAGCGAGGTGAAGCCCGGCGCCTCCTGCGCGTAGACCATGCGGCCGGTGCGTCGCACGGAGTCGAGCAGCGGGCCGTAGTCGACGGGCGAGAGCGAGCGCAGGTCGATGACCTCGCAGCTCGTCCCCTCGCTCTCGGCCAGGGCGGCCGCCTGCAGCAGGGTCGTGACCATCGCGCCGTGTCCGACCAGGGTCACGTCGGTGCCGCGGCGGACGATGCGACTCGCGTGCAGCGGAAGCGCGGGGGCCTCGAGGTCGACCTCGCCCTTCTGCCAGTACTTCGCCTTTGGCTCGAGGAAGACCACCGGGTCGGGCGAGTCGATGGCCTGCTGGATCATCCAGTACGCGTCGTTCGCGTTCGAGGGGCTCACTACGCGCAGACCCGCGGTGTGCGTGAAGTACGCCTCGGGGCTCTCCTGGTGGTGCTCGACCGCGCCGATGTGCCCGCCATAGGGGATGCGGATGACGACGGGCATGCGCACTGCACCCTCGTGCCGGTTGGTGATCTTGGCCAACTGCGAGGTGATCTGGTCGAACGCGGGGAAGACGAAGCCGTCGAACTGGATCTCGAGCACGGGCCGGAACCCGCCCATCGCCAGACCGATCGCGGTGCCGACGATGCCCGACTCGGCCAGGGGCGAGTCGATGACGCGGCGCGGCCCGAAGTCCTTCTGCAGCCCCTCGGTGACGCGGAACACGCCGCCGAGCGGACCGATGTCCTCACCCATGAGCAGGACGCGGTCGTTCGTCTCGAGCGCGCGGCGGAGCCCGGCGTTCAGCGCCCGGCTGATCGGGAGGTTCTCGGTCACTGCGCGCCCCCTTCCATCGAGGCCTCGTAGTCGTCGAGCCAGCGCTGCTCCTCGGCGATCAGGGCGTGGGCCTCGGAGTAGACGCTGTCGAACATGTGGGCGCGGGGAATAGTGCCGAGCTCGTTCGTGCGCACGCGCACGTCGTCCGCGAGCGCCCGGCCCTCGGCATCCGCGTCGTCGAAGAACTGCTGCGAGGCGCCGCGGCCCTCGAGGAACGCGCGCATGCGGGCGATCGGGTCGCGCCCGGCCCAGGCCTTCTCTTCGTCGGAGGTGCGGTACTTCGTCGGGTCGTCGCTCGTCGTGTGCGCACCCATGCGGTAGGTCATCGCCTCGATCGCGCGGGGTCCCCCACCGGCACGGGCCTCGTCGAGCGCCACCTTCGACACGGCGTAGCTGGCGAGCACGTCGTTGCCGTCGACCTGAAGACTCGGGATGCCGTACCCCTCGCCGCGCTTGTACAGCGGCGAGCGCGACTGCGTGGCGACGGGCACCGAGATGGCCCACTGGTTGTTCTGCAGGAAGAAGACCTCGGGGGTCTGGAAGCTCGCCGCGAACACCATCGCCTCGTGCACGTCGCCCTGGCTCGAGGCGCCGTCGCCGTAGTAGACGATGACGGCCTCGTCGCGCTCGGGATCGCCCGTGCCGCACTTGCCGTCGAACACCAGGCCCATGCCCAGACCCGTGGCGTGCAGCGTCTGCGCGCCGAGCACGAGCGTGTAGATGTGCGTGTTGCCGTTCTTGGGGTCGGTCGGGTCCCACCCGCCGTGGGTGAGTCCGCGCATCAGGCGGATGATGTCGAGCGGGTCGACGCCGCGGATGCGCGTGACCACGTGCTCGCGGTACGAGGGGAAGACGTGGTCCTGCGCGCGGGCCGCCCGGGCGGAGCCGACCTGCGCGGCCTCCTGCCCGAAGGACGGCGGCCACAGGGCCAGCTGGCCCTGGCGCTGCAGGTTGGTGGCCTGAACGTCGAACGCGCGGATCGAGACCATGTCGCGATAGAAGGTCTCGAGCTCGGCGTCGGTCAGGGCGTCGATGAGCGGCAGGTAGCGCTCGGCTGCGGGCGTGGGAGCCAGGGTGCCGTCGGCTGCCAGAACGCGCACGAGAGCGGGGTCGTCGAGCGGGGTCATGCACCCACGCTAACGCGCCGCCCATGCGCGAGACCGCATGAGGTGCACAACGGATGCCACGATCCGGCGTACGTGATCGACAAAGGGGCGCGGGTCAGCGGGGAGCCGTGGCGGCGGCGACCTCGACGACGCGGTCGAGCGACTCCTCTTCGCCGATCGACACGCGGATGCCGTCTCCCGGGAACGGACGCACGATCAGCCCGGCCTCTTCGAACGCCGCGGCGACCTCGACCGTGCGGTCCGCGGCGGGGAACCACACGAAATTGCCCTGCGCGTCGGGGATGCCCCACCCGGTCTCGCGCAGTCGCTCGACCAGGCGGTCGCGTCGCTCGGCGATGACCGAGACCCGGTGCAGCAGCTCGCTCTCGGCATCCAGGCTCGCCAGTGCCGCCGCCTCGCCCGCGGCCGTGACCGACAGCGGGATGGCCGTGCTGCGGGCGGCGTCGAGGACGCCGGTGTGACCGATCGCGTACCCGATGCGCAGACCCGCCAGACCGTACGCCTTCGAGAAGGTGCGCAGCACCACCACGTTGGGGCGGGCGAGCACCGCACGCACGCGACCGCCCTCAACGGAGGCGGGGTCGGTGACGAACTCGGCGTAGGCCTCGTCGAGCACGATCAGCACGTCGCGGGGCACCCGGTCGACGAACGAGACGAACTCGTCGTACCCGACCGTCGGGCCCGTCGGGTTGTTCGGGCTGCACACGATCACCAGGCGCGTGCGGTCGGTCACCGCATCCGCCATCGCGGGCAGGTCGTGGCGGAAGTCGGCGGTGAGGGGCACCTGCACGCTGGTCGCGCCGGCCACCGCGACGAGCGAGGGGTACGCCTCGAACGAGCGCCACGCGTAGACGACCTCGTCGCCGGGGCCCGAGGTCGCCAGCAGCAGCTGCGCGAGCAGCGACACGCTGCCGGCGCCGATGTGCACCTCGTCGGGCGAGACGCCGTAGCGCGCGGCGAGGCGCTCGCGCAGGCGCGCGGCCGTGGCATCCGGGTATCTGTTGAAAGCACCTGCGGCGTTCACCGCGTCGAGGACGCCGGGCAACGGCTCGAAGGGGTTCTCGTTGCTCGAGAGCTTGAAGGCGTCGGGGCTGGCCTGCTTGCCCTGACGGTAAGCCGGCAGCGCGGCGATCTCGGGACGGATACGGGGCAGGACCGGCTCTTCACTCACCCCGCGAGCCTAATCCGGGGCGGGGCGCGCGCGTCAGTCCCTCTTCGACGGGCTTCCTCCCCAGCCCTGCGGAGCGACGATGTTGTCCGCAACCCCGCTGCGCCGACGCGGACGGATGCCACGATGGGGGCATGCGCTTCGTCGTCCGCGTCGCCGTCAACGCCTTCGCCATCTGGATCGTCACGCTGCTGCCCGCTCTGCAGGTGCGGCTCATCCCGTTCGCTCCCGGCGAGGGTCTGCAGGTATTGCTGACCCTGCTGCTGGTGGGACTGATCTTCGCGCTGGTCAACTCCATCGTCGGCACGGTCGTCAAGATCGTCGCGATCCCGCTGTACATCCTCACCCTCGGGCTCATCTCGCTCGTGATCAACGGCTTCCTGCTTTGGCTGACCGCCGCGATCACCGGCAACTGGGACTGGGGACTGCGCACGGGCGAGTTCTGGCTGACGGTCGTGGCGGCCCTACTCATCGGCATTATCAACGCCGTTCTCGGCGGCATCCTCCGGCCTCGACGCGACGAGCGCGCACGCGGCTGATGCGCGCGCGGCGCTTTCTCGCCATGATGGAGGGATGACCGCGAGTGCCGACGCGCCCTTCCGCGTCGTATTCGTCTGCAGCGGCAACATCTGCCGGTCGCCGATGGCCGATGTGGTGTTCCGCCGTATCGCGCAGACCTCGGGGCTCGGCAGCCGTGTCGCGTCGAGCTCGGCCGGCACCGGCGACTGGCACGTCGGCGAGCGCGCCGACCACCGCACCCTCGCCGCCCTCGACCGTCTCGGCTACGACGGCGCCGCGCACCGCGCCCGCCAGTTCCAGTACGTCGACTTCGAGCGAAACGACCTGGTCGTCGCGCTGGACCGCAGCCACGAGCGGGTGCTGCGCGGGTGGGCCCGCGACGACGACGACGCCGACAAGATCGCCCTGCTGCAGTCCTTCCTTCCGGATGCCGAGACCCTCGACGTCCCCGACCCGTACTACGCCGGGCCCCCGATGTTCGACGAGGTGCTCGGTATGATCGAACGGGCCAGCCTCGCCCTGTTCCGGCAGCTCGAGCCCGCCATCCGCTCCGCGGGCTGACCGCTCGCGCGACCCCCGGGAGATCCGTGTCCGCTCTGCCTCCGCAGCCCCTCAGCCCTCTCGACGGACGCTATCTCGGCGCCGTGTCCGAACTCGGCGACTACCTGTCGGAGGCTGGTCTGAACCGCGCCCGCGTCGAGGTCGAGGTCGAGTGGCTGCTCGCCCTCACCGACCGCTCGCTGTTCGGCACCTCGCCCGTGTCCGACGCCGACCGCGCGCGCCTGCGCGCGCTGTACGAGGACTTCGGTGCCGACGAGATCGCCTGGTTGGGCGAGAAAGAGGCGGTCACCCGCCACGACGTCAAAGCCGTCGAGTACCTCGTGCGCGACCGCCTCGACACGCTGGGTCTGACCTCCCTCGCCGAGCTGACGCACTTCGCGTGCACCAGCGAGGACATCAACTCCACCGCGTACGCCCTCACCGTGCAGCGCGCGGTCGAGCGCGTGTGGCTGCCGAAGCTGCGCGCGGTGACCGGCGCCCTCGCCGAGCTCGCGGTGACGCACCGCGACGCCGCGATGCTCTCGCGCACGCACGGCCAGCCCGCCACGCCCACCACGATGGGCAAAGAGATCGGCGTCTTCGCGTGGCGTCTGCAGCGCGTCATCCGCCAACTGGATGCCGGCGAGTACCTCGCGAAGTTCTCAGGCGCCACCGGCACCTGGTCGGCGCACGTCGCCGCCGAGCCCGACGTCGACTGGCCCGCCCTGACGCGGGAGTTCATCGAGTCGCTGGGCCTGGGGTTCAACGAGGTGACCACGCAGATCGAGTCGCACGACTGGCAGGTCGAGCTGTACGACCGTGCGCGGCACGCCGGCGGCATCCTGCACAACCTCGCCACCGACATCTGGACGTACATCTCGCTCGGATACTTCACCCAGATCCCCGTCGCGGGAGCCACCGGCTCGTCGACCATGCCCCACAAGATCAACCCGATCCGGTTCGAGAACGCCGAGGCGAACCTCGAGATCGCCGGTGGACTGTTCGCCACCCTGGCATCCACCCTGGTCACCAGCCGCCTGCAGCGCGACCTGACCGACTCCACGACGCAGCGCAACATCGGTGTGGCCTTCGGCCACTCGCTCCTCGCTCTCGACAACCTGCAGCGCGGCCTCACCGAGATCTCGCTCGCCGAGGACGTGCTGCTCGCCGATCTCGACGTGAACTGGGAGGTCCTCGCCGAGGCCATCCAGACCGTCGTGCGGGCCGAGATCGCCGCGGGCCGCTCGCAGATCACCGACCCGTACGCGCTGCTGAAGGACCTCACCCGCGGACGCCGCGTCGGTGGGCCCGAGCTGGCCGAGTTCGTGCGCGGTCTCGACATCGGCGACGACGCCAAGCAGCGCCTTCTCGCCCTGACGCCCGCCGCGTACGCGGGCCTGGCGTCGCGGGTCGTCGACGCGCTGTAGGCGGACCGGCCGCTCCCCCGCGCCCCCGCACCCCCGCGCCCCCGCACCCCCGCGCCCCCGCACCCCCGCACCCCCGCCGTCGAGTGTCCAGGACGTGCCGCACCACGGCGCGCCCGAGCGGCGTGTCGTGGACACTCGACGGGTGCGCTGACCCCGCGAGAATGGATGCCATGCGCGCGATGATCATGGATGCCCTGGCCGAACCCCTCGAGGTCCGCGAGGTCGCCGAGCCCGCCGCTCCCGCCGGCGGCGTCGTGGTCGAGGTGCACGCCACGGGTCTGTGCAAGAGCGACTGGCACGCCTGGGTGGGACACGACGACGTCGCCCTGCCGCACGTCCCGGGGCACGAGCTGGCCGGCGTCATCGTCGAGGTCGGCGACGGCGTGGAGCGCTGGAACGTCGGAGACCGCGTCACCGTGCCCTTCGTAATGGGCTGCGGAGACTGCGAGTGGTGCCGCAGCGGGAACGCCCAGGTGTGCCCCGACCAGCAGCAGCCCGGTTTCACGCAGTGGGGCAGCTTCGCCGAGCGGGTGGTGCTGCGCGCGGCCGACACGAACGTCGTACGCATCCCCGACGACGTCTCGTTCGAGGCGGCGGCGGCCCTCGGATGCCGCTTCGCCACCGCGTACCGCGCCCTGACCGGCCGCGCGCGCGTGCAGGCCGGCGAGTGGATCACGGTCGTCGGGGCCGGAGGCGTGGGCCTGAGCGCCGTGATGATCGGGGTTGCCATCGGGGCACGGGTGATCGTGGTCGACCGCACGCCCGCCGCCCTCGAGGCGGCCCGCCGCCTGGGCGCGGAGCACACGCTGCGGGCCGGCGACACGGACGTCCCGGCCGCAGTGCACGAGATCACCGGCGGCGGAAGCCATGTCTCGGTGGATGCCGTGGGCAGCGCCCAGACCGCGCGCGACGCCGTGCTGAGCCTGCGGCGCCGCGGCCGTCACGTGCAGATCGGCCTGCTGCCGACGGACGACGGTATGACGTCGATGCCGATGGCACGGGTGATCGCGTGGGAGCTCGACCTGCTCGGCAGCCACGGCATGGCCGCGGTCGACTACCCCGAGATGCTGTCGCTCATCGAGAGCGGGGCGCTGCGCCCGCAGGAGCTGATCGAACGGGTCGTCGGGCTGGGCGAGGCGGCAGCGATGCTGGCGACGATGGACACGGCGTCACCGGCCGGCATGACGATGATCGACCCGCGGCGGGCCTGACGGGTCGACCCGCGGGGTGGGCAGCATCCCCATGTCCCATTTTTGGCGACTCAGGGCCGCCCCGAACCGCAAAATGTGGGACATGCGTCGCCATAATCGGGACGAGGGCCGGGTCAACGCAGACGCGCCGATAAGCGCGCGGGCGGAAAAGCGGCGTCCCGCAACGGTCCGGTCGGGGCTCGACCGCGAGGACAGACCCCGCGGACGGGGTCAGGAGCGCGGAGCGCTGCCCGTGTCGTCGGCCCGCGGCGGGACCGCACGCTCCGACGGCGCCGAAGCCTCGGCACCCGCGCCGGGGTTCGTGGCATCCGGTGCCTCCTTGGGCAGGAGCAGCGGACGGTCGACCGTCTTGGTGACCTTGGCGGGGTCGACGGCGAGCAGCATGAGCGAGACGCTCACGAGCACGACGATGAACGTCGCGCCGGCGGCGACGAGGCCCACGACGAGGGCGCGCTGGATCTGATCCGCCGGTCGGGCCTGGAAGAACCCCATCGACATGAGCGTGATGAACCCCGCGAACAGGGCGGCGCCGAAGGCCAGGCCGAGAAGCTGGACGGGCTTCATCAGGTCGCGGCGGGTGGTGGGCTTGTCGGTCATGACGCGGCCTCCTCGGAGGGTACGGCCGGAACGGGCTCGGGGCGGCGCGGCGAGAAGCCGGCGATCGCGAGGAACACGGCGACGACCGCCGCGTACCCGCCGAAGAGTCCCACGGCGATGGTGATCCCGGTCAGCGTGAACGAACCCGCGCCGGTGATGTCGTAATTGAGGGCGTACTGCGCCGGGGTGAGCAGCAGCACCGCACCCAGGACCAGGCTCAGGATGCCGATGAGCACGCCGTCCCGCGCGCCGGCGGTGCGTCCCGCTCTGCGGTCGCGCAGCGCACCGATCAGCTCGATGAGTCCCGTCAGGATCGCCCACGAGATCACCAGGCCGAAGAACATGCCGGTGGTGCGCCAGGACGCGACGCTCGCAAGCAATCCGGCCAGCAGCGACACCGACGCCAGCAGCACCGGGATCGTCCGCTCGCCGCGCGGGGCGATGAGCCAGGCCGCGAGAGCGAACACCAGGCCCGTCGCGAGCGCGAAACCGCTGAAGACGCCCAGGCCCAGCGGGGCCGAGTGGTCGGACGAGAACGTGACCATGACGGCCGCGAGCGCGGCGAAGAGCGCGCGCGCCAGTTGGAGGTGGCGGGCGTCGAAGGAGCGTGCGGCGGAGGGAGTGGTCACGGAGGGTCCCCGAGAGACGGTGTCGATGGCATCCAGTCTATTCCTCGGTGCCTGGGCGGCTCCCGGGGAACCTCGATGACGAATCAGTCGACGAGCGCCCGCTCGCGATGCTGCTCCGCGAGCGTGCGCTCGACCGCGGCGGCGACGCGGGCGTCCTCGGCCTGCTGACGACGGCGGCGGCGATTCACCAGCAGCCGGGGTCCGAAGACGACGGCGGCGACGATGAGGGCCACGACCAGCAGGAGCGGCCAGGGAACCGCCCAGCCCATCGTCGAGGCGACGAGCGGGTCGAGGGTCGAGGTGGAGCCGGCGGCATCCGTCACCACGGGCGTGGCCGTGACCGAGGCGAACAGCACGCCCATCGCGGCGACGGCGGGCAGGCGCACGTCGCGCTCCCACGCGTCGCCGGGCAGCAGCGTCGGCGCGGCCGCCTCGGGCGTCGCCTCGGCGCGAGCCGCGCCGAAGGGCCCGGTGACGGCGTCGGTCTCGTCGGCGCTGAGCGAGACGTTGCCGGTGTTGTGCAGTCGGTAGTGCACCGTGGCGTCGCCGAACAGGAACGGGATGACACCGCCGTCCCACCGCACGGCGAGGTCGTCGATGGCGAGCGCCGGGGCGAGATCGCCCCCGACGCGGATGCCGGTACGGATGCCGAGGCGCCGGTCGACGTTGACGTTGGCGCTGGTGTCGGCGACGGTGAGCGAGGTCACGACTCCGCCCGCGTAGTCGCCGGGGGTGGCGTTCGCGGGGACGTCGACCGAGAAGGGCACCTCGACGGTCTGACCGGCCGCGACGCTGACATGCGTCTGCGGCACCGAGACCCAGGCGCCGACGCCCACGGACTGCTCGCCGGCAACCTTCAGATCGAGGGCGCCGGTCGAGGTGGTGTACCCGTCGGCCGCGTAGACCTCGAGCTCGACGGGCTCGGTGCCGCGGTTGGCCACGACGATCCCGTCGTCGAGGTGCGCGCCGGGGTTGAGCGTGTAGGCGTAGTTCGTGCGGTCGTCGCCGAGGGCGTTCGAGGCGGTGCGCACGGTCCAGGTGACATCGTCGGTCGCGGCCTGCGCGGGGGCGGCGGAGAGAAGACCGGCCGCGCCGACGGCGGCGGCGAGCACGACGGCGCCGACGCGCTCGAGGAGGGGGATGCGGATCATGGTGGGGTCCTTCGGGTGGACGCCGGCGGGGAGCAGCGCTCCCCGCCGGCGCGGTTCGCTGGTCAGCCGGCCAGCGCGGTGAGGGTCAGGGTCGCGCGGTAGCTTCCCTTGTCGATCGAGTTGGGGACCTTCAGGTCGAGGTCGGCGCCGACGACACCGGCGCTGCGGTCGTGGCCCGCGGGGGCCGAACCGAGCACCCGCGAGACGGCCAGACCGTCGCCGCCGTCGTAGCCCGAGCCGACCGCGGCACCCGCGACGGCCCCGGCGCCCGGGGTGACGACCTTGGGCACCCAGCCGAGGAACGAACCCTTGAACGTCTTGCCGTTGTCGACGAAGTCGCCCACCGACGCCGAGACCGACCAGGCGGCCTTGCTGCGGCGGGTGTCGGTCACGGTGATCGGGTTGATCTGTCCGGTGGCCTCGAAGTACTGCAGGTTCTTCTCCTCGGCCGTGCCGAGGTCGACCAGTCCGTTGTGACCGTTGATGGTCCACCCGAACTCACCGGGCGCGCCGGTGGGGACGTCGACCTGGATGTCCTGGCCGTCGCCGTGGTTGGGATGGATGGTGACCTCGTCCTGGATCGTGCCCACGGCCTCGGCCGGCTTCGCGCCGTTCTCGGGACCGCACCACAGCACCTTCTTCAGCTCGACGGCCGCGTTGGGCGCGTCGCAGGTTCCGGAGCGGATGTTCTGCACGACCAGCTGGTCCTTCTTGACCTGGACCTTGACGTACGAGCGCACGTGCTCCTGGTTCTGCACGGAGTTGTACCAGTAGTTGGCCGGGTTGAGCGGGTCGGCACCGTTCCCGGCACCGCTCGTCCCGCTGTTGTCGGGGGCGGTGATGTCGTAGTACTTCGAACCGGATGCCGTGTTCGCGGTCACGTAGACCACACCGCCGGGGCCCTCGAAGACCTCGTCCTGGCCGGGCTTCTCGTCGGGGTTGGCCTTGGCGCCGTTCTTGATCTCGTACGAGCGCGAGTAGCTGTGGTCGTGGCCCTGGAGCACCAGGTCGACACCGAGCTTCGAGAACGCCGTCGGGAAGTCGACGCGGCGCACCTTGTTGTCGGCATCCTTCGCGTGATCCGCCGGCGAGTAGATCGCGTGGTGGTAGACGAGGACGGTGTACTTGGCATCCGCCCCGTGCTTGTTGACGACGTCGGTCACGTAGGCGATGTGCGCCTCGTCACCGCCACCGCCCTGCGAGGTGGCGTAGCTGTTGCTGTTGAGGTCGATGTACAGGACGTCCTTGTACATGAACCAGTAGTCGCCGCCCGACTCAGTGCCGGTGCTGCCCGAGCCCTTGCGGTAGTAGGCGCCCGAGCGGTCGGTGTTGGGCGTGTAGAGGTGCTGCTCGTAGGCCTTGCCGCCCACGTCGTGGTTGCCGATCGTGGCGACCCACGGGTACTGGCGCAGCTGGTCGGGCGCGAGGAACGCGTTCCACTGGGCCTCGGTGTTGGCGGTCTCGACCTGGTCACCGCCCGAGACGAGCAGTTCGGCGTGGGGGTTGGCCCCGACGGCCACGTTCATCGTCTCCTGCCAGCCGGCCTGGTCCTTGGCCAGGTCGCCGGACGCACCGATCTGCGGGTCTCCGAAGAAGAGGAAGTCGTAGTCGCCCTCGAACGACTGCGTCGTGAAGGCAGAGGTCGACGACCAGTTGCCCTCGGAGCCGACGCGGTACGAGTACGCCGTGTTCTCGGCAAGGCCGGTGATCGTCGCGTGCCGGTTGAAGCCGCCGCTCGAGGCGATGTTGGCGGTTCCGGATGCCGAGAACGTCGTGGCCGACGCGGGGAACTGGCCGTTCACGAGGGTCGAAGTCGGGGCGACCTGGACCGTCTGGGCGGTGTCGGCCGAGGAGTACCAGGTGACGATGCGCTGGGTCTCGTCCGCCCCGACGCCGAGGATGACGCCGGAGAGGGTGGCCGTGGTGTCGGCCATCGCCGCCGGGACGGCCGCGGTGCCCGAGAGCACGAGCGACGCGCCGATCGCGGCGGTTGCGATCCACGAGACACGGCGACGCGTGCGCGCGGCGTGCTCCGTCGATGCGATGAGGAACATGGGTGTCCGTTCTTTGGGGAGGGTCGTGATGCAGGCCCGCCGGTCGCGAGCGCTCCCCACGCTCCGCCCGCTGGGTGACATCCGCGTGAATGGTTGACCCAGCACACGTATCGGGAGGGCCAACACGTTCACTCGATGCCGAGCACCCGCTGCACGAACCAGACCAGGCCGGCGAGGGTCACCGCGACGGCGAGCAGCGCGCTCGCCCACATGCCGATGCGGGGTGCGCGACGGCGCAGCAGCACGAGCAGCGGGAAGACGACGACGATGATGCCGATCTGCACGGCCTCGATGCCGACGTTGAACACCAGCAGCGACCACAACAGGGTCCACGACCAGGGCTCGTCGATCCCGAGCGCCGAGGCGAAGCCGAGGCCGTGCACCAGACCGAAGAGGAACACGACGCCTACGCGCAGCCACCCCGCGCGATCCAGGCGCAGGAAGCCGTGCGCGTGGGACAGGTCCTGGTCGACCCGGCCGCCGCGCCACAGCCGCCAGAGGTACCACGCGCCGACGACCGCGATCGAGAGGGCGATGGTCGGCTCGACGACCTCGGGCGGCGCGGCCACCACGCCCGTGGCGGCGAGGATGAACGTCACCGAGTGCGCGACGGTGAACGTCGTCGCGGCGATGACCACCTCGCGCAGCCGGCGCGAGCCCACGATCAGGGCGAGCAGGAACAGGATGTGGTCGATCCCGGTAAGCAGGTGCTCGGCGCCGAGGCGGAAGAACTCCCAGAAGCGCTCGAGCGGCGTCTGCGCGGTCGTGAACGCCGGGTGCTCGGCATCCAGGACCGTGCTGCCCTCGTGCAGATCCAGGGCGTACGTGAGGATCGTCTTGGTGTCCTTCACGAACCCCTCGTCGTCGGCGAACAGCCCGGCGGTGACCTCGTGACCGTTCTCGGTCGGGCCGCAGGCGTAGTCCACCGTCACGACGGCGTAGGGCGCGCCGTCCTGCCAGGTCATGGTCACGTTATCGGCCATCGTGGGAGCGCACGGTTCTCCGGCCCCGGCGACGCGGAACCGCTCTCCCACATAGGCGGCGACGGTGTTGCGGTGGGCGACGAGGGCCGCGGCCTGCGCGTCGGCATCGCCGTCATCGAAGGCGGCCGTGCCGTCCTGGTAGAGCGGGTCGTCGCGCTCGGCGTCGGCCGCCGAGACCACGAGCAGGTCGTACTCGAGCTGCAGCTGCGCCCGCACGACGCCCGGGCCGTCACCGGCCAGGTCGGCGTACACCACCGACTGGAAGCCGTGCGCGGCGGCGGGTGCGGCCAGCGAGACCAGAGCCGCGAGGGCGGCGGCGAACAGCAGGACGCGCGCGAGGACGCGTCGAAGGAGAACGGACATGGGCACCTTTCCGCCCGAAGCGTGCGCGACGGGTGTGAACGGTTGCCCGCGGTGGGGCGAACGGCAACGGAACGTCCGCCCGTCGTTCGCCCGCTCGTCAACCGCGTCGTCCAGGGTGAGGGGGTGAAGAGCAGGGTCTCGATGGTGGCGGCGCTCGCGGTGGCGGCGGTCCTCGCCGGGTGCGCACCCCAGCCGGGGTGGTCGTCGATGCGCGCGGCTCCGGCCGCGATCGGTTCGCCGGCGGCCGGTTTCGCCCCCGCCACGGCCCCCGCCCCCGAGTCGACGCACGTTCCGGCCCCCGGGTCGTGGGATGCCGTGGCCGCCCCCGCCGGGTACCGCGTCGTGCTGCTCACGGTCGGTGACGACGCTCCCGCCCGCACGCTCGTGAAGGCGGTCGAGGACTGGGCGGCCGAGACCGGCGCCGACCTGCGCACGGTGCGCGCCGACGACGACATGGTCGACGGCGCGGTCCGCGCGATGGACCTCAACCCCGACCTCATCATCAGCGCCGGCGACGCGCTCGTCGACCCGCTGGCCATCGTGACGGCCAACCACCTGGACCGCCAGTTCCTCATCGTCGGCGCCGAACTGGCCGAACCGACCGGGAACGTCACCGCGGTGGACTGGACCGGCGCGGCCTACCGCGGCGAGGGCCTCGGCACCGCCGCCGCGTACGACCCGGCCTCGTTCACCCCCGAGCGGGCGGGGTCGGCGGTACGCGCGGGCGTCGCGGCGGTGCTGACGGGCCTGCGGGGCGTGGTGCTCTGGGTCGACTGATCCGGGATGCCGGATGCCCGGCGTCCCCCGACATACGGCCGCACCTCACGGGAACGAGCCCTCGCGGCCGATGACGTCAGGCGCGACGGCGGCGGCGGGCGCGCAGGACGAGACCTGTCGCGATCGCGGCGAGAGCGACGACAGCGCCGCCGAGCGCCAGCTGGCCGCCGGTCACGGGGAGTGCGCCGGGTCGGGGCGCGGGGTCGTCCGAAGAGGGGACGGGCGATGCCGAGGCACTCGGCACGGCGGAGGCGCTCGCAGAGGTGGACGGACCCGGCGAGGCGGTCGCGGAACCGTTCGCGCGGGCCGGGATCTCGACGGCGATGGTCATCGCGTCGTCGCCCGGCGCGATCGGGACCGCCGGAGCGGGGACGGCGACCGGACCCCAGAGAACGGATGCCACGACCACCGCCGCCGCCGTCTTGACCAGGTTCACGGGCCACCTCCTGCCGTGAGGCTCTCGCATCCAGGTGAGCGGCCGCGGTCCGCGCGGTGAACGCGGCATGGAGCGGCCGCGGGGGACGACCACTCCATGCCGGATGACCGCGGACCGGGAGGACGTGGGGGCCCGCTCCCGGCCCGCGGCGCTCAGGCGACCGGCATGCCCTTCCGGCGTGCGGCGCGGGTCTGCGGAGCGTTCGGCTCGGCGCCGGTCTGCGTGGCGTCCGGCGTGCGGTGGGCGGCGGCCTCGGCATCCGTCACTCTCGGCTTGCGGGGCCACCAGAACCTGTCGCCGGCGATGAACGCCATCGCCGGGACGATGACGGTGCGCACGAGCAGGGTGTCGATCAGCACGCCGATGCAGACGATGATGCCGATCTGCGTCAGGGTGATCAGCGGCAGCACGCCCAGCACCGCGAACACGGCGGCGAGCAGGATGCCGGCGCTGGTGATCACCGCGCCGGTCGCGGCGAGCGCGCGGATCATGCCCTGCGTGGTGCCGAGGGTGCGGCTCTCTTCCTGCGCGCGGGTGACGAGGAAGATGCTGTAGTCCACACCCAGCGCCACCAGGAACAGGAAGCTGAACAGCAGCACGTTCGTGTCGATCGCCGGGAACGCGAACAACGGCGTCTGGAACAGCCACCACGCCGCACCCACGGCCGAGAAGAAGCTCGCGACCACCGCGAGCAGCAGCAGCACGGGCGCCAGCAGGGCTCGCAGCAGGATGACGAGCACGATGAACACCAGCACGAGGATGAGCGGGATGATCAGCGACTGGTCGCGCTGCTGGGCGCCGGCGACGTCGAGCGCCTGCGCGTCGAGACCGCCGACGAGCGTCTGGCCCGACCCGATGCCGTCGAAGTCGGCGCGCATGCGCTCGATCGCGGCGAAGGCCTCGGGCGTCTCGGCCGACGCGTTCAGCGTCACGTCGATGCGCGCCCAGTCGGTGGTCGCCTCGACGATGCGGGCGGAGTCGACGCCCTCGAGCCCAGCGGCGGCCTCGACCACCGCTTCGGCGTCGGCGGGCTTCGCGACGACCGTGGCGGGCGAGGTCGCTCCGGCCGAGAACGCCTCGGCGAGCACCTCCTGCCCCTTCACCGCGTCGGGCTTCTGCAGGAAGCGGTCGTTCTGCGACAGACCGGTCTGGACGAAGAACAGTCCGCTCGCGAGCGCGCCGAGCACGACCGCCCCGGTGATCGCGACGACGACCGGGCGCCGCGAGACGCCGCGGCCGAGCTTTCCCCACGGGCTGCGCGAGATCGCGTCGGGCGATCCGAAGCGGGGGATGTAGGGCCAGAACAGCCAGCGGCCGAACAGCACCAGGGCCGCGGGCAGGACGATCAGCGCGAAGACCATCGCCACGACGACGCCGACGGCGCACGCCAGACCCAGGGCGCGGTTGCCGGACAGCTCGCCGAGGAGCAGGGTGGCCAGGGCGAGGGCGACGGTGGAACCGCTCGCGATGATCGCCGGTCCTGCGCCCCGCACCGCGCGGCGCATCGCCTCGCGGCGGTCTTCGGCCAGGCGCAGCTCGTCGCGGTAGCGCGCGATGAGCAGCAGGGCGTAGTTGGTCCCCGCGCCGAAGACGAGGACGGACAGGATGCCGGTGATCGAGGCGTCCAGCTGCACGCCCACCGCCTCGGCGACCCGGCGCGCGACGATCCCGGCCGAGGCGTCGGCGGTACCGATCACGATCAGCGGCACGAGCCACAGCCAGGGGCTGCGGTAGGTGATGAGCAGCAGCACCGCCACGACGATCACGGTCGTGAGCAGCAGCGTGAAGTCCGCGCCGTCGAACACCGCGGCGATGTCGACCTCGAAGCCCTCGGGCCCGGTCAGGTAGGTGCGCACCCCGTCGAGGCCGTCGGCGGCGAGCGCGCGGATCTCGTCAGCGCGCGCGGTCTGGGCGGCGACGTCGGTCTCGGGCTCGAGCGGGACGACGAGAAGCGCGACCGTGCCGTCCTCCGACACCTGCGGCGGCGGGATGAAGCCGTCGGGGGTGAGGTCGACGAGGTCGCCGAACGCCTTCTGCTGGATCGCGGCGACGGTCTCGGGGCTCAGGGCCTGGCCGTCGTCGGCGGCGAACACGAGCAGGGCGCTGGTGGTGTCGGCATCCGGGAAGGTTTCGAGGATCTTCGACACCTGCACCGACTCGGCGGAGTCGGGCAGCCCGTTGCCGGGCGCCGTCTCGGCCGACGAGCTCGACCCGAGCGCGAACAGCGCGGCGACGCCCGCGAAGGCGACCACGAGCACGATCCATGACGTGCGTGCCGAGGTGAGCACGCGCAGCAACCGGTCCATGGAAGGCCTTTCCTAGATTTTCTGGTATCTCGATTTTCGAGATACGTGAAAGGTATCCCAAAACGGGCGTAGAGTGCCAGCCATGGAAGCGTCGGAATCTTCCACCCCTCCCCCCACCGCCGGCGGCGCCCCCGTGCCCCGCACGCGGCGCCCCACCGTGCTCGTGCGCGACCTGTTCACCGCGGGCTCGGCGTTCGAGAAGTCACTGCAGCGCGAGCTCGCGGTCAATCCGACGGGGCTGGATGCCATGGGGCACCTGGTCATGTCGGGTCCCCTGTCGCCGGGTGAACTCTCTCGGCGCCTCGACCTCACCACCGCGGCCACCACCGCCGCGATCGATCGGCTCGTCGACCTCGGCCACGTCACCCGCATGCCTCACCCCACCGACCGGCGGAGCGTGCTCGTCGTCCCGACCGCATCGTCGGTGGAACGCGCGATGGGCCACCTCATGCCGATGATCGCGGGCGTCGACGCGGTGCTCGACGAATTCGACCAGGCCGAGCAGCAGGTCATCGAGCGCTACCTCGAGCGCGTCGTCGCGACCTACGGCCTGCCCGACGACGCCGAGCCGTCGATGGCGGTCCCCCGCGCCGCCCGCTGACCCCGCGCCGCCGCTAACCCCGCGCCCGCGCCGACCCGCGCGCCCGCCCCTCTGCCCGCCGGGCCCCCCGCCGCGCGCGCATCCTGCGCGCTCGCGCCCTACGCCCGCGGCCCCGCCGCGCCCCAACCCGTCGAGTGTCCAAGACACGCCGCACGCCGATGCCCCGCAACCGTGTGTCTTGGACACTCGACCGCTCAACCCCCCGCGCGGGCAGGGCCGGCGGGGCGCCCGGGGATGCCAGCCGGGCGGCATCATGGATGTCATGGCATCAACGAAGGCCGTCGCCGGCACCCTCGTGCGTCGTCTGCGGCGATGGGGCACGGCATCCGTCGTCGCGGGAGGCGCCCTGGCGCTCCTCCCGCGCACCCGCGCCTTCGGCGTGCAGACGGCGATGTGGGGGGCCGTCGACCTCGCGTTGGCGATGGCCGCCGTCCGCCGCGGGGCCGCGCCGAAGCGTCGCGCGCTGCGGCGTCTGCTGCTGATCAACACGGCGCTCGACGTCGGCTACGTCGCCGCGGGCGCGCATCTCGCGGTTCGCAGGCCGACGTTCGGGGGGCGTCTGAGCGCCGCCGACGCGCGCGGTCACGGTGTGGCCGTCGTCATCCAGGGCGCCGCACTGTTCCTGCTCGATCTGACCGCCGCGCGGCGCCTGCGCCGCTGACACCGGCGCCGGTCACCGTCCGATCACCGCCGCTCCCCCGTCGACGCGAGCGCAGTGCGCGGGCGCCTACGCGACACCGCGCGGCCCCGGCTCCTGCTAGCGTGCGGGAGTGATTCCGGATGCCACACCCCCACGCCGAATCCACGTCTCGGCCGCGGTGATCACCGATGCCGACGGCCGCCTGCTGGTCGTGCGCAAGGCCGGAACCACCGCGTTCATGCAGCCCGGCGGCAAGCCCGAGCCGGGTGAGACCCCCGCTCAGACGCTGACCCGAGAGCTGGCCGAAGAGGTCGGCATCCGGGTGTCCACCGACGCGCTCGAGCCCCTCGGCCGGTTCACCGCGAGCGCGGCGAACGAGCCCGGCTTCGCGGTGGTCGCCGACGTGTTCCGTGTCGACATCGGCGACCAGCAGCCGGTGCCGGATGCCGAGATCGCCGAGCTCCGCTGGATCACCGCCGGCACGGCATCCGGGATCGAGATCGCCCCGCTCGCGCGGGAGTTCTTCCTCCCCGCCTGACGCCCCGCGCCCTCGCAGGCCCCGCGCCCCCGCAGGGGCCCACCGCCGATCGAGTGTCCAGAACACCCGGATGCCGGGCGATTCCGTCCGGGTGTCTTGGACACTCACCCCGCGAGCCCCCGCCCGCCGCCGCCCCGGCGCGCGAGTGTCCACAACACCCGGATCCCGGGCGAATCCGTCCGGGTGTCCTGGACACTCGACCCGCCGCCCCCCACCCGGCTCCGCCCCCGGCGCGTGAGCGTCCAGAACACGCCGCGCCGACACCGGCCGGTGCGGCGTGTCGTGGACACTCACCGCGCGATGACGGGCCGGGGCCTCACCACGAGCTCTTGCGGTAGTCCTTCAGGAAGATGCCGAACAGGTCCTCGCCGGCCTCGCCGCGCACGATCGGGTCGTACACGCGGGCGGCGCCGTCGACGAGGTCGAGCGGAGCGTGGAAGCCCTCTTCGGCCAGACGCACCTTGGTGAAGTGCGGGCGCTCGTCGGTGATCCAGCCGGTGTCGACGGCGGTCATCAGGATGCCGTCGGACTCGAACATCTCGCGCGCGCTCGTGCGCGTGAGCATGTTCAGCGCAGCTTTGGCCATGTTGGTGTGCGGGTGACCGGGGCCCTTGTAGCCGCGACCGAACACGCCCTCCATCGCCGAGACGTTGACGATGTACTTCCGCTTCGCCGTGGATGCCGCCATCGCGGGCCGCAGGCGGCTGACGAGCAGGAACGGCGCGGTCATGTTCGCCAGCTGCACCTCGAGCATCTCGAGGGGTTCGACCTGGTCGACGTGCTGGGTCCAGCTGTTGATGCGGTCCTCGTCGGGGATGAGTCCGCCCGCGTCGATCGCCGTCCCGGCCATCAGGCGCTCGAGCGACGACGAGCCGGCGGCCATGGCCTCGGCGGTCAGTTCGTCCGCGGTGCGCGCCGCCGACGCGAGGATCGGGTGCGCCGACACCGACTGCGCCAGGGCGAGCGGGTGGGCGTCGTTGGTGTGCCCGAAGGTGACGAGCTCGGGCAGCGGCCCGTCCGGCAGCGGTTCGAGTTCGGCATCCACCAGGGGTTTGTACGCCCCGGGCGAGCGCCGGACGGTCTGCGCGGCGTTGTTGATCAAGATGTCGAGAGGACCCTCGGATGCCACGGAGTCGGTGAGCCCGATCACCTGGGCCGGGTCGCGCAGGTCGATGCCCACGATCTTGAGGCGGTGCAGCCAGTCGGCGCTGTCGGGGAGCGACGAGAAGCGGCGCACGGCGTCACGGGGGAAGCGCGTGGTGATGGTGGTGTGGGCGCCGTCGCGCAGCAGCCGCAGCGCGATGTACATGCCGATCTTGGCGCGACCGCCGGTGAGCAGGGCGCGCTTGCCGGTCAGGTCGGTGCGGGCGTCGCGCTTCTCGTGGCTCATGGACGCGCAGTCGGGGCAGAGCTGGTGATAGAACGCGTCGACGAGGGTGTAGTCCTCTTTGCAGATGTAGCAGGCGCGCGCCTTGATCAGCTCTCCGGCGAACGGCATGGCGGTGCGGGCCTGCAGCGGGATGCCGCGGGTCTCGTCGTCGATGCGGTCGGGTGCGCCGGTGGCGGTGGCGGCGACGACGGCGCGATCGGCGTCGGCGATGCGCTGACGCTTCTCTTTGCGGGACTGCCGCTTGACGTCCTTGTAGAGCTTGCCGGTCTGGCGGCGCAGGGCGATGTAGGCGGGGTCGTCGTGGTCGAGCGAGGAGGCGGCGTCGATGACGCGCAGCGCGATTTCGAGCTCGAGCGGGTCGATGGTGGTCGACCGCGCGGCATCGCGGTCGGGGCTCAGCAGTGTTTCGGGCACGGGGCAGTGTATCGGGGCCTTGCTGAACGCCCGGTGGGCCGGGCGTGTCGTGGGGGCGTCAGCCGCCGACGGTCGCCCGCCGCGCCGGGTCGAACCGCAGCAGCCACCGCTGCGCCGGCACCTCGACGGCCCGGTGCAGCACCCACGCGATCGCGAGCGCGATGCCGAACGCGGCGAGCGCGAGCGGTACGGCCTGACGCCACGGCAGTTCGGGGTGCCCATCGGGCCAGGCCGACGACACCGACGCGATGACCAGCAGGTGCACGAGGTAGAAGGCGAACGACACGCGTCCGAGCTCCTGCCAGAGCGGACGGGCGAGGAAGGTGGATCCCCGGTGCGCGTCGGCCGCGGCGAGAGAGGCGACCAGCAGCGCGAAGAAGCCGACGGTCGCGGCCAGGCCCGGGTGCACGTCGGTGCCGGGCAGGGTGGGCGCTTCCGACAACGCGTATCCGGCGACGGCGAGGGGCACCGCGAAGCGCAGGCGCAGCGGCATCCATGCCCCGCTCTTGACGAGCAGCGCGAGGCTCATGCCGATCACGAACTCGGGTAGGCGCAGCAGGGGGGTGGATGCCGACGACAGCACGCCCGGGGCGAAGGCGGCGATCTGCGGGGCCAGCGCCGCCAGCGCGAGGGCGACCGCGACGACGATCACCTGCCCGCGCGTCGACAGCCGAACGAGCGGGCGGATGAGGAACGGGAACGCGAGGTAGAAGAACGCCTCGCACACCAGCGACCAGCTGGCGGGGTTGCCGGCCTGCCACCAGTCGGGCACCCACCCGTTGACCAGCAGCAGGTTGGCGGCCAGGGGGGCTGCGCCGTCGGTGCGGATATCGGGGATCAGGGTGGCGGCGGCCACCAGGGCGAGTCCCACACCCACGACGTGCAGGGGGTAGATGCGCGCCACGCGGTGCCACCAGAACGATCCGGCGGACTGCTGCGGCTTGTATCCCCAGGCGAGGACGAAGCCCGACAGGATGAAGAAGAGTGTGACGCCGGTCTTGCCGGCCTCGAACAGCACGCCCCACGCGACTCCGGCGTTGCCGCCGAAGTAGTTCACCGCCATCAGGTGGTGCCCGAAGATCAGCATCGCCGTGGCCCAGCGGAGGCCCGTGAGCGAGGGCAGGTTACGCAGAGCCGGACGGGGAGCGGATGCCGTGCCCGCGGCGGGGCGGGCCAGTGTCGTGCTGATGGTCCCCGCCTCCTCTCGAGCTGCGCGGTGGGCGCCCGGAACGGGCGCCTCGCGGCGAACCGGATCGACGGTACCGGCCCTCCTTGAGCGCAACCTCAACACGGCCAGGGGGTTGACGGCGCGGCGCCCATCCGATCCGCCGCCCTCTCCGAACATCCTCGGTGGTGCGATCGCCCGCACCACGGCGTCTCTGCGGAGCGCCGCAGCTGATCCCGGGAGAACCCGATGCGCGAGTCGCACACCCCCGCTCTGGCGTCTCTCGACGCGTACGCGAACGTCACCGACCTGCTCGCGCGGCGGGCGACCGAGGCCCCCGCGCACGTCGCGTTCGAGGTGCCGCCGGCGTCCGGCGACGAGTGGAGGCCGATCAGCACCGCGGCGTTCCTCGCCGAGGTGCGGGCCCTGGCGAAGGGCATGATCGCCGCGGGGCTGGCGGCGGGCGAGGCCGTCGCGATCATGGCACCCACCCGTTACGAGTGGGCCGTCGCCGACCTGGCGACGTGGTTCGCGGGCGGCGTGGTCGTGCCCGTGTACGAGACCTCGTCGGCGTCGCAGGTCATCGCGATCGCCGCCGACGCGCGCGTGCGCCTCGCGATCGGCGGAACCGCCGTGCACGGCGAGCTGCTGCGGGCAGCGCTGACCGACGCCCTCGGGATCTGGCTGATGGATGCCGGGAGCGGCATCCCCTCTCTCGACGACCTGGTCGCGCGGGGTCGGGGCGTGTCCGACGACGAGCTCGAGTACCGCCGCACGCGCGCCGGGCACGACGACCCCGCGACGATCGTGTACACCTCGGGCACGACGGGCGAGCCGAAGGGGGCCGTGCTGACGCACGCGAACTTCCTGGGGCAGGTGCTCAACATCGCCGCGGCATACCGCGAGGTGGTGCACGCCGGCGGTAACACGATCATCTTCCTGCCGCTCGCGCACGTGCTCGCGCGGGGCCTGCAGCTGATCTGCATCGCCAGCGGCATGCGCATCGCGCACCTGGCCGACCCCGCGCGGGTCGTGCCGACGCTCGCGGTGCTCCAGCCGACGTTCCTCGTCGTCGTGCCGCGGGTGCTGCAGAAGATCCAGGCCGCGGCGGACGATAAGGCCGCCGCGAAGGGCCTGACGCGCGTGTGGGATCGCGCCCGGGCCACGGCGATCACCGCCGGTCGGGTGGCGGAGCGGCGGGATGCCGGCACCCCGCCCCGCGTACCGTTCGGTCATCGGGTGCGCCACGCGCTGTTCGACGCCCTGTTCTACCGTCGCCTGCGCGCCGTCATGGGCGGTCGCGTCGACTACATGCTGTCGGGCGGGGCGACCCTCGACGGCGAGCTGTCGCTGTTCTTCCGCGGCCTGGGCGTGCCCGTCATCGAGGGATACGGCCTGACCGAGACGACCGCGCCGCTGACCGGCAACCTGCCCGGACGCATCGTGTCGGGCACGGTGGGCCTGCCGCTCCCCGGCTCGACCGTGCGCATCAGCGACCAGGGCGAGGTGCTGGCGAGGGGCGTCGGCGTCTTCGCCGGCTACCGCGATGACCGCCACGACGACGACGCGTTCGTCGACGGGTTCTTCCGCACCGGAGATCTGGGCCGCCTCGACGAGGGCGGCCGGCTCGTGCTCGAGGGGCGCCTCAAGGACGTCGTCACGACCTCGAACGGCAAGACCGTCGTGCCCGCCCGCTGGGAGGGCGCCGTCGAGGCCGACCCGCTCGTACAGCACGCCGTCGTGGTCGGCGACGACCGTCCGTACCTGTCGGCCCTTCTGATCCTGGATGCCGAGCAGGCCGCCGGGTGGGCGGCATCCACCGGAGTCGAGCTCGACGTGCGGACGCCCGCGAGCCTGCGCCCGGTGGACGAGCCGCGGCTCGTCGCGCGCCTGCAGCGCGTCGTCGACGAAGCGAACACCCTGGTCGCGCGCAGCGAGCAGGTGCGCCGGTTCACGCTCGTGCTCGCCGACCTCGACGACCGCGACCTCGTCACCCCGACCATGAAGATCAAGCGCCGCGAGGTGCTCACCCGCGCCGCCGACACCATCGAGACCCTGTACCGAGGAGCCGCATCATGACCGCACCCGTTCCCCCCGCCACCGGCTCCGCCGCGAAGCAGAATCGCGCGGCGGTCGTCGTGGTGATCGTGGCCGTGCTGATCGGCGCGGGGCTCGCCGCGGCCGGCGGGTTCCGCGGGGCGCAGGTGGGCGGCATCCCCCTGTTCGTCCTGGCGGTGGCGGCGGCGTTCGTCATCCAATTCGCGGCGTACATCCCCGCGGTGCTGCTGCGGACCGAGCGGTTCTTCGACCTGACCGGCAGCCTGACCTTCATCGCGGTGTCGCTCGCGGTCGTGCTGCTCGCGCCGGCGCAGGATGCGCGCGGCTGGATCCTGGCGGCGATGGTGATCGTGTGGGCGGCGCGGCTGGGCTCGTTCCTCTTCGCGCGCGTGCACCGCTCGGGATCGGACGGACGCTTCGACGAGATCAAGACCAAGCCGCTGCGGTTCCTGCAGGTGTGGGCGATCCAGGGCGTCTGGGTGTCGCTGACCGCTTCGGCCGCGTGGATCGCGATGAGCGCGGATGCCGACGCCCGCACGCCCCTGGACGCCTTCGCCCTCGTGGGCATCGTGATCTGGCTGCTGGGCATGGTCATCGAGGTGGTCGCCGACCTGCAGAAGCAGGCGTTCCGCGCCGACCCCGCGAACAAGGGCGAGTTCATCCGCACCGGCCTGTGGTCGCGGTCGCGCCACCCCAACTACTTCGGCGAGATCCTCATCTGGGTGGGCGTGTTCGTCGTCGCCGTGCCGGTGCTGCAGGGGTGGCAGTGGGTGGCGGTGCTGTCGCCGGTGTTCGTGATCCTGCTGCTCACGCGGGTCAGCGGCATCCCGCTGCTCGAGAAGCGCGCCGACGAGAAGTGGGGCGACCGGGCTGATTACGTCGCGTACCGCGAGCGGACGCCGGTGCTGGTTCCGGCGCTGACGCGGCGGGGGTAGAGCGCTCAGTCCTCGCCGACGAGCGCCCGCTGCGCCACCACGCGACGCGCCTCGACGACCGCCTCGGCGAACTCGGTGTCGGGGTCGTCCATCACGATGAGCGTCGCCCGCGCGTGCGCGCTGACCACGTCGTACGACGAGGCCGCCGCCCGCTCGACGATCGGTTTGGCACGCGCGCCGATGGCCGCGAACGCACGACTCAGGCTGCGCTGGGTGTCGTGATCGCCGCGTCCGAACTGCGTGGCGAGCTCCTCAGCCAACGCTTCGTGCGCGTCGTCGGGCACGAGACCGGATGCCGTCCGCCACGCCGCCCGCGCCACCTCGGGGTGCCGATCGCGCAGCACCGCCCGCGTGATCGCTCCGAAGGCGACGGGGTCGCCGATTTTCGACAGCGTGTGCAGCGCCTGGCTGCGCGCCTGCGGCACCTCGGACGTCACCTCGGGCAGCAGCCCCGGCACGACGCGCGCCGGATCGTGCCGCGTCAGCGCCCACGTCAGCATGTCGCGCACGAAGAAGTCGGGCTCGACCGCGCACCGGGCGACGAGCGCGGCGACGTAGCTGTCGTCGGGTCGAGTGCCCGCGGCGAGCGCGGCCTGCAGGCGAGCCGAGGCGTCGGGGTGTTCGAGGGCGGCGCGCAGGCGGTCGGCGGCGGTGGTTTCGGTCATGGTGCTTCCACCGTCGCACGCGGCGGGGCGCCGAGGGCCGTGCGAGGGCGCCTCTCAGCGATCACCCGGTGAGCGCCCCTGCTCGGATGGCGATCCGCCCCGCATCCGTGCCGGGTCGACACCGTCGCGCGAGGAGCGCGCTGGCGCTACGAGCGCGCGGCGATCCGCAGGGCCGAGCGGGCGGCCTCGGGTCCGAAGGCCGCGTCGAGGAACAGGCGCGCGGCGCCCAGGATGCCGCCCACCCGGGGATGGCGCGGCGCGGCCACCTCGAGGTTCTCGGTCGCCATGGGCAGGCAATCGGCCCACAGCTTGGATCGGATGGCGGCGATGAAGACGTCGGAGGCGCTCAACGAGCCGCCGACGACGAGCCGGTCGGGGGTGAAGAAGTTGACGATGGTGGCCAGGACTCCACCGGTCATGCTGCCCGCTTCGCGGAGCAGGCCGGTGGCGAGGGCGTCTCCGTTGCGCGCGAGGTCGATCACCGTTTCGACGTCGCTCACATCGCGGCCGGCCTCTTGGGCCGCGCGGGTGAGGGCCGATCCGCTCGCGACCGCGTCGAGGCAGCCGACGCGCCCGCACGAGCAGGGCACGGGGGCGGCGCCGGGGACGGTGACGTGGCTGATGTCACCGGCGGCTCCGCTGCGGCCCGTGTAGAGCTGTCCGCCCGCGACGACACCCGAGCCGATGCCGGATCCGGCCTTGATGAACACCTGGTTGAGGGCCTCGGCGTCGCCCCCGACGAGTTCGCCGACGGCCATGCAGTTGGCGTCGTTGCTGGCGAGCGCGGGCACCCCGAGGGCAGCGCTGAGAAGGGCGGCGACGTCGACGTCGTGCCATCCGGGCATGCGCGAGGGCGCGACCAGGCGGCCGGTCTGCGCCGAGACCGGCCCGGGCAGCGCGATCGCCGCGCCGGTCAGGGCGAGGCCGCCGGTCGCCGTCGCCAGCGCGTCGAGTTCTCGGGCGACGCGGCGCAGGATGGCATCCGGGCCCTCGGTCGGGTCCAGCACGAGATGCCGGTGGCCGAGCGCGGTGCCGGCGTAGTCGACGAGGCCGATAGTGCTGCGCTCGACGCCGAGGTCGATGCTGGCGACCGTACCGAGATCGCCGCGGATGGCGAGGCGGCGCGGACGACGCCCGCCGCGCGAATCGTCGGTGCCGTCTTCGACGATGACCCCGGCTGCGATCAGCGGATCCACGCGCGCCGACACGGTCGAGGGCGAAAGGCCGGTGTGGGCGGCGAGTTCGGCACGCGATCGCGCGGCGCCCGTGCGCAGCGGGGTCAGGACCGCGAGGGTCTGGGAGCTGAACATCGGCAGGGCGGCGGAGATGGGCTGCACACCCGTAGCTTAATCCAAACTTGGAGTATCTGTCTCGAATTATCTCTGTAACATGGCATCGTTAGTTTGATTTCACCGAAGACGCGGAAATCATCAGCCGCGTCGGCCATCCCGATATCGCGGCGAGTCCGCGGGAAGGATCCACCCCCGTGTCGACGCCCGCGTCCCCCTCCGCACCCCTGGTCGCGGTCCGTGAGGTGCAGAAGCACTTCGGCGACCACCATGTCCTGAAAGACATCGACCTCGACGTGGCACGCGGCGAGGTCGTCGTCATCGTCGGCCCCTCGGGCTCGGGCAAGTCGACCCTCTGCCGGTGCCTCAACCGCCTCGAGACCATCACCTCGGGCACCATCACGATCGATGGTGTGCCGCTGCCGAGCGAGGGGCGGGAGCTCGCCGACCTGCGCGCCGAGGTGGGCATGGTCTTCCAGTCCTTCAACCTGTTCGCGCACCGCACGGTTCTCGACAACGTCGCCCTCGCCCCGCGGATCGTGTCGAAGGTGCCCCTGAAGAAGGCCCGCGAAGAGGGTCTCGCCCTGCTCGATCGCGTCGGCATCGCCGACAAGGCCGACCGTTTCCCCGGCGAGCTCAGCGGAGGTCAGCAGCAGCGCGCCGCCATCGCCCGCGCGCTGGCGATGAAGCCCAAGCTCATGCTCTTCGACGAGCCGACCTCGGCCCTCGACCCCGAGATGGTCAGCGAGGTCCTCGACGTCATCACCTCGCTCGCCGAAGAGGGAATGACGATGGTCGTCGTCACGCACGAGATGGGCTTCGCCCGGCGCGCCGCCGACCGCATCGTCTTCATGGACGACGGCCGCATCGTCGAAGACACCACCCCCGAGCGGTTCTTCACCCGCGCAGAGAGCGACCGCGCGCGGGCGTTCCTGTCGAAGATCCTCGCCCACTGACATCCCCCGTCCCGATGCGGCTCGGTCCGCACGCACCCGCAAACGAAAGGCAGTACCCGTGATCTCCTCTCGCTCGATCCTTCGCCGAGGCCTCGTCCTCTTGGCGTCCGCGGCCACGGTCGCGGCGCTGTCCGCGTGCTCGTCCGGCACCGCGGCCGTCCCCGGATCCGACCCCAGCGCCTCGGCACAGGCGAGCAGCCTCGACGAGGTCTACGCGAACGCGCCCGTCGCCGACGCCGCCGCGCTCATCGCGGACTCGACGATGGCCAAGATCAAGGCCCGCGGAAAGCTGATCGTCGCCGAGGCCCTGGACGCTCCCCTGCTCTCGCAGCAGGACCCCACCAACCCCGAGGACGTGCAGGGCTTCGACGCCGACCTCGCCAAGATGCTGGCGATCTACATCCTCGGCGAGCCGAACGTCGAGATCGTCCCGCCCGCTTCCGAGACCCGCGAGGCCCTTCTCGCCAACGGCACCGTCGACGTCGTGTTCAACACGTACACGATCACCGAGAAGCGCGCCGAGCAGGTCGACTTCGCGGGCCCCTACCTCGAGTCGGGTCTGGCCGTGGCCGTGCGCAGCGACAACACCGACATCAACGGCATCGACGACCTCGGCGGCAAGACCGTCATCGTCGGGGCGAACACCCCGGCCGTCACCGCCGTGCCCGAGAAGCAGCCCACGGCGGACGTCGTCAGCTTCGGCACCGACCCGCAGGCCCTCCAGGCCCTTCAGCAGGGTCGCGGCGACGCGTATGTGCAGGACTTCACGCTGCTGGCGAGCCACGCGATCGACGACAAGAGCATCAAGGTCGTGGGTCAGCCCTTCACCAGCGAGGCCTACGGCATCGGCCTGAAGAAGGACGACGCGCAGTTCAAGTCGTTCATCAACGACTGGCTCGAGAAGATCCAGAAGGACGGCTCCTGGGCGAAGATCTGGGATGCCACGCTCGGCGAGGCGGTCGAGTCGAGCGCTCCGACTCCTCCCGCGATCGGCAGCGTCCCCGGCTCCTGAGCCCCCGACCGGCCGGCGCCCGTCCCGCACATCGCGGGCGCCGGCCTTCCGTTCCCCTTCCGCTCCCCTGAGGACCCCATGGACTTCTTCGTCTCGAGCGCCGGGCCGATCGCGCAAGCGCTCGGCACGACGATCCTGCTGGCCGTCTCGGCCGGCGTCGGCTCGATCCTGCTGGGCACGCTCGTCACCGCCGCGCGCATCAGCCCGGTGCCGGTGTTGCGCTGGGCGGCCTTCGCGTACGTGCAGTTCTTCGTCAACGTCCCGCTTCTGGTGCTCCTCGTGCTGGCGGTGTTCGCCCTGCCGGATGCCGGATTCCTGCTGCCCCTGACGCCGACGGCGATCATCGTGCTCACCCTGTACGAAGCCGCGTACGTGGCCGAGGCCGTGCGCAGCGGCGTCAATACGGTGAGCCGGGGCGAGATCGAGGCCAGCCGCGCGCTGGGCTTCTCGCTCGGTCAGACCCTGCGCGTGCTCGTCATCCCCCAGTCGCTGCGGGCCGCGGTCCAGCCGATCGGCAACGTCATGATCGCTCTGACGATGAACACCGCCCTGGCCGCCGCGGTGGGCGTCGTCGAGCTGACGAGCGCGGCCAACAAGCTCAATCTGGTCGAGGCTCAGCCCATCCTGATCTTCACCGCGGCGGGGCTCGTCTACATGGTGCTCGCGCTGGCGATCGGCCTCACGGCCGGTCGTCTCGAGAAGAAGTTGAGGATCCGCCGATGACCTCCCCCTTTTCGCTCTACGACGAGCCCGGTCCCCGCACCCGTCGCCGGATCCTCATCTGGTCGTTCGTCAGCGCCCTCGTCATCCTGGGCCTGATCACCCTCGCCCTCGTGCAGTTCGCGTCGAAGGGTCAGCTCGACAGCGACCGGTGGCTGCCCTTCCTCGACATCGCGATCTGGGAGTACCTCGGCGTCGGGCTGCTCGGCACCCTGCAGGCCGCTGCTCTCACCGCCGTCTTCGGTTTCGTTCTCGGCCTCATCCTCGCTCTTGGACGACTGAGCCGGGTCCGGTGGATCAGCGGGATCTGCACCGCGTACATCGAGATCGCCCGCACGGTTCCCGTGCTGCTGCTGATCTACCTGATGCTGTTCGGCCTTCCCCAGCTCGGCCTGAATTTCCCGGTGCTCTGGAAGCTCGTCATCCCCCTGACGATCGCCAACGCCGCGGCTTTCGCCGAGATCATCCGCGCGGGTGTGCTCGCCCTGCCCCGCGGGCAGACCGAGGCGGGCCTGAGCCTGGGGATGACCCGCTGGCAGGTCGACCGCAAGGTGGTCCTGCCGCAGGCGCTGCGCTTCGTCGCCCCCTCGCTCGTGGTGCAGCTGGTCAGCCTGCTCAAGGACACCTCGCTGGGCTACATCGTCGCGTTCACCGAGCTGCTGTACCGCGGACAGGTTCTGTCGAGCTTCAACGGCCTGCTCATTCAGACCTTCGTCGTCGTGACCGTGATCTTCCTCGCTCTCAACGGCAGCCTGTCGGGGCTGGCCGCCCGCTTGCAGAAGCGCCCCGGTCGCCGCAGTCTCGCGGCGTCCGCCGCGGTGGCCCCCGCGGGCCTGCCGACGCCGAACGCCCCCGTCGACCGCTGAACCCGCCCGCTCGCCCCGGCATCGAAAGAGTCACCCATGACGTCCATTCCCCCTGTCCCGTCGCCGTTGGCCGACCTCGCCGTCGTCATCCGCTCGGGTGTCGTCGAGAGTCGCCACCTCGGGTCGATCGCCGCTCTGGCCGCCGACGGCTCCGTCGCGTGGCAGTCGGGCAGCGGTCAGCAGATCCTGCCCCGCTCGACGGTCAAGCCGGTGCAGGCCCTTGCGTGCCTTCTCGCAGGTGCCGACCTCGACGGAGCCGACCTCGCCATCGCGGCGGGCAGTCATACCGGTGAGGACGTCCACGTCGACGTCGTACGCGACCTGCTGGCACGCGCGGGTCTCGACGAGGGTGCTCTCGCGTGTCCGGTCGACTGGCCCGAGGACGAGCCCACGCGCGAACGCCTGATCCGCGACGGCGAGCATCGGACCCGCGTGCGCATGAACTGTTCGGGCAAGCACGCGGCGATGCTGCTGGCCTGTGCGGTCAACGGGTGGGACACCGCATCCTATCTCGACCCCGCGCACCCCCTGCAGCGACTCGTGCGATCGACTCTCGAGCGCCTGTCGGGCGATGAAGTGGCGTACGACGCCGTCGACGGCTGCGGTGCTCCCCTGTTCAGCGTTTCTCCCCTCGGCATCGCCCGGATCTTCCGCGCCCTCGTGACGGCGGACCCCGGGACGCCGGAGCGGAGGGTGGCGGATGCCATGCGCTCCTTCCCCCGTTTCGTCGGCGGGGATCACCACGCAAACACCGACGCGATGCTGCGGGTGCCGGGTTTGCTGTCGAAGGGCGGCGCCGAGGGCGTGATCGGCATGGCCACGGCGGACGGCGCCGCGGTGTCGATGAAGATCCTCGACGGCAACCCCCGTGCGACCACGCTCGTCGCCCTTCGCGTTCTCGAGGCCCTCGGGGCGGACGTCTCCGCGGCCGGCGACCTCGTCGACCTGCCGATCTTGGGCGGCGGTGTGCCCGTCGGCTCGATCGAGGTCGGCCGCGACGTGCGCGCATGGGTCGACGCCTCGGCAGCGAGCGCCGCACCGTGACGACCGCCGCAGACCCGGCATCCCTCTCCGTGACCTCTCCCGCGACGACGCATGCGCTCGTCGAGATCTGCGTCGATGACCTCGCGGGCGTGCTCGCCGCCGAGCGCGCGGGGGCCGATCGCGTCGAGCTCTGCGCCGACCTCGTCGAGGGCGGCACGACGCCCAGCGTCGGGATGATCGAGTCGGTCCTGGCCGCGGTCGAGCGCGTGGGCGTACAGGTCATGGTCCGCGCGCGCGGCGGCGACTTCGTCTATTCCGACGACGAGGTGCGCGTCATGAGCGCCGATGCCCGCGCGATCGCCGCGCTGGCGCAATCCAGTCGCGTGCCGGTGGGGATCGTCTTCGGCGCTCTCACCGCCGACGGCCGTGTCGACGAGTCGGCGCTCGAGGCGATCCGCGCCGCCGCCGGCACGGTGCCGGTGACGTTCCACAAGGCGTTCGATGACGCCGCCGACCTGTTCGCGGCGTACGAGACGCTCGCGCATCACGGCGTCGTTCGGGTGCTGACCTCGGGTGGGGCGGCCACCGCCCACGAGGGAGCCGAGGTGCTCACCGCCCTCGTCGCGCGGTCGAGTGGACGACGGATGCCGGCGGTCCTGGTCGGCGGGTCGGTCCGGGCGCACAATGTCTCGGCGCTGGTCGCGCGGACGGGCGCGCGCGAGGTGCACCTGCGCGCGCAGGTCGCATCGGGTCGAGGCCATCTCGAGACCGATGAGTCACTGGTTCGCGAGACGGTCCTGGCCGTGGCCGAGAGTCCGCGCGCGTCGCGGCCGGCCGTGGTCGCCGTCGACATCGGCGGCACCTCGGCCAAGGGCGCACTCGTCGACACCGACGGTCATGTGCTGCGCAGTGCGCGGGTCGCGACGGGCGGGTCGGGAGCCGAGACGGTCACGCGTATCGCCGGTCTGCTGACCGACCTCATCGCGGGGGCGCGGGAGTCGGGTCGCTCGGTGGTGGGGGCGGGCGTGGTCAGTCCCGGCCTGATCGACAGTGCCACCGGCACCGTTCGCTACGCCTCGACGCTCGGGTGGACGGATCTTCCGCTCGCGCAGCTCCTTTCGGAGGCGATTGGCCTGCCGGTCGCGGTCGCCCACGACGTGCGCGCGGCAGGGGCGGCCGAGCTCGCGTATGGTGCCGCCGCGGGTTCGCGCAACGTGGTGTTCGCCGCGATCGGCACGGGTGTCGCTGCGGCGATCTCGTCCGACGGGCGGACGCTCGAGGGCGCTATCGCGGGCGCGGGCGAGCTGGGTCACATCCCGGTCGTCCCGGGCGGTGAATTGTGCGCGTGCGGTCAGCGCGGCTGCCTCGAGGTGTACTTCTCGGGTGCGGGTCTGGCGCGGCGGTACGCCGCGGCGACCGACGGGGTGCGCGGAGAGAGTCCTGATGCCGCGGGCGTCATCGCCCGGGTCGGCGGCGACCCGATCGCGGCCCGCGTGTGGTCCGAGGGACTCGACGCCCTGGCTGCGGGTCTGACGACGCTGACGCTGCTCGTGGATCCCGAGGTGATCGTGCTGGGCGGGGGTGTCGCGCAGGCGGGCGAGGCGTTGCTCGGACCGTTGCGCGAGCGCGTGTCGGCGGGTCTGACGTGGCGCGAGGCCCCGCGTCTCGAGACCGCTGCGTTGGGCACGCACGCGGGCCGGATCGGTGCGGCGATGCTGGCCTTCGCGGCAGCGGGTCGATCCGAGGTGACGCGGTCGTGGTCGGTCCCCGTGATCCTGACCGATCCCGCGTCTGCGGTGACCGACACGCACGGGTAGTCCCCTCGCGCGGCCGGGCGGCGATGGTCTCCGTCAGCCCCGGCGAACCCGCCGCTCGACGAGCTTCTTCGCGACGTCCATGAAGCTCGGCGCATACTTGGCCCACTCCTGGTCGAGTTTGCGCACGTCGATCTTGCCGGTGTGCAGCAGTTCGCAGATCTTGAGCCAGCTCTCGCCGGTCGCCGCGGTCAGCGCCGCCGCCACCGCGGCGTTCACGACGACGCCGGCGCCCGGGATGAGCTTGAGAAAGCTGGTCGCCAACGCACGGCCCGCGACCTGCACGCCGAACTGCGCGAGAGCGCCCGCCGAGAGCATCGTCTTGACCTCGAGGTCGTAGATCGCGGCGATACGCCCCATCATCGTCAGCTGGATCGGCGCCAGCGTGACAGCATCCGACACAGGAAGCGGAACGGATGCCGCGCCCGCTGCCGCCGCGGACGCTGCGGCGATGATCGGCCGCGCCATCTCCCTCTTCCACGGGAGGTTGAGTCGCTGTGCGATGCGAAAGGCGTCCTTGTCGCGCTCGGGGGCGAGTTCGAGGGTCTGCGTGACAAGGTCACCGAGGCCGTGCCCCTTGCCCTTCCCGTTCTTGTCGCGGGTGGAGGTGAGGATGACCTGCCGGTACGGGATGCGCAACCGCTCGCCGGTGTTCGGGTCGATCGGGTCATTCAGCCACTCGACGAACGCCTCGAGGTCTTTCGCGACGCCCTGGTGCCCGGTGATCGGGTTCTTGATCCAGTCGACCTTCGTCAGCACGAGGATCACCGGCAGCCCCCGCGCATCGAGCTCGCGGATCATGGCGATGTCGGCCGGCGTCAGGCGATCGTCGGCGGCTCGCACGCAGTACCAGACGACCGAGATCTGGTGGTCGCCGGGGTGGGCGGCGATGGCATCCAGGTGATTCCGCAGCTGCTGGTCGGGAGGGACGGGCGAGCCGATCTCGAACCCCTCGACGTCCCAGATGCCGAGCGAGTCGTCGCTGTAGAAGTGCACGCCCCGCGTGACCGGGAGCCCGCGGCCGACCTTCGCCCAGTCTCGACCGAAGACCGCGTTCACGAGCGACGATTTGCCGACGCCCGACGAGCCCACGATCGCGAGGTTGAACCGCCCGTACCGCGACTTCGCCTCGGACGACGCCTCGACGAACGCCTTGTCGTCGAACTGACGCGCGTCCGCGTTCTTCTTCGCCATGGTTCCGCCTACCCCCGCACGTCGGCCTCAGGATGCCGTGATGTCTCGAATCTACGGGGCGGGGCGTCTCACACGGTTTCTGGCGGCGCCCCTTGCGCGATCGCCCGTACGCGTCACGGCTGCCGCCGCATCCCCACCCACCCGTCGCCGTCCCGCACGAACACGATCCGGTCGTGCAGCCGCGACGGGCGCCCCTGCCAGAACTCGATCTCGCGCGGCTCGACCCGATACCCGCCCCAGTGCGGCGGACGCGGCACGGGCTGGTCATCACCGAAGCGGGCGGCCACCTCGGCCATCTGCTGCTCAAGTGCGGCACGGGATGCCACGGGCTCCGACTGGTGGCTCGCCCAGGCCGACAGCTGGGATCCGCGCGGCCGCGATGCGAAGTACGCGTCGTCGCGTTCGGCGGGCAGAGGCGTGGCGGTCCCGAGCACGATGATCTGCCGCTGCAGCGCGTACCAGGGGAACAGGATCGAGACCGAGGGGTTCCCCGCCAGCGCCCGCCCCTTGCGCGAGTCCCGGTTGGTGAAGAACCACAGTGCGCCGTCGTCGTCGATCCCACGCAGCAGCACGGTGCGCGAGGTCGGGCGGGCCTCGGCATCCACCGTCGAGACGACCATGGCATTCGGCTCGGGAAGGTCCGCCGCATCCGCGAGCCACCGCTGGAAGAGCGCGAGGGGGGATGCCGCGAGCGCAGCGTCGTCGAGCTCGTCGAGCGTGTAGTCGAGCCGGTGGGCGAGGGGGTTCTCGGTCATCGCGCGTTCCTCCGGTCGAGTCGTGGCATCCGCGTCATCCCAGCCTGGCGTCCGGGCCGCTCGTCCGCGAGCCCCTCTTCGCGGCCCGCGGGCTCTGGCACGATGGTCGCCGCGAGGAGCATCGGAAGTCCTGACGAGCCTGCTGAAGAGGATGGACTTCGCGCGCGCGACGGACGAGCGTTGAAGACGCGGAGGAACCTCTGCACGAAGTACAGCGGTCGGCCCCCACTCGATACCGTCTGGAGGACGATCATGCAGCTGTCCCGCAACGCGCTGCGCGCCGGAAGCGTCACCGGCGCGGCTCTCTGCCTCGTCGGCGTCGCTCTGATCATCGTCGGGGTGGCCGGCTGGCAACCACTCGGCTCGGCGCCGGCCTGGCTGACGACGCTCGCCGGGGTCGTGGTTGTCACGGGCATCGCGACGACGGTCATCTTCTCGACCGCTCTCGCCCGCCGCGCCCGCCGGTGAGGTGCACGCCCCGTCAAGCCGTCTCGCCGTCGCAGGTCGTCCCGGTGGAATAGGCAGCCGTCGCCCCCTGTTGGGTGACGTGGCCCTTGTTCCCCCACGAAAGGACACCCGTGAGCCTCTTCACCCCCACCACCGTCGGAAGCATCGGCGTGCGCAACCGCGTCTCGCTCGCTCCGATGACCCGTCTGCGCGCGAGCGAGGACGGCGTCCCCGGCCCCATCGTCGCGAAGTACTACGAGCAGCGCGCGGGTATCGGACTGCTCGTCACCGAGGGTGTGTTCCCCAGCGCTGAGTCGAAGGCGTACCCGGGTCAGCCGGGCATCGTCACCGACGCGCAGGCCGCCGGGTGGGCGAAGGTCGCCGACGCGGTGCACGCCGAGGGCGGCGTCGTCTTCATGCAGCTCATGAACGGCGGACGCGTCACGCACACCGACATCACCGGAACCGACCGCATCGTCGCCCCCTCGGCGATCGCGATCGAGGGTGACACGCGCCTCGCCGACGGCTCGAAGGTCGCGTTCCCCGTGCCCCACGCCCTCGAGACCGACGAGCTGGCCACGGTCCGCGACGAGTTCGTCAAGGCCGCTCGACGGGCAGTGGATGCCGGCATCGACGGCGTCGAGCTGCACAGCGCCAACGGGTACCTGCTGCACGAGTTCCTCTCGCCCGCGTCGAACCAGCGCACCGACGGCTACGGTGGTTCGCCCGAGGCCCGCGCGCGCTTCGTCATCGAGGTCGCCCGCGCCGTCGTGGCCGAGGTGGGCGCCGACCGTGTCGGCATCCGCATCTCTCCCGCGCACAACATCCAGGACGTCTGGGAGAAGGACGACGCCGAGACCCGCGCCACCTACGAGGCCCTCATCGCCGGCCTCGCGCCCCTGGGCCTGGCGTACCTGAGCGTGCTGCACGCCGACCCCGCGAGCGACCTGATTCAGGACCTGCGCCGCGCCTTCGGCGGCACGTTCATCGTCAACTCGGGCTTCTCGAGCATGACCACGCGCGACGAGGCCGTCTCGGCCGTCGAGAACGACATCGCCGATCTTGTGGCCGTCGGTCGCCCCGCCATCGCCAACCCCGACCTGGTGACCCGTTGGGAGCAGGGCGCCGACGAGAACGAGGTCGACCAGGCCTCGGTCTACGGGCCGGATGAGCGCGGGTATACGGATTACCCGTTCCTTCAGGACTGAGTTCCGGATGCCAATGGGGCGACGTCGCGACAGCGGCGTCGCCCCATTGTGCATGTCGACCGCGAGCATCCCCGGTTAGCCTGACGGCATGAGGACCTGCGCCGGATGGCTGACTGACGCGCTCAACCCGGCGGCCGGGTGAGACCGTAATGCGCCTTTTCGGTCCGCGCTTCTACGTCGTTTCACTCGAAGTGCCATTCGGCTTCGGCGAAGATGCTGAACTTGACCACGATCCAGCATCTCTGGGTCAGGGCCGTAAGCCGTTCCGCCGCATCGACCTGACGCTCTACGAGCTGCCCATCCCGGACTTCACCACGACGTACGGCATCTACTTTGCAACGCCCCACCTCGCTGAGCAGCTACGTCCGTTCAGCGGTCTTCGCGAGCGCGATTTCACCCTGTCGTTCGACCCGCAGATGGAAGAGCTCGGGGCTTTCGAAGGCAAACAGCTCCCTGAGCTTGTCTGTTTCGACGTGACGGGGACGTTCGGCACCGACGACTTCTCTCAGTTGGAGGGCCAGGCGGGCCTTCTCACGTCAGATAAAGCGATCGCTGTGCTGCGACGATTCGATCTGGGACAGTTGGCCACCATCCGCCGGTTCCGCCCGGCACGCTGATTGACGCGCTCGCTACTCGCGCACAGGGACCAACGCCCCGCAGGGTCGGTCAGCTCCCCCAGGGCCGCGCCCGCAATGCGTCGAAATCCCCCCGTATGAATTCGTCGGCAATCTCGAGACGTTCCTTATCGCTCAGCCCCCGCAGGCGCCCGACTTCTCCGCCACCGACCTCGACGTTCTCGAAGAGCAGCCAATCCGGGTAGAACTCGAGATTCCACGCGTCCGAGTCGGACACCGAGATGCTGCGGTGCTCGTCGTCCCCGTCAAAGACGGCGATCGTCGCCAGCAGCTCCGCGAGACGGTCGAGCGCGATGTCGTCGCGATCCTGCGCCCCATAACGGTCCGTGAAGCTCACCCATCGCATCCGAACCCCCTCCTTTTCTCGAACCTCAATCTTGTTCTCGAACCTCAATCTTGCTCCGTCGGCCGATAACGCTGCACAGTCGCGCCCGACGCCAGCTTCTCGAGCTCCACGAGTTTCAGGCTGAGCTGATCCCGCACGCCCTCGAGCAACCGCGGCCCTCGCCCCGCAATCACCGGATGCACCACGAACGTGAACTCGTCGATGAGCCCCTCCGCCGCGAGCGCCGCAGGGAGCTTCACCCCACCAAGCGCGATCCCTCGCCCCGGTTCCTCCTTGAGCCGCCGAACAGCCTCAACCGCATCCCCCCGGACAAGCTCGGCGTTCCAGTCGACGGCGTCGAGAGTCCCGGATGCCACGACCTTCCGCATCGGATCCATCACCTCTGCGAACGCGATCTCGCTGGCATCCATCCAGTCCGGCCACTCCCCCGACTCGGGCCGGCGCCAGGCGCCCTCCATCAGCTCGTAGGTGACGCGGCCGTAGAGCAGGGTGTCGGAGCGGCGCAGCTCGTCGGTCCAGAACGCCATGGACTCGGCATCCGGCGGCAGGCCCGCTTCGTGGTGGACGCAGCCGTCGAGGGTGAGGTTGATGGCGTAGCGGAGAGGCTGATTCAAGTGTTCCGGCTCGCGTGCTGTGTTTGCGCTCAGCTGCTGATCGCGCCGGACGGTGGGCGGCCTTCATCATCCGAAGCATCGTCTTCTCGCTGCAGACGCTTCGCCAGTTTCTCGGCCCAGCGACCGGCAGACTGGCGCGCGTTTTCGATGGCCTCTCCGCTGAAGCGGCCGACGGCCTGCGCCCCGTCCGCACCGGCTTCGAGAACATCGTCCCGCGCATCTACCGCTGCACTGACCCAGCTGCGCGCCTCGACGGCGCTCTGTTGCCCGGCGAGTCCCAAGCGCGCGTGAAACTCGCCGAGGCCCTCCGCCACTTGGTTCCGGGCCTGCACGACCGCTCCGGCGGAGAAGGGATTAAGCAGCACTTTTGCGTTGGCGCGCTCTGCTCCCGCGTCCATTCGAGTCAACAGCGAACGAGTTGTCTGAACGATGACGTCGCGGCGCCGCTGGCGTGCCGTCTGTAGCGCAAGGCGGTGCTCATCGATCTCCTCTGGCGAAGCCGTGAGTACGCGTTCGAGCTCGAGCATTCCGAGAGCTTCTTGCAAATGGAAGGACTTGGCGACCACGCCCAGCCACTCCTCAACTGACAATTGCGCCTCTTTCGCCAGGTCAGCCAGATCGCCGATCTTCGCCGTCCGCTCGATCTTGTCGGCGATAGCGTCAAGCTGCCGCAGGGCGTAGGCCTGGGTGCGGGCGATGGTCGAGGCTGAGTTCTGGATCTTCGACCATGTGACCTCTGACACCCTCCCGACCGTGTCTCGAACGACAATGGCCTCGTCGATCAACATCTCGACGCCGATCATGTCTGAGAGCACAGCGTCTTTCTGCGCACGGAGGACATCGTCGACCTTGGCGTCGATCTTGGCGAGATAGTCAGTGATCTCCTCCATCGTCTGCTGCATGGCGTACTGCGCCATGATGCCGCCGACGCCGGCCAGGATCGCGGGACTCGTCAAAAGGGCCCCGGGCTTGGCCAGCGGAGATCCCGGCTTGGTGACGAATTGCAGGTTCTTCACGAACTGACCTTTGTCACCGCGCGTTGTCGCGTGCCAGAATTTCGTGCTCGAGTTCTGCACCACAGGCAGGAGTTGTGCCGCCTTGGCTGACTCTTCCGTGAGCTTTACCCACCGGCCAGCGTTCGCGGAGATATCAGCTGCTGCGTTTAAGACGGCGGCTCCCGCGGCAGCCGAGGGGGTCAGTTTCGCGATGTCGAACGATGTCGACGGCAACCCAGCCGCGGCGACGAATTTTGCCACCTGCGTGGGTTCGCCTACGAACACCAGCCCGTCACCGTCGCTGATGACTTCCACGTCGTCGAACTCTTCCGCTCGCCGCTCTAGGTCACTCATCGCGCACCACCCGTTGTCGTCGTTGACGTCGATATGCCCACTGGTCCCACTTCCCCATGCCCCTGTTGCGGTACGGGGCAGCATCTCACACTCGAGGACTGCGATATTCGTCCGAGGCGCGACGAATGGCTGCGGCGGGCGGAGTTACTCATGCGACGCTCCGGAGTTTCTGGCGGACGCCACGGATGCCGCACGCGCAAACCGCTCGGCCTGCACAGCGAACGCCTCCGCTAGCGCCGGCGGCCCGACGACCTCCATCGCCATCTCGAACCGCCCGAACGACGCGGCGAGTGCACCCCACGACCACGACCCCACCTCCAGGGTGCAGCGCTCGTCGTCGATGGCGGTCACGATGCCGTCCCCCGCGAACGGCAGCACGTCCCGCGCCGGCGCGTGCAGCAGCACCGTCCCGCGGCAGGGCCACTCGTTCGTGTCCGCCCCCTTGAACCGCGCCGAGACGAACGCGTCGACGTCCCCGCCCGGCACGACCCGCGGCGCGAACGGTGCGCCGTGTGGCGCCCGGGGTCGCAAGCGATCCGCCGAGAAGAGCCGCCAGTCTTCCCGGTCGAGATCCCATCCGAGCAGATACCACCGACCGTGGGATGCCACGAGGTGATGCGGCTCGATCCGCCGGGGCTGAGGCTCTCCGTCGTCCCGCGGCAGGTAGTCGAAGCGCACCGTTACCCGGTCGCGCACAGCCTGCGCGAGCGTCAGCAACCCGTCGAGCGGAACGGTAGCGACCGGCGCTTCTCCGGGGCGGCCCACCGTCGTCACGTCGACCGCGTCCAGCCGATGCCGCAGCCGCGACGGCAGCACCTGCCGCATCGTGGCTAGGGCGCGCACCGCCGCCTCGCCGATGTCGGCACCCAAGGCGGGCGCCGCGCGCAGCGCGATCGCGACCGCGAGCGCCTGATCGTCGTCGAACAGAAGAGGCGGCATCTCCGCACCCGCGTCGAGGCGGTATCCCCCGTCGGGGCCCATCGTCGTCTCGATCCTGTAGCCCATCTCGCGGAGGCGATCGATGTCGCGCCGCACCGTGCGATCGCTGACATCCAACCGCGAGGCCAACACCGACCCCGGCCAGTCCCGCCGCGCTTGCAGGAGCGACAGCAGGGTGAGCAATCGCGACGTCGTGGCCATGCATCCGACCGTAGTCGTGGTCTAGGACGGAAACCGACCTATACGGCTGAGAACGTGATGTCACGAGCCAATCCCGGCCCACTTCATCGAGGAGCAGACATGCCCGTGCAGACCACCACCCACCTGAACTTCCGCGGCGACGCCCGCCAGGCGCTCGAGTTCTACCAGTCCGTCTTCGGCGGCCACCTCGTCGTCAACATCTACGCCGACTTCGGCATGCCAGCAGAGATCCCCGGCTCCGACAAGGTCGTCTTCGGCCTCGTCGCCGCCGAGAACGGCTTCCGCATCATGGGCTACGACATCCCCGGTCAGACCGAGGGCGGCATCGCCGCACCCGGCTCCACCCACCGCGAGAACAACACGACGATCACCGACCAGTCGCTGTTCGTCTCGATCAGTTCGCCCACGGTCGCCGAGCCGCAGAGCTACTGGGACGCCCTGACGGTGGATGCCACGATCGTCGAGCCCCTCGCAGCGTCGGCGTGGAGCGCCGGGTTCGGCATGCTGACCGACCGGTTCGGCGTGACCGGGAGCGCGTCGGCCACCGCGGATTGACGCGGACGGCCGCTGCGCGCACTCGCTGCGCGTCGCGATCGCCCTCTCAGGCGCCGAGCCCGTGAGCAGCCTCGTTCAATGTCGGGTCTGCCCCTTTGGCGGCACGTCCGTCAGCCCCTGGCCCCTGATCACACGCGACACGGTCAAAGAAACGGCAGAAAACATTGCAAGTGGTCTGACTATCGAAGAAGTATCCGGCCAGAAGCGGAAGTTGCCGTGCCCCTGGAGGGACTTGAACACGACTGAGCATAGTGCTCAATACGACTTGAACCGGCAACAACAGCGGAATTACGCGGTTCTTCGAGGACTCAAGCAACATTGAGCGACCGTCGAAAACAGCGTGCCGCAATCAGTTTGCGGGCAAAGTACGGGCAAGGAGTGCTGAAAAATGAGGGGCCGCGAGCATCCAAGATGTGGGCCCGGCGAGCGTTGGATATCGACTCTACGGCAGCGAGAAGCAAATGAGCACATTGCTGAACATGTAACGCCACGACGCGATCTTCGTGAGCATTATGCTCAAGACCAAGTTCTGACGCCGTTGCGCTCGGTGTGGGCCGTATAGCGGCAGCGCCGGCAGGCTGCTCAGCGTCCGATCGACGGGCCTCCGGGCTGAGCTGGCCCCTGGTGAGGCGCCGCAGGGTCGAATGATCTTCCCGGGTTGTAGGGGTCTACTGCCGGCGCCCGCCGGGGTTCCTGAACTCGGACTTCGGGAGCCAGACCCGAGTCGCGTGCGCGACTCATGAGGCGGGTCGCGGTGCTCTGGCTGATCTGCAGGGTGTCGGCGACAAGCTTGAGCGGCGGATAGCTGATTGCCGTGGCGACGCGATAGACAGAGATCGCCGCGTGGAGGGATTCCAAAGGCTCGCGCTCCTCATGCGCCCGTACTCGACTGAGAAACTCGCGCACCGGAATGCGGTCGCGTTCGCCGCCACCCTCAGAGCCGACGTCGACGGTGACGACATCGAGAGCGGACCTCGTCATGATCCAGTGCGTTCGCACCTCGCGGAGCACCTGGCTGGTGATGTCGACGCCTTCCGCTTCACGCTCGAGCGCAGCGAAGGAGACCGCCGTGCGTCTCAGCACGTCATCCCACTCCACGCGGACGGTGATCGTGCCGGGCACGTCCTGCTCACCCGACACGCGTGCGCGCCAGGACTTCGGAAGCGTCACCCCACTGCCGAGATCTATGCGTTCGTCGCTGAAGTCGTACGTCTCGACGTCTGCCATGGATCCCACTATTCCAGGTCATCGACGAATCTCGAAGAAGACTGTCGATCTTGGCTCACACGTGTGGTACCTTGCCACGAAGGGAGACTGACACTGCTGGCTCACAGGAAGGAAGGGCGATGAACCGGTCACAGGATTGCCTGGCTCTGACGATCAAGGACGCCGCGAAGCTCGTCGGCGTCGACTACCGCACGATCAAGCTCGGTATCGAGAGCGGGACCATCCCCACGGTCCAACTCGGCCCGCGCCGGATGATCCCCCGCGTGCCGCTGCTGCGCGCCTTCGGCGTCGACGCCTGAGAGCTGCGGGAGGGGCGGTTTTGCCCAATGTCGGAGCAGCCGTCACGCACGGCGCGATCCCCAAGTGTGCGGCGAACGGAAGGCGCTACCTCCGGGACGTGCCGGCTCTGCACTCAGCACCAGCCGGCGTGGACGCCGTCTGCGAGCGCGGCTCGAACACCATTCGCTGTGTCGACTGTGAGACCCGCGCTGCGGTCGAGACAGCAACATCGGCGACCAGCCGCCTCAGTGAGGCCGTCACTGCAGGTCGAGTTGAGGCATACCTTGACCTAGGCGGACCGTGATGCAGTTCGCGGACAGGCTCACCGCAACGTCAGATCGGTTGACCGTGAAGCTGACCCGCGAGATGTAGGGCACCAAGCAAAAGCATCTGGCCGTGGCACCCTACCCGTCGCGATTGACGGGGTGGCCGTGGCGGTAGAGCGCATCGAGCCACCGCTGATTTCGATCAGCGGTCCATTCCGGTTCGATGTCAAGCGCGAACGCCAGGCAGCCATCGACGTAGTTGATCATGGATAGCGC
>NZ_QDFT01000027.1 GCF_003075375.1 Microbacterium testaceum | reverse complement strand
CTACAACGCTCCCGGCGCGTTCGCCGGGGCGTTGTAGAGGTCGCTGCCGACGCTCCAGGGCAGCGCGCCGTGGGCGGGGTCGATCGCCTCGCCCAGGATGCGCGAGATCTTGCGCAGTGCGCGGGTGTCGGCGCCGCTGGAGAAGAGCCCGAGTCCCATCCAGGCGATGTCGTCGTAGAACGGTGTCGTCCAGCGGCCGAGGGTGCGCAGGGTCACCCCGCGTCGCAGGCGTCGGAGCAGTCGTCGACGGCGCGGGTCGGGGCGATTTCGTTCGGCGTCGGCGAGCACGTGCAGCAGGTGCGCGTGCCACCAGTAGTGCCACGTCCGCCGGGCCGGCCGGTCGCCCGTGGCGGCGTGCGCCCACGCGACGGGGCCGTAACGGTGGAGGTAGCGGTCCAGAACCGCTCGCTCCGCGGCCGCGGCGCGTCGCTGCGTCGAGGGGGAGGCATCCATGCCCCCATCGTGTCGCGCTCCGGCGGAACCGGGACAGCCCGCGCCGGGTCGGGTCGGGCTGTCATAGAATCGACGGCACGATGGACGACCCTCCCAGTTGTAGACCCAGGCCCCTCCGACCCTCTTCCGCCGCCACCGCGAGCGGGGGCGATGCCTGATGGATTACGTCATGCTGGGCGTGGGGCTGCTTCTCACCGTGGGCACCGGACTGTTCGTCGCGAGCGAGTTCGCCCTGGTCAACCTCGACCGCGCCGATCTCGAGGCGCGCCGCGCCGCGGGCGAGACGCGGTTGTCGCTGACCATCGATGCGCTGCGGATCACCTCGACCCACCTGTCGAGCGCGCAGCTGGGCATCACGCTCACGACGCTGCTGACGGGTTACACGATGGAACCCGCCATCTCGAACCTGCTGCGCCCCGCCTTCGAGGCGTGGGGGCTGCCCGAGGCGGTGACCGTCACGCTCGCCGCCGTCATCGGCGTCGGCTTCGCGACCGTGCTGTCGATGATCCTCGGCGAGCTCGTGCCCAAGAACTTCGCCCTCGCCATCCCCCGGCAGACGGCCAAGCTCGTCATCCCCTTCCAGGTGGCGTTCACCGCGGTGTTCAAGCCCGCGATCCTCGTGCTCAACGGCAGTGCCAACGGCGTGCTGCGCGCCCTCGGCGTCGAGCCGAAGGAGGAGCTGTCGGGAGCGCGGTCGGCCGAGGAGCTGTCGAGCCTGGTCAAGCGGTCCGCGAGCGCCGGGATGCTCGAGAAGGACACGGCGTCCCTGCTGGATCGCAGCCTCACCTTCGCGCGCCTGAGCGCCGCCGACGTCATGACCCCGCGACCGAGCGTGCACGCGCTCGCCGCGGGCGACCCGGCCGACGACGTCGTGCAGCTCGCCCGGCGCACCGGGCACAGCCGTTTCCCCGTCTACGGCGAGTCGATGGACGACATCGTCGGCGTCGTGCACCTCAAGGCCGCGATCGGCGTCCCGCGCGACCGCCGGGCCGAGGTGCCCGTCGCGGCCCTCGCGACCGAGCCCCTGCGCGTGCCCGAGACCGTCCACCTCGACGCCCTCGTGTCGGAGCTGCGCTCGCGGGGGTACCAGATGGCCATCGTCGTCGACGAGTACGGCGGGACGGCGGGCGTGGTCACCCTCGAGGACCTGGTCGAAGAGATCGTCGGCGAGGTGCTCGACGAGCACGACCGCTCCCGTGCGGGCGTCGTGCGGTCGGCGGCATCCCTCACCTTCCCCGGCGACCTGCGCCCCGACGAGGTCCTCGACCGCGCCGGTGTGCGCGTGCCCGAGGGCGACGTCTACGACACGGTCGGCGGGTTCATCATGGCCGCGCTCGAGCGCATCCCCGTGGTGGGGGACACCGTCGACCTCGACGACGGCGTGCTCGCGGTCCAGCGCATGGACGGCCGTCGCGTCGACCGCGTGCAGTACACGCCCACGCCCCGCGAGCAGGACGTCGACGACCTCGTCCGCGCGGCGAAGGGTGGTGACCAGTGATGAGCGACTGGGCCGGAATCGCGTGGCTGGTGGTGCTGCTGATCGCCAACGCCTTCTTCGTCGGCGCGGAGTTCGCCGTCATCTCGGCGCGCCGTTCGCAGATCGAGCCGCACGCGGACCGCGGATCACGAGCGGCCAAGACGGCGCTCTACGCCATGGAGCACGCGACGATGATGCTGGCCACGTGCCAGCTGGGCATCACGATCTGCTCGCTGCTGATCCTGAACGTGTCGGAGCCGGCGATCCACCACCTGCTTGAGGGACCCCTGGGTCTGACGGGGCTGCCCGAGGCCGCGGTCGGCGTGATCGGCTTCGTCGTGGCGCTGCTGCTGGTGTCGTACCTGCACGTGGTGTTCGGCGAGATGGTGCCGAAGAACCTCGCGTTCTCGCTGCCGGACCGCGCGGTGCTCATGCTCGCCCCGCCGCTGGTGGCGGTCTCGAAGGCGTTCCACCCGATCATCGTCGCGCTGAACTGGATCGCCAACCACGTACTGCGCCTGTTCCGCGTCGAGCCCAAGGACGAAGCCGCCTCGACCTACACCCTCGACGAGGTCGCGACGATCGTCTCCCAGTCGCGTCGCGAGGGCGTGCTCGACGATGCGTCGGGAACGGTGACGGCCGTGGTGGAGTTCACCGAGAAGAAGGCCGCCGACATCGCGGTGCCGATGGCCGCCCTGGTGACGCTTCCCGAGACGACGACCCCGGCCGAGATCGAGCGCGCCGTCGCCCAGCACGGCTACTCGCGCTACGTCATCGTGGATGCCGCGGGCGACCCGACCGGGTACGTCCACCTCAAGGACGTGCTGCGCGCGGCCGAGGGGGCGGATGCCGACATGCTTCGGCCCATCCCGTCCAAGCGCGTGCACCACATGGTGTCCGTCCTCGAGACGACCGACCTCGAGGACGCCCTCGCGCTCATGCGCCGCTCGGGCCGCCACCTCGCGCAGGTCCGTGACGAGAACGGCGACGTGCGCGCCGTGCTGTTCCTCGAGGACGTCATCGAGGAGCTCGTCGGCGAGGTGCAGGACGCCACCGAGCGTCGCCGCTTCGTCTGAGCACGCCTTCGACGACGGATGCCGCGACCCCGGGTCGCGGCATCCGTCGTGTCGTATCGCGGCACCGCCGTCGCGCGACGGCGCCGCGAGCGGGTCAGTACGCCCGCAGGTACTGCGCCGGGGCGGGCGAGTCGGCGCCGAGCGCCACGGCCGCGCGCAGGGCGTAGTGCGGGTCGCGCAGCCACTCCCGGGCCGACATCACGGCATCGGCGCGGCCCTCGGCGACCACGGCCTCGGCCTGGGCGGGGTCGTCGATCATGCCGACGGCGCTGACCGGCAGCCCGGTCTCGCGCCGGACGGTCGCGGCGTAGCCGACCTGGTACCCGGGTCCGGGGACGATGTGCTGGTGCGGCACGAGACCCCCGCTCGAGACGTCGATGAGGTCGGCCCCGGCGTCCGCGACCAGGCGAGAGGCCGCGACGGTGTCGTCGACGTCCCACCCGCCGGGGGCGGCGTCGGTCGCCGAGAACCGGACGAACACCGCGGCGTCCGGCGCCGCGGCGCGCACGGCGGCGGTCACGCGCACCAGCAGGCGGACGCGGTTCTCGAACGATCCGCCGTACTCGTCGTCGCGGTGGTTGGTCAGCGGCGACAGGAACTGGTGCAGCAGGTACCCGTGGGCGGCGTGCAGCTCGAGCACCTCGAAGCCCACCGCGGCGGCGCGGCGCGCGGCATCCGCGAAGTCGTCGACGACCCGGTGGATCCCGGCGGCGTCGAGGGCGATCGGCTCGGCGAAGTCGGCGTAGGCCAGGGCCGAGGGGGCGACGGTCGTCCACCCGCCGTCGGCGGGGGACACGGTACCGCGCGCGCCCGTCAGCGGCGCCGACGTCGACGCCTTGCGTCCCGCGTGGCTCAGCTGCACGCCCGCGACGGCGCCGCGGGCACGGATCGCCGCGACGATCGGTTCCCAGGCGCGGGCCTGCTCGTCGGTCCAGAGGCCCACGTCCTGCGGCGAGATGCGACCCTCGGGCGAGACGGCTGTGGCCTCGGCCACCACGAGACCCGCGCCGCCGGCGGCGAACTGGGCCAGGTGGACGTGGTGCCAGTCGTTCGGCACGCCGTCGACCGCGCTGTACTGGCACATCGGCGAGACCCACAGGCGGTTGCGCGTCTGGATACCGCGGATCGACAGGGGAGTGAAGAGGGCGCTCATCGGTGTCCTTCTCGTTCTAGGGTGACGCCATGACGGCGACGGAATGGGACGGGGGCTCGGCCTCGCGCGTCCTGCGGAGGCCAACCGCTGATGACGACAAGTATTCCCGCGGGGTCGTGGGCCTGCGCACGGGCTCGGAGCGGTATCCGGGCGCAGCGGTGCTCGGAGTCGAAGCGGCCTGGCGCACGGGCACCGGCATGGTGCGCTACCTCGGGCCCTCGCGCGCCCAGGACCTGGTGCTGCAGCGACGCCCCGAGACGGTGACCGCCGACGGACGCGTGCAGGCCTGGGTGCTCGGATCGGGAACGGATGCCGCGGAGCGCGACGCCGGCGAGACCGCGGCCCTGCGCGGCATCCTGAACGGAGAGGTGCCGGTCGTCGTCGACGCCGGGGCGCTCGACCTGGTGACCGGGGCGGCGGCACCGGTGATCGTGACGCCGCACGCGCGAGAGCTCGACCGCCTGCGCTCCTCGCTCGGTCTCGAGCCGGGCGACCCCGCGGATCGGGAACGCACCGCGATCGAGACCGCCGAGGCCTTCGGCGGCGTGGTGCTGTCGAAGGGGGCGCTGACGATCGTCGCGGCTCCCGGCGGATGGGTCGCGCACGTGTCGGCGGGGACGCCGTGGCTGGCGACGGCGGGCACCGGCGACGTGCTCGGCGGAATCCTGGGTGCCGTGGTCGCCGGGGCCGTGGCCGACGGGCGCACCGACGCGGTCGAGCTCGCGGCCTGCGCGGCGACGGCGGCGTGGGTGCACGGGCGCGCCGGGCACGTCGCCTCGGTCCGGAACGGGGGCGGCGGGCCGATCACGGCGCTGGACGTGGCCGAGGCCGTTCCCGAGGTGATCGCCGAGGTGCTGCGGGACTCGATCGCGTAACGGTTCTCGCCGTCGCGCCGGGAGGGCCGGGGAGGGCGTCCCGGGGCCGCGGGGGCGCCCAATTAGGATGAGGCGGTGCTGAGGCGTGTCGTTCCCCTGTTGATTGCGTTCGTCGCCGTGCACGTCGTGGTGGGCTGGTTGGGCTACCAGCAGCCCAACGAACCCATGGGCGACGTGTACCTGGTGTACGAACCGTGGTCGCGCTGCGCCCTCTTCGGCGGCGTCGACGCGAGCTCGTGCACGCGGAGCGTGGCGTGGGAGTGGCCCGGCGTCACCGAGAAGTGGATCTACCCGCAGCTGGCGTTCCTGCCCATGACGTTCGCGTGGGCCTTCGCGTGGGCGGTGGGCTACACCCCGGCCTGGGCGATCACCGTCTCGCTGTTCAACCTCGTCGCCTTCGTCATCCTCGTCGGGCAGGGCCGCTCCCGCGGCCGCGTCCTCGCCGCGTGGTTCTGGCTCCTGGCCATCCTGCTGATCGGGCCCGTGGGGCTGTACCGCATCGACGGCATCACCGTCCCGTTCGCGATCCTCGGGGGGATCTGGATGCTGCGGCGCCCGTTCGTGGCATCCGTCCTGCTGTCCGTCGCGGTGTGGATGAAGGTCTGGCCCGCCGCGATCCTGGCGGCGGGGCTCGTGGCGATCCGCCGCCGGCTCGCGCTGGTCTGGGGCGCCGTGGCGGTGTCGGTGCTGACGATCATCCCGGTCGTGTCGCTCGGCGGCGCGCCCTACGTCTTCGGCTTCGTCGGCGATCAGACCTCGCGCGGCATCCAGATGGAGGCGCCCGTCGGTGGCCTGTACATGTTCCTCGCGGCGTTCTACGTACCCGGGAGCGAGGTCTACTACGACGGCGACGTCCTGACCTTCCAGGTCACGGGACCCGGGGCCGAAGCGCTCATCGCGGCGATGACGCCCATCATGCTGCTGACCATGGTCGGGGTCGCGATCGTGGGGGTGCACAAGCTCCGCCGCGGTGCGACGTTCGTCAGCCTCTTCCCGCCGCTCTCGCTCGCGCTGGTGACGGCGTTCATCGCGCTGAACAAGGTCGGGTCCCCGCAGTACTACGTGTGGCTGTTCGCGCCGGTCGTGGTCGGGCTCATGATCGACCGCCGCCGGTGGTACGCGTTCGCCGGGATGACGCTGGTCATCGCCGGGCTGACGCAGTGGATGTACCCCTTGCTGTACGACGGGCTGATGGCGACGCACCCCAACCCCTTCCCGGTGACGGTGCTCGAGGTGCGCAACGTGCTCGCGCTCGTGCTGCTGGTGTGGGCCGTGGTGCGCGTGGTGCGCGTCCCCACGGGTCGGGTGCGTCCCCCGGCGGGACTCCGCGAGATCGTCACCGGTCGGCGCCCGGTACCGGCGCGGGCGACCGTCCGTCGCTGAGGCGCGGGCGCGGGCGACGGTGAGCCGATCGACGCGCGCTGTCGCGCGACCGTAGTCTCGGAGCATGCTCATCGCCTTCTCGGTCGCCCCCTCGGGGGTCGGATCCGCCGCCGCGGAGAACCCCGATGCCTCGGTCCACGACGCGGTCGCCGCCGCGGTCGCGGTCGTCCGCGCCTCGGGCCTGCCGCACCGCACCACCTCGATGTTCACCGAGCTCGAGGGAGAATGGGATGAGGTGTTCGCCGTGGTCAAGGCCGCGACCGAAGCGGTCCTGCCCTACGGCTCACGCGTGTCGCTCGTGCTGAAGGCCGACATCCGGCCCGGCCGCACGGGCGAGATCGACGGCAAGATCGAGCGTCTGGAGCAGGCGCTGGAGCGGCGCGAGGACTGACGCCGCCGCGGCGCCCCGCCCGGACGGGGAGAGGCGTCCTCCGAAACGATTCGACCCCGGCCGGTCCCGCCGACTAGCATCGTCGGGTGACCTCTTCGACGACCTCGAGAGGTGCGGCGATGCGGGCGCTCCTTTCTCTCGCCATCGGCAGTTTCGGCATCGGCATGACCGAGTTCGTGGTGATGGGCCTGCTGCCCAACATCGCCCGCGAGCTCGTCCCGGGCACGTGGGCCGCGTCACCCGACGACGCGATCGCCCAGGCGGGGTGGCTGATCTCGCTGTACGCGCTCGGCGTCGTCGTGGGAGCGCCGACGATCGCCGGATCGGTCGCCCGTTTCCCGCGCCATCGTGTGATGATCGTGCTCGCCGCGGCGCTGGCGTTCTTCACGCTACTGACCGTCATCGCCCCCACCTTCGAGCTGGTCGCGGCATCCCGGTTCCTGGCGGGTCTGCCGCACGGCGCCTACTTCGGCATCGGTGCGCTGGTCGCCGCCGACGTCCTGGGTCCGGGCAACCGGGCGAAGGGCGTCGCCTTCGTCCTGACGGGCCTGACCATCGCGAACGTCGTGGGGGTGCCCTTGGGAACCCTGCTCGGCCAGCAGGTCGGCTGGCGGGCGGCGTTCGCCGTGGTGACGGCCATCTTCGCCCTCGCCGCGATCTGCATCGCCCTCTTCGTTCCCGCCCACCCCGGCACTCCGGGTCGCCGTCTGCGCGACGAGCTGCGCGTCTTCCGTATCGGACAGGTGTGGTTCGCCCTGGGGATCGGGGCGGTCGGGTTCGGCGGATTCTTCGCGATGTACAGCTACATCGCGCCCATGATCACCGACGTCGCGGGCCAGCCCGAGTGGGCGGTGTCGCTCGTGCTCGTGCTGGTGGGCGTGGGCATGACGATCGGCAACATCGTCGGCGGGGCGCTCGCCGACAAGGACCTGCGCTTCTGGCTGTACGTCGGTCTGATCGCCCTGGCCGTGGCATCCATCGGTCTCGCCCTGACGGCGCAGTGGATCGTCTGTCTGGTGCTGTTCGCCTTCCTCGTGGCGTTCTGCGGGGCCGCGCTCAGCCCGTCGATCCAGACGCGACTGATGGACGTCGCCGAGGACAACCAGTCGATCGCCGCCGCGCTGAACCACTCGGCTCTGAACATCGGCAACAGCCTGGGCGCCTTCCTCGGCGGGCTCGCCATCGCCGCCGGCCTCGGCCTGGTCGCGCCGGCCTGGGTCGGTGCCCTGCTCGCCCTGGGCGGGCTCATCGTGGCGGTAATCTCGTACCGCGTCGAGGACCGCTCGGGACGCCACCCGGCGCACCGCATGCCGGCGGCCGAGGCGGCCACGACCGCGATCACCGGATCGATCCCCACGCAGCGCTGAGGCAGGGCCCGCCGTCGACCGCCGGTCGCGATCGGAGCGCCGGATGCCGCGGCTCCGCCCTCGGTCGGGTTCAGCTCGCGAAGAGCCGGCGCAGGTGCATCGCCACGGCGGCCGTCTCGATGAGGAAGCCGTCGTGCCCGAAGTCGCTCGACAGCACGACCGCCGCGTCGCCGTCGAGGGTGCGGGGGATGCCCCGGGCGATGCGGTGCTGTCCGTCGATCGGGAACAGGCGGTCGCTGTCGATCCCCAGGACGAGGGTGGTCGCGGTGACCCGCGCCAGGGCGTCCTCGACGCCGTCGCGGTCGCGGCCCACGTCGTGCGAGTTCATCGCCTGCACCAGCGTCAGGTAGCTGTTGGCGTCGAAGCGGCGCGTGAACTTGTTGCCGTGGAAGTCGAGGTACGACTCGACCGCGAACCGCCCGCCGCGGCCGAGCGGACTCACCCCCGACTGCCAGGAGCGCTGGAACCGCTGATTCAGCTCGGTGGGACTGCGGTAGTTCAGCAGCGCCATCCGCCGCGCCAGGGCGAGTCCGCGGTGGGGGCCGTCGCCGTCACCGGCGTCGTAGTACTGTCCGCCGGAGAAGCGGGGGTCGGTGCGCACGGTGTCCATCTGCACGGAGTTCAGCGCGATCTGGTCGGCGGTGGTGACCGGCGGCGCCGACAGGATCGCGGCGCGGGCGACGCGGTCGGGATGACCGACCGCCCACTCCAGGGCGTGCATGCCGCCCATCGACCCGCCCACGACCGCGTGCCAGCGCGCGACGCCGAGCTCGTCGGCGAGTAGCGCCTGCGCGGCGACCTGATCGCGGACGGTCAGGTAGGGGAAGCGCGACGCCCACTCGTACCCGCCGGGCGCGATGCTGGCGGGGCCGGTCGAGCCCTGGCATCCGCCCAGCATGTTGGGGGCGACGACGAAGAAACGGTCGGTGTCGATCGCGGCGCCCGGCCCGACGAGATCGCTCCACCAACCGGCGGTCGGGTGACCGGGACCCGCGGCGCCGCGCACGTGGCTGTCGCCGGTGAGGGCGTGCAGGATCAGCACGGCGTTGTCGCGCTCGGGCGAGAGCTCGCCCCACGACTCGTACGCGAGCCGCACGTGGGGAAGGGATTCGCCGCTCTCGGTCGCGAACATCCCGAACGAGGCGAAGCGGCGATCGCCCACGGGGTCGCCGTCGCGCCACGCGCCCGTCGCCGGGGGACGACCGAGCAGCGACCGCGCGTCGGCCTCCGTCACCGGGGCCGAGGGCACCGTGTCTTCGGAGATCTGCCAGTCCATGGCATCCATTCTCCCCGGAGGGCGAGGGACGCCGCGGACTGTTACGTCCCGGGGACGGAACGCCTCGTGCGCGAAATGTCCACCCCCCGTCGCGCGCCGGGGGCGCTGGTCATGATCGCGGCATGGCGAACTTCCTCCTCATCGCGGCCTCGAGCGACATCGGCGGGGCGACGGCGACACGACTGCGCGACGCGGGACACCGCGTCATCACCACGGCACGGGACTCCTCGGTCATCGAGCCGGATCATGTGCTGGATGCCACGGACTTCGACGCCGTCGACCGCGTCGTCGCCGAGGCGGGCGAGCTGGACGGCATCGCGGTGTTCGCGGGCTCGATGCTGCTCAAGCCCGCGCACCTGACCTCGCGCGAGCAGTACGACGGCCTGATCGCGGCCTCGCTGACGACCGCGTTCGCGGCGGTGCGGGCGGCGGGGGCCCACATGCGCGGCGGCGGCGCCGTGGTGCTGGTGTCGTCGGCGGCGGCCCTGGCGGGTCTGCCGAACCACGACGGCATCGCCGCGGCCAAGGCCGGCGTGATCGGTCTGACGCTGTCGGCCGCGGCGAGCTACGCCGCTCACGGACTGCGGGTCAACGCGGTCGCGCCGGGTCTCGTGCAGACGCGGCTGACCGAGAAGCTCACGTCGAGCGACATGTCTCGCAAGGTGTCGGAGGCGATGCACCCGCTGGGCCGCCTCGGCGAGCCCGACGACGTCGCCCGTGCGGTCGAATTCCTGCTGGCGCCCGAGAACGCGTGGATGACGGGTCAGGTGCTCGGCGTCGACGGGGGTCTGGGGAGCCTCCGCCCGCGCCAGAAGATCTGACCGCCTTCCGCGAAAGTGGTGTCGCCCGGGGGCGCCGGAGGGGACGGATCCCCGCGATTCGCACGGACGCCCCGCGCCGGATGGACCGGGGCGGGGCGTCGTGCGAGGGCGGATCAGGCGCGGGCGGCCTCGGAGAACCGGCGCGCGGCGGCGAGGGCCTGGTCGAGGTCGGCCTTGAGGTCGTCGATGTTCTCGAGGCCCACCGACAGGCGCACCAGCCCGGGGGTGACCCCCGCGGTCAGCTGCTGCTCGGGCGTCAGCTGCGAGTGCGTCGTGGACGCGGGGTGGATGACCAGCGAGCGGACGTCGCCGATGTTGGCGAGGTGGCTGAACAGGCTGAGCGAGTTGACGAACTCGCGGCCCGCCTCGACGCCGCCCTTGAGCTCGAACGAGAGCACCGCGCCCACGCCCTTGGGGGCGTAGTTGTTCGCCGCGGCGTACCAGGGCGAGGTCGGCAGGCCCGAGTAGTTCACGGTCGCGACCTCGGGGTGCGCCTCGAGCCACTCGGCGATCTCCTGCGCGTTCTGGACGTGGCGCTCGATGCGCAGCGACAGGGTCTCGATGCCCTGGATGAGCTGCCACGCGCTCTGCGGGGCGATCGAGGCGCCCAGGTCGCGCAGCAGCTGCACACGCGCCTTGATGATGTACGCCAGGCCGTCGCCGACCGCCTGGGTGTAGACCGCTCCGTGGTACGAGGGGTCGGGGGTGGTCAGACCCGGGAAGCGGTCCGCGTGCGCGGACCACGCGAAGGTGCCGCCGTCGACGATGACGCCGCCGATGACGGTGCCGTGACCGCCGAGGAACTTCGTCGCCGAGTGCACGACGATGTCGGCACCGTGCTCGAAGGGGCGGATGAGGTAGGGCGTCGCGATGGTGTTGTCGACGATGAGGGGCACGCCAGCCTCGTGCGCCACGTCGGCGACCGAGCGGATGTCGAGGACGTTGATCTTCGGGTTGCCGATCGTCTCGGCGAAGAACAGCTTGGTGTTGGGGCGCACGGCCGCGCGCCACTCCTCGGGGTCGTCCTGGTTCTCGACGAAGGTCGTCTCGATGCCGAGCTTGGCGAGGGTGTACTTGAACAGGTTGTAGGTGCCGCCGTAGATCGAGCTCGACGAGACGATGTGGTCGCCCGCTTCGGCGATGTTCAGCACCGCGAAGGTCTCGGCGGCCTGGCCGCTGGCGACGAGGAGGGCGCCGGTGCCGCCCTCGAGGCCCGCGACGCGCTGCTCGACGACGTCCTGGGTGGGGTTCTGGATGCGCGTGTAGATGTTGCCGAACTCGGCGAGCGCGAAGAGGTTCGCGGCGTGGTCGGCGTTGTCGAACACGTACGAGGTGGTCTGGTAGATCGGGGTGGCGCGGGCCTTGGTGACCGGGTCGGGCTGAGCGCCCGTGTGGATCTGCTTGGTCTCGAAACGCCAGTTCTCGGGTGCCGACATGACTGCTCCTCAGCTTCGTCAGGCCGGGCGGTCGCCATGGCCTCCTGCGAGCGTAGGGACCGCCCCCGGACGCCGACAACCGCCCCGGACACGCGCCGTAATACCACGCGCGGCATCGCCGGGGAGCGGAGCCCCGAGGGGTCCGAGGGGACCACTACCGTGGATGCCATGACGCGACGCGCGATGGTGACCGGGGCCAGTTCGGGGATCGGAGAGGCGACCGCACGGCTGCTGCGCGCCCGCGGGTGGGAGGTCGTGGGGGTCGCCCGGCGCGCCGACCGTCTGGCCGCCCTGGCCGCCGAGACCGGCGTTGTCGCGCGCGCGGCCGACCTGACCGACGCGGACGACATCGCCGCGCTCGCGGCGTGGCTGGACGAGACCGGCGGGGTCGACGCGCTCGTGCACATCGCCGGAGGCGCCCGCGGCACCGACCGAATCGAGGACGGCGACCCCGAGGACTGGCGGTGGATGTTCGAGGTCAACGTGCTGGCGGGGCAGCAGCTGGTGGCATCCCTTCTTCCCACCCTGCGGCGCGCGGCCGACGACGTCGGCCACGCCGACCTGCTGTTCGTCACCTCGACCGCGGCGCAGACGGCCTACCCCGGAGGGGGCGGGTACAACGCGGCCAAGGCGGGGGAGTCCATGCTGGTGCACGCGCTGCGCCAGGAGCTGAACGGCGAACCCCTGCGCGTGACCGAGATCGCTCCGGGAATGGTGCGCACCGAGGAGTTCACGCTGAACCGCCTGGGCGGCGACCGCGCCGCCGCCGACAAGCTCTACGAGGGCGTCGAGGCGCCGCTCGTCGCCGAGGACGTCGCCGACGTCATCGCCTACGCCCTGGACGCTCCGGGCCACGTCAACCTCGACCTGGTGACGCTGCGGCCGGTCGCGCAGTCGGCGCAGCACCTGCTGGCGCGGGGGCCGCTGAAGACCCGCTGAGCGGGAGCGGGGTGACTAGCGGACCGCGTCCCGTGCCGTGATGTCGGTGGTCTCGGCATCCGCGAAGGCGACCCGGGGCACGCACAGCAGCAGGATCGCGGCGAGGAATCCGCCCGCGCTGCAGACGATCCACACCGTGACGTAGCCCGCGAACGGCGCCGCCGTACCGACCACGGCCCCGGCCCCCGCCGCGAGGACGACGCCGAACACCGCCGACGACATCGTGCCGCCCAGAGTCTTGGTCGTGTTGGTCAGCGCCGAGGCCACACCGGTCTGCCCGTGCGGGGCGGCCGCCGCGGCCGCCGCCGGCATCGCCGCGACCAGCGCTCCCGAGCCGAGGCCCGCGACCCCCAGGCACATCAGCACCTGCCAGACGGTGTCGTGCAGGGGCAGGAACAGGGCGTAGCCCACACCGACGAGGGTCGCCGCCCCGATCAGGACGACGCGCGGGCTCGCGCGGCGCGACGTCACCGCGAAGAGGATCGCGCCGACGATGAGCGACACCAGGTACACCCCGATCACGTTGGAGCGGTCGGTGGCGTCCAGGCCCAGTCCGTAGCCGAGGGACGGGTCGGTCCCGGCGTAGGTCGCCAGCGGCCCCTGCGCGCCCAGCAGGCTGATGCCGACGAGGAAGGCCGTCACCTGCACGGGCCACATCTCGGGTCGGCGCAGCACGCGGACGTCGATCGCCGGGTCGGGGCGGCCGAGCTCGAACCGGACGAAGACGACGAGCAGCACCGCGCCCGCGACGAGCAGCGCGCCGATGACGGCGGGACCCGGTCCGTCGGGGAGTCGGACGAACGACAGGGCTCCCGTCACGCACAGCAGTGCCCCCGCGAGGATGGCGAAGCCGCCGACGTCGAGGCTCCGCCTACCGGGGAGGCGCTCCGACTCGGGGACGCCGAGCCAGATCACCACGCACACCCCCGTCACCACCACCGCGGGGATCATCAGCGCGAGGCGCAGGTCGCCGCCGGTCGCGGCGAACACCCGCCCGGCGGCCAGGGCTCCGGCGATGGCGCCGATCTGCAGGCCGACCACGAGCAGTCCCGCCGCGCGGCGGGTGCGAGAGACGCCCTGCCGGCCGCGGCGACCCCGGTCGAAGATCAGGGCGATCTCGAGCGGGAGCCACACCACGTAGAACCCCTGCAGGGCCCACGCCGCGAGGAAGCTCGCGAAGGTGTCGGCGAACACGAGCCACCAGCTGGCGGTGGCCGTCGCCACGGCCGAGAACAGCAGGATGCGCTTGTGCCCGAACATGTCGCCGAGCTTGGCGAGCACGGGCAGGACGAGCGCGGACAGCAGCAGCTGCGCCGCCTCGAACCAGTTGACGTCGGCATCGCGGATGCCGAGGTGGACGACGATGTCGGGAAGCAGGGGGACGTAGAAGCCCTGCAGGATGCCGCTGGCCACCTCGACCAGGACGAACCAGCCGATCAGACCGGCGGTCGCACCGAGGGCCGACGTGCGCGCCCTCGCGACCGCGCCCGAGACGCGTGACATGGCGCGAGGCTAGCACCGGCGGCGACCGGACGTGCGGGGCGTCGTCGGGCCGTCTCGCGGGCGGGTACGGGATGCGGGCGCGGCGCGAGCGGCATCCGCGATCGGGGGCGCGGGTCGCGCCCTAGGGTGGGAACCACGACGAGAGGGGCCCGCGGTGGCTGAGGAACGCGAACGGTTGAGCTGGGACGACTTCGGCGACGCGACGAGGCAGATCTCGCGCGCCATCGTGGCCGATGGGTTCGCTCCCGAGGTGGTCGTCGCCATCGCGCGCGGCGGGCTGCTCCCCGGCGGTGCGATCGCCTACGGCCTCGGCGTCAAGAACTGCGGCGCGTTGAACGTGGAGTTCTACACGGGCGTGGGGACCGTTCTCGACGCCCCCGAAGTCCTGCCGCCCGCCCTGGACCTGTCGTACCTGTCGGGGCGGCGCGTCCTGCTCGTCGACGACGTCGCCGACAGCGGGCGCACGCTCGACCTCGCGATCAAGCTGCTCGACCGGCACGGTGCCGAGGCGCGCTCGGCCGTGATCTACACCAAGCCCACCACGGTCGTGCAGCCCGACTACGCGTGGAAGGACACCTCGCTCTGGATCGACTTCCCGTGGTCGCACCAGGGGTCGGTCCACGAGGAAGACGCGGCGTGACGCCGAAATCCCTCGCCGAGCTGGCCGAGGCCGGGCTGATCGACGCCTCGTGGGTCGAGCCCCTGGCTCCGGTGGCCGACGACATCGCGGCCCTCGGGCGGCGACTGCGCGACGAGGGCCGGCCCTACCTGCCCGCGGGCGAGCTGGTGCTGCGCGCCTTCCGCACGCCCGTCGACGCCGTGCGCGTGCTCATCGTCGGACAGGACCCCTACCCGACCCCGGGTCACCCGATCGGCCTGTCGTTCACGGTCGATCCGCACGTGCGCCCCGTGCCGCGGAGCCTGGCGAACATCTACCGCGAGCTCCAGGACGATCTCGGTATCGCGCCGGTGGCGCACGGCGACCTCTCGGCCTGGGCCGACCAGGGAGTCATGCTGCTGAACAGGGTGCTGACCGTGGCGCCGGGGGAGGCGGCATCCCACCGCGGATGGGGCTGGGAGCGCGTGACCGAGCACGCCATCCGCGTCCTCGCGGCGCGCGATCAGCCGCTCGTCGCGGTGCTGTGGGGGAGGGATGCCATGAACCTCGCGCCCCTGCTCGGCGAGACCGCGATCGTGTCGTCGCCGCATCCCTCGCCGCTGTCGGCGAGTCGCGGCTTCTTCGGCTCGCGGCCGTTCTCGCGCGTCAACGCGCTGCTCGAGGAGCAGGGGGCCGCCCCCGTCGACTGGCGCCTGCCCGCCTGACCGGGGCGCGTCCTCGTTCCCCGGCGGTCTTCCGTGCGGGCGGGCTGGGGCGGTGGATTCCTGCGCGGGAGCGGGGCGGGGGACACACGCGCGAAACGGGTCTCGCCGTAGAGTGGCGGGGTGCTGGAAGAGGAGTACGAGAAGAGCCGTCGGCGGCTGCCGGCGCACCTGCGGCGTGCTCCCGAGCCGGAACGGCCGTTCTCGTTCGACATCCGTCCGGCGACCGCCGCGGACATCCCCGACATCCGCGAGATCTACAACTACTACGTCCGCAACTCGGTCGTGACCTTCGACGAGAAGGCGTGGTCGATCGCGAAGTGGCGCGACAAATTCGCCACCCTCGACAAGCTCGGGCTGCCGTTCCTCGTCGCCGAGTCCCCGAGCGGACAGATCCTCGGCTACGCGCTCGTTCAGCCGTGGCAGTCGAAGTCGGCGTACCGCTACACGGTCGAGAACTCCATCTACCTGGGACAGGCGGCCGCCGGCAAGGGACTCGGCCGGGCGCTGCTCGAGGCGCTCATCGCCGCGTGTCAGGAGCTCGGCATCCGCGAGATGGTCGCCGCGATCAGCGACAAGGGGGCGGACGCCTCGATCGCCCTGCACGAGAAGCTCGGGTTCACCGAGGTGGGGCGCATGGGCCGGGTCGGCTTCAAATTCGGCCGCTGGCTCGGGGTGGTCTACCTGCAGAAGAGCATCCCGTCGAAGAAGAAGAAGCGGCGCCTGTTCGGCTGAGCCCTGCCGGCGGTCAGCGACGGTGCGGCGCCGCGGCCTCGCGCACCTCGTCGACGAGTGTGCGCCACGGTCCCTCGACCTGGGTTTCGCCGAGCTTCGCCTGCCGCACGGCTGCCGCGCCACGGTGCACCTCGATGCGCCACTGGTAGCGGTCCGCCCCGGTCGTCGCCGGGGGAGTCCGGTCCCACGGGCAGCGTTCGACCAGGTCGCGCCACCGCGGTTCGTCGTCGGCGTCGGGCTCGGCGCGCCATTGCCGGGACAGGCCGGCGATACCCCCCGAGCGGACGACGATGATGACGATGCGCTCGTCTTCGACGGTGTCAGGCTGCGGCATCCTTCACGACGCCCACCCCGGCCCACGCGGCGCGGACGGCGGCGACCTCCTCCGACTCCTCACCGTACTCCGACGCGGCGGTGGCCAGGGTGGCGGCCGCGAACGCGGCGAAGTCGGCCGCCGGCGAGAGCGTACCCGCGGTGAGCGTGCGGTACCAGATGAGCCCCGCGCGCTCCCACGCGAAGCCACCGAGCGCCGTCGCCACGAGATAGAACGCGCGGTTCGGGATGCCGGAGTTGATGTGCACCCCGCCGTTGTCGTCGGCCGTGTCGACGTAGTCGCGCATGTGCCCGGGCTGCGGGTCTTCACCCAGGACGTCGTCGTCGTAGGCCGTTCCGGGAGCCTTCATGGATCGCAGCGCCTCGCCCTGCACGTCGGGCGCGAAGATCCCCGCCCCGATCAACCATGACGCGTCGTCGGCCCGCTGGCCGAGGTGATGCTGCTCGGCGAGGGCGCCGAAGACGTCGGAGAGGGATTCGTTGAGGGCTCCCGACTGCCCCTGGTACTCCAGCCCGCCCGCGGCCTCGGTGACCCCGTGGCCGAGCTCGTGGGCGATGACGCTCAGCGAGCGGGTGAACCCGACGAACACGTCGCCGTCGCCGTCGCCGAAGACCATGCGCTCGCCGTTCCAGAAGGCGTTGTCGTAGTCGTCGCCGTAGTGCACGGTCGCCAGCAGCGACCCGCCCGCGGCGTCGATGCCGTCGCGCGCGAAGGCGTCCCAGAAGAAGTCGTACGTCGCCCCCAGGCCGTCGTACGCCTGATCGACGGCGTCGTCGCCGGTCGGGGCGTCGTCTTCGCTGCGCACGCGGCGACCCGGGAGGTTCTCGGTGTTGCCGGCATCCGAGATGATCCGGTCGGGGGCGGGCGCGGTCTCGGCGACGAGGGCGTCACCGTCGATCGACAGGCGCAGTCGGGTGCGCGCCGGCCGGGGCGGCCGCGGCATCGCGAGGGTCTTGCGCGCGGCGGCGGCGGCGCGGGCGAGGCGCGGGTCGTCGGTCTGGGCGAGACGGTCGAGCAGGAACGGGGGAACGATTCCGGGGGTCATGGGGCGAGGCTAACGCCGACCGCCGACATCGTGGCATCCCTTGATCGGATTCTCGGGAGAGCTCCGCGCGTCACCCGGCGGAGGAGGACTCGCGACGGTCCACGGGACTCCCGCTCACGCCGGCAGGGTCGGGATCGAGGCCAGGAGCTGCCTCGTGTACGCCGCCTGCGGCTGCTGCAGCACCTTCTCGGTGGGGCCCTGCTCGACGATGCTTCCGTCCTTCATGACGACGACCTGATCGCAGACGTTCTGCACCACGCCGATGTCGTGCGAGACGAGCACGAGGGTCAGCTCCTGCTCGGTCCGCAGCCGGGCCAGCAGCCGCAGGATCTGCGCGCGCACCGTCACGTCCAGCGCCGAGAGCGGTTCGTCGCCGACCAGGATGCGGGGTCGGTGCGCGATCGCGCGCGCGAGGGCGATGCGCTGGCGCTGCCCGCCCGAGAACTCGTGCGGATAGCGGGCGGCCATGTCGGCCTCAAGTCCCACCTGTTCGAGCACCTCGCGCACGCGCGCGCGCCGGTCCCCGTCGATGCCGAGGGCCCACAGCGGTTCGGCCACGATGCGTCCGACGTCCATGCGCGGGTCGAGCGAGGCGTAGGGATCCTGCAGGACGATCCCCGTCTCGCGGCGCAGCCAGTGCAGCGAGCGCGCCGAGCCGCGCGCGTCCACGGCGCGGCCGTCGACCTCGACGGTCCCCGCGGTCGGGACGTCGAGTCCGAGCAGCAGGCGGACGAGGGTGGACTTGCCCGACCCCGACTCGCCGATGATGCCCACGGCCGACCCCGCGTCGACCGAGAGGTCGACGTCCACCAGGCCTGGCGTGCGCTCGGCCCGCCCGAACCCCCGCGCGCGGGGGGCGAGGTAGTCGCGCGAGAGCCCGCGCGCCCGGATCAGCGGTGCGCTCACGAGGTGCCTCCGGGATTCTCGGGATGCCACAGCGTCGCCGTCGCGTCGCGCACCAGCGCCCGGGTGACCGGCGACGACGGCGCGGTCAGCAGGTCCTTGACCGCGCCCTGCTCGGCGACGCGGCCGCGTTCGAGCACGACGGCGTGGGTCGCCACCTGCGCGAGGACCGCGAGGTCGTGCGTGATGAAGACGAGCGACATGCCGGCATCCTGGACCAGGGACCGCAGGAGCGACAGGACGCCCGCCTGCACGGTGACGTCGAGCGCGGTGGTCGGCTCGTCGGCGATGAGCAGTCGCGGACGGCAGGCGAGGGCCATCGCGATCGCGACGCGCTGGCGCTGTCCGCCCGACAGCTGATGCGGGTAGCGCGAGACGATGCGCGCGGGGTCGGGGAGGGACACGCGGGCGGCCTCGTCGACGGCGCGGCGCAGCGCCTCGCGGCGTGGGATGCGCGCGTGGATGCGGAGGGACTCGCCGATCTGGCGGCCCACCGTGCGGATCGGGTTGAGGGCGGTGCGCGGGTCCTGGAAGACCATGCCGATGTCGTCGCCGCGAAGGGCGGCGAGCTCGCGATCGGGGAGGCCCAGGATCTCGCGACCGTTCCACGCGATGCTGCCGTTGGCCGTCGCGCCGTCGGGCAGCAGGCCGAGGATCGCCAGGGCGGTGAGCGACTTGCCCGATCCGGACTCGCCGATCAGACCCACGCGGGCGCCGTCGGGCACCGAGAACGACACGCCGTCCACGACGGTGCGCCCGCCGATGTCGATGCGCAGGTCGGTGACGTCGAGGCTCACGCGACCACCCCCGTGACGGGGGTGCGGACGGCGGGGGTGCGCGCGGACAGCGTCGGATCGGCGGCCTCGCGCAGGGCGTCGCCGAGCAGGTTCAGGCCCAGCACCGTCAGCGTGATCGCGAGTCCCGGCCAGACGACCGTGAGCGGGTGCACCGCGATGTAGGCCTGCAGGTCGCTCAGCAGCACCCCCCACGACGGCTGCGTGACCGGGGCGCCGAAGCCCAGGTACGACAATCCGGCCTCGGCGAGGACGGCGACCGCCATGCCCCACGACAGCTGCACGATGAAGACGGGCGCGACGTTGGGCAGCAGGTGCCGGGTGAGGTTCTGCCACGTCGACAGTCCGTTCGCGCGCCCGGCGAGCACGAAGTCGCTGTGCAGCACCCGGCGCAGCTCGGGCCGGGTCACGCGGGCCACGTTGACGCCGAAGCCGATCCCGACCGCCCAGATCACGACGGCGAGCGAGCCGCCCCACACGGCCGAGATCATCATGGCGATGAGCAGCACCGGGAAGGCGACGAGGATGTCCACGAGCACCGCGACGCTTTCGCGGACCCAGCGCGTGGTGAGCGCACCGAGGCAGGCCAGGGCGATGCCCAGCACGGATGCCACGACCCCCGCCCCGACGGCGACGATCACCGTGGTGCGGGCACCGGCCATGAGCAGGCTCGCGATGTCGCGGCCGGTGTTGTCGGTGCCGAGCACGTGCGGCCACGACGGATCGAGCCACCGCGCGCGGGCGTCGACGGCGGCCGGATCGAACGGCGTCCAGACGAGCGATACCGCCGCGGTGGCCACGACGAGAAGGACGATCAGGATGCCGAAGCGCCCGGTGCCCAGGATCCACAAGCGTTTCACAGTGCTCACGCGGCCTCCCTCTGCCGGGGGTCGATGAGGCGGTGGGCGAGGTCGACGATGAAGCCGACGACCAGGACGAACCCGGTGAGGGCGAGCAGCTCGCCCTGCACCTTGGGCAGGTCGCGCGAGGCGACGTCCGAGACGAGCATGCGTCCCACGCCGGGCAGGGTGAACAACTGCTCGATGACGACCGCGCCGACGATGATCCCGGCGATCTGCAGCCCCAGGACGGTGACGACCGACAGGCCCACGTTGGGGAGCCCGTGCGCGAGCAGCGCGCGGGTGCGGGTCAGTCCCTTGGCCGCGGCGGTGCGCACGTAGTCCTGGCCGATGGCCTGCAGCGTCGCGCTGCGCACGAAGCGCAGCAACAGGGCGCCCTCGACGACCCCGATGGTCAGCGCGGGCAGGATCAGGGCCCGCAGCGCCGCCGCGGGGTCGCTCCAGCCGGCGCGCGGGAAGCCCTGCGGCGGCAGCCACCCCAGCCACACCGAGAACACCACGACGAGCATGAGCCCCGCCCAGACGACCGGGACGGCGGCCAGGGCCTGGGCGGCCACGCTCAGCCCGGTGCCGCCGACCCGGCGGCGGCCGAGGGCCGACAGCACTCCGAGCGGGATGCCGATCAGCAGCGCGATCGTCAGCGACAGGGCCGCGAGGGGGACCGTCACCCGCGCCTTGTCGACCAGCTCGGCCGCGACCGGGGTGCCGGTGACGAGCGAGGAGCCCAGGTCGCCGCGGAGCAGGCCGCCGATCCAGTCGAGGTACTGCGCCCACAGCGGGTCGTCGAGACCGAGGCTCGTGCGCACCGCCGCCACCTGCGCGGGGGTCGCCTCGGCGCCCGCGATCAGCTGACCGACGTCGCCGGGCAGCACGCGCAGCGACGCGAAGATCAGCACGCTGGCCACGGCCAGGCCCAGCACGAGCAGGCCCAGCCGTGTCAGCGCGTAGCGGATCACTCCGACGCGACCGTCACGCCGGCCAGCGGCAGGCGCACGTTGAGCGAGTTCTTCGGGAAGTTCGCCACCTCGGCGCCCACGGCGGTGAGCGGGGCCGAGAGGAAGAGCCAGTCCGCGGCATCCTCGTCACTCACGATGCGCGCGGCCTCGGCCAGCAGGTCGGACGACTGCTGCTCATCGGTCGTGGCGAGGGCCTGGGTGTACAGGGACTGCACCTCGGGGTTGTCGTAACCGAAGTAGTACGCGGGGTTCGCCCAGTTGCCGAAGTCGCGCGCCTCGACGTGGCGGACGAAGCTGAGGTCGTAATCCTTGTTGGTGTAGACGTCCTGCAGCCAGGCGGTGAAGTCGACCGAGTCGACCGTCAGCGTCACCCCGACGTCGGCGAACGACGACACGAGGAAGGTCGGGATCGTCGTGGGGTAGACGTTGGGAATCGTCAGCGTCAGGTTCAGGTTCTCGGCGCCCGCCTCGGCGAGCAGCTCGCGCGAGCGGTCGGGGTTGAACGCGATGCTGTCCGAGAGGTCCTCGTAGCCGGGGTCGAGCGGCGGGATCGGACCCGCGAGCGTCTCGCCCGAGCCGAGCGTCTCGATCAGCGCGTCGTGGTCGATGGCCAGGCGCAGCGCCTCGCGCACGCGCTGGTCGTTCAACGGCGCCCTCTGGTTGTTGAAGGCGAGCGTGCCCTTGTCGGTGGTCAGACCCGACTCGATCGTGAAGGCGTTCGTCCCCTCGATCTGACCGCGCAGCTCGGGGTCGATCTCGAGCGCGACGTCGACGTCGCCGTTGACGGCGGCGTTCGCCGCGGCGCTCTGATCGGGGATGTAGTCCAGGACGACCTCGGCGACGCCGGCCTTGTCGCCCCAGTAACCGTCGTAGCGCGCCAGGGTCAGGCTCTGACCGGTGTTCCAGTTCTCGACGCGGAACGGACCCGTGCCGTTGGCCGCGGTCTGGAGGTTCGTGGTGTCGCCGTTCTTGAAGATGAGACCCGCGCGCCCGGTGAGCGCGAAGAGGAAGTCGATGTTGGCCTGCGCGAGCGTCACGACGACCGTCGAGGCATCCGGAGAGGCGATCGAGGCGACGCCGGCGAGGTCGGCGCTGTTCTGGATCGTCGCGTCGTCCTTGGCCGTCTGCAGCGAGGTGACGACGTCGTCGGCGGTCAGCGCGCTGCCGTCGTGGAACGTCACCCCCTGCCGCAGGGTGAAGGTGTAGGTGAGGCCGTCGGGCGACACCGTGTAGTCCGTGGCGAGGGCGGGGACGATCGCGTTGCCGTCGTCGGCGTTGCGGGTGACCAGGCCCTGGTACACGTTGTCGACCAGCGCCTGCTCGAGCGCGGCGCCGCTGGTGCGACGGATGTCGAGGTTGGACGGCTCGAGCGACAGGCGCACCGTCAGGGTCGCGTTCGGGTCGGCCTCTCCGGTCGGCCCGGTGGGGGCGGTCGTGCCGGTGCACGAGCTGAGCAGGAGGGCTCCGACGAGGAGGGCGCTCGTGGCGAGGGCGGTGCGGCGCAGCATGGCGGGGGTCCTTTCGCAGGCCGATGGCATCCGAGTGCTGTGGATGCCGTGCAGGGGTGCAAACAGCCTACTTTCGCCCGCATTCCCCCGACGTCGCCCGTGACGCCCCGCGACGATCGATGACGCCCCGCGCAGGTCGAGGTGCCGGCCGGCAGGGGTCAGCCTGCGGAGGGGTGCACGGAGTCGACGACCCCGCGGATGACGGCGGCGAGGCCGGCGGGGTCCTCTTCTTGCACGTTGTGGCCGGTGCCGAGGGTGCGCACCTCGGCGTCCGGGACGCGTCGGGTGAGGTCCTCGGCATCCGGGACCGTGACGAACCCGCGCTCGCCGCGGACCAGCGTCAGCGGAGCCCGCACGGCCGCCAGGTCGTCCCACCCCGTGTCCGCGAGCACCGCGCGGACGGCGTCGGGCGTCGAGGGGTCAGCCCCGGCGTTCGCCGCCGCGGCGGCCAGGTGCGCGAAGTGGTGCTTCCACTCGACGCGCCCGTCTGGGCGCACCCGCGAGTTGAGGAACACCCCGCGTGCGGCGGCCTCGGGCGAGCCGCCCAGACCGAACGACAGGGCCCGCTCGACCAGTTCGTCGCGGCTGGCCCAGTCGGTCGGACCCGCGAAGAACGCGCGGATCTGCGCGGGCCCGGCGCTCGGATCGACGCCCGGGGTGATGTCGACGACGACGAGCCGCGACACGAGATCCGGGCGGGATGCCGCCACCGCGGCCGCCGTCAGCCCGCCCAGCGAGTGCCCGACGAGCACCTGGGGTGCAGCGGTCCACTCCTCGAGCGCGGTCGCGATGTCGGGGGCGAGCACGTGCGCGACGTAGGCGGCGTCGTCGCGCCACGAGGAGTCGCCGTGACCGGCGAGGTCGAGGGCGAGGGCCGGCAGCCCCAGGTGCAGCAGGGTGGTGTCCCACGTGTGCGCGTTCAGTCCTGCGCCGTGCAGCAGCGTCACCGCGGGGGGAGCGTCGCCCCAGCGCAGGCCGCTCAGACGCCGACCGTCGTCGAGCGTCAGGTCGACGCGCGCCACCGGGGGGACGGGGCGGTCGAGGCCGGCCGCCTGGGCGGGGAGGAACGAGAACTCGTCGCGAACGGGCATCCCCCGAGCCTGTCACCTCGGCGGGCGGCGCCGCCAGCGTCGCGCCACGGGGCGTCACCCAGACCTCGCCGCGTCGTCGCCAACCGTTCCCACGCCCGGCGACCCGTGCCGCCGTAGGCTGAGGCCATGGGTGAAGAACGGCGCGTGCATCTGTCGAGATCGGCCCCCGAGGCGTACGCGGCGCTGCGCTCGTTCTCGACCACCGTGGGCCGTCTGGCCGCCGAGGCGGGGATCGACGCGCGCCTGCGCGAAATCGTCCAGATCCACGCCTCCCAGCTGAACGGCTGCGCCTACTGCGTCCGCGTGCACGTCGACGCGGCCGTCAAGGCGGGCCTCGACGCCGACGTCATCGCGCAGATCCCGACGTGGCGCGAATCGGGCGTCTTCGACGAGCGCGAGCGCGCGGCCCTCGAGCTGACCGAGTCCTTCACCTTCATCCACGAGGACGGCATCCCCGACGAGGTGTACGACCAGGCGGGCGGCATCCTGAGCGAAGGGGAGTACGTCGCGTTGAGCTGGGTGCTCGTGGCGATCAACGCCTTCAACCGCGTCGCGATCGCGGGGCGCTACCCCGTGCCCCCGCGCACGGGCGGCAGCGTCGTCGTCGGGACGGATGCCGCGCCCCCGGCTGTGACGACGCCGCGCACCCCGCACGTGCACCCGGGTCCGGGGGAGTGAGCGCGACGCTGGTCTCGGGAGCCGCCAACTTCCGCGACGTCGGCGGCCTGCCTGCGGGGTCGGGGCGGACCCGCTCGGGCGTGCTGTACCGCTCGGGCAACCTCGTGCAGGTCGACGAGGCGGGACGACGGACACTGCGCGATCTGGGCCTGCGGCGCGTGATCGATCTGCGCGACGCCGCCGAGGTCGCGCACGCGCCGAGCCGCCTCGACGACCTCGCCGTCGAGGTGCAGCACGAACCCCTCTTCCTCGGTTCGGTCGCGTCGTTCTTCGAGCGCGACGTGACCATCGAGCAGCTCTACGCGGCGATCGTCGACGACGGCGCGGACCGGGTCGTCGCGGCAATCCGCGGCATCCTGCGCGCACAGCCCGTGCTGGTGCACTGCACGGTCGGCAAGGACCGCACGGGCGTCACGGTCGGCATCGCGCTCGCCGCGGCGGGCGTCGACCGCGACGCGGTGATCGCCGACTACGCGCGGACGGAGCAGCTGCTGCCCGCCGAACGCAACGAGAAGGTGCGCGCGGCGATCCGGGCGTTCCACCCCGAGAGCGTGAACGCCGAAGACCTCGCCACCCGGTCGCCGGCGCGGGCGATGCGGTCGCTGCTCGACAAGCTCGACCGGGAGTACGGTTCCCCGGCCGGGTTCCTGCGCGCGCACGGCATGAGCGCCGACGAGCTCCACAGGCTGCGCGAGGTGCTGGTGCAGTGATCCACTCGTGGAGCACCCGGCCCCTACTCAGGTTAGGCAACCCTTCGTCGGTGGTAGAGTGGATGCCATCATGGTCCCCTCCACCGAGCACAACGACGCCGCCTGCCGCGCGTCGCGGCACACCCGTGTCCAGCACCTCGTGACCGCCGACGAGAACTCGCTCGCCGAGCTCGAGGCGCTGCTGGCCACCCTGCCGATCTGCTCGACCGGGCGCGTGTTCATCGAGGTGCCCGACGAGTCGTGGATCGGCCGCGTCGCCGCTCCCGCTCGCATGACCCTCACCTGGCTCGACCGTTCCCGCCGTGGCGGCGCCCCCGGCACCGGCCGCGGTTGCGCTCCCGGACAGGCACTCGCGCGCGCCGTGTCCGGCTGGGCCGGCGAGATGCTCTGCTGCGACGACGACGCCACGCGCGTCATCCTGCTGGGCGGCTACCTCGGTACGGCCGAGATCGTCGATGAGCTCGTCTCCCGCCACGGGGTCGATCCCCTCGCCATCCACACGCCCGAGCGCTTCGGTCTCGCGACCGCGCGCTGACCGCGCGCCCGGGTCCGGGCTTTCGGCCTGGCGCCCGCGCGCGCGGGCCCGCGCTTCGGTTCGCGGCGCTCGTGCTCGATGCCGCGCCGCGCCGACGTCATCTGCCCTCCGTCGGTAGGGCTTCTTGACTCGCCGCCGTGCCGGCCGTGCACAAGCTCCGTGATGTGCACATCCTCCGTTCGCGGGGGCGTGTCCGCGCGGAGTTCGCGCGCATCGCGGAGGTTATGCACGTGCCCGCGTACGGCTGGCACGCGTCGCCGAGCCCGGCACCCCGCGCTCCCGACGGCCCGCAGGCTCAGTGGCCCCGAGGGACGTAGTTCCCGTCGATCAGGCCCGCCTCGATTTCGAAGCGGTTGCGCAGGGGGTCGCGCCCGGCGAGGGCGTAGAGCACCGGCATCAGGAAGCCGTAGCGTCGCCACTGGACCTTATGAACGGCCTCGTGGCGCAGGACCGCGTCGCTCGGGCGGTCGTCGCCGGTCAGGAAGCACCCGCCCACGCACACCCCGCCCCGGGGGAACGCCCAGGCCGGCAGGCCGCGGAACACCCACAGGCCCTGCCGCTTCTCGATCCGGCCCGTGCTCCAGATCGACCCCCACACCCACCCGACGGTGCAGCCGTACCAGTAGCCCACGCGGCTGACACGTGAGTCGAGCAGGGCCCCGGGGATGAACCGGTCCAGACGCCGTCCGCGCGCGACCGCACGATCGGCGCGCTCGCGCCACCCGGTCGGGGGAGAGGGGATAGGGCTCACGCGAGGGCCCCGATCACGCGCAGGATCGTGCCGAGATCGTCGACGGCCGCGGCGGGAGACGACGGCGAGAACTCCGTCAGGGTCGCGCCGGCCAGCGGCATCCGCTCCCGAAGGCGGCGGATGGATGCCACGACCTCGACCGTCCGCGCCCCGAAGGGTTCGGGCAGGGCGACGCCCGTGATCTCGGCGGGGTCGAGGACGTCGAGGTCGACGTGCACGTGCACGCGGGTCGCTCCGGTGGCCGCGACGGCGTCGGCGAGGGCGTCGGGGTCGGTCAGGTCGGACGGCGCGAGCACGCGGACGCCGTTCTCGCGCACGAACCGTTCCTCTTCGGCGTCGAGCGCGCGGGTTCCCGCGAGCACCAGGCGAGAGGGAGGGATGCCGGGATCCAGCCGCAGCAGCGTGTCGCCGTCGCCCGCGACGGCGCGCAGCACCATGCCGTGGAAGGCGCCGCTGGGCGAGGACTCGGGAGTGTTGAGGTCGGCGTGCGCGTCGAGCCAGACGACGGCCAGGTCGTCGCCGGCGACGGCGGACACGGCGCCGAGCGCCACCCCGCAGTCCCCGCCGATCACGACGGTGTGCTCATCGGCGGCGCGCACCGCCTCGTGGATGCGCTCGCGCATGCGGACCAGGGCGCTCATGCGCTGCACACGGGTGCCCTGCGCGTCGCCCGCCTCGGACGGAGCCTCGAGCACCGTCGTGGAGGCGCGAGGCAGATCCCCGGCGATGGCCTCGGCCCCGTCGATGAGCTGCATCGCGCGAGACGAGGACGAGCCCTGCCACTGCGGGGCGACGATGAATCGGGTCATGCGGGCTCCTCGCCGTCGGACGGGAATGCACCGCCCGACGAGGCGGGCGGTGCATTCGCGATCGGTCAGACCTGATCGGGGCTGGGTGCGTCGATCGCGGCGCGCTGGGGGCCGCCGACCTTCAGCGCGGCCAGACGCGCCTCGACCTCGGTGAGTTCGCCCACGTCCTCGAGCGCGTTGAACTGCGCGTCGATGCTCGACGCGGCCAGCTCCTGCTTGCCCGCGGCGAGGGCCTCTTCGCGGCGGATCTTGTCTTCGAAACGGCCGAGCTCGCTCGTGGGGTCGAGCACGTCGATCGACTTCACCGCGTCGTGGACCTTGTTCTGGGCCTCGGCGACCTTGGCGCGTGCGGTCAGCTCGTTGCGCTTCGCCTTGAGCTGCTCGAGCTTGCCCTTCATGCCGTTGAGGCCGTCCTTGAGCTTGTCGACGACCTCGGTCTGGGCGGCGATCGTGGGAGCGGCGGCCTTGGCCTCGCCCTCGGCGGTGATCTGACGCTGCAGGGCGATCTTGGCGAGGTTGTCGAACTTGTCGGCCTCGCCGGTGTTGCCGGCGGCGCGCAGCTCGTCGCCCTTGCGGCTGGCGGCGAGGGCCTTGTTGCCCCACTCGGCCGCGGCCTGGACGTCTTCTTGGTGATCGCGCTCGAGCAGGCGCAGGTTGCCGATGGTCTCGGCGATCGCCGATTCGGCGTCGGCGATCGAGTTGGAGTAGTCGCGGACGAGCTGGTCGAGCATCTTCTGCGGGTCCTCGGCCTGGTCGAGGAGCGCGTTGACGTTCGCGCGGACGAGGGTCGAGATGCGACCGAAGATGGACTGCTTGGCCATGCGGGTGTTCCTTCCGGGAAGCGACGGTGTCGAGTCTGGTGGCGGTTGCTACGAATTGTCTGTGATGGACCGGTGCGGGCGCGAGGGGTGGATCAGCGGCGTCCTCCGCGTCCTCCTCCGGCGCGGCTGCGCCCGCCGCCCGAGAAGCCGCCTCCGCCTCCGCTGCGCGAGCGACCGCCCCCGCCCGAGAAGCCCCCGCCGAAGCCGCCCCCGCGTGAGCCGCCGGAGCCGAAGCCGCCGGAGCCGAAGCCGCCGGAGCCGAAGCCGCCGGAGCCGAAGCCGCCGCCGAGGCCGCCCAGGCCCCCGAGACCGCCGCCGCCGAAGCCGCCGCGTCGGCCCGAGCCGCCGCCGAGCAGGGCGTTGACGGCGATGCCGCCGAGGATGGCCCCCATCAGGTCGCCGCCTCCGCCGCCGCCGCCGAACGACCCGACGTCGCTCTGCGCGGCGGACGCGGCCTGATCGGCGAGCCCGGCGGCGCGCTGGGCAAGGGCGAGAGCGCCTTCGGGGTCGTCCGCGCGCAGCTGCTCCGCCTGCACGAGGGCTGCTCCGGCCTCGGCCAGACGCGTGCGCGCGGTGGCGCCCACGGCGCCGCGCCGCGTGGCGATGAAGTCCTCGGTCGCGCGAACCTGCGCCCGCGCCTGCGCGAGCGTCGCGTCGAGCTGCGACCCGGCGCGGCGCCGGCGTTCGGCCTCGTCGCGCACCTGAGCGAGCACCGCGTCGATCGTGGCGTTCGCCTGCTGCAGCGTCTCGGTCGCGCGCAGGGGGTCGGTGCGCGCCTCTGTCAGCGCGGCGCGCCCGGTATCGAGCTGCGCGCGCGTGGACGCGATCGCCCCGGCGACCCGACCGTCGGCGTCGGGCAGCTCGGCCGCGGCCGCGAGGTCGCCCTCGAGCTCGGCGACGAGCGCTGCGGCGCGTTGCTGCGCCTGGTCGAGATCCGCGCCGCGTGCGGTGATCGCCGTCCGCAGCGCCTCGGCCTGGGCCAGGGCGGCTTGGGCGGCGCGGATCGCCACGGCCGCCTCGCCGGTCCGACCCGCCGCCAGGGCCGCGTCGGCCTCGGCCTCTTGGTGGGCGGCGAGCTCGAGGCGGGTCCGTGCCTGCGCGGGGTTGTCGGCGACGGGTGCGAGGGCGTCCTCGGTGTAGCGTCCGCGCAGGTCGTCGAGCTCGGCGTCGGCGCCGGTGACGGTGGACGCGACCTCGCTGCGGCGCGCGGCCAGGGCCGTGAGGGCGGCCGGGGCATCGGCCTCGAGGGCGCGCAGCTCGTCGAAGGCCGCGGCCTTGGCATCCAGGGATTCATCGATGCCGGCGCACAGCCGCAGGATCTCGATGTAGGCGGCGCGGCGCTGCTCGTCGGTCTCGGGCTGGTCGTCGTCGAGCTGCTGCTGGAGCGAGAAAGCGCGGTCGAGGTCGGCCTTGGCCTGAGCGAGCACCTCGGTGAAGGGGGCCGCGGCGTCGTCGCCGAACTGGGCCCGGGCGAAGCCGAGCTCCTGCTCGCTGGTCTTGACGGCGTCGTCGGTGGCGACCAGCGCCGAGCCGGCGCGCCGCGACAGCTCGTCGATGCTCTCGGTCGGTCCGGCTCCCGGGCCCTGGCCCGTGCGACGCCGTCGTCGCAGCGCGAGCCACACGAGCGCACCGGCGATGACCGCCAGCAGCAGCCCCACCAGCACGATCGGCGCCAGGGCGGGACCGGACTGCGTGGCCGGGGTCGGCGGCGGGGCGGGCTGATTGCCGCCCGACTGGGCGTGGGCGGTGCGGATGCCGTCGGCGGCGGCGATCGCGGCTCCGGCGTCGTCGCCGGCCTCGAGGGCGGGTTGGACGCGGTCCTGCTCGATCGCGCTCAGCTGTGCGGCCGAGAGCTCGCCGTCGTCGACGTCGCCCGAGAGGTAGAACGAGAACGTGTCGCCCTCGATCGCCACCGCGAGCAGATACTGGTGCGGACCGAGGTTGTTGCGGTTGGCGGTCTCGTTGGCCCAATCCTCGGCGGCCGGCGGATCGGTGAACCCGTCGACGTAGACCACCCACAGGTCGAGTCCCGTCTGATCGCCCAGCGTGATGAGGCGGGACTGCACCTCGGCCTCTTGCGCGTCGGTGAGCACCCCGGCTTGGTCGAGCACGTAGCTCGAGCCGAGCGACGGAGGAGCGACGGCAGCCGCGCTCCAGGGGGAGACCAGCACCCCGGCCGCGGCGACCACCACCGTCGTGATCGCACGTGCCACCCTCGGGTGTCGCATCCATCCTCCTTCGGCGCCGGGTGTCCTCCACCCTATGCACGACCGCCGACACCGGGGTAGGAGCGGCGCGTCCCCGGCGGAGGTACCGGGGCGCCGCCTAGGCTCAGACGTTCGGAGGTACACGATGGACGACCGCTACGGCACGGACGTGCTCGCGCGCGGCTGGCGCGACGCCGGCCGCAAGAAGCCCGCCCCCGTGGCGGCATCCGCGGATCTCGTGGTCGAGGTCGTCGGCGACGGCTTCGTCGGCGCGGTGACCCGCGTGGACGGCATGAACGTCGAGCTCGAGGACCGCTTCGGCAAGAAGCGCCTGTTCCCGCTCGGCGGCGGCTTCCTCGTGGACGGGGCCGCGGTCGTGCTCACCGCGCCGGCCGCCGCGGCGAAGGGCCGCACACGGACGGCATCCGGATCCTTCGCGGCCGAAGACCAGCGTGCGCGCACCGCCCGCGCGAGTCGCATCTTCGTCGAGGGCAAGCACGACGCCGAACTCGTCGAGAAGGTGTGGGGCGCGGACCTGCGCGCCGAGGGCGTCGTGGTCGAGTTCCTCGAGGGCGTCGACCTGCTCGAGCAGAAGCTGGATGCCGAGCCCCCCACGGCCGAGCGGCGCTACGGCGTCCTCGTGGACCACCTGGTGCCGAACTCGAAGGAGTCGCGCATCGCCGAGAAGATCGCGCGGGGGCGCCACGGCGCCCACGTGCGCATCGTCGGCCACCCCTTCGTCGACGTGTGGCAGTGCGTCACCCCCCGCGCGCTGGGCATCGCCGCCTGGCCCGAGGTGCCCCGCGGCATCGAGTGGAAGGTCGGCGTCTGCCGCGCCCTCGGCTGGCCCGCCGAGGAGCAGGCCGACACCGCCCGCGCGTGGCAGCACATCCTGTCGAGGGTCACCACCTTCCGCGACCTCGAACCGGCCCTGCTCGGCCGCGTCGAGGAGCTCATCGACTTCGTGACCGTCCCGTGAGCGGCCGCAAGCGCGCGCTCTCGCGCGAGTCATCGGAGTCCGTCGCTTCCGCGGACGGGAAGCGACAGGACGCGGCGGATAGCCTGGGGGACATGGATGCCACCGCCCCCGTGTTCCGCGACAAGCCGGTGTCGTTCGTCCGGCGCAGCGGACGCATGTCCGAGGCGCAGGACCGGGCGTGGGCCGAGCTCTCGCCCTTCTACCTGCTGCCGGTCGAGCGGGCCGCCGCCGCGACGAGCGTGAAGGCGGGCACCGCGATCGACCCGGCGCAGGTCTACGGCCGCGCGGCGCGCCTGGTCGTCGAGATCGGTTCGGGGCAGGGCCACCAGATCGTGTCGGCCGCGGCCGCGCACCCCGACACCGACTTCCTCGCCGTCGAGGTGTTCACGGCCGGGCTCGCGCGCACCATGCTGGATGCCGATCGCGAGGGCGTGAGAAACCTGCGGCTCGTCGAGGCCAACGCCCCCGAGGCGCTCGAGCACCTGCTGCCGGCGGCGTCGGTCGACGAGCTGTGGGTGTTCTTCCCCGATCCGTGGCACAAGAACAAGCACACCAAGCGCCGTCTCGTCGCCCCCGACTTCGCCCGGATCGCGGCGGGGGCAATGCGTCCCGGCGGCACGCTCCGTCTGGCGACCGACTGGCAGGACTACGCCGATCAGATGCGCGACGTGCTGGACGAGGCCCCGGCCTTCGAGCGGGCGTTCGCGGGGGAGTGGGCGGAGCGCTTCGAGGGTCGCGTCCTCACCGCGTTCGAGCGCAAGGGTCTGCGCGTGGGCCGCGATATCCGCGACCTGACCTACACGCGGGTCTCGCCGTGACCGCGCACACCGCGGTGCCGGTCCGCGGGCGTTCCACCTGGACGCCCAAGCTCATCCCGGCACTGTCGGTGTGTCTCGCCGCCCCGGTCCTGTTCGTCGTCCAGATCGTGTGGCTGGGCTGGATCCTGCTCGCGCTCGCCGTGGCATCCGCGATCCTCGTCGACCGGCGCGCGGCGGTGCCCCTCGCCCGCGGGGCCGAGCCGAGCATCGCCCGCGACGTCTCGCTCGTCGCCCTCGGGCAGTTCATCGTCAGCCTCATCCCGCTGCAGGCCGAGCTCGACGACGCGGCCTTCGTGCGCTTCACCCTCGCTCTGGGCGGCGCGGTGGTCGTGCCCTACGTCGTCTCGCGCTTCGTCTACCGCGACCACGCGATCCGTTTCCCCTGGCGCGGCGGCGGACGCTGGACCTGGTGGCAGTGGGCCTGGCTCGCGGGCGTCATCGTGCTGGGCTACCTGATCCTGCCGTTCTACTTCATCACCTCGGGCGTCTACACGAACTGGCCCGAGGTGACCACGCCCGACCTCATCGCGCGCCTGTTCGTCGGTGTCGGCGCCGTGGGCATCTGGGACGAGCTGTTCTTCATCTGCACGGTCTTCGTGCTGCTGCGTCGGCACTTCCCCGACCTGACCGCGAACCTGCTGCAGGCGATCGTCTTCGTCTCGTTCCTGTGGGAGCTCGGCTACCAGGCGTGGGGGCCGCTGCTGACGATCCCCTTCGCGATCGTGCAGGGCTTCCTCTTCTTGAAGACCCGGTCGCTCTGGTACGTCGTGACCGTGCACCTGCTGTTCGACGCCGTCGTGTTCGGGGTCCTCGTTCACGCGCACAACCCCGGCGCGGCATCCATTTTCCTGATCTGATCCCGGATCCCGCGGCTCCCGCGTCGTCCTCGGTGACCGCCGCATCGCCGTCGTCGGTGACCGCCGCGTCGCCGTCGCCGCGCCGTCCTCGATAAACGCCGATCGTGTCGAGACACGCGGCGCCGCAGCGTGTCTCGACACGCACGGCGTTTATCGAGGGGGGGCGAGGGCGGGCGAGGGCGCGGGAGGGTGGAGGGGGAGCGGACCGGCTGCACGGGCCCTGCTCAGGTGCGACCGCTACGCTGGACCGTGGACGCCCTCCGCGTCCCCGGACGAGGGATCAGTACCCGGACTGCGACAAGACTGGCCAAGGAGCATCGTCATGTCGTGGATCGTCCTCGTCGTCTCGGGTGTCCTCGAAGCCGTGTGGGCCACGGCTCTGGGCCGTTCCGAGGGGTTCACCAAGCTGTGGCCGAGCGTCGTGTTCGGCGTCGCACTGGTCGCCTCGATGGCCGGCCTGGCGTACGCGATGCGCGAGATCCCGACCGGCACCGCCTACGCCGTCTGGGTGGGCATCGGAGCCGCGCTGACCGTCGTGGTGGGAATGATCTCGGGCGCCGAGGCGATCTCGGTGGTGAAAGTGCTGCTGATCCTGGGGCTGGTGGGTTGCGTCATCGGCCTCAAGGTCGTCGGCGACGCCCACTGACCAGGGGATTCCGCTCGAAGTCAACCGGATGGAACGCTCGGTTTCATCCGGTACGATCCACCCCAACTGCACTTGTCCGGGCCCGACACCGTCGTCACTCGCCCACATCTTCCCCGTGAAAGGTTCCGAGTGAGCGCACCGCCGAGCGAGCTTGTCACCCCGACGCAACCGTCGAGGGTCATCGGGCGTCCGTCGCGACGCCTCGACCGTCTGCGTGATTCCCGCGTCGGACGGGCGCTGCGCCAGTACGGCGCAGACGTGCTGCGCGCCCCCGAGGGCGTCGTCCCGATCGAACGCGGCGCCTTCGTCAAGGTGCTCGCGCTGTGGGCCATCGCCCGCGTGGTCAACTTCGGCCTGCTGTGGGGCTTCTACTCGGTGGCCAAGGCGGCCCGCTGGGGCTTCGGTCCCGACAGTGAGCGCCTCGGCACCTTCTTCGACTACCTCACGGGGTGGGATGCCGACCGCTACGGCCAGATCGCGGCGCAGGGCTACCCCATGTCGTTGCCGATGAACGTGTCGGGCGACATCCTGCCGAACAACTGGGCGTTCCTGCCGGTGTTCCCCACGCTCGTGCGCGTGATCTCGGGCGCGACGGGTCTGGGATGGCAGCCGGTCGCGGTCCTGCTCAGCCTGGGCGCGAGCCTGGGCGCGACCTGGCTGCTCTTCGTGCTGCTGCGCACCGTCACCAAGCCGCAGCCGGCGTGGTGGGGAATGGTGTTCTTCTCGTTCGCCCCGATGTCGTTCCTCTTCGTCATCGGCTACAGCGAGGGCCTGTTCATGCTGCTGATGTTCGCGGGCATGCTGCTGGCGATCAAGCGGCGCTACCTGTGGATCCTGCCGATCGGTCTGATCGCCGCGTACACGCGTCCGGGTGTGCTCGCGCTGGGGCTGGCGCTGGGCATCGTGTTCCTCGTCCGCTTCTTCCGTCGCAAGGTCGACCCCTTCCCGGTGCGCGAGTGGGCATCGCTCATGGCCTCGGGTCTGACGATCGCGGTCGCCGGTCTGTCGTGGAACCACATCGCGCAGTACGTCACCGGCACGCACAACGCCTACATCCGCACCGAGCTCGGCTGGTGGCTGGACTACGTCGGCAACGACGAGTTCACGCCCTTCACGCCGTGGTTCCGTCAGGCGGCGACACACCTCGGCGTCGTGGGCGTCGTGCTCGTCGTGGCGCTGATCGTCGGCTTCCTCGCGCTCATGTGGTCGCGCCCCGTCCGCAAGCTGGGCCTCATGGTCGTGGCCTACGGCTTCAGCTACGGCGTGTACATCCTCGCGGTCTTCCTGCCGCAGCAGAGCACCTTCCGCCTGCTCATGCCCATGGCTCCCCTGCTGGGCGACGAGCGCTGGTCCTCGACCCCGCGGCGTCGCGTCGCGATCCTCGCGGGGTGCGTGGTGCTGCAGCTCGTGGCCATCCTGCTGCTGTGGACCCGCGGAAACCCGTGATCCGCTCCTGAACGGACGGAAGGGCGGTGCCGATCGGCACCGCCCTTCCGCGTTCTCGACGAGCGATCAGTCGGGCGAGCCGCCGGGGTCGACGGCGTCGATCACGTCCTGCTCGACGGCGTTGTCGGCATCCATCTCGGCGGAGCCGACGGCGTCGCCCTGCTCCCGGGCGAAGGCGCCCGCACCGCCGTCGCCGCCGGAGGCCGGCCCGGGCTGCGTCTCGGGCGTGAGCGGGACCGTCGGTTCGGTGGGTGTGGGTGCCGTGGGCTCCGACGGCGTGGGCGCGGTCGGCTCGGCGGGGGATCCGGGGAAGGGGCTCGGTGTGCTCATGGGCCGACTCTGCGCGTCGCGGCCCGCCTGCGCGAGCCCCTTCCCGATCGGGTCGCGACGGTGTAACCGCCGGGCGCTAGGCTCGTCGCCGGGCAGAACGACCGCAGGGGGAAATGTGTCGACCGCACACGATGTGACCAGGCGAGAGGCCATCGCGCAGTACCGACTCGTGGGCGAACCGCCCGAGCCCGACCTGCAAGGTCTGGTCGAGCTCGCGGCGACCGTGTGCGCCGTGCCGACGGCGGTCATCAACATCATCGACGACCGCATGCAGCACCAGGTCGCGGCGGTCGGCATCCAGGCGGCCACCTGCTCGCGCGAGGACTCGATGTGCGCCGCGGTCATCGTGAACCCCGGTCGGGTCGTCGTCCCCGACGCGCGTCTGGACTCCCGCTTCGCCGCGAACGCCTTCGTCACCGGCGAGATCGCGAACGTCCGCTTCTACGCCTCGAGCCCGCTGATCACCCCCGACGGGGTGGCGATCGGCACGCTCTGCGTCTTCGACGACGAGGTCGGAGAGCTCTCGGATGCCAGCAGCCGCGCTCTCGATCTGCTCGCCCACCAGGTCATCGACGTCCTCGAGCTGCGGCGCGTGCAGCGCGACCTCGTCGAATCCAACGCCCAGCTCGAGAGCTTCGCGGCGCAGGTCAGCCATGACCTGCGGAACCCCCTCACCGCGCTGACGGGCTTCCTCGAACTGGCGGCCGACAGCCCCGAGATGGCGGCGGCACCGCGGGCTGCGCGTTCGCTCGCGCGCGCCGAGGCCGCGGCCGGCCGCATGAGCGCGATGGTCGCCGACCTGCTCGACTTCGCGCGCATGGGGGGCACGCGACCGCACCTGGGCGAGGTCGACGTGGCCGAGACCGTCGACGCCGTGCTCGAGGACCTCGACGGCGCCCTCGTCGCCACGGGCGCCACGGTGACGGTGGATGCCGAGACCTTCGTCCGCGGCGACGACACCCTGCTGCGGGTGCTGCTGCAGAACCTCATCGCGAATGCGGTGAAGTTCACGGTGGCCGCCGAGCGGGTGCCCGAGGTGCGCGTGAGCGTCGAGGTGCTGCCCGACGGGTGGCGCATCACGGTGGACGACAACGGCGATGCGGTGGAGCCCGAGATGCGCGAGCGCGTGTTCGAGCCGATGCAGCGCAACCACGGGGCCGACGTGCAGGGCATCGGCATCGGCTTGGCGACCTGCCGCCGCATCGTCGACGCGCACGGCGGCTCGATCGGCCTGGACGTCTCGCCCACGGGCGGCACGCGCGCGTGGTTCGTCCTGCCCGCGGCCGGGCGTCAGCGGGGTGCCGCGGCGGCGTGAGCGCGGCGCCGTCGGATCGCGGGCGGTTCCGGCCGCCGCGATACCCGGACCTGCGCCGGGGCGCAACCTCCGCGACGGGTGTCGGTGGGTGACCGTAGCGTGGGCGAAGTCGAGGCGGCTTCTCGCGGCATCCGTCCGCACCTCTTCGGCGGGGAGGATCGGCGCATGGCCCGCAACGTCCGCCTGTTGCACTGCACCCCCGACGACGTGTTCCGCGTTCTCGAGAACGGCTGGCTCTACCCCCTCTGGGTGGTGGGCACGTCGCGCATGCGCGACGTGGGCGAGGACTGGCCCGCCGAGGGGGCGACCCTGCACCACTCCTTCGGCTCGTGGCCGCTGCTGGTGAACGACACCACCGTGATGCGGGTCTGGGATCCGCCCCACCGTGCCGTTCTCGAGCCGCACGGCGGCCCGATCGGCGTCGCCCGCGTGGCCATCGACGTCAAGCCGCGCGGAGACGCGTGCGTCGTGCGCATCCAAGAAGAGCCGGTGTCCGGCCCGACCACGATCCTGCCCGACACCGTCTTCGACGCCATCACCCGGTGGCGCAACGCCGAGACGCTGCACCGCCTCGCCTACCTCGCCGAGGGCGGAGCGCCCGGTACCACCGGCGGTGCGAGCGCGATCGGACATGCCTCGACCGCCGAGAAGGAGCCCCTGCAGCGATGAGCGAGAGCTACGACGCGATCATCGTGGGCTCGGGGCCCAACGGCCTGGCGGCGGCGGTGACGCTCGCGCGCGCGGGTCTCGCGGTCGCGGTCTACGAGCGGTCCGCGCAGTTCGGCGGTGCCGCCGCGACGGCCGAGCTGACGCTGCCCGGCTATCGCCACGACGTCGGTTCGGCCGTGCACCCGCTCGCCCTCGAGTCGTGGTTCTTCCGCGAGTTCGGCCTGGACCGCCGCGTGCCGTTCGTCGTGCCGGAGGTGTCGTACGCGCACCCCCTCGACGGTGGGCGCGCGGGCCTGGCCTGGCGCGATCTCTCGCGGGCGGCCGAGGGCCTGGGCGTCGACGGACCCGCGTACGAGCGTCTCATGAAGCCCCTGGTGTCGCACCTGCGGGGTGTCGCCGACTTCACCGGCAACGCCCTTCTGCGCATCCCGGGCGACCCCCTCGCGGCCGTGTTCTTCGGTCTGCGCGCGCTCGAGCAGGGGGGACCGTGGTGGAACACCCGCTTCCGCGACGAGGTCGCGCCGAGCATGATCACCGGCGTGTCCGCGCACACGATCCTGCACCAGCCGAGCCTGGCCGCGGGCGGTGCGGGTCTGGTGCTCGCCACCTACGGTCACGGCCGCGGCTGGCCGATCCCGGTCGGCGGCAGCCAGTCCATCGCCGACGCGATGATCGACGACATCCGCGCGCACGGCGGTGTGCTGCACGCGGGCGTCGAGGTGACCTCGCTCGACGAGCTGCCTCCCGCCCGCGCGGTGCTGCTCGACACGAACCCCCGCACGATGATCCGCCTGGCGGGGGCGCGGATGCCGTCGGCCTACCGTCGCACGCTGGAGCGGTTCCGCTACGGCGGCGGTGTCGCCAAGGTCGATTTCGCTCTGTCGGAACCGGTGCCGTGGGCCGACCCCGATGTGGCGCGCTCGGGCACCGTCCACATCGGCGGAACGCGGGCCGAGATTGCGGCGGCCGAGAACGCGGTCGACCGCGGTCAGCTGCCCGACGCGCCGTACGTGCTGGCGGCGCAGCCGACGCTCTTCGACGCCACGCGTGCTCCCGCCGGCCGGCACGTGCTCTGGGCCTATACGCACGTGCCCGCGGGCAGTCCCGCCGATCGCGAAGAGGCGGTGGTCCGCCAGATCGAGCGCTTCGCCCCCGGGTTCCGCGACACGGTGCTGGCGTCGTCCTCGCGCACGGCCGTCGACATCGCGGCGTGGAACCCCAACTTCCCCGGGGGAGACATCTCGGCCGGTGCGCCCACGCTCACCCAGCTGCTCGGCCGGCCCGTCTACAGTCCCGACCCGTGGCGCACACCGATGCGCGGTGTCTACCTGTGCTCCTCGTCGGCGAGCCCCGGTCCCGGAGTGCACGGCCTCGCGGGGTGGCAGGCCGCCCTGAGCGTCCTGCGACACGAGTTCGGCACGCGCCTGCGCCCGGGGCTGGCTCCCCGCGACGACCAGCTCTTCACCGCGGCGCGCTGACGGTGCCCGAGGGCGACAGCGTCTTCCGACTGCGACGCAGATTGGATGCCGCTACCCGCGGTTCCCTCGTGGTCGACGGCGAGGTGCGCTCCGGCACCGCCGCCGGTCGCTCTCTCGCCGGGGTGACGATCGTCGCCTACGACACGCACGGCAAGCACCTGCTGACCCGCTTCGACGACGGCCGCACCCTGCACACGCACCTGCGCATGCAGGGCAGCTGGACGATCACGCGGGCGGGGCGGCGCCTGCCGACGGCGGTCCGCGATCAGGCGCGCGTGCGGATGCGCCTCGCGGACGGGCGCGAGGTGTGGGGAATCGACCTGCCCGTGGTCGAGCTCGTGCCCACGGCGCGCGAGGTCGACGCCGTGGGGTACCTCGGTCCCGATCCGTTGCGGGAGGACTGGGATGCCGACGAGGCGGTGCGGCGCCTGTCGCAGCGACCCGATCGACCCGTCGTCGCCGCGCTCCTGGATCAGACGCGGATGGCGGGCCTCGGCAACCTGTGGGTCAACGAGCTCGCCTTCCTGCGCGGCATCCACCCGTTCGCTCCCATCGGAGCGACCGACCTGCACGCGCTGGTGGCGCTCGCCGCGCGGTGCCTGCGCCTGTCGGCCACCGTGCCGGGCATGTATCAGGTCACGACCGGCGACCGGCGCCGCGGTTCGTCGCACTGGGTCGTGGGGCGCGCCGGCCGACCGTGTCTGCGCTGCGGCACCCGGGTGCGGGTGCGCGACGAGGTCGCGAACGACCCGGAGCAGCGGCGGACGTGGTGGTGTCCGCGGTGCCAGCCCTCGCCGTCCGGCGCCGATGTCGGACCCCCGGAGTAGAACGGGACGATGGCCGTCCACCGTGAGAACCTGCTGCGCGTCACCCGCATCTACGCCGAGGACGCCGCGCTCGAGCTCGAGCGCGGGCGCGAGATCGTGGCGCGATGGCCCGAGGCCCGGATCGTCCCGATCGCCTCGCACTGGCAGATCCCCGAGGTGCACGGCGACGAGACGAACGTCGCGCGCTGGGTGCGGATCAAGACCGAGGCGTTGGTGCTGGGCGTCAAGAAGAGCGTGACGACGCGCGTGAACGGCCGCTCCGCCGACTTCATCGCCCCCTCGCTGTCGAACGGCTGCGCCATGGCGTGCGCGTACTGCTACGTCCCCCGACGCAAGGGGTACAGCAACCCCATCACGGTCTTCGCCAACATCGAGCAGATCACTCGGCATCTCGCCCGTCACGTTGCTGCGCGGGGCCCCAAGACCGAACCCAACCAGTGCGACCCCGAGGCGTGGGTCTACGACATCGGCGAGAACGGCGACTGCTCGGTCGACGCGATGATCAGCGAGAACGTGCGCGACGTGTGCGACCTGTTCCGCATGCTCCCCACCGCCAAGGCGTCGTTCGCGACGAAGTTCGTCAACCGCGATCTGCTCGAGTGGGACCCGGCGGGGCGTACTCGCATCCGCTTCTCGCTCATGCCGGCCGACACCGCGCGCGTGACCGACCTGCGCACTTCGCCGATGGCCGAGCGCATCGCGGCCATCAACGACTTCGTCGACGCCGGGTACGAGGTGCACGTCAACTTCTCGCCCGTGATCCTCACCCCCACGTGGTTGCGCGACTGGTCCGAGCTGTTCGATCAGCTCGACGCCGCCCTGCACCCGCGGGCCAAGGCGCAGCTCGCCTGCGAGGTGATCTTCCTCACGCACAACGAGGGGTTGCACGAGGTCAACCTGGGGTGGCACCCCAAGGGCGAGGACCTGCTCTGGACCCCCGCCACGCAAGAAGAGAAGAGGTCGCAGAACGGGGCGGTCAACGTCCGGTACCGGCATCCCCTCAAGGCCGAGAGCGTGGCCGCGCTCACCGCGCTCATCGCCGAGAAGCTGCCGTACTGCCGGGTGCGCTACGCGTTCTGAACGCGCCCGGACAGCGATCGACCCCGGGGCCGTGAGGCACCCGGGGTCGTCGGTCAGCTGATGTCGCCGGTGGGGGAGTCGTCCGTCGATGCGGCGTCGTCCGCGTCGCGCTGAGCGGCGGCACCCTCTTCGGGCGATTCGCTGCCCGCGCCGTTCGCGTCCTGATCGGGGGCGTCGTCTGCGCGGCCGTCGTGCGGAGTCATGGGATTCCCTTCGTCGAATGGACTGCGACCGTGACACGACTCGTCGGCCGTGTCCAGGGGGTCGACGCGCGGTCAGAGCGGAGTGACGCCGTACCGGGCGGTGAAGTCGGCGGTCGCGGCCTCTTCGAAGGCATCGGCGTCGTCGCGCAGGTCGCCCTCGGCGGTGCCGTTCACAGGTAGGGCGCCAGGGCGCCGGCGGTCAGGGCGAAGGCCAGGGCCGTCCCCCCGACGGCGGTGGCGGTCACGAGCGCGGCGCGCTCGAGGCGAGCGCGGTGCCGAGTGTTCGCGGGATGCGTCGTGGTGCGAAGGGACGCCTTGGCCGCGTCGAGCGCGTCGTAACGACCGATCGGGATGCCGTGGGCATCGCGCGACACGAAACCCCCGGCGACGGCGTCGACGCACCCGAAGTACTCGCCGCCGCGATGGGCGACCCAGAAGCCGGTGTCGACTCCGGCCCACGTCACGCGGGCCGAGGTGAGGGCAGTGGTGGCGGAGGACATGTCAGGCGGCGACCGAGAGGGAGCGACGGCGGGCGGCCGGGGCGGCGGCGCGGACCGGGGTGCGCGGCGCGGCGTCGGCGGCGGGGATCTCGGCGGTCAGATCGACGACGAGTCCCGCGGAGGAGTTGGCCATGTCGGCCATGTTCTTCAGCGCGGTGGCGTTCAGGGACTCGGGCTCGGCGGAGTCGAAGACGAAGCGCAGCGGGATCGCGGGCTGCAGCCACAGGGTGGAACGACCGGGGGTGCCGTCGACGTGCGTCCAGCTGAGGGTGAAGCTCTCGGAGCGACGGAGCTTGGTGGTCGCGACCACCTTGAGGTGGGAGAGCAGGCGGTCGGGGATGGTGATCGACTCGGTAGACGTGCCGTAGAACAGGTGGCCCATGGGGAACTCCCTTCAGAAGCGATTAGCTGTGTGTAGAACATACTCGCTTAGTAACTAGTTTGTCTAACTATTTGTTTCGTTGTATAGTTGCGGGACGAGCGGGGAGGAGTGTGCCATGACAGACGTCGAAACCACGTCCCGCGAACCCGCCACCACGGAGCCGGACGACGAGGTCACGTACTGGTACGGCGACGAGCCCGCCGACCGCCGGCGTCGCAGCAAGGCCGTCCTCGAAGCGCTGCGCATCTATCGCGCGGCCGAGGTCGCCATGCGGCGCCGCACCCGCGACTCGATGTCGATGGGCGAGAACGAGCTGCTCGTCCTGCGCTATCTGCTGCGCGACAAGTCGAGGCGCGTCCGCCCGGGCGAGCTCACCCGCTACCTCGGGCTGTCGACCGCGTCGACCACGGCCATCCTCGACCGTCTCGAGCGGTCGGGCCACATCGTGCGCAGCGCCAACCCCGACGATCGTCGGAGCATCTTCATCGAGTCGACGCCACGCGCCGACGCCGAGGTGCGTCAGACCCTCGGCAACATGCACGATCGCATGCTCGCGGCCGTCATCGACATGACGCCCGAAGAGTCGGCCGCCGTGGTGGCCTTCCTGCACCGCATGAGCGACGCCGTCGACGGCGTCGCGGTCGAACCGTCCGCGAACGAGACCCCGCAGATCGAGTCCCCGTGATCTACGTGCTCGTCGGCGGCCCGCGCGACGGACAGCACGTGGACGACCTGCCTCGCGGCTACCGCCTCTCGCTCAGCGATCCCCAGCCCGAACCCTTCGGGGAGTTCGACACGGTGCGTGCGGTCTGGTTCGAACTCGACGAGGCGATGTTCCGCAGCGCGCAGCGACGGGACTGAGCCGTACCCCACCCGGCGCGCGAGGGCAACCCGCGTGGATCGGCGCTGATCCTCGCGCAAGCTCGGATCATGAGAAGCGTGACCTATGCCGGTGAAACCGTGACGACCACCGACGACGTCGCGCAGTCGCTCGTCGAGCTGACCGCCGCGGTGGCGAAAGAGGGACAGGCCGAGGCCGTGCACATCCCGATCGTCACCGACGAGAAGAAGGTCGCCCAGGCCGAGCTCGTCATCGGCGTCGGCAACGACGTGCTGTCCTCCCCGGTCGAGTGGAACGACGAGGAACCGGACTTCTCGCGCGCCGCCGAGGAGCTGAAGAACCACCGTCTGTTCCCGCGCCCGCACCTGCGCGCCGTGGAGCCGGATCGGGATGCCGACGACGAGCCGATCGACTGGGACTTCGACCAGCCGACCCGGGCCTGAGACGTCACCCGACGTTCATCCGAGTTCATCCTCTCGGAGGATGTGCTCGTCCCCGCCCTCCCTCAGCATGGGATGACGCCCGCGATCCGCGCGAGCGTCGAACGCCCGGAGTGGAGAGTCATGACGCCCGACCGCCACGGTGCCCTCGCACCCGCCCCTGACGCGCCCGCCGAGTCCGTCGACCTCAGAGAGCGCCAGCGTGCGTGGATCCGGCTCGCCAAGGCGCGCCTGGCCGCCTTCGTCCGCAGTTCCGCGGGCGAGGTCGACCAGGCCACCCGAGAAGCAGAGTCGGCGCTCCGGGCGGCGGTGTCGTCCGGAACCGGCATCGAGACCCTCTCGGCCGAGCTCGAGGTCAGCCCCCGGGCGCTGCGGGCGATCGTCGACGGATCTGTGCCGCTGCGCAGTCTCCACCCCGACGACAGTCTGCGTCCCGCCTGAGCGCGCACCGGTGCAACCGCCCGCGCCGCCCGTCACGGGGTTACGCTCATCCCTGACGTGCGTGGCGAGGAGGCGGCGGGATGAGCGAGCGCAGATTCGAGTGGGGCGGGCTCAGCGCCGACCGCGCCGACTACGTCACGGCCGCCGAGGCGCTCGCCATGCTCGAGGTGCTCGTCATCGCCCAGGCGGATCTTTCCGTCACGACCGAGCTGCGCGACGGTGCGGCCTGGGCGCGGTTCTCGCGCGGTGACCGGTGGGCGTTGGTGTCGACGCCCGGCTCGCGGTGGTTCTCGGTCGAGACCGACACGGGCCACCGCATGCAGCTCGTCGACGCGTCGTCGTCCAAGGATCAGAGCGCGCAACTCCTCGCCGTCTACGTCGACGTGGCCGAGGCGTACGTCCGCGGCGACGCCGCACCCGCCCCCGGCCGCGGGCTGGGCGGCTCGATCGTCACGGTCGACGTCGACGGGCGCGAGGTCATGCTCCGGATGCCGTTCACCCGCCGCGTCCGCGCCCTGTTCCACCACTAGGGCGTGTCTGACAAAGGTTGAGGGGATCGGTTGAGACGCTGGAGCGGTGACGCGGTTTCGGTTGCTTACGGATGCTCAGTGGTCTCTGATCGATGGGATGTTGCCGAGGCCGACGGGTCGCCCGGGTCGGAAGTTCTCGGACGCGCGGACGATGCTGGAAGGGATCATTTACCGGTATCGGTGCGGGATCGCGTGGCGCGATCTTCCTGCAGTGTTCGGCCCGTGGCAGACCGTGTGGACCTGGCATCGCAGGCTCGCGACCGAAGGCACCTGGGACTCGATCGTGCAGTCGCTGATCGCGCAGGCCGACGCCGAGGGGCTGGTGGACTGGTCGGTATCGGTGGATTCGACGATCACGCGGGCGCATCAGCACGCGACGAACACGAGTCGCCCCACAGGGGGCTGTATCGAATTACACGAATCCGGGCGTCGAGCCGCCTGATCATGCTATCGGCCGCTCCCGGGGCGGCCTGTCGACGAAGATCCACCAGCTCGTTGACGGGAAGGGGCTGCCGCTGGTCACGGTGATCACCCCCGGACAGGCCGGTGATTCGCCGATGCTGCTGCCCTTGCTGGATCAGCTTCGCGTGGGTCGCCCCGTCGGTCGCCCTCGCACCCGCCCGGACGCGGTCCGGGGCGACAAGGCGTACTCGTCCCGCGCGATCCGGTCACGCTTGCGGGGGCGTGGG
>NZ_QDFT01000026.1 GCF_003075375.1 Microbacterium testaceum | reverse complement strand
CCGCCTGCCAGTCCGAGATGTGGGCGATCCAGGCCATGTCGGCGTCGACGGCCTTGGCATCCGCCTTCCCGCCCGCCATGCGCTCCTTGTACTTCCAGTGCGCGGCGACGCCGAACTCGGCCTGCTGGTGCATCTCGTTGGTGCGGATCTGGATCTCGACGGTGCGACCGCCGGGCCCGATCACCGTCGTGTGCAGCGACTGGTAGAGGTTGAACTTGGGGGTGGCGATGTAGTCCTTGAACCGGCCGGGCAGGGGCGTCCACCGCGCGTGGATGGCGCCGAGCACCGCGTAGCAGTCGCGGACCGTGCCGACCAGGATGCGGATGCCGATCAGGTCGTAGATGTCGTCGAACTCGCGACCGCGCACGACCATCTTCTGGTACACGGAGTACAGCTGCTTGGGGCGCCCCATGACGCGACCGCGCACGCGGAGTTCGCGCAGGTCGGCGTCGACCGCGTCGATGACGTTCTGGACGTACTGCTCGCGCTGGGGCGTGCGCTGCTTGACCAGGCTGTCGATCTCGGCGTAGAGCTTGGGGTGCATCACGGCGAACGAGAGGTCCTCGAGCTCGCTCTTGATGGCCTGGATGCCGAGGCGGTGCGCGAGGGGCGCGTAGATCTCGAGGGTCTCGGTCGCCTTCTTCGCGGCCTTGTGCGGCGGGACGAACCCCCAGGTGCGGGCGTTGTGCAGGCGGTCGGCGAGCTTGATGAGCAGCACACGGATGTCTTTCGACATCGCCACGATCATCTTGCGGACGGTTTCGGCCTGCGCGCTGTCACCGTACTTGACCTTGTCGAGCTTGGTGACGCCGTCGACGAGCATGGCGACTTCGTCCCCGAAGTCGGCGGCGAGCTCGTCGAGCGGGTAGCCCGTGTCCTCGACGGTGTCGTGCAGCAGGGCGGCCGCGATGGCTTTGGGGCCGAGGCCCAGCTCGGCGAGGATCTGCGCGACGGCGAGCGGATGCGTGATGTACGGCTCGCCGCTCTGGCGCTTCTGGCCGTCGTGCGCCTTGTCGGCGACGGCGTAGGCGCGCTCGATGATCGCGAGATCGCCCTTGGGGTGGTGCGTGCGCACCGTGCGCAGCAGCTTGTCGACGTCATCGCGGCGGGCGGCGCGCGAGAAGATGCGCGGAACCAGGCGCCGCAGAGAGGACGGCGGTGGCGCGGAGGACGCGGTCTCGGTCATCGCCACACCTTCCTCACGGCCAGTCGGACAAGTCTATGCCCCGCGCGGCCCGGTGAGCGGGCCGCGCGGGGGCGGGAGCGGGTTGCGGCGTCAGGCCGGGACGCCGGCCTTCTCGCGCGCGGCGCGGACGCGACCGTCGCGCTGGGCGATCGGCTTCTCCTTCTCGCGCAGCAGCGCGTACATCGGCACGGCGACGAACAGCGTCGAGTAGGCCGCGACGATCGTGCCGACGAAGATCGACAGCGAGATGTCGCTCAGCGTGCGCGCCCCCAGGGGGACGCCGATGAAGAGGATCGCACCGACCGGCAGGATGGCGACGACCGTCGTGTTGATCGAGCGGATCAGCGTCTGGTTGGCGGCCAGGTTGACCGACTCGGCGAACGTGCGCCCCGAGATCTCGCCGTCCTCACGGGTGTTCTCGCGCACCTTGTCGAAGACGACGGTGGTGTCGTAGAGCGCGTACGAGAGGATCGTGAGGAAGCCGATGACGGCTGCCGGAGAGATCTCGAAACCGAACACGGCGTACACGCCGATCGTGATCACGAGGACGTCGACGAGACCGATGATCGCGGCGACCGACATCTTCCACGTGCGGAAGTACAGCGCGAGGATCAGGAACGTCAGCGCGAGGAAGATCGACAGACCCCACAGCGACTGCCGGGTGACGTCCGCACCCCAGGTCGGGCCGATGAACGAGTCGGTGACCTCGGAACGCGGCACCTCGTACGTGGTGGACAGGGCGGCAGAGACCGCCTGCGTCTCGTCGGGACCGAGCTGGTCGGTCTGCACGCGGATGGCCTGATCGCTGATCGTGGTCACACGCGTGGTCGCACCCGGTACGACCGACGTGACGGCCTGGGTCGCCAGACCCTGATCGAAGGATGCCGGGTTGGACACCGTGAACTGCGAACCGCCGGTGAACTCGATGGAGAACTGCACGGGGCGGAACAGCGGCACCAGCGCGGCGCCGATCACGAGGACCGCGGCGATGATGAACCACAGGCGACGACGCTGGACGAACGGGAAGGACGTCTTGCCCGAGTACAGGTCGTTGCCGAGCTGCGACATGGAGCGCATCAGTCGTCTCCCCCCTTCGTGGAGCGGCTATCGCCGCGGGCGGCGGCCAGCTCCGCCTGCTTGCGTTCGGCGATCGTCTGGCGACGGGCGGCCTCGCCGCGCGAGCGCTTGGCGCGACCGGCATCCGCCACGGGGGTCCGGAACTGCGCCCGGCCGCGGTAGACCGCGCCGAGGGCGTTGGGGTCCATGCCCGAGAGCGGGTGGCCCGAGCCGAAGAAGCGCGTGCGGGCGAGCAGCTGCATCACCGGGTGGGTGAACAGGATGAAGATCAGGACGTCGATCGCCGTCGTGAGGCCGAGCGTGAACGCGAAGCCCTTCACCGTGGCATCCGCGAGGATGTACAGCACCACCGCGGCGAGGACGTTGATCGACTTCGAGATGTAGATCGTCCGCTTCGCGCGCGACCAGCCGTCTTCGACCGCGGCCGTGATCGACTTGCCGTCGCGCAGCTCGTCGCGGATGCGTTCGAAGTAGACGATGAACGAGTCGGCGGTGAAGCCGATGGTCACGATCAGACCCGCGACGCCGGCGAGCGACAGGCGGAAGCCGGCGCGCCAGGCCAGGATGCACAGCGCCAGGTAGGTCAGTACCGCCATCACGGCGAGGGAGGCGATGATCACCGTCCCCAGCGCGCGGTAGACGATGAGCGAGTAGATCGCGACGAGGCCCAGACCGATCAGACCGGCGATGAAGCCGACCTGCAGCTGCTGGGAGCCCAGCGTCGCCGAGACGGTGTCGCTGCTGACGACCTGGAAGCTCAGGGGCAGGGCACCGTACTTGAGCTGGTCGGCGAGGGCCTTCGAGGACTCCTGCGTGAACGACCCGGTGATGCTGGGGCGGCCGTCGAGGATGATGCCGTTCATCGACGGCGCCGAGAGAACGCTGCCGTCGAGGACGAAGGCGAACTGGTTGAGCGGAGCCTGGGCGCCGTACAGGCGCTGGCTGATCTCGCCGAAGGTCTGGGTGCCCTGGTCGTTGAACGCCAGGTTGACCGCCCAGCGGCCGGTGTTCTGCTCCTGGCCGTTGGTCGCGTCGGTGATGTCGGTGCCGTCGAGCTCGACGGGGCCCAGGATGTACTTCTGTCCGTCGTTCAGTCCGCAGGTGATGAGCGGCTGGTCCGTGGGCGCCTGGGCGGGGTTGCTCGGCGGGTTGGCGCAGTCGTATGCCAGGAACTGGGCCTGGAGCGCGGGGGTGATGTACGCCGGGTCGCTGGCGTTGGTCGGCGATGCCGTCGGCGTGGCCGGCAGGCTCGGATCGGGCATGGGGTACGGCGTCGACTGCCCGTCCTCCCCCACGAACGTCGTGGCGGGCGAACCGGCGAACAGCACCGGTCGCAGCTGGAGCTGCGCCGAGCTCTGGATGCGCTCGCGCGTGGCGTCGTCGGCCTGACCGGGGATCTGCACGACGATGTTGCGTCCGCCCTCGGTGGCCACGTCGGCCTCGCCGACGCCCGAGGCGTCGACGCGCTGGCGGATGATCGTGACGGCCTGCTGAAGCTGCTCGGCGTCGGGCGCAGCGCCGTCGGTGGTCTGGGCCTGCAGGATGATCTGCGTGCCGCCCTGGAGGTCGAGCGCGAGCTCGGGGCTCCAGGAACTGGCGTTGTAGACGTACACGCCCAGCGCGTTGATGCCGAAGAGCACGCCGGTGATGGCGAGCAATCCGGTCAAGACGCGCCAGGCGTGACGGACGGGTGTTGAGGGCGCCACGGAGTCGGCTTTCTATGCGGCGGTGAACGGGAAAGTCGGGTCGGTCAGACCGCGGGGCGGTCCTTGTCGTCGCGGTCGGCGTCGGTGGCGCGGGAGGAGCGCTTGTCGTCGCTGATCGAGGTGATGTCGCCGTCGGCGACGCCCGCGACGTACTCTGCCTCGGCCTCTTCGGCCTCGATGTACTCGTCCTCGGTCACGGCGCCCTCGACGGGGTCGACGATGCGCAGGACGGCCTGGCTGTGCACCTTGATGACGACGCCCGGGGCGATCTCGACCAGGGCGGGCTTGTCGAGGTCCTCACCGTCGTAGTCGACGATGGTGCCGTAGAGGCCGCCCTGCAGCAGCACCTCGGCGCCGGGCACGGTCTCACGGGCCTTCTTCTCGAGCTCGGCCTTCTGCTTCTGCATGCGACGGCGCGAGCTGTAGAACATGAAGACCAGCAGGCCGATGAGCAGGATGATGAGACCGTAGTCGGAGAAGAACCGGGCGATATCCATCGAGGCGGTGCACCTTTCGAAATCAGGCGCGCCGTGCGGCACTGCCTAGCGGGGGTCGGGGAATCCCTCGCCGAGTATAGGTCATGACCCCTGACCGAACCGGAGCAGCCCGTCGGGGTGGGGGGCGCCCAGGTGGTCGTAGGCCTCGGGCGTGGCCACGCGGCCGCGGGGCGTTCGACCCATGAAGCCGATGCGCACGAGGTACGGCTCGACGACGGATTCGATCGTCTCGGGCTCTTCGCCCACGGACACCGCGAGCGTGCTCAGCCCGACCGGTCCCCCGCGGAACCGGCGGACGAGAGCGTCCAGGACGGCGCGGTCGAGGCGGTCCAGTCCGATCGCGTCGACGTCGTAGAGGTCGAGGGCGGCGCCGACGACCCGGACGTCCGCGTGCCCGTCGTCGGAACCGGCGGAGGGTCCGTTCACGACCAGGTAGTCGCGCACGCGACGCAGCAGGCGGTTGGCGATGCGGGGCGTTCCGCGCGAGCGCCGGGCGATCTCGGACCGCGCGGTGCCGGGCAGGCCGACGTCGAGCATCGACGCCGAGCGCTGGACCACCTGCTCGAGCTCCTCGGGTTCGTAGTACTCGAGGTGCGCCGTGAAGCCGAATCTGTCGCGCAGGGGGTTGGGGAGGAGCCCCGCGCGCGTGGTCGCCCCCACGAGGGTGAAGGGGGCCAGGTCGAGGGGGATGCTCGTCGCCCCCGCGCCCTTGCCCACCATGATGTCGATGCGGAAGTCCTCCATCGCGAGGTACAGCATCTCTTCGGCGGACCGGGCCATGCGGTGGATCTCGTCGATGAAGAGGACCTCGCCGGGCGTCAATGACGACAGCAGGGCGGCGAGATCGCCGGCGTGCTGGATCGCCGGACCGCTCGACAGTCGCAGGGGCCGACCGCTCTCGTGGGCGACGATCATCGCGAGCGTGGTCTTGCCGAGTCCGGGTGGGCCCGACAGCAGGATGTGGTCGGGCGAGCGCTGCTGGATGCGCGCGGCATCGAGCAGCAGCTGCAGCTGACCGCGCACCTTGTGCTGGCCGACGAACTCGTCGAGCGAGGCGGGCCGCAGGGCCCCCTCGATCGCGAGCTCGGTCTCGTCGTCGGGGGTGCCGGCGTCGCGGACGTCAGCCACCCACGGTCTCCTTGCGGGCGGGGCCGAGCAGCGCGAGCGTGAGTCGGAGCAGCGACTGCACCGAGGCGCGGTCGGCCTCGGAGGCGTTCTCGGTGACGGATGCCACGGCCTCGGCCGCGGTGCGCTCGTTCCAGCCCAGGCCGATGAGCGCCTGCGTGACCTGCATCGGCACCTCTCCCTGCGTCGGGAGGGCGGCGGGGGCGGCGGCGGGCACGACGGCGAGCTTTCCCGCGAGCTGGACCACGATCAGCTTGGCGGTCTTGGGGCCGATGCCCGACACCCGGCGGAAGGGGGCGTCGTCGTCGTCCGCCACCGCCTGCGCGATCTGCGGGACGGTCAGCGACGACAGCACGCCGAGGGCGGACTTGGGTCCGACCCCCGTCACGCTGATCAGCTGAGTGAAGACGGTGAGCTCCTCGCGGGTGTCGAACCCGAACAGCGACAGGGCGTCCTCGCGGACGATGAGGTTCGTGTGCAGGTGGACGTCGTCGCCCACGTGCAGCACGCGCGCCGTCTGCGCCGTCACGGCGACCGAGAATCCGACTCCCCCGACGACGACGACCAATGAATCGTCGGCGACGTGCGCCACCGCACCGTGCAACGAAGAGATCATGCGACCAGCCTACGCGCCGCTTCGTACATGTGTTCGAGCGACACGGGGCAGGGGGCCGCGGCGCTTCTCGGCGTCGCGCCAGGCGCGCTGAGCGGGGGTGAGCGCCGTCTCGGACGAGGGGGATGCCGCTCCCCCGCGCCACGCGTGGCACAGCGCTATCGCGAGGGCGTCCGCGGCATCCGCGGGTTGAGGCAGTTCGGCGAGTCGCAGGACGCGCGCGACCATCGTCTGCACCTGCAGCTTGTCGGCCGAGCCGTACCCCGTGATCGCGGCCTTGACCTCGCTGGGGGTGTGGGTCGCGGCCGGGATGCCGTGCTCCGCGGCCAGCAGCAGGGCGATACCGCTCGCTTGCGCCGTTCCCATCACGGAGTGACGGTTGTTCTGCGCGAAGACGCGCTCGACGGCGACGACCTGCGGGTCATGGGTCGAGAGCACGGAACGGATGCCGGCGGCGATGGCCGCGAGGCGCTTCTCGATCGGGTCGGTGGGAGCCGAGCGCGCGACGCCCACGTGGACGAGCGTCGCGGTGCGGTCGGGTGCGACGTCGACGACGCCGATCCCGCAGCGGGTGAGGCCGGGGTCGATGCCGAGGACGCGCAGAGAACGGGACACGGCCCCCACGCTAAGCGCAGGGGCCGTGTGCACGAGAGAGGGCGCGCCCTTACTCGTCGTTCTCGAGCTCGGCCTGGACCTCGGGGGTCATGTCGAAGTTCGTGTAGACGTTCTGCACGTCGTCGCTGTCTTCGAGGGCGTCGATCAGGCGGAAGACCTTGCGCGCGGTGTCGGCGTCGACCTCGACCTTGAGGGACGGGACGAACTCGACGTCGGCGGAGTCGTACTCGATGCCGGCATCCTGCAGCGCGGAGCGCACCGATACCAGATCGCTCGCCTCGGTGATGACGCCGAAGCCCTCGCCGTGCGGCTCGACCTCTTCGGCGCCGGCCTCGAGCACGGCGAGCATGACGTCGTCTTCGGTGGTGCCCTCGGAGGGGACGACGATGACGCCCTTGCGGCTGAAGTTGTAGGCGACGCTGCCGGGATCGGCGAGGGTGCCGCCGTTACGGCTGAGGGCGGTGCGCACCTCGGCCGCGGCGCGGTTCTTGTTGTCGGTCAGACACTCGATGAGGAAGGCGACGCCGTTGGGACCGTAGCCCTCGTACATGATCGACGAGTACTCGACGGCCTCGCCGCCGATGCCGGCGCCGCGCTTGATCGCACGGTCGATGTTGTCTTTGGGGACCGAGGTCTTCTTGGCCTTCAGAACGGCGTCGAAGAGCGTCGGGTTGCCCTGGAGGTCGGCTCCACCGAGCTTCGCCGCGACCTCGATGTTCTTGATGAGCTTGGCCCACGACTTGGCGCGACGGGAGTCGATGACCGCCTTCTTGTGCTTGGTCGTGGCCCATTTGGAGTGTCCGGACATAGCTTCCAGTCTAGAGCGCGGGGGCGGAGATGCCGCGTCGGCTGTGGACGCGCGAGAGGAATCTGTCGTGGAACCGCGTCTCGCCCGTCGATTCGGGGTGGAACGCGGTACCCAGCAGCGCGCCCTGCTCGATCGCCACGACGCGTCCATCCGAGAGGGATGCCAGGGGCACGGCATCCGGACCCCACTCGACGACCGCGGGGGCCCGGATGAACGCGGCGTGCACCGGCGGCTCGCCGAGGGCGGGCACGTCGAGGTCGGTCTCGAACGACGCGGTCTGGCTGCCGAAGGCGTTGCGTGCGACACGGGCGTCGATGCCGCCGAAGGTGCGCTGACCGGTGATCGCCCCGTCGATGCGGTCGGCGAGCAGGATCAGGCCGGCGCAGGTGCCGTACATCGGCATCCCGTCCGCGATGGCGGCGCGGATCGGATCGAAGAGGCCGAAGGCGCGGGCGAGCTTGTCGATCACGCTCGACTCCCCGCCGGGGAGGACGAGGCCCTCCACGGCGGAGAGTTCCTCGAGGCGACGCACGGGATGCGCGTCCGCCCCGAGGGCGCGCAGCACGGCGAGGTGCTCGCGCACGTCGCCCTGCAGCGCGAGAACCCCGACGCGAAGAGCGTTACCAGCCACGCTCGGAGAGGCGGTGCGGGGCGGGCAGATCGGCCACGTTGATGCCGACCATCGCCTCGCCGAGACCGCGCGAGGCCTCGGCGACGACCTTGGGGTCGTCGTGGAACGTGGTGGCCTTGACGATGGCGGCCGCGCGCTGGGCCGGGTTGCCCGACTTGAAGATGCCCGAGCCGACGAAGACGCCGTCGGCGCCGAGCTGCATCATCATGGCGGCGTCGGCGGGCGTGGCAACTCCCCCGGCGGTGAACAGCACGACCGGGAGCTTTCCGGTCTCGGCGATCTCGACGACCAGGTCGTACGGTGCCTGCAGCTCCTTCGCGGCGACGTACAGCTCGTCCTTGGTCTTGGCGCGCAGGGCGTTAATCTCGCCGGTGATGGTGCGGATGTGCTTGGTGGCCTCGGACACGTCACCGGTGCCGGCCTCTCCCTTGGAGCGGATCATCGCCGCGCCCTCGGTGATGCGGCGCAGCGCCTCGCCCAGATTGGTCGCGCCGCACACGAACGGCACGGTGAAGTCGTACTTGTCGATGTGGTTGACGTAGTCGGCGGGCGAGAGAACCTCGGACTCGTCGATGTAGTCGACGCCGAGCTCCTGCAGGATCTGCGCCTCGACGAAGTGTCCGATGCGCGCCTTGGCCATGACCGGGATCGAGACCGAGGCGATGATGTCGTCGATGAGGTCGGGGTCGCTCATGCGCGCCACGCCGCCCTGCGCCCGGATGTCGGCCGGCACGCGCTCGAGCGCCATGACGGCGACGGCGCCGGCGTCCTCGGCGATGCGTGCCTGCTCGGCGGTGACGACGTCCATGATGACGCCGCCCTTGAGCATCTCGGCGAGTCCGCGCTTGACGCGGGGGGTTCCGATGTCGGTCATGTCCACTCCGATCCGTGCGCGCTCGGGAGGCGCGATTATTGGCTTAGGCCAAACCGTAGCATGGCTCAGGACATAGGCTGGTCGTACTCTGGGGGCGTATGACCATCGACATCACCGGGCGCTCGGCATCCGAGATCTCCGCCGATCTGCGCACGCGCATCGAACGCGGCGAGCTCGCGCCGGGCACCCTGCTGCCACCGGTCCGCACGCTCGCGACCGACCTCGGCGTCAACCGCAACACCGTGGTGGCGGCCTACCGGCAGCTCGCGCAGGCCGGCCTGGTCGAGGCGCGCGGGCGCGGAGGCACGCGCGTCGCCGACCGCGCGGCCGTCGCCCAAGAGGGCTACGCGCCCGACACGGTGCTGCGCGACGTCGGGACCGGAAACCCCGATCCCGCGCGCATCCCCGACCCCACCGCGGCCCTCGCACGCTCCGCCCGCCCTGTGCTTTACGGAGAACCCGTGATCGACCCGGGTCTCGAGGCGTGGGCCCGGGGGTGGATGACCGAGGAGCTCCCCCAGGACGACGTGCGCATCACGGTCACGAGCGGGGCGAGCGACGCGATCGAGCGTCTGCTCGCTCAAGCTCTGCAGCGCGACGACGCGGTCGCCCTCGAAGACCCCTGCTTCCTCTCGGCGCTGCACACGGTCCGTACCGGCGGGTATCGCGCCGTCCCCGTGCCGGTGGATGCCGAGGGCATGACGGTGGACGGCTTGCGCGCGGCGCTGGCTGCGGGTGTGCGCGCGGTCGTGTGCACCCCGCGCGCCCACAACCCGACCGGAGCGAGCCTGAGCGCCGAACGCGCCGCGCAGTTGCGCGCGGTGCTGGCCGCGCATCCGTACGTCCTGGTGATCGAGGACGATCACTTCTCGCTCCTCTCGCGTGCGCCGCTGCACTCGGTCATCGGTCCTTCGCAGCGACGCTGGGCGCGGATCCGGTCGATGTCGAAGTTCCTCGGCCCCGACACGTGCCTGGCCGTCACGGCATCCGATCCCGACACCGCCGACGGTCTGGGCGTGCGCCTGACCCCCGGCACCACCTGGGTGAGCCACATCCTGCAGCGGTTGACGCTCGCGCTCGTCACCGACGACGAGGTGCGGGCCGGGATCGAAGAGGCCGCAGAGCACTACGCGCGCCGCAATGCGGCGTTCGCCGAGGCTCTGACCGCGCGCGGCCTCGCCGTGCGGCCGGGCGACGGCCTCAACCTCTGGGTGCCGCTGCCCGTTCCGGCGGCGGGCGTGCGCGAGGACCTCATGCACCGCGGCTGGCTGGTCCGCGAGGGGGATCCGTTCTTCCTGGGCGAGGGCGAGCGCGGTTCGTTCCTGCGCCTGACCGTGCACGACCTCGACGAAGAAGCCGCGAGGACTCTCGCCGACGACATCGCCGCTGTCGCGGGTGTCTCGGGCGCGCGGCGACCGGGCGCCCGAGGTGGAAGGATCGAGGTATGAAGGTTCTCTCGATCCAGTCCGCCGTCGCCTACGGGCACGTCGGCAACTCGGCCGCGGTGTTCCCCCTCCAGCGCATCGGCGTCGAGGTCCTGCCGGTGTACACGGTCACCTTCTCGAACCACACCGGGTACGGGGCCTGGCGTGGTCCGCTGATCTCGCCCGCGGACGTCGCCGAGGTGATCGCCGGTATCGAGGACCGCGGCGTCTTCCCCGAGATCGACGTGGTGCTCTCGGGCTACCAGGGCGGCGAGGGGATCGGCGACGTCATCATCGACGCGGTGGCGCGGGTGAAGAAGGCGAATCCGGATGCCGTCTACGCCTGCGATCCCGTCATGGGCAACGCGAAGTCGGGCTGCTTCGTCGCTCCGGCGATCCCCGAGCTGCTGCGCGAGCGCGTCGTGCCCGTCGCCGACATCATCACGCCGAACCAGTTCGAGCTCGGCTTCCTGACCGGGACCGAGCCCGGAAGCATCGAATCGACCCTCGCCTCGGCCGACATGGTGCGCGCCCGCGGTCCGCGCACGGTGCTCGTCACGAGCGTCGAGCGGCCCGATCGCGAAGCCGACACGATTGAGATGATGGTCGTCGACGACGCGGGTGCCTGGATCGTCCAGACGCCGCTCATCCCGATGAAGGCCAACGGCTCGGGCGACGTCACCGCTGCCCTGTTCACCGCGCACTATCGCCGCACGAACGACGCCGCCGACGCACTGGCTCGCACCGCGTCGAGCGTTTTCGACCTGCTCTCGAACACGTACGACGCGGGCTCGCGCGAACTGCGACTCATCGAGTCGCAAGAGGCGTACGCGCACCCGCGGCTGCAGTTCACCGTGCGTCAGGTGCGCTGACCCACCCCGGTCAGCCGCCGTACACGTCCTGATAGGCGGCCACCCACGCGTCGCCGTCCTCGGGGCAGAGGAAGGTCGCGCCGAACACCATCACGCTCGCGATCGGCGCTTCGGCCTGGGTGCGTGCTTCGCCCTGCGCGTCCGCGGAGATCAGCTGGGCGAACAACGGCGACGTCGAGACGTGGGCGATGAGGGTGGACGCGTCCACTTCGTGACGGCTCAGGATCGCCGTCTCGCACGCGTCGCCGGCCAGAGCGAGGGCCAGGCTCTCGTCCTGGGCGGACCACGACAGGCCCTGCTGCTCCACGTAGGCGCGCTGCTCGGCGATGAACTGCTGCTGCGCCGGGGTCACCGCCACCAACGGGGTGCCGTCCATGGGCAGCTGCTGCTCGCGGAAGAACTCGTCGCGCTCGGCGAAGACGTCCTCGAAGGAATCGGGATCGACCGTCGCATCGTTGCTCGGACTCGCCGTGTCCGCGGCGGCGGGCGTGGGTCGGGACGCCGACCCCGCGGCATCCGGTTCGAGAGGGCTGGGTAGCGCCAGACACCCCGTCGTGCCGACGAGGATCGCGGCCAGCGTGAGCGACAGCAGGGCGGGGCGAGTGGCGGCGTGCATGCGCCCACGGTAGTCATCCCGACGACCGTGCCGATGGGGGTTGTGGATGACGGGGGGAGCACCGTCGCACGCGACACGCGTGCTGGTCGACGTCCGTGCGGCGGCGGGAGGGCGACGCTCCGCTCAGGCGTCCCAGGCGTCGGCCACGGCGCGCCGGACGTCGCCGAGCAGCTGCGGCAGGGCCTTCGTCTTGGCGATGATGGGGAAGAAGTTCGCGTCCGAGGCCCAGCGGGGCACGATGTGCTGGTGCAGGTGGGCATCGACCCCGGCTCCGGCGATCGCACCCTGGTTCATGCCCAGGTTGAAGCCGTCGCAGTTCGACACGGCGCGCAGCACGCGCATGCCGCGCTGCGTCAGTGCGCCGATCTCGGCGACCTCCTCATCGGTGGCCTGGTCGTACGTGGCGATATGACGGTAGGGGCAGACCAGCAGGTGACCCGAGTTGTACGGGAAGAGGTTGAGCAGGACGTACGCCGTCCTCCCCCGCGCGACGATCAGTCCGTCTTCATCGCTCTTGTCGGGAGCCGCGCAGAACGGGCAGTTCTTCTCCATCGGCTCGCGGCCGGCCGAGATGTAGGCCATGCGGTGCGGCGTCCACAGGCGCTGGAACTCGTCGGGAACCCCGGCCATGCTCGCGGCGTCCACGAGCTCGGGGCCGTCCGCGGCCGACGCCTCGGCGTCGGCCGGGACGGCGTCCGGAGCGTCGGTCACGCCAGGTCCTCGGCGGTGTTGACCAGGGTGCGCTGAGCGATGGCCCCCGTGATGCGGGCCACGGCCTCTTCGACCGGGATGCCGTTGAGCTGCGTTCCGTCGCGGAAGCGGAACGACACGGTGCCGTTCGACCGGTCCTGCTCTCCGGCGATCAGCATCAGCGGCACCTTCTGCGTGGTGTGCGTGCGGATCTTCTTCTGCATGCGGTCGTCGCTGTGGTCGGCCTCGGCGCGGACGCCCCGCATCTTGAGGTCGGCGACGATGCCCTGCAGGTAGTCTCCGTACTCCGCGGCCACCGGCACGGCCACGACCTGCACCGGGGCGAGCCACACGGGGAACGCACCGGCGTAGTGCTCGAGCAGGATCGCGAAGAAGCGCTCGACCGAACCGAACAGCGCCCGGTGGATCATGACGGGGCGGTGCTTCTCGCCGTCGGGCCCGGTGTACTCGAGCTCGAAGCGCTCGGGCTGGTTGAAGTCGAGCTGGATGGTCGACATCTGCCACGTGCGGCCGATGGCATCCCGAGCCTGCACCGAGATCTTGGGGCCGTAGAACGCCGCGCCACCCGGGTCGGGCACGAGCTCGAGGCCCGAGGCCTCGGCGACCTCGCGCAGCGTGTCGGTCGCCTCGGTCCACAGCGCGTCGTCGCCGATGAACTTGGGGTTGCCCTCTTCTTTCGTCGACAGCTCGAGATAGAAGTCGTTCAGGCCGTAGTCGCGAAGGGTCTGCAGCACGAAGTCGAGGCTGTGGGTGAGCTCGCCCTTGACCTGGTCGGCCGTGACGTAGATGTGGGTGTCGTCCTGGGTCATGCCGCGCACGCGCGTCAGACCGGCCAGGGTGCCGCTCTTCTCGTAGCGGTAGACCGACCCGAACTCGCTCAGCCGCAGCGGCAGCTCGCGGTAGCTGCGACCCCGCGAGCGGAAGATCAGGTTGTGGAACGGGCAGTTCATGGGCTTGAGGTAGTACTCCTGGCCCTCGCGCGAGACGTGGCCGTCGGCATCCACCACCTCGTCCAGGACCATCGGGGGGTACATCCCGTCGGCGTACCACTGCAGGTGACCGCTGGTCATGAACAGGTCGCCCTTGGTGATGTGCGGGGTGTTGACGACCTCGTACCCGCTGGCGAGCAGACGCTCGCGCATGTAGCGCTCGATCTCGTAGCGGATGATGCCGCCCTTGGGGTGGAAGACGCTCAGTCCCGGGCCGATCTCGTCGGGGAACGAGAACAGGTCGAGCTCCTTGCCGAGCTTGCGGTGGTCGCGCTTCGCGGCCTCTTCGAGGCGGTGCTGGTACGCGCGCAGCTCGTCCTTCGTGGGCCACGCGGTTCCGTAGATGCGCTGCAGCTGCGGGTTCTTCTCACTGCCGCGCCAGTAGGCGCCGGCGATGCGGGTGAGGTCCCACCCGTTCCCGATCAGACGCGTACCGGGCACGTGGGGTCCGCGGCAGAGGTCCTTCCACGCGGTCTCGCCGTCACGGGTGACGTTGTCGTAGATCGTCAACTCACCGGCGCCGACCTCGACCGAGGCGCCCTCGGCGGCTTCGGCGGACCCGCCCTTGAGCCCGATCAGCTCGAGCTTGAACGGTTCGTCGGAGAGCTCGGCGCGCGCCTCGTCATCGGTGACGACGCGCCGCACGAACCGCTGGTTCTCGCGGACGATGCGCTCCATCTCCTTCTTGATGACCTTGAGGTCGTCGGGGGTGAAGGGCTCGTCGACCTGGAAGTCGTAGTAGAAGCCGTCGGTGACGGGCGGACCGATGCCCAGGTTGGCCTGGGGCTTGACACGCTGGACCGCCTGAGCCAGCACGTGCGCCGTGGAGTGGCGCAGGATCGACAGGCCGTCGGCGCTGTCGATCGTGACCGGCTCGACCCGGTCGTCGGCCGTCACGGTCGTGGCCAGGTCTTTCAGCTCCCCGTTGACGCGCAGGGCGACGACCGAACGGTCGGGGAAGAGGGCGAAGCCATCGGCGGGGAAATCAGTCACAGAACATCTCCTGAAGGGGTCTGCTCCAGGCTACCGGGCGGGCGTGGCCGCGATCGCATCGCGCGTGCCCCATAGTGGAGCGGTGACTCTGGCCATCATCGGCGGCGTGCTCTGGATCCTCGGGATCGTGGCGCTGCTCACCGGCGCCCTCCCCGCCGACGACGCCCTCGCCGTCGCCGACCGGGTGTGGCCCATCCTGCTGTTCGTCGTGGCGGTGACGATCGTCGCCGAACTCGCCTCGAAGGCGGGACTGTTCGACGTCGTCGCCGCGCGGCTGGCGAAGCTCGCGCGTGGTCGTACCGCGCTGCTGTGGGTGCTGGTGGTGGGGCTGGCGACCGTGGCGACGGCGTTCCTCTCACTCGACACCACAGCGGTGCTGTTGACGCCGGTGGTGGTTGCCATGGCGGTGGCGCGCAGGCTCGACCCGCTGCCGTTCGCGTTCGTCACAGTGGTGCTGGCCAACACGGCCTCGCTGGTTCTGCCCGTGTCGAACCTCACCAACCTGCTCGCCTCCGAAGCCCTGGGCGGGGGACACGACCCGATCGCGTTCCTCGCGCTCCTGGGGCCGTCGGCCCTCATCGCGATCGCGGTGTCGGTGGTCGTGCTGACGGTGGTCTTCCTGCGCCGCCTCCCCCGCACCTACCCGGACGCCGCCGCCCCCACCGTGTCGGACCGGGTCCTGCTGCGCTTCTCGGGCATCGTCACGCTCGCGCTGCTGCCGCTGCTGGTCGTCGGACTGGAACCGTGGATGCCGGCCGTCGCCGCCGCCGTCGTGCTCATCGCGGCGTTCGCCGTGCGTGCGCCCGGGGCGCTCGGCATCCGTCTGGTGCCCTGGTCCCTGCTGGTCTTCGCGGGCGGGCTGTTCTTGGCGGTCGGTGCACTCGAGGCGCTCGGGATCGGCGGGGTCACCTCGGTGCTGGCGGGAACCGGTGACGACCTGGTGTCGCTGTGGCAGCTGGCGGGCGTGGGGGCACTGGCGGCCAACGGCATCAACAATCTGCCGGCCTACCTGGCCCTCGAGTCGGTCGCGGGCTCCCCCGTGCGCCTGGCCGCCCTGCTCATCGGGGTCAACGCCGGTCCCATCGTGACGCCGTGGGCGTCGCTGGCGACCCTGCTGTGGCACGACCGGCTCGTCGCCGCGGGCATCGAGGTGCGGTGGAGCCGTTTCGTCGTTCTGGGTGCGGTGATCGCCCCGCTGATCCTCTTGCTCGGCGTGCTCCCGCTGGTGTGGTGAGCGCTCAGTCCTCGTAGGTGCGCGACCACGCCTTGCGCGGTTCGATGAACCACACCGCGAGACCCTCGCGCAGGTCGTAGGGCTCTCCGGTGTACTGCGTCGAGATGCGGTCGACGTACGGCAGCGCAGTCTCGCCGTCGATGCGCTCGACGGCGACACCGCGGACGAAGGCCGATGCGTAGGGGTTGTCGGCGCCGGTCACCGAGATCGCGACGCGGGGGTCGCGGCGGATGTTGCGGTCCTTCAGGGTGTCCGTCACCGTGAAGACCATGAGCCGGTCACCGTCGACGCCGACCCACAGCGGGATCGAATGCGGCGACCCGTCGTGCATCAGGGTGGACAGGTGCGCCACGGCATCCGTCTCGAAGAAGGGCTTCGCGTCGTCCCAGTCGGTCATGCTGCGGGCAACGATCGACGCGTGGTGGGCATTCCCCGTTCAGGAGTGCGCGGGCGCGCCGACCTGATCGTTCGGCACCTCGCGGAAAGTCATCTCCTCGCGCGGCGCGCTCTCGCGCGGGGCGGATTCGTCGGGCTCGGGGATGACGTAGAGCCCGCGTCCCGAGTTCGCGTTGTATGTGAGGGCGTGCAGCCACGCGGGGCTCAGCTGCGGGCTGCGGCTGCCGTGGTACTTGAACACCAGCGACACGTTCGGGTGGATGTAGACGGTCGTGCGGCCTCCACCGGTGCTGATGTCGTCTTTCCACGTGAAGGGGAAGCTCTCCCCCCGGCGCACCTTGGCCATGATCACCGCCTGCAGGTGGGCGAGCAGGCGGTCTTCGAAGTCGACCTTGATGTTGCTGTCGTAGATGAACTTGCCCATGGCGTCTCCTGAACCGGCCCCCGTGTCGTGCGCATCTCCAGGCGAGAAGTCGAACGCGGCAGGCCCGGGGGTGGCGGCCGTCGTACCTGCAGAGTCCCGCGGAAGGACGAGGACCGCAAACCCCCTTGCCCTCACCGCGGTTCGCGGATAGGCGCTGTCGCAATCGGGCCCATCCGCAGGGGTGGCTCAGTCGCGTCGGGAGATGCGGAGCATCACGCGGTCGCCGGGCTTGCGCTGCACGCGTCGCACCAGTCTCTCGAACCCGAGGATGGCCGTGTACTGCCACCGGTACTTACGGCGCAGGGCGGAATCGGCGCGGGCATCCTCGGTCGCCGGTCCGGCGATGCGGCCGTGCGCCTCGACGGTGATGGCGTCGGGCTCGACGGCGCCCATGCGGCTGCAGGGTCGCAGCACGACGCGGGAGTCGTTGCGCAGTCGCTTGACCTTGCCGGTGGTGCGCTCGCTCGTGACGACGAGTTCATCGCCGTCACGCGCGATCCACACCGGCACAGAGACCAGGGCGCCGTTGCGTCGGTACGTACCGAGAGAGACGAAGGGGGATGCCGCGATCTCGCGCCAAAGGGTGTCGGGGACCGCCATGCCGCAACGCTACTGCGCGGGTAGCTGCTTCGTCGGTGGTTGCGCCCGACGGCTGGCGGGTGCAGGCCGCCGGGTTTCTCAGGGCCACCGCAAGATCAGCGCAATGCTTGCGCAAGATGCCGGATTTCGTGTCCCCCATTCGGGGGACATGCCCTAGCGTCGAAGTGTTCCCGCCGCCAGGCACTCCGCAGCCCCCCTTTCTGGCGGCGGGAACAGCCACTCCCCCTCTCGAGCGGATCGAGGCGGCGTCTCTCCGCTCGCGGGATCGCTCGTCTCGGCCCTGGTTCGTGGCGCTGTCCGGTGCACCCGCGTCAGATGTCCAGGACGCCGCCGACCGCCGTCCCGATCGTCGGGAGTCTGCCCGTGGCGAGGTCCTCCATCAGGTGCACCGATGCGTACAGTGGCGGCGCAAATCGTCCCGCGGCGTCGAAGACGCGGAGAACCCGCCGCATCCGTCCCTCCGGAAAGTACGGATGCCGGAAGCTCACCTCGACGCGCGTGGCGGGCCACTCCCCCCGCACCTCGACACGGGGTTCGCTGAGACCGGAGACGAGGGGCGCCGGGTCCTCGGAAGGGCCCGTCCAGTACCGGTCGAGATGAGCGAACTCGTCGGTCACCGCCGTGACCGCGGCCGCGATGTCCGCGGTGCGCAGGGACGCCGGCCTCCACGACGCACGGGGGTCGTCCTCGGCGCGCGGCACGCGTTGCGGGACGAGCGCGCTCATCGCCGTCATGATCTCCGCGTCGTCGACGGGGCGAAGGGGTCGGTCCTGCGTGCGGAGTTCCGCCGGCAGAGGTCCGGGTGACAGGACGAACTCGGCGGTCGCGTAGATCCACCCCCTTGGCGACCAGCGAGGCGGCTCCGTGTGCACGGCCACGCGCGCGCCGGAGGCTCCGGCGTCGATGACCCACGCGATGCGACGGTCCACGCTCATGCGGTGCGACGCGCCGCGCGCCGAGCGGATCTGCACATTGTCCCGCAGCCAGGCGTCGGCTTCATCCGGGTCGCTCGATGCCGCCGGATCACGCAGCCAGAGACCGTGAACGGTCGCGCCGATCAGCTGCGCATCGCCCAGGGGCGCGGCGAACCCGACCGAGGCATCGAGTCCGACATGCACCGCGGCACTGCGGCCGGGTGCGATCGCCTCGTCCTGAGCCTCCTGCGGGCGGTACACGACCCACACTCCCGCCGAGGTGGACAGCACGGTCGCGTCCGCCGCCCGTGCTCCCAGATCGAGGTCGGGCCACGTCGCCACACGTTCGCGCCCGTCCGGGCCGCGCACGACGGCGATCGGCTCGTCGGCCGCGACGGAGATCGTCGCGTTTCCGACGCGGATCCGCTGCCACCCGTACTCCCCCGGCATCCCGTCAGTCTGGCAGGATCGTGCGCCGACAGCCCCATGACAGCTGCCCTTCGCGGCAGTCGTCACCCCCGGGGTATGGAGAAACGAAAAAACCCCCGGCAGAACCGGGGGTTTCATTCGGTGCGCGATACTGGGATCGAACCAGTGACCTCTTCCGTGTCAGGGAAGCGCGCTACCGCTGCGCCAATCGCGCCTATACAGGCTGTTCTGTTGTGAGTTGAGGTGGCGACGGGATTCGAACCCGTGTAAACGGCTTTGCAGGCCGGTGCCTAGCCGCTCGGCCACGCCACCGTGTGTGGTTCGACCCACGTGTCGTGATCCTCCGTCGGTTTCCCAGACGGAGATCCCTCCACTCGAGCGGATGACGAGACTCGAACTCGCGACCCCAACCTTGGCAAGGTTGTGCGCTACCAACTGCGCTACATCCGCATTTCGTTCCCGGGGCTTGCCCCGAGCACTCGTAAGACATTACCCGATCTGAGCGTGTGCGCAAAACGAGGCGCGGCCCGCGCGTGTCTCACCGGATGGTTCGAAGCACGTCTCGGCATCCGGTACGATCGATGAGTCCCGTTCGGGATGCGGGCGATTGGCGCAGTTGGTAGCGCGCTTCCTTCACACGGAAGAGGTCATCAGTTCGAGTCTGGTATCGCCCACCGCAAGGCCCCCGGTTCGCCGGGGGCCTTTCTGGTTCATGTGGTGCTGTCGGTATACGCGAGGTCGGGCGGCCAGACGACGCGAAAGCGTTCGAAGACGATGTCGTCGCTCTCGATCCAGGGAGTCGGCCACGCGGAACCGACGCGCGAGAAGTACCGTCGGTGCCCTCCCGCCGCAGGGACGCGGCGTGAACGCTCGCGATGGGCGCGGTGCTCACACCCTCATGCTGACAGACGCCTCGCGCGGGTCAGGTGTCGGCATCCTGGATCACCACGCGCAGGTCGCGACGACGCTGGCCCAGGCGCGAGCGGGAGCTCGCGGGAGGCGCTCCGGTGCCCGCAACGGGTGCCCGTAGCCCCCCGATCCCCGTCCCTGCTGTCGTCGCCCGGGGTGCGGCGGCGGCCGCCGTCCCGCCGACGGCGCCGCCGAGCAGCCCACCCGTGACCCCGCCGAGCGTGCCGGGCACGGGACCGACGCCGGGCGACGAGCCAGCGTGTCCGAGCGGCGATGTCGGACCGGGACGCGACACGTCGAGGGTGGCGCGGCCGTCCAGGGGGCCGTCGGCGGTGGGCTCCACGCCCGAGAGGGCGACACCGCTCCCGACGCCCGCGACCGTCAGGGGCGCGAAGGCACGGGTCATGGCGTCCGCGCGTTGTCCGGCGGCGCGCAGGTCGTGTGCGGCCGTGCTCGCGTAGCGCGTCGCCGCCGAGGCGTCGACGACCGGGCCCGCATCCAGACGCACCGTCTGCGCTCCCCCGCGCAGCGCCGCGGTGGTGGTGGTGGACATCTCGTCGAACACGCCCCGCAGACGCCGCACGAGCCCCGTCAGGGCCGTCACCGACCCCAGCACGGCCCGCAGCGGGCGAACGACTCTGGTGACCATCTCGTTGACCTTCGTGACGACACGCGCGATCGCGTAGCCCATTCCCAGACCGAACGACGCGGCGACCACCGCCATGGCCTCGATGGCGGTCGCGACGACCTTGGAGATCGCCGTCTTGACCACGCCCTGCATGCGGGTCACGAGAGTGGATGCCGAGACCAGTCCGCTCGCGGCCGCCTCGGCCCATTCGCCCGAGGCGCCGAGGTGCCGCGCGGCGTCGGTGGCGAACCGCACATAGGCCGCGATGCTGCCGCCGCTCATGCCGTCGAGGTCGGTGAGCCGCCGCGAGAGGTCGTCGCCCGCCCGGCGCATCGACGCGCCCGTCGAGGTCCACTGCGCGGCGACCTGCGCGACGTTCGCGGCACTGCCGGTCAGCTGCTCGAGCCACGTGCTGAGCGGCTTCAGATGCTCCATGACCCAGCCCAGTCCGCACGACGTCAGGGTGGCGATGGGGTCCGTCAGCGCAGCCGCGGCATCGCCCAGAGTGTCGAGCAGAGCGGTTCCCCCCTCGAGCCACCGCCCGTCGCGCACGGCGTCGGCCAGGGCCCGGCCGGAGTCGATCACCCGCGAGCCCGAGAACGTCGTCCCGGGCGCCACCTGGGCGCTCATCGCGCACCCATCGCCGCATCGAGCGCGCGCAGCGCCTTGACGGTGTCGTCCTCGAAGCGCTCCCACTGCTCGGCGGTGCGCCGCAGCTCGCCCGCGGTCCGCATCAGCATCGATGCGTCCTCGCCCAGCAGGCCGGTCGCCGCGGCCGAGAGCGCCTGTCCCGGGGGCACGAGAAAGGCGCACAGCAGACCGAAGGCGTCGGGCAGCAGGTCGCCGCCGCGCAGCGCCGAGAGCGCCGATTCCACGTCCCCCACGAGCGAGTCGACGAAAGCCGCGTGCTGACGCAGCAGGTCGACGTCGACGGCGATGTCATCGGCCATGGGCGGTCCTCTCGGAAGCGACGGGGGCGGCGGCATCCCGCAACTGGGCGACGATGGGGTCGTCGGCGCCGAGCAGATCCGACACCGCCCGTAAGGTCGCCCGGTGCGCGTCCGCCTCGGCATCGCGGATCGTCGCGAGCAGGTCGGCCGCCAGACGGCTCGCGCCCCGGGCCAGTGCGGCCTCGCTCAGCCGCAGGTCGACGACGCGCCCGCCCGCATCGACCTGCACGACGATGTCGCGGGCACGCGAACGCCCCGTGCCGCGTGCCGCCGCGATCGCGGCTTCGAACGCGGGCATCTGCGCCGCCCGGATCTCGGCGCGACGCACGTCGGCCTCGACCTGCGCGAAGGCGTCTTCGGGATCCAGGGGCACGCGATCACGCTAGTGTCGCCGCGCGCCGAAACGTAGCGTCGGCAGATGCTTCTTCGCGCAGATGAGAGGACTCTCACACCGCTCTCATGGAGGCGGCTGAGTTCAGCCGCGCGTCCAGCCGTAGCGCGCGCGCAGCGCCGACGCGACGGTGTCGAACCGGGCGCGGTCCAGAGCGGCGGCCTCGCGGCGCATCGCGGCGTCGGGAACGAGGTACAGCTGCTCGACGTCGACCCATGACGGACGCCGCTGCGGGTCCCACTCCCCCGTGCCGAGGGCGAGATACTGACGGTCGCCGTCGTGCGGCTTGCTCGTCAGGCGCACGGCGTAGGAGCGGGTGGCATCCGCTCGTCCGATCACCAGCACGGGGCGGTCCTTTCCGCGTCCGTCGCGTTCTTCGTAGGGCACCCAGGTCCAGACGATCTCGCCCCCGTCGGGGGCGTTGTCGCGCTGCGGCGCGTACGAGAGGGTCAGACGCCTCGGCGGGTCGATCTCGACCGTCTGCGCGCCGGAAGGAGCCGCGGTGGGGCGCCCGGCGGGCGCCCGGGTCGATGCCGGGCGTGCGGGGGCGGGCGCCGAGCGGAAGAGCCCGAGCAGCGCGGACACGAGACGAGACGTGGTTCCCATACCCACACCCTAGGCAGACGCGCGCGTGGCGGATGCCGGCTCGCGCAACCGACGGTGGATGCCGTTCGCACGGGCACCTCAAGACCGCCGGCGCACGGCGAAGGGGGCGCCGCCGACGGATCGGCGACGCCCCCCTCGAGGGGTGGGGACTCAGCCCCGGGTGTCCGAGAGGACGTAGCCCTCTTCACCGTGCACGACGGTGTCGATACCGGCGATCTCGTCCTCGTTCTTGACGCGGAAGCCGATCGTCTTCTCAATCGCGAAGCCGATGATGAAGGCGAGCACGAAGGAGTAGACCAGCACCGCGAGAGCGGCGATCGCCTGCACCAGCAGCTGCGTGAGCGTTCCGCTGTAGATGAGGCCCGTGCCGTTGGCGAAGATGCCGAGGTACAGGGTTCCGAGCAGACCGCCCACGAGGTGGATGCCGACGACATCGAGCGAGTCGTCGAAGCCGAGCTTGAACTTCAGCTCGATCGCGAGGGCGCACACGGCACCGGCGAGGAGGCCGAGGACGATGGCCCAGAACGGCGTCAGCGATGCGCAGGCGGGCGTGATGGCGACCAGGCCGGCGACCGCACCCGAGGCCGCGCCGACCGACGTGGGCTTTCCGTCCTTGATCTTCTCGACGATCAGCCACGACAGCAGCGCGGCGGCAGGGGCGGCGATCGTGTTGACGAAAGCGAGGGCGGCGGTGTTGTCGGCGGCGAGCTCCGAGCCCGCGTTGAAGCCGAACCAGCCGAACCACAGCAGACCGGCGCCGAGCAGGACGAACGGCGGGTTGTGGGGGACGTGGGCGCCCTTCTGGAAGCCGACGCGCTTGCCGAGCACCAGCGCCAGGGCGAGGGCGGCGGCACCGGCGTTGATGTGAACCGCGGTTCCACCGGCGAAGTCGATCGCTCCGACGCCGAAGACGTCCTGCAGACCGTGGGTGATCCAGCCGCCGTAGGCGAAGGAACCGTCATCGGCGAGGCCGAAGTTGAAGACCCAGCTCGCGACCGGGAAGTACACGACGGTGGCCCAGATGGCGGCGAAGATCATCCACGCACCGAACTTGGCGCGGTCGGCGATGGCACCCGAGACCAGGGCGACGGTGATGATCGCGAAGGTGGCCTGGAAGGCGACGAACGCCAGCGGCGGGTACGCCGCACCCTCGGGCGTGGTCAGGACGTTGGCGAGGCCGAAGTCGGCGCCGTCGATGTGCCACGGGGCCTGCGTCGTGCCCTCATCGGTGGCGGGGAACGCGATCGCGTACCCGTAGAGCACCCACAGGACGCCCATGAGGCCCATCGCGCCGAAGCTCATCATCATCATGCTGATGACGCTCTTGGCCTTGACGAGACCGCCGTAGAAGAACGCGAGTCCTGGCGTCATGAGCAGCACGAGTGCCGCTGCTATCAGGATGAATGCGGTGTTGCCTTGATCCATCTCGGAGGAAACCTCTCTGCAGGGACGCAGGTAAAGCGTCGGGTCCCCCCAGTGTTCACAGCCCCGGTTTCCATCGGCGTTCGACTCGTGTTTCAGGGTCGTTACAGGGATGCCCCCGAAGTAAACATCGCGTTTCGCGCACCCGAGAGCGGGTGATGAGAGCGGGTCAGGAGTGCGTGAGCGCCACGAGGCGCGACACCGCGCGCAGGTACTTCTTGCGGTACCCGCCGGCGAGCATCTCGTCGCTGAACACGGTGTTCAGTGGAGCTCCGGTCGCGCGGATCGGGATCTGCGCATCGTAGGCGCGGTCGATGAAGGCGACCAGGCGCAGCGCGGCCGACTGGTCGTGCAGCACCTGCACGGCGCGCAGTCCGATCGTGCTCACACCGTCGATGAGCCGGATGAAGCGCGAGGGGTGCACCCGCGCGAGGTGGCCCACGAGGTCCGCGAACGGATCGTCGGATGCCACTCCTCCGGCCGCGGCGGCATCCATCGCCGTCTGGTAGTCGTCCTCGGACAGCACCTTCGCCTCGCCGTCGATGGCGCGCTGGCGGAAGTCGGTGCCGTCGATGCGGATCGTGCGGAAGCTGTCGGCCATGGACTGGATCTCGCGCAGGAAGTCCTGCGCGGCGAACCGTCCCTCGCCCAGCGCGTTCGGAGGGGTGTTCGACGTCGCGGCGAGTCGGGTTCCGGATGCCACGAGCTCCCCCAGCAGGCGGGTCATGACCATCGTGTCGCCCGGGTCGTCGAGCTCGAACTCGTCGATGCAGAGCAGGTCCGATCCGCGGAACAGCTCCACGGCCTTGGCGTAGCCCAGGACGCCGACGAGGGCGGTGTACTCGATGAACGAGCCGAAGTACTTCCGTCGCGCGGGCATGGCGTGGTAGATCGCGGCCAGCAGGTGGGTCTTTCCGACGCCGAAGCCGCCATCGAGGTACACGCCGGGCTTGACCGGAGGGGTCTTCTCGGCGCGTCGGAAGAAGCCGCCCTTCTTCGCGGGGGCGGACTGCTTTCCGGCGAAGGCCTGCAGCAGCTCCTTCGCCTCCTGCTGCGAGGGGTAGGCGTCGTCCGCCCGGTACGACTCGAAGGTCGCGCCGTCGAACTGCGGCGGCGGCACCAGGGCGCTGACCATCTCGGCGCCCGTGACCGCGGGGACGCGGTCGGTGAGGTGGATGAGGCCGGTCGTCGCGGGCGTAGAGGTCATGGCCGTCCTGTGTCGCAGTCTTACGGGGAGGGTGCGTGCCCCTTGCCGCGGATCTAGGGTCGAAGGTGCGGTGTCCACCCTATGCCGCCGCATCCGCCGTCCCGACCGAGGAGACACCGTGACCGTCGAGTTCGACACCACCTCCCCCAAGTTCGCCGACTACTCCGAGCCGGGCCGGCTCGTCACCGGCGAGTGGCTCCAGCAGCGTCTGGGGCAACCGGGTCTGGTCGTGGTCGAATCCGACGAGGACGTCCTGCTGTACGAGACCGGGCACATCCCCGGCGCGGTCAAGGTGGACTGGCACACCGAGCTGAACGATCCCGTCGTGCGCGACTACGTCGACGGCGAGGGTTTCGCGGCCCTGCTCAGCCGCAAGGGCATCTCGCGCGACGACACCGTCGTGATCTACGGCGACAAGAACAACTGGTGGGCCGCGTACGCGCTGTGGGTCTTCTCGCTGTTCGGTCACGAGGACGTGCGCCTGCTCGACGGAGGCCGTGACAAGTGGATCGCCGAGGGGCGCCCGCTGACGGCCGACAAGACCGAGGTCGCCGCCACCGACTACCCCGTCGTCGAGCGCGACGACTCCCTGCTGCGCGCGTACAAGGACGACGTGCTCACCCACCTCGGCAATCCCCTGATCGACGTCCGCTCCCCCGAGGAGTACTCGGGCGAGCGCACCACCGCGCCGGCCTATCCCGAAGAGGGGGCGCTGCGCGCCGGCCACATCCCGAGCGCCCAGAGCGTGCCGTGGGGCAAGGCCGTGGCCGAGGACGGCGGTTTCAAGTCGCGCGCCGAGCTGGATGCCATCTACCGCGACGGCGCGGGGCTGAACGACGGCGACAAGATCGTCGCCTATTGCCGCATCGGCGAGCGGTCCAGCCACACCTGGTTCGTGCTCAAGCACTTGCTCGGCTTCGATGACGTGCGCAACTACGACGGCTCGTGGACCGAGTGGGGCAGCGCGGTGCGGGTGCCGATCGTCTCGGGCTCCGAGCCGGGCGAGGTCGCGGGGCGCTGACCCCGCCGACCCGGTCGGGCGCGGGCGTGGGAGGATGACGGAGATGTCCGACACCGCCCTCCCCGCCCGCCTCGCCGAGATCCGCGACGAGTTCCTCGAGCTCGACGAACCCGACCGGCTGCAGCTGCTGCTGGAGTTCTCTCAAGAGCTCCCCGACGTGCCGGCCGAGTACGCCGACCACCCCGAGCTCGCCGAGCGCGTCGCCGAGTGCCAGTCGCCGGTGTTCATCATCGTCACGGTCGACGACGACGACCGCGTCGCGATGCACGCGACGGCGCCCGCCGAGGCGCCGACCACGCGCGGTTTCGCCAGCATCCTGTCGCAAGGACTCACGGGGCTGACGGCCGACGAGATGCTGGCCGTCCCCGACGACTTCCCCCAGAGCATCGGTCTGACCCGCGCGGTCAGCCCCCTGCGCATCGCGGGCATGACCGGCATGCTCATGCGCGCCAAGCGTCAGGTACGCGCTAAGCGCCCCTCCTGAGGTCGGCCTCCTCGGATTCGCCGTCGGTGCGCGGCATCCGTCGTCAAGACCGCGCGAGCCCCTGGGCCTCGACCCAGTCGCGGATCGCCTCGGACCACCGCGTCTCGTCGTAGTTCCACAGCTTGGTGTGGCGCGCCACCGAGAAGGTCTGCATCGTCACGAGGTCGGGGCGCGCCGCCACCAACGCGTGCGAGGCGTCGGCGGGGACGAAACCGTCGTCGTCGCTGTGCAGGACGAGGATCGGATGCCGCAGCTCCCCCGCGCGGGCCACGCCGTCGAGGCGGTCGAGCGGGATCGGCTCGCCGCTGCCGAGAACCGCGGCCCCCCAGTTCGACACCATCGTGCTCTGGGCCAGCGCCACGACGGGAGCGGGCAGGCGCATGAGGCGACCCTGGAACGACAGGACCGTGCGCCAGTCCACCACCGGGGACTCCAGCACCAGGCCGGCGATCACGTCGCCGTGCGGTGACTCCAGCGCGGCCTGCAGAGCGAGCGCCCCGCCCATGGACCAGCCCATCACGATCACGCGCCGCGCGCCCTGACGGCGGGCGTAGCCGATCGCGGCATCCAGGTCCCGCCACTCGGTGGCGCCGAGCGCGTACGTGCCCGACGGGCTGCGCGGGGCTTCGCCGTCGTTGCGGTACGACACCACGAGGCTCGAGATGCCGAGGGCGTGGAAGACGGGGACGGCGCGCAGGGTCTCGGCGCGCGTGGTCCCGCGGCCGTGCACCTGCACCACCCACACGTCGGTGTCGCCCGACGCCGGGAACTCCCACGCCGGGCAGGCGCCCACGCCGGTGTCGATGTCGACGTCGCGGAACGGCAGGTGCAGCTGCTCGGGGGCGTCGTAGTACCAGCCGCTGAACGCGGCCTCGGCGGCCAGGTCGCCGTCGGTGGGCACGTGGGTGAGGAGCTTGCGCGTGACCGTCGCGTCGTCCTCGGCCACGACCGCGCCCAGGCGCAGGTACGACGCCGACCCGACCGTGAACAGCCCGTAGCGCCCGGGGAGCTCGGTGTCGGGGGTGCGCGCGAGCGTGATCGTCTGGGCCGCGGCGTCCACGCGGACGATCCGCACGTCCGGCACCCGTCCGGCGGGACGCACCACCGTGCGGGCGACGCGGTAGGACACCGCACCCAGGGCCCCGGCCGAGGCGGCGAGAGCGAACCCGAGGGTCGAGAGGGCCACGAGGATGCCGCTCGCGCGACGTCGCGTTGCGCGAGCGCCCGCGGCGCGCCTGGGAGCGTTCATCGAGGCCTCACTCTAGTCTGTGGCCGTGAGTGACCATCGCCCGGCGGACGCCGTCGGACCGTTCGCGCGTGCCGCCGAGGAGGTGCGCGCCACGACGTTCCGCGAGGATCTGGTGGTCCGCGAGATTCCGTCGCCCGCCGGTCTGGCGCCGTTCTCGCTCGCCCTGGCCGGTGACGTCCGGCCCGAGGAGCACGCCACGGACTCGCCCTTCGGCACGGGCCGCTTCATCCTGCTGCACGACCCCGAGGAGCCCGAGCCCTGGGGTGGGGCATGGCGCATCGTCTGCTTCGCGCAGGCACCGCTCGAGCCCGAGATCGGCGTCGACCCGTTGCTGGCTGAGGTGGCGTGGTCGTGGCTCATCGACGCGCTCGACTCCCGCGGCGCCGACCGGCATTCCGAGTCCGGCACCGCCACCAAGACCCTGTCGACCGGTTTCGGCGCCCTCGCGGCGCAGGGCGAGGGGTCGCAGATCGAACTTCGCGCGTCATGGTCGCCGCGCGGTCCCTTCCGCCCGCACCTCGAGGCGTGGGCGGAACTCGTCTGCATGCTCGCCGGCCTCCCCCCGGGGTCGGAGGGCGTCGCTGTGTTCGGAGCCCGGAGGCCCACGCGTGGTTGAGTACATCGTCATCGAGGATGCCGCGGGATTCCGCGCCGCCTGCGAGACCCTGGCCGCCGGGAGCGGTCCCGTCGCGGTCGACGTCGAGCGGGCGTCGGGGTTCCGCTACTCGCAGCGCGCGTACCTCATCCAGGTGTTCCGTCGGGATGCCGGGGTGTTCCTGTTCGACCCGTCGACCATCGAGGACTTCGCGCCGCTGCAGGAGGCGATCGGCGACATCGAGTGGGTGTTCCACGCCGCGAGCCAGGACCTGCCGTCGCTGCGCGAGCGCGGCCTGGAGCCCCCGCGCATCTTCGACACCGAGCTGGGCTCCCGCCTGCTGGGACATGAACGCGTCGGCCTGGGCGCGGTGGTCGAGCAGACGCTCGGCATCACCCTCGCCAAGGCGCACTCCGCCGCCGACTGGTCCACGCGGCCCCTCCCGGCGTCGTGGCTCGAGTACGCGGCCCTCGACGTCGAGCACCTCATCGACGTCCGCGATGTCCTGGTGTCAGAGCTCGACGAGCAGGGCAAGACCGAGTTCGCGCGCCAGGAGTTCCAGTCCGTGCTCGAGCGCCGGCCCAAGCCCGCCCGCGACGACCCCTGGCGCCGACTGAGCGGACTGCACACCGTACGCGGTCGCCGCGCCCTGGCGGTGGCGCGCTCGCTCTGGCAGGCCCGCGAGGACTACGCCCGCGAGCAGGACGTCGCTCCCGGCCGCCTGGTGCCCGATCGCGCGCTGGTCGCCGCGGTGCTGGCCGACCCGGCGAGCAAGCAGGCCCTGGCCGGGGTCAAGGAGTTCAACGGGAGGGCGAGCCGCACGCAGCTCGATCGATGGTGGAACGCCATCGTCGCCGGCCGCGAGACCACGGACCTGCCGGCCGACCGGGTGCCCAGCGACACGCTGCCCCCGCCCCGGGCATGGGCGGACCGCAACCCCGACGCCGACCGCCGTCTCAAGGCCGCGCGGCCGGCCGTCGAGGCGCGCGCCGAAGAACTGCGGATGCCGACCGAGAACCTGCTGACGCCCGAGACCCTGCGCCGGGTGGCCTGGGCGCCGCCGGCCGAGGTGACGCCGGCGTCGATCGGATCCGCCCTGGCCGAGCTCGGGGCTCGCGCCTGGCAGATTGACCAGACCGCACAGGTGATCGCAGATAGTTTTGTAGCTTCCCTCAACGAGGTCGACGACGCCTCCGGATCGGATTCGTAGGTTCGGACAAGCGATTCCGTCCGCCGCGGCGGTCTTCCTAGGCTGGGGGCATCCCAAACTATGGAGGCAGAGTGGCCGAGATGACGGACGTCTTCTTCGTCGACGGAGTACGCACCCCTTTCGGGCGCGCCGGCGAGAAGGGCATGTACTGGAACACCCGCGCCGACGACCTGGTCGTCAAGGCGATCATCGGGTTGATGGAGCGCAACGGCGACGTGCCGAAGGACCGGATCGACGACGTGGCCATCGCCGCGACCTCGCAGACCGGTGACCAGGGACTGACCCTGGGGCGGACGGCGGCGATCCTCGCGGGTCTGCCGATGACCGTGCCCGGCCTGGCGGTCGAGCGCATGTGCGCCGGCGCCATGACGAGCGTCACGACCATGGGCGCGTCGATCGGCGTCGGCATGTACGACCTCGCCCTCGCCGGCGGCGTCGAGCACATGGGGCGACACCCCATCGGCGGCAACGTCGACCCGAACCCCCGGTTCGTCGCCGAGCGTCTGGTCGACCCGGGCGCCCTCAACATGGGTGTGACGGCCGAGCGCATCCACGACCGGTTCCCGCACCTCACCAAGGAGCGCGCCGATCGCTTCGGCGTGGCCAGTCAGCACAAGGTTCAGGCCGCCTACGAGGCCGGCAAGATCCAGCCCGACCTGGTGCCGGTGGCCGTCAAGGACGCCGACGGCGCCTGGGGCCTCGCCACCGAGGACGAGGGACGCCGCCCCGAGACGACCCTCGAGGGCCTCGCGACGCTCAAGACGCCGTTCCGCCCCCACGGTCGCGTCACGGCGGGCACCTCGTCGCCGCTCACCGATGGCGCGACCATCAGCCTGCTCGCCGGGTCGGACGCGGTGAAGGAGTTCGGTCTCGCGCCCAAGATGCGCATGGTGTCGTTCGCCTTCGCCGGTGTCGAGCCCGAGATCATGGGCATCGGTCCGATCCCCTCGACCGAGAAGGCACTGAAGAAGGCCGGGCTGACGATCGACGACATCGGCCTGTTCGAACTGAACGAGGCGTTCGCGATCCAGGTCATCTCGCTGCTGGACCACTTCGGCATCGCCGACGACGATCCGCGCGTCAATCAGTGGGGCGGGGCCATCGCCCTGGGACACCCGCTCGCGGCATCCGGTGTCCGTCTCATGATCCAGCTGGCGGCGCAGTTCGCCGAGCGGCCCGACGTGCGCTACGGGCTCACCGCGATGTGCGTGGGCCTGGGCCAGGGCGGCTCGGTCATCTGGGAGAACCCGTTCTTCGACGGAAAGAAGAAGCGCAAGTGACCGACTACGCATCCATCGACTTCAGTCCCCTCGACGCCCTCACCGGCGACGAGGTGGTGACCCACTCCCCCGTCCGCGACGTGCGTCTGCCGTCGGGCAACGTGCTGGCGCTCATCACGCTCGACAACGGCCGCGATCACACGCGCCCCAACACGCTGGGCCCGGCGACGCTCGCCGAGCTCGGCGAGACGCTCGCGACGCTGAAGCGCCGCGCGGCGGCGGGAGAGATCCACGCCGTCGCGATCACCGGCAAGCAGTACATCCTGGCTGCCGGTGCCGACCTGTCCGACATCGCGAAGCTGCCGTCGAGAGAGGTCGCCCGCCTCGTCGCGCAGCGCGGTCACCAGGTGTTCGGCTCGCTCTCCGAGCTGGGCGTGCCCTCGTTCGCGTTCGTGAACGGCCTCGCCCTGGGCGGCGGTCTCGAGATCGCCCTCAACTCCACCTACCGCACGGTGGACGCCTCGGCCGCGGCCGTCGCACTGCCCGAGGTGTTCATGGGCATCATCCCCGGCTGGGGCGGCGCCTACCTGCTGCCGAACCTCATCGGCATCGAGAACGCGCTCGAGGTCGTGGTCTCGAACCCGCTCAAGCAGAACCGCATGCTCAAGCCCCAGCAGGCGTTCGACCTCGGGATCATGGATGCCATCTTCCCGGCGGCCAGTTACCTCGAGGACTCGCTGCGCTGGGCCGACGGCGTGCTCACCGGTCGCGTGAAGGTCGAGCGCAAGAACGAGCCCGGCAAGCTCGAGCGCCTGACCAAGTGGCCGATCGCGATCAAGGTCGCCCGCTCGATGCTCGAGTCGAAGATCGGCACCGTCCCCCGCTCCCCCTACGTCGCTCTCGACCTGCTCGACAAGGCGAAGAGCGGCACGAAGGCCGAGGGCTTCGCGCGCGAGGACGAGGCGCTGGCCGATCTGATCACGGGCGACCAGTTCGCGGCATCCATGTACGCCTTCGATCTGGTGCAGAAGCGCGCCAAGCGTCCGGTCGGGGCCCCCGACAAGGCGCTCGCGAAGAAGGTCACCAAGGTCGGCGTCATCGGCGCGGGCCTCATGGCCTCGCAGTTCGCGCTGCTGTTCGTGCGAAAGCTCCGGGTGCCGGTGATCATCACCGACCTCGATCAGGGCCGCGTCGACAAGGGCGTGGCATCCATTCGCGAAGAGATCGGCAAGCTCGAAGCCAAGGGTCGCCTGGACGGCGACACCGCGAACCAGCTGCGCGCCCTGGTGCACGGAACGACCGACCGCACCGAGTTCGCCGACTGCGACTTCGTCATCGAGGCCGTGTTCGAAGAGGTCGGCGTCAAGCAGGAGGTCTTCTCGGCGATCGAGAAGATCGTCGCCGACGACGCGATCCTCGCGACCAACACCTCGTCGCTCTCGGTCGCCGAGATCGGATCGGTGCTGCAGAACCCCGAGCGCCTGGTGGGCTTCCACTTCTTCAACCCGGTCGCCGTCATGCCGCTCATCGAGGTCGTGAAGACGGATGCCACGTCCGACGCCGCGCTCTCGACGGCGTTCGTGGTGGCCAAGGGCCTCGGCAAGAACGCGGTGCTGACCGCCGACGCGCCCGGCTTCGTCGTGAACCGCCTGCTCGCGAAGGTCATGGGCGAGGCGGCACGCGCTGTCTACGAGGGCACGCCGATCGCGGTCGTCGAGAAGGCGTTCGCGCCGCTCGGACTGCCGATGGGGCCGTTCCAGCTCATCGACCTCGTCGGCTGGAAAGTTGCTGCGCACGTGCAGGACACGATGGCGCACGCCTTCCCGGACCGGTTCTTCTCGTCCGAGAACTTCCACGAGCTCGCGGCCCTGCCCGAGGTCGTCGAGAAGGACAAGGGCGGCCGCGTGACCGGCTGGACCAAGGCCGCTCAGAAGGTGCTCGTCACGGGCAAGACGCCGGTCGCGCCCGAGACGATCCTCGCCCGTGTGCAGGACGGCCTCGCGCAGGAGATCAGGATCATGCTGGACGAGGGCGTCGTGCCCGAGGTGCAGGACATCGACCTGTGCCTCATCCTCGGCGCCGGCTGGCCGTTCATCGACGGAGGGGCTTCGCCCTACCTCGACCGCGAGGGGGCGTCGGGGCGCGCCTTCGGTGACACATTCCACCACCCGCCCATCCGCGGCATCGGGGCCTGACGGTCCTTCTCACGACGGCGTCGTCCCCACGGGGCGGCGCCGTCGTCGTTCGCTCGGGCGTTCGTCGCCGCCAGAACAGGCGGCGCGACGAGAACAGGGCGTCTACGGCGATCTCTTCCTGTTCTGGGTGCTCTCTCCTGTCCTCGTGACAGAAAGGAACCGCACTCAGACGAAGAACAGGCCGGGATGCGGGGATCCCGGCCTGTTCCGCGTCGCATCGGCGCTTACGGGCGCGTCTGCTCCCACTCGGCGATCGTGGGGATCGAGCCCGTGGGGGTCTGCCGGGCCATGGGGATGCGCGTGCCGAGCACCTGCGCCACCACGTCCTGGGCGATCTTGGAGGCCGTGAGGCCGGCATCCTCGAGGATCTGCTCCCGCGAGGCGTGGTCGATGAATTCGTCCGGGATGCCGAGCTCGTCGACGGCCGTGTCGACCCCTGCTTCGCGCAGCACCTGTCGCACGCGCGTGCCGACGCCGCCGACGCGGATGCCGTCCTCGATCGTGATCACCAGACGGTGCTCGCGGGCGAGGTCGACGATCGACGGCTGCACGGGGATCGCCCAGCGCGGATCGATGACCGTCGCGCCGATGCCCTGGGCCTCGAGACGCTCGGCGACCTCCATCGCGAGGTGCACCATCGGTCCGATGCCGACCAGCAGGACGTCTTCGCCCGCCCCGCGCGCGAGGACATCGACTCCGTCGTCGAGGCGCTCGATCGCCTCGACGTCGTCGTTCACCGTGCCCTTGGGGTAGCGGACGACCGTGGGTGCGTCCTCGACCGCCGTCGCCTCGCGGAACACCTCGCGCAGACGCGCGGCGTCGCGGGGCGCGGCGATGCGGATGCCGGGGACGAGCTGCAGCATCGCAAGGTCCCAGATGCCGTGGTGGCTGGGACCGTCGGGCCCGGTGACCCCCGCGCGGTCGAGGACGAAGGTGACACCGGCCTTGTGCAGGCCGACATCCATCATGACCTGATCGAAGGCGCGGTTCATGAACGTCGCGTAGATCGCGACGACGGGGTGCAACCCGCCGAAGGCGAGTCCCGCGGCCGAGGTCACCGCGTGCTGCTCGGCGATGCCGACGTCGTACACGCGCTCGGGGAAGCGCTCCGAGAACTTCTGCAGACCGGTGGGGCGCAGCATCGCCGCGGTCATCGCGATGATGTCGTCGCGCTCGGATCCGACCGCGACGAGCTCGTCGGCGAACACGTCGGTCCACTGGGTGCCGCCGCCCGAGCCGAGCGCCTCGCCCGTGATCGGGTCGATCTTGCCGACGGCGTGGAACTGGTCGGCCTCGTCGCTCATCGCCGGGGCGTAGCCGCTGCCCTTGTCGGTGATGGCGTGCACGATGACCGGTGCCCCGTACGACTTGGCGAGCTCGAGCGTCTCGATGAGCGATTCGAAGTCGTGACCGTCGATGGGGCCGAGGTACTTGATGTCGAGGTTGCTGTAGAGCGCCTCGTTGTTCGTGAAGCGCGAGAGGAAGCCGTGGGTGCCGCCGCGGACGCCGCGGTACACCGCACGCGCGGCGGGACCGAGGCGGCGGAAGAGGGTGTCGGAGCCGCGGTGCAGCGTGCGGTACGCCTCGTTCGTGCGGACACGGTTGAGGTAGCGTGCCATGCCGCCGATGGTCGGAGCATAGGAACGACCGTTGTCGTTGACGACGATGACCAGGTTGCGGTCGTTGTCGTCGCTGATGTTGTTCAGCGCCTCCCACGTCATGCCGCCGGTGAGCGCACCGTCGCCGACGACGGCGACGACGTGACGGTCGCGGCGCCCGGTGCGGCTGAAGGCGCGCGAGACGCCGTCCGCCCAGCTCAGCGAGCTGGAGGCGTGCGAGGACTCGACCACGTCGTGCTCGCTCTCGGACCGCTGCGGGTAGCCCGCCAGACCGCCGCGCGAGCGCAGCTTCGAGAAGTCCTGGCGGCCGGTGAGCATCTTGTGCACGTAGGACTGGTGACCGGTGTCGAAGATGATGGGGTCGGCGGGCGAGTCGAACACCCGGTGCAGGGCGATCGTCAGCTCGACGACGCCGAGGTTGGGACCGAGGTGACCGCCCGTCCGGGCGACGTTCTCGACGAGGAACGACCGGACCTCGGTGGCCAGTTGACGCAGTTCGTCGGGCGTGAGGGCATCGAGATCGCGGGGTCCGCGGATGCCGGGCAGGAGAGCCATGCGACTCCTCTCGTGGGGTGCGCGCGGTGTCGCGCGTACGGGTCGATTCTAGTCTCCGGGGGCCTGAGGGGCCCGGCAACGGCTTGCGTTCAGCGCCGTCCCGTGCGCGCGCGGCGGGGTGGACAGCCGGCGCGAGCGGTCGCCGTAACGCCGATGTGCCCCGGAAGCGCGGGGCTTCCGGGGCACATCGGTCAGCGGGATCAGACCAGCGAACGCAGCACGTACTGCAGGATGCCGCCGTTGCGGTAGTAGTCGGCCTCACCGGGGGTGTCGATGCGGACCACGGCGTCGAACGTCACGGTCTGCTTGCCCGCGGGCGAGAAGTCGCTGGGCTCGGCCGTGACCTTCACCGTCTTGGGCGTGACGCCCTCGTTCAGCTGCTCGAGGCCCTCGATCGAGACGATCTCGGTGCCGTCGAGGCCCAGGGACTTCCAGCTCTCGCCGGCCGGGAACTGCAGAGGCACGACGCCCATGCCGATGAGGTTCGAGCGGTGGATGCGCTCGAAGCTCTCGGTGATGACCGCCTTGACGCCCAGCAGGTTGGTGCCCTTGGCCGCCCAGTCACGCGACGAGCCCGAGCCGTACTCCTTGCCGCCGAAGATGACCAGCGGGGTGCCCTGCGCCTGGTAGTTCTGGCTCGCGTCGAAGATGTACGACTGCGGGCCGCCCTCCTGGGTGAAGTCGCGGGTGTAACCGCCCTCGACGACCGTGCCGTCGTTGACCGCAGCGGTGAGCTCGTTCTTCAGACGGATGTTCGCGAACGTGCCGCGGATCATCACCTCGTGGTTGCCACGGCGCGAGCCGTACGAGTTGAAGTCCTTCTGCGCGACGCCGTGCTCGGTCAGGTACTGCGCGGCGGGGGTGCCCGCCTTGATGTTGCCGGCCGGGCTGATGTGGTCGGTGGTCACCGAGTCGCCCAGCGTCGCCATGACGCGCGCACCGGTGATGTCGGTGACCGGCGAGGGCTCCATCGACATGCCGTCGAAGTAGGGCGCCTTGCGCACGTAGGTGGAGTCGGCATCCCAGTCGAAGACGGGGCCGGTCGGCGTGGGCAGGTTCTTCCAGCGCTCGTCGCCCTCGAAGACGGTGGCGTACTGCTGGATGAACTGCTCGCGCGAGATCGACGCGTCGATGATCGTCTGCACCTGGTCGGGGGCCGGCCAGATGTCCTTGAGGAAGACGTCGTCGCCGTTCTGGTCCTTGCCCAGGGCGTCGGTCTCGAAGTCGAAGTTCATCGAACCGGCCAGCGCGTAGGCGACCACCAGGGGCGGGGATGCCAGGTAGTTCATCTTGACGTCGGGGCTGATGCGACCCTCGAAGTTGCGGTTGCCCGAGAGGACGGCCGACACGGCCAGGTCGTTCTCGTTGATCGCCTCGGAGACCTCCTCGATGAGGGGGCCGGAGTTGCCGATGCAGATCGTGCAGCCGTAGCCGACGGTGTAGAAGTCGAGGCCCTCGAGCGCCTTGTCGAGACCGGACTTCTCGTAGTAGTCCGTGACCACCTTCGAGCCGGGTCCGAGCGTCGTCTTGACCCACGGCTTGCGCTTGAGGCCCTTGTCGACGGCGTTCTTGGCGAGCAGGCCCGCCGCGATCATGACCGAGGGGTTCGAGGTGTTCGTGCACGAGGTGATGGCCGCGAGGGTGACCGCACCGTTGTCGAGCAGGTACGACTGCCCGTCGGGCGTGGTGACCTTGACCGGCTTGGAGGCGTTGACCGGGTGGCCGGACGAGATGAGGACGTCGCTCTCGGTGACGTCTTCGCTCTCTTCGCCGGGGACGGCGCCGGGGTCGGATGCCGGGAAGGTGCCGTCGACCTCGAGGTCGACGACCGAGTCGGTGGTCGACACGGCCGCGTAGTTGAGGATGTCCTTCTCGAACTGCGACTTGGCCTCGGACAGCAGGATGCGGTCCTGCGGGCGCTTCGGGCCGGCGATCGAGGGGACGACCGTCGAGAGGTCGAGCTCCATGTACTCGCTGAAGACGAGCTCGCGCGCCGGGTCGTGCCAGAGCTTCTGCTCCTTGGCGTAGGCCTCGACGAGGGCGACGGTCTGCTCGTCGCGACCGGTCAGGCGCAGGTAGTCGAGCGTGACGTCGTCGATGGGGAACATCGCGGCCGTCGAGCCGAACTCGGGGCTCATGTTGCCGATGGTGGCGCGGTTGGCCAGCGGCACCGAGGCGACGCCCTCGCCGTAGAACTCGACGAACTTGCCGACCACGCCGTGCTGGCGCAGCATGTCGGTGATGGTGAGGACGACGTCGGTCGCGGTCACGCCGGCGGGGATCTCGCCGCTGAGCTTGAAGCCGACCACGCGCGGGATCAGCATCGACACGGGCTGACCGAGCATCGCGGCCTCGGCCTCGATGCCGCCGACGCCCCAGCCCAGTACACCCAGGCCGTTGACCATCGTGGTGTGCGAGTCGGTGCCGACGCAGGTGTCGGGGTAGGCGCGCAGGACGCCGTCGACCGAGCGGTCGTAGACGACCTTGGCGAGGTGCTCGATGTTGACCTGGTGCACGATGCCGGTTCCCGGGGGCACGACCTTGAAGTCGTCGAAGGCCGTCTGGCCCCAGCGCAGGAACTGGTACCGCTCGCCGTTGCGCTCGTACTCGATCTCGACGTTGCGCTCGAGGGCGTTCTCGCTGCCGAACAGGTCGGCGATGACCGAGTGGTCGATGACCATCTCGGCAGGCGAGAGCGGGTTGATCTTGTTGGGGTCGCCGCCGAGGGCGGTGACGGCCTCGCGCATGGTGGCGAGGTCGACGATGCAGGGCACACCGGTGAAGTCCTGCATGACCACGCGCGCCGGCGTGAACTGGATCTCGGTGTCGGGGTCGGCCGTGGGGACCCACGAGCCGAGAGCCTGGATCTGCTCCTTGGTGACGTTGGCGCCGTCCTCCGTGCGCAGGAGGTTCTCGAGCAGCACCTTCAAGCTGAAGGGAAGCTTCTCGTAACCGGCGACCGTGTCGATCCGGAAGATCTCGTAGTCGGTGCTGCCGACCGTCAGGGTGCTCTTGGCACCGAAGCTGTCAACCGTGGACACGATCGTCTCCTTCGTCGGCGAATGCGCAGGCGTCAGCCCGCATTTCCCATCTTCCCCGGGCCGTGCGATCGGCACCAGCAAGGCCGACCTAACCGTTCCGGGGGGACGGATTTATCTTGATGTCAAGATAATATCAGGACTCTCGGCGAGGTGAGAGAGATCGCACGACGAGCCACGTCACGGCGAGCATCGGCGCGAACAGGGGCAGCCCCATCACGATCTTCAGCGTGCCGAGCGCCGTGACGTCACCCGCGAAGTACAGCGGCAGCTGCACGATCAGCCGCGCGGCGAACAACGCGGCCCACGCGACCGAGAGCCACGTGTAGGCGCGCTTCTTGCGCCGGTCGGCGCGCCAGCGGGTGCCCTCCCCCATCAGGTATCCGGCGGCCAGGCCGATGAGCGGCCAGCCGACGAGCGCGCTCACCAGGAACGCCGTGCCGTAGGCGCCGTTGGTGAAGAAGCCCAGCACGAAGTTGTCCTGCCCGCGGCCGGTCAGCAGCGCGAGGGCGGCGGCGCCGGCCGTCGCGAGCAAGCCGCCGATCGCGGCGCTCGGGGGCGACTTGGCGATCAGGCGCGCGAGGGTGAAGACGACCGCCAGGCCGACCGAGACGCCCAGGCTCACCCACAGGTTGCCCTGCCGTGTCTCGGGGTCGATCGTGACGGTGAACAGCACCACGAAGGCCAGTGACGGCAGGACGGATTCGAGGATGCCGCGCCACCCGCCCATCGCCGACCACACCGCGGCGCCGGTCGTCGCATGCGCCGCGGGGTCGAGGCCCGCGCGCCGGGCGGCACCGCCGAGGGCGGCGCCGAGCGTGTCGGCCGCGGACGGCGGTTCGAGCGGCACGCGGTCCCCGTCGCGCGCGGGGCGGGCGGAGTCGTCGCTCATGCCGTGCCGGGGGTCGACGGCATCCGGAGAGGAATCAGGTCGCGCGGCGGCATCGGCGACGTTCCTCGGACGACGACGATCGAGCGGAAGAGGTCTTCGACGGCCGCCGCCGCCTCGATGTCGCTCGTGGCGGCGCCCCCCACGACGCCGCGCAGGAACCACCGGGGGCCGTCGACCCCGACGAAGCGCGCGAGACGCTTTCCGGCGCCGTCCGCGCCCGCTACGGGGACCTCGGCCAGGAGCTCCGGCCCCAGGGGGCCCTCGCGCTCTTCGACGCGGCCGCCCTGCTGCTTGACCTGCTGGCGGATCTGCTCGCGCGTCTCTTCCCACAGGCCGCTCGAGCGCGGCGCCGCGAACGGCTGCACCTGCAGGGTCGATTCGGCGTAGTCCAGACCGACGGCGACGATGCGCTTGGTCTGCTCCTCGACCTCGAGGCGCAGGTTCAGCCCCTCGCGCGGCAGGATCTTGATGCCGCCGAGGTCGATGTAGGGGCGCACCGGGTTGGCCTCGGCTTCGTCGAACGGGCCGGCGCTGTCGCGATCGGCCGGAGCGCTCTTGGCGGGGGGTGCGGGCTCGAGGGCGGTCTGCTCGTCCTCGGGTGTGGTCTGCGACGCGTCGTCGGTCATCGGGTGCTCCCTTGCAGGGTCTGGTATCCGCTCGATCCGAAGCCGCCGTCGCCGCGCACGCTGTCGGGAAGGTCGTCGACGGGGACGAAGCGCACGGGCGGGACGGGCATCACGATGAGCTGGGCGATGCGGTCTCCGACCGCGATGTCGTATGCCTCGTCGAGGTCGGTGTTGAGCAGGGCCACCTTGATCTCGCCGCGGTAGCCGGCGTCGATGGTCCCCGGGGAGTTGACGATGGTGATGCCGTGCTTGGCGGCCAGGCCGCTGCGCGGGACCACGAAGGCCGCGTACCCCTCGGGCAGTGCGATGCGCACCCCCGTCGAGACGAGGGCGCGGCGGCCGGGTTCGAGCCTCAGCGCTTCGGCGGAGGTCAGGTCGGCTCCGGCGTCGCCGGGGTGGGCGAAGACCGGGGGCTCGGATGCGACAATGAGGACGTCCACCGTTTCGGTCACCCCACGAGGGTAATGCAGAAGAGGGGGTGCGGCATCCGCACCGCAGTCGAGTACCGCGAGCGTCTCAGCCCGTCGCTGTGGGCGCTGGTCGCCGCCGCCGTGTGCGGCCCGATGGCCGCCGTCGTCTTCTCGCCCCTCGACACGACCCTGGCCCTCTTCATCGGGCTGATCGTGTCGGTGGGCATCGTGGCCGCGCTGCTCGCGCTGGCGCCCGTGGTCGAGGTGAGCGGTGGAGAACTGCGCGCCGGGCGGGCGCACATCCCCGTGGATCTGCTGGGCGTCCCCTCGGGGGTCGTCGCCGAAGAGGCCCGCACGGCCCGTGGGAGTGGTCTCGACCACCGGGCCTGGCATGTCATCCGGGGCGGGATCGACGGCATCGTCACGGTTCCCGTGACCGATCCCGACGACCCGACCCCGTACTGGGTGGTGTCCACCCGCACGCCGGATCGCCTCATCGCGGCGATCCAGCGCGCTCAGGTCAGGCTGCGCACTCCAGGCAGATGAAGCCGGGGCCGCTCTCTTCCGCGATCTGAGAGCGGTGCTTCACGAGGAAGCAGCTCATGCAGGTGAACTCGTCCTCCTGGGCGGGCAGGACGACGACATCGAGCTCGATGTCGGAGAGGTCGGCGCCGGGCAGTTCAAAGCCCGAGGGGTTGTCGGCATCCTCGTTGTCGATCGACCCCGACGCCTTGTCGGGCACGCGCTCCTTGAGGGCCTCGATCGACTCGCTGTCGTCCTCGGTCTTGCGCGGTGCGTCGTAATCGGTTGCCATGCGTGCAGGTCTCTACTTCCGGATTTCGTGGTGCTGTGCCGGTCGGGTTCCCGATCGGGCGGGCATAGTTTGCATGACACGTCTGCGATAAGCAAATGCTCGTGCGCTCGCGTGCGTGTCGAGCCAGAGCGGAAACTCGCGGCGCGCCCGCGATATTCCCGCAACCGGGCGGCGCGCATGTCAGCATGGGCGCTGACCGCAGATCGGAGGGGTGTTTCGCATGGAACAGCTCAAAGTCATCGGAACCGAGGATGACGTCCTCGTCGTGGCGACTCAGGCGGGCGAACGCTTCGCCCTTCCGCTCGACGAGGTGTTGCGCGCGGAAGCGCGGCGCGCCCGTCGGGACCGCGAAGACGACGACCGCGCCCCGCGTCCCAGCCCGCGCGAGATCCAGGCGCACATCCGCGCCGGACTCTCGGCCCGCGAGGTGGCGACGCTGCTGAACGCGCGCGTCGAAGACGTCCAGCGCTTCGAGCCGCCCGTCCTCGCCGAGCGCGAGCACGTCGTCGGTCAGGCGCTGGCGGTCCCCGTCCTGCTGGGCGGCACCCTCGAGCACGACGCTCCGATCACCTTCGGCGCCGCCGTGCGCGCCAAGCTCGCCGAGGCCGGCGCGTCCGCCGAGCGGTGGACGAGCTGGAAGGAGAGCACGGGCTGGATGGTCAAGCTCGAGTTCACCGCCAACGGGATCGAGCACGACGCCCGGTGGGGCTTCGAGCCCCGGCGCAGCACGCTGTCGCCCCAGAACGCCGACGCGATCCAGCTCTCCCGCCAGGGCTCGCTGCCCGAGGGACTGATCCCGCGACTGCGCGCCCTGGACAGCGTGCCGAAGGACGACTCCCGCTTCGACAGCGGCGCCTTCGGCCCGCGTCGTCTCGATATCGACGACGAACCCGGCGTCGAGGCGACCGGGCCCGTCGCCGCGGCCGTGCAGGCGGCGGCGATCAAGCGCGCGCCCGATGCCCCGGTGACGTCGTCCGAGACCGCCGACCTGCTCGAGGCGCTGCGTCGTCGGCGTGGTCAGCGCGAGCCCCTGCCCGGTGTCGAGGCCGAGCCCGAGCCGCGCCCCTCCAGCGCCCCGGTCTCCCTGTTCGAGCCGGCCCCCGAGCCCGCCCGCCCCGAGCCCGCCCGTCCCGAGGAACGCGCCGAACCGGCGCCCGAGGCGGAGCGCCCGGCATCCGACCCCGCGCGACGCGCCAAGGGGCGGCCGTCCATGCCCTCGTGGGACGAGATCGTCTTCGGGGCCCGGTCCGACGAGAGCTGAGGCCCCTCGGCCTCACCGAGTCGGGGCGACGGGATGCCGTCGGCCCGACCTACGTCAGGCGAAGGCGCCGAGGCGCAGCAGCGGAACGGTGCGCTCCTCGTCCGTGAGCGACCCGTGCTGCCCGACCATGCGCTGGGGGCGCTTGTCGGACTCGCGGTCGTCGTAATAGGCGAAGCGTCCGCGCGCGGCGACCACGACGTCGCCGATGCGCGGCAGGACGTCGGCGTCGACGTCGCCGAAGAGCCCGGCGGCGACGGCCTCGTCGCGCGTCAGCACCCAGGCGCGCGCGGCCTCGCTCTGGGCCCAGCGGCGGGCCACGGCATCCATCCGCCCCTCCGCCGTGTACACGTGCAGCATGCGGGGTTCACCGCCGAGCAGCGTGACGTCCTCGAGCAGCGCGTCGCCGTCGCGGAGCAGCACGTGCTTGTGCGCGGGCACGTCGACCATTCCGTGATCGGCCGTGACGATGACGCCCGTGCGCGCCGAGAGCAGCCCCGCGAGGCGGCGGGCGGCGGCATCCACCCGCTCCAGCGCGTCGGTCCAGCGGTCGGACTCCCATCCGTCGCGGTGACCGGCCGTGTCGAGCTCGGGCGCGTACAGATAGGTGATCGAGCCGGGGTGACGTGCGGCGAGATCGGCGGCGAGGGCCACGCGCTCGTCGAGGTCGTCCGAAGGGTGGAAGCGCGCCCCGCGCAGGGTCGCCTCGGTGAACCCGGTGCCGGTGTAGCCGGGCCGCGACACGACGAAGGCGTCCCGCCCGGATGCCGCGTGCGCGGCGAAGAGGGGCGTCCGGCGCTGCCACGTGTGCGGGTCGAGGCCGTCGGTCTCCCAACCGTGCAACTGGTTCGGCGCGGTGTCGGTGCCCGGGACGCGGACGCGGTACCCGGCGATGCCGTGGGTGCCGGGGTCGGCGCCGGTGAGCAGGCTCGTGAGCGCTGCCGCCGTCGTCGAGGGGAACACCGTGCGCGCGACGTCGCGTCGGCCGCCGACCGCACCGAGGAACCGCGCGTGACCGCGGCGCGCCGCGAGATTGTGCGCGCCGAGCCCGTCGACCAGGAAGACGATCGCGCTCTCGGCGGGCGCGAACCAGTCCGATCGGCCCGTCACCGCGGCGATCGTCTGCGCCATCACGTCGGTGAGGCTCCGGGAGCGCGGCGGGTCCGCCGGTAGGCTGAGTGACATCGGAGCAAGTCTTCCACACGGCTCCCGACCCCGTCCGTTCGCGGACGCCCGCCCGACCCGAGGCCGCATCCCATGCCCGATTCCCGTTCCTCCTCCCCCGCGACCGTCGAACGCATCGAAGACGTCGATGTCTCGACGGAGATGCAGGGGTCCTTCCTCGAGTACGCGTACTCCGTGATCTACTCGCGCGCCCTGCCCGACGCGCGCGACGGTCTCAAGCCCGTGCAGCGGCGCATCCTGTACCAGATGGCCGAGATGGGCCTGCGCCCCGACCGCGGGCACGTCAAGAGCGCCCGCGTCGTCGGCGAAGTGATGGGAAAGCTCCACCCCCACGGTGACGCTCCCATCTACGACGCGCTCGTCCGGCTCGCGCAGTACTTCTCGCTGCGCGTGCCGCTGATCGACGGGCACGGCAACTTCGGTTCGCTCGACGACGGTCCCGCCGCCCCGCGCTACACCGAAGCGCGTCTCGCGCCGCCCGCGCTCGCGCTGACCGAGAACCTCGACGAGGACGTCGTCGACTTCATCCCCAACTACGACGGACAGTTCCAGCAGCCCGAGGTCCTGCCGGCGGCCTTCCCGAACCTGCTCGTCAACGGCGCGACGGGTATCGCGGTCGGCATGGCGACCAACATGGCGCCGCACAACCTCATCGAGGTGGTCGCCGCGGCCACGCACCTGCTGCAGAATCCGGATGCCACCGTCGACGAACTGATGGAGTTCGTCCCGGGCCCCGATCTGCCCTCGGGCGGCATCATCGTCGGCCTCGACGGCATCAAGGACGCCTACACCAACGGGCGCGGGACGTTCCGCACCCGCGCGAAAGCGTCGATCGAGTCCCTCGGACCGCGTCGAACCGGCATCGTCATCACCGAGCTGCCCTACCTCGTCGGTCCCGAGCGCGTCATCGAGAAGATCAAGGACGCCGTCCAGGCCAAGAAGCTGACCGGCATCGCCGACGTCACCGACCTGACCGACCGCAACAACGGCCTGCGCCTGGTCGTCGGCATCAAGACCGGCTTCGACGCCAAGGCCGTCCTCGAGCAGCTGTATCGCCTCACCCCGCTCGAGGACTCGTTCGGCATCAACAACGTCGCCCTCGTCGACGGTCAGCCGCAGACCCTCGGTCTGCGCGACATGCTGCGGGTGTACGTCGACCACCGCCTGCGCGTGGTCACGCGACGCAGCGAGTACCGCCTGGCGCGCAAGCGCGAGCGCCTGCACCTCGTCGAGGGGCTGCTCATCGCGATCCTCGACATCGACGAGGTCATCCAGGTCATCCGCTCCTCGGACGACGGGGAGCAGGCGCGCACCAAGCTGCAGGAGGTGTTCGACCTCTCGCACCCTCAGGCCGAGTACATCCTCGAGCTGCGACTGCGCCGGCTGACGAAGTTCTCGCGGATCGAGCTCGAGGCCGAGCGCGACCAGTTGAACGCCGAGATCGCGCAACTGGTCGAGCTCCTCGGCAGCGAGACGCTCCTGCGCCAGCAGGTGGCGCGGGAACTGGATGCCGCGGCCGAGGCGTACGGCACGCCCCGGCGCACGCTGCTGCTGAACGGTGGTCCGGTGCAGCCGCGGTCGGCCAAGGCGGCCGCCGCCGCCGATCTGCGGATCGCCGACGCCCCGTGCCGCGTGTACCTGTCGGCGACCGGCCGCATGGTGCGCGCCGAACTGATCGCCGACGCGCCGGGCGGTGGAGTCGTCCCGCCCGCCCGCCGGTCCAAGCACGATGCGATCCTCTCGAGCGTCGACACCACCACGCGCGGCGACATCGGCGCGGTCACCTCCGCCGGGCGGCTCGTCCGCTTCTCGCCCGTCGACCTGCCCTCGGTGCCGGCGAACTCCGTGCAGGTGGCGGCGGGCACCAAGGTCGAGCAGTACCTCGCGCTCGCGAAGGGCGAGAAGGTCGTGGCGATCGTCCCGCTGGTCGATGCGCCGACGATCGCGCTCGGTACCGAGCAGGGCGTCGTCAAGCGCGTCGCCGCCACGGAGCTGGGCGCCAAGGACGAGATCGAGATCATCTCGCTGCGCGACGGCGACCGGGTGGTGGGCGCGGCCCCCGCCGGCGACAACGCGGAGCTCGTGTTCGTCGCGAGCGACGCCCAGCTGCTGCGGTTCGACGCGTCGTCGGTGCGGCCGCAGGGGCGCTCGGCGGGCGGCATGGCCGGCATCCGCCTCTCGGACGGCGCGCGGGTGATCGCGTTCGCGGTCGTCGGGGCCTCGGCCTTCGACGCGGTGGTGGTCACGGTGGCGGGGTCGTCCGCGGCGCTGCCCGGAACCGACGCCGGATCGGCCAAGGTCTCGGCCTTCACCGAGTTCCCCGCCAAGGGGCGGGCGACCGGCGGCGTGCGCGCGCAGCGTCTGCTGCGCGGAGAGGATGCCCTGACGCTCGCCTGGGTCGGCACCGAACCGCGGGCCGTGGGATCGGACGGTTCGGTGCGCACCCTGCCCGAGGCGGGCGCGAAGCGCGACGCGTCGGGTCAGCCCCTCGACGCCGTGGTCGCCGCGGTCGGGACCGTCGTCCGCTGACCCCGGGGGCCGGGCCGGGGCTCTTCCTCGAGCCTGCCCAGCCGTTCCCGCCCGTGCACAACGGCGGGAGTCGTGGCGGACACGCCGTCCGACGTGACCCGCCCGACGGCGTGTCGGGGCAGGGGCCCGCGGTTGTGCTCGGGCGCGTGCCGCGGGCCGACCGCGGCGGGCAAGGCGCGGGCCCGTGGTTGTGCTCCGACGCGGCGCGGCCGCGACGGACGAGGCGCGGTCGGGTCAGACGTCGATGCGCTCGCGCGCGAGCCGGTCGCTCGAGTCGATGATGAACTCGCGGCGCGGAGCGACGTCACTGCCCATCAGCAGATCGAACACGGATGCCGCGGCCTCCATGTCCTGCACCCGCACACGGCGCAGCATGCGCCCGGCGCGGTCCATGGTCGTGGTGGCGAGCTGGTCGGCATCCATCTCGCCCAGCCCCTTGTACCGCTGCACGGGCTCCTGCCACCGCTTGTTGGACCGCTTGAGCCTGGTCAGCAGCTGGTGCAGCTCTTGCTCGCTGTAGGTGTAGACGGTCTCGTTCGGCTTCGAACCGGGATTCATCACGATCACGCGGTGCAGGGGCGGTACCGCGGCGAAGACACGGCCCTCTTCGACCAGCGGGCGCATATACCGGAAGAACAGCGTGAGCAGCAGCGTCCGGATGTGCGCGCCGTCGACGTCGGCGTCGCTCATCAGGATGATCTTGCCG
>NZ_QDFT01000025.1 GCF_003075375.1 Microbacterium testaceum | reverse complement strand
CTGCGGTTCGTCCTCACCGGCGCGACCGACGTCCTGGTCGCGCAGCTGCCCGCGGTGACCCTGCTGCTGCGCGTGCGCGGCAACAGCGCGGTCGAGCAGGCTGCGCTCGAGCGCCGGCGCGTCTTCGACCATCGCGTCACGGCCCTCGTCGCCGCGGCGCAGGCCGAGGGCGAGGTCCGCGACGACGTCGACGCCGCCGTCGCCGCGCGCCTGCTGTTCGGCATGATCAACTCGGTCGTGGAGTGGTACCGGCCCGGCGGCGGGGTCGACGGCGATCGACTCGGCGCCGACATCGTGCGCATCGCGCTCGACGGCCTGCGCACGTCCTGACGGCGGATGCGCTGACGCCACATCACACGACCGGCGGTTTCGCCCTGAAGCGGCGCACGAGAGCACGCACGACGCGCGAAGGGGCCCCGCGCGACGCGCGGAGCCCCGGGGGCGCGACCGATCAGGCGCGCAGGTCGACGCCCTTCGGCTCTTTGATGAGCGAGACGGCGACGAGCGACACCAGGGCCGCGACCGCGATGTAGGCGCCGATGGTCCATGAGGCGCCGGTCGAGCGCAGCAGCGCCTCGGCGATCATGGGGGCGAAGGCGCCGCCCAGGATGGCGCCGAGCGCGTAGCCGATCGAGACGCCCGAGTAGCGCACGTTGGCGGGGAACATCTCGGCGTACAGCGCGGCCTGCGGGCCGTACGAGAGCCCCAGGCCGAGGGTCATCACGAACAACGCGACGAAGTACCAGACGATGTTCCCGGTATCGATGAGGAACCACATCGGCACGGCCCAGATCGCCAGCAGCAGGTAGCCGAGCTGGAAGGTCCGCACACGACCGAGGGTGTCTGAGAGGCGGCCGCCCCACAGGGTGAACCCGAGCCAGCCGAAGGATGCCAGGGTCGTCGCCAGCAGCACGGTGGGACGCTCGAGCCCGAGGACGGTGACCGTGTAGGTGGCAAAGAACGCGATGAGCAGGTATCCGGCGGCGTTGTTGCCGATGAACACCAGCGCGGTCAGGACGACCTGACGCCAGTTCTTGCGGAAGAGCTGGCCGAGCGGTGCGGACGATTCCTTGCGGCGGCGCACGAGGTCCTCGAAGACGGGGCTCTCCTCGACGGCGCGACGGATGACGTACCCGACGACGATCAGCACGATCGAGAACAGGAACGGCACGCGCCATCCCCAGGCCAGGAACGCCTCGGCCGACATCGACGAGGTGAGGACCCACAGCGTCGCCGTGGCGAGGATCATGCCGACCGGGACGCCGATCTGCGGGTACGCGCCGAAGTATCCGCGACGGTTGACGGGGGCGTGCTCGACCGAGAGCAGCGCGGCGCCGCCCCATTCGCCACCGGCCGAGAAGCCCTGCAGCACGCGCAGCAGGATGAGCAGCACCGGAGCCGCCACGCCGATCGCGGCGTACGTGGGCAGCACGCCGATGAGGGCCGTCGACACGCCCATCATGATGAGCGTCAGCACGAGCATCTTCTTGCGGCCGAGGCGGTCGCCCAGATAGCCGGCCACGATCGCGCCGAGGGGGCGGAAGAGGAACGAGATGCCGATCGTCGCGAACGACAGCACCTGCGCGATGGCCGGGTCGGTCTGGGCGAGAGGGGCGAGGAACAGGGGCGCGAGCACGAGCCCGGCCGCCTGGGCGTAGATGAAGAAGTCGTACCACTCGATCGAGGTGCCCACGAGGGTCCCGGCGAGCACGCGCCGTTCCTCTCGCGAGATTCCGGTCGTGGTGGCACGGGTGGACGCCGCTGTCTGCGAGGCCATGAGAACTCCGTCGTTCTGTGGGGCAGGGTCGAACTCGACGGCACCTGTTACCGACCGAGCGTTCAGTAATAGTGTCAGAGGTACGCCCGTCCGACAAGAGGACGGCGGAAGGAGCCGCCATGACCCCCTGGACGATCGTCCCCGGAGCCCTCGACGAACGCCTCGGCATCGTCGTCACCGCGCAGTCGGCCGACGGGGTGTCGGCATCCATGCCCGTCACCGGTAACACGCAATCGCTCGGCCGCCTGCACGGCGGCGCCACGGCGGCGCTCGCCGAGGCGGTCGGGTCGTGGGCGGCGATGATCCACGCCTCGACGCTCGGCAAGGTGTGCGTGGGCGTCGATCTGAACATCACCCACCACCGCGGCGCCCGCGACGGGCGCATCCACGCCGTCGCCACGCCCGCGCACCGCGGCCGGCGCGTCGCCACCTACGACGTGCGGGTCGTCGACGACGAGGATCGGCTCGTCGCCACGGCGCGCATCACGAACCTCATCGTCGATGGCGAGTGACGCCGCGTCTCGCGACGATCCGGGCGCGACGCCGCCCTCTGGCATCCTGGATGCCATGACGAGGATCCGAGGGAGTGCACCGCCCCCATGCGGTGCACCCCCTCGCCCGTCGATGTCAGTCCCGAACATCTCCCGACGGGCGTATGGGTGCCATCTCGAAGCCGGAGACGACACCCACCCCCATCAGTGCGGTGTCACCCGCGCCCCGATCCTTACAGCGACCCGAAAAGTTTTTTCCGTGGCCTCCGCCGTAAGGTTTCCGCCGCGCGCGACACAGCCCTTGCGATCGAGCGGAGTCGTCCGCCCGTGACCGACGAGCAGGACTTCGTGGCCTTCTTCCGCGAGCATCACAATGCCGTCCTCCGCTTCATCGAGCGGCGGGTGTCGGACCGTGAGGCCGCGGCCGACCTCACGATGGACTGTTTCGAGATCGCGTGGCGCAAGCGCGACCCGCGCGATCCTTTCGGCTTGCCGTGGGTGTACCGCACCGCGCGCAACCTGATCGCGAACGAGTATCGACGACGAGAACGGGAGGGGGCGCTGTGGACGCACATCGAGGACCACGTCCGCACCCTCGCGAGCGAGTCGGAGCCGGCACGGGTCCGCGACCTGCTCGAGGCGATGCGGGCCCTGCCCGAGGCCGAGCGCGAGATCCTCTGGCTGACGTACTGGGAAGAGCTGCCCGCCGCCGAGGTCGCCATCGTGATGGGCATGAGTTCGGGCGCGGTGTGGACGCGGCTCAACCGCGCGCGGGCCAAGCTGCGCCCCCTGCTGCAGGCCGCCCCGGTGCCCGCCGAGGGGGTGGGCGATGAACGACGATGAGCTCGCCCGCGTCATGCGGCGCCTCGACCCCGCGCGCACGCCCGCCGACGCACCGATCCCCCTCGACGCCGAGCGGCGTCTGCGCGAGATCGTCGGGCGACCCCCCGTGGCACGACGTCGCTCCGCCGCCCGGCGCCGCCCCCTGCTGGCGTGGACGTCGGCCGCCGCCGCCGTCGTCGTCATCCTCACCATCGTCACCGGAGTGCTGTGGATGCCGGCACCCTCGGCATCCGCCCTCACTCCCACTCCCCTCGTCTACACCTCCTCGCCGGCCGACCCCGCCGAGGCGGTCGCCGCCGCGCGGGCGCAGCTCGCGCGGGACGACGACGGGGTGATGGCCGAACGCCGCTCCCTGTCGCTCGGGTGGTACTTCAGCGCGTCACCCGACGGCGCCGAGGCCACCGTGTTCCGTCGCGAGTGGGTCGATCTGCGCTGGAACGAGAACTTCTCGGGTTCGATCGTCACCACGGCCGCCGAGGCGACCGATGCCGACGGCGACACCGTCCCCGCCGGCGAACCCGCGCCCGGCACGGTCGTGGCCGAATCGCGGTACGTGCAGAACCAGTTCCGACCGCTGTCGCCCGCGCCCCCGACCCCCACCGCCGACGCGATGCGGGAGCTGCTGCGCACATCCGTCGGCGCCGAGGGCGAGCTGACCGCCGGTGACGCGATCATCGGCGCGCGCACGCTCCTCGGCGAGTGGACGCTGGACGACGCCCAGCAGTCCGCGCTGCTCCAGGCCGTCCTCGAGGCCCCCGGCCTGCGTGCGCTCGGCACCACCCGCGACCGCATCGGCCGCGAGGTGATCGGCCTGGGCGGCCTCCCGTCCTCGCCGTCGAACGCGGATGTCACGCTTCTGATCTCGGCCGGCACCGGCCGTATCGTCGGTTTCGAGTCGGCCCTGGTCGAGGCGAACACCGATCTCGACCTTCCCCCCGGGTCCCTGACCGAGTACGCCCTGTGGGACGTACGCGACCGAGAGGATGCTCCCCGATGAGCGGTACCGCCGACCTGCACCCCGACATCGCCGCGGCGTTGGACGAGATCCCCGGGGGCGTGGTCATCGACTCCCATCACGCCCACTGGCCCGAGCTCGGGATGAGCATCGACGTGCCCGACGAGAACGAGCGCGCCGTCGGCAGCTGCGCCACCGGCAACGTCTGCGCCTACAGCGGCTCGGGACTGTCGGGAACGCGCGTGTCGTGGTCGACGTGCGGCACCTACGCGCCCGGCATCACGGTGCGATCGATCGCGAACGCCCGCTCGGCGGGGTACGCGCAGGCGCGCTCGTCGTCGGGCTCGGTGCTGGCCACGGCCATTGCGGGGTCGTCGGCGAACGTGTCGGGGTCCGTCGCCGACGTGAGGTGCGTCCCGTAAGTCGCGAGCCGAGGACCGCCCTCAGCGCCACGGCCGCGCGGAACGCGCGCGCCAGTAGTCGACCGGATCCACCGCGAGCCCCGCGAGCACGGCCGCATCGATCGGCTGTGCCGCGGCGGCGGCGCCGGCGCGCAGGTGCTCCCGCGTCGTCGCCCCCACCAGCACCAGGTCGGCGAACGGCTGGGCGCGTGCGACCCCGATCGCGAAGGCGTCGGGAGAGACCCCGGATGCCGCGCGCTCGAGGTCGCCGCCGGGCGCTGCCGTCGCCAGTTCGCCGTTGGCCAGCACCTCTTTCAGCACGACCGTCCAGCCGGCGTCGTGCGCCGCGGCGAGGGCGTCCGAAACGGTCGACTCGCGCAGATTCCATGTCGCCTGGACCGCGCGGAACGGGGTGTCGTCGAGGGCCAGGGCCGTACGCAGCACCTCGTCCTGATGGGGACCGCTCGTCGACAGCCCCACCGTCACCCCGCTCTCGCGCAGGGCCCGCAGGCGCGCCATCACGACGCCGTCCGCGAGCACGGGGCTGTCGGGCGTGACGGAGTGCACAAGGTACAGGTCGGGGGCCGAACCGAGGGCGTCGAGCGTCTCGGGCCACTGCCTGTCGAACATCGCGGCCGAGTGCTCTTTGCGCTCGTGGACGTCGGCATCCATCCGCCACCCGCCGACATACGCGTAGCCCCACTTCGACCCGAGGGTCAGGTCGCCGCGACGTTCGGGATGGGCCGCGAGCCACGCCCCGAGGAACTGCTCGGCGTACCCGTAGGACCGCGCCGCATCGATGTAGCGGATGCCGAGACCCCACGCCTCGTCGAGCAGCTCATGCGCCCGCGTGCGCATCGCGTCGATCGACCGCCCGGCGGGGTCGCCCAGGTCGGCGTCGCGCGCGGTCGTGATGTAGGCGGGACGGCCGACGGCGGCGAGGCCGAGGCCGAGGCGGGCGGCGTTCATGCTCCGACGCTAGCGGGCCGCGGCGACCCGGCGGCGGGAACACGACGGCGGGTGCGGGGGTTGCATCCCGCGTCGGCCGCGGGTGCGCGCCGGCGTCTCAGCCCGGAGCGAAGCCGATATGACCTACCCCGACGCCCCCGCCGACGACCGGCAGCCGATCTGCCCCGCGTGCGGGATCACGATGCACCCCCTGCTCGACGAGGGCGAGGCGGTCGATGAGTGCCGCGACTGCGGCTTCCAGCTCGAGTGGTCGGCGCCGCGACGCGCGCGCCGCGAGGACGACGACGACGATCGACCGCACTCGCGCTGGGACGACGAGGACTGAGCCTCACCGGCTGCGATTACGGCGCACCTCGATCGCGCTGAGCGCGAGGGCGGCGCCCGAGAACACGACCGACACGGCGAGCGCGACGGTCAGCGCGGCGCTGAAAGCACCCGGATCGGCCGCCGGCGACCCCGGACCCTCGGCTCGCGGGACGCCGGTCAGCACGAGCACGAAGGCGGTGCCGAGCACCGTCTGTCCGATCGACGACCCGACCCGCTGGGCGGTCTGCACGACGCCGCCGGCGACCCCGCCGCGGACCGGGTTCACCTCGGCCAGCGTCAGCGTCTGGTTGGGCGTGACGATCGAACCGCCCGCGATGCCGAGCACCAGCAGCGGCAGGCACAGTCGCAGGATGACCGCGGCGGGATCGGTCTCGTCGGGTGCCGCGTGCACGACGACGCCGAGCAGCACGGTCACGAGCGTGAACACCCCGACCGCGACCAGCAGCAGGGGGCGCCCCACGCGCGAGATGAACCGACCCGCGAGGGGCGCGCCGAAGACGGTCCCGACCGCGTACGCCGTGACGCCGAGGGCGGACTGCAGGGCAGAGAAGCCGAGGCCGTCCTGGTAGTACAGCGCCAGGACGAGCGGGATGCCGGTGTTGCTGCAGAAGAACACGACGGCGAACACGACGCCGGTCACGAACGACCGCACGCGGAACAGGCGCAGATCGAGCAGCGGCGCGGCATCCGCCCTCGTCAACCGAGCCTCGTGACGGATGAAGCCGGCCAGCACGATCGCCGCGGGCACGAGAAGCAGCAGGGCCGGCGCGCCGCCCGCCTGGCCGCTCTCGACGATCGGGAACAGGATGCCGAACAACCCCGCCCCCAGAAGGGCCGCCCCGAGCAGGTCGAGCCGCCCCGCCGCCGCCGCGGCCGGCGCATCGGGCGGCACCCAGCGCCGCGCCAGCAGCACCGCCGCGATGCCGATCGGCACGTTGATGAAGAACACCAGACGCCATCCGACGTCCTCGCCGCCCGCCGCGATCAGCAGCCCTGCGACCACCGGGCCGAGGGCAGTGCCCGCTCCCACGGTCAGACCGAGACGGCCGAACGCGCGCCCCCGCTCCCCCGCCGGGAAGACGCTCTGGATGAAGCCCGACACCTGCGGACCGATCATTCCGCCGAACAGCCCCTGGACGACCCGCGCGGCGATCAGCACCTCGGGGGTCGGGGCGAGGCCCACCGCGGCGCTCGCGAGGACGAACCCCAGCACGGCGATCGTGAACACGCGCCGGCGCCCGCGTCCGTCGCCCAGGCGACCGCCGATGACGGGGACGAGACCGAAGGCCAGGACGTACCCGGTCACCATCCACTGCAGCTCGCTCGCTCCGGCGCCGGTGGAGCGTCCGATCGAGGGCAGGGCGACGTTGGTGACGCTGACGTCGAGCAGAGCGGCGAACTGCCCCATCAGCATGACGGACAGCGCCCGCCAGCGACGCGGGTCGGGAGGAGCCGTCACGGAAGCGGCAGCGTCGGACGCGCGGCACGGTTCGAGGTCGACATCGCTTCCTTCCGTGTGGCGTCGATTCAGCGTACGTCCGTCCCAGCGGGCGGGGGCGGGGTGGACGTGAGTCGCTGGGGGCGGGGTGGACGCGAGTCGCTGGGGGCGGAGTGGGATGGACGCGCGTCCGCGGCGGGCGGGGCGGGGTACACGCGCGTCCGCGGCGGGCGGGGCGGGGTACACGCGCGTCCGCGGCCCGCGGGCCCGCGCGGAGCCCTCGCGCGAATCGGCCGCCGGTCCGGCGGATTCGCAAGGATCCGCGCGGCGCGTCCGGACGATCCGGGCGCGGCCGGGGACGAATCCGTCCGCCGGCTCGCCCACGAGCCGGTCGCGGCGCGGGGACGAATAAGCTACGTCCGACGATCCGTCGCCCCGCGCCTCGAGCGCCGCTCCCTCTCGGACCCGCCGTGCGAAACCGCACCGCCGGGGCCGGCATCCCCCCTCCCGGAGGTCCCGATGACCCACTCCCCCGCCGCGCGCATGCACGAGGTCAGCGACGAGACGCGCGCGATCGTCGACATGGTTCTCGAGTACTCCCGGGGTCGGCTGAACGCCGAGGACACCCCCCTCGACAAGCCCCTGCCCGCCGCCGAGCTGACCCGCCTGGCCGGACGCACCATCGACGAGAAGGGCATCGGTGCGCGCAAGGCGCTCGGCGTCTTCGAGCACGTGCTGGCCCCCGCGTGCATCACCACCGACGACCCGCGGTACCTGTCGTTCATCCCCAGCGCCCCCACCAAGGCGGCCGCGGCCTTCGACCTGGTGGTGTCGGCGAGCGCGCTCTACGGCGGCTCGTGGCTCGAGGGCGCGGGCGCCGTGCACGCCGAGAACGAGGTGCTGCGCTGGCTGGCGAACGAGTTCGGTCTGCCCGCGGGCGCCGGGGGCGTGTTCGTGCAGGGCGGCACGCTCGGCAACCTGTCGGCCCTCGTCGCGGCGCGCGAGGCCGCACGCGATCGGTTCGCGGATGCCGGAAAGCCCCGCCCCGACGCGTGGCGCGTGGTCTGCAGCGTCGAGGCGCACTCCTCGATCGCCTCGGCGGCCCGCGTGATGGACGTCGAGGTCGTCGGCGTGCCGGTGGGCGAGGACGGCGTGCTGCGCGGAGACGCGGTGCGCGCGGCGCTCGACGAGCATGGCGACAGCGTCTTCGCCGTGGTCGCCACGGCGGGCTCCACCAACTTCGGCATCGTCGACGACATCGCCGACGTCGCCCGCGCGGTCGCGGGCACCGACGTCTGGCTGCACGTCGACGGCGCCTACGGCCTGACCGGCATGCTGTCGCCCCGCGCGCGGCACCGTTTCGCCGGCGTCGAGCACGCCGACTCCCTCGTCGTCGACCCGCACAAATGGCTGTTCGCCCCGTTCGACGCGTGCGCGCTGATCTACCGCGATCCCGAGCTCGGCCGCCGGGCGCACACGCAGCACGCCGAGTACCTCGACACCCTCACCGAGACGAGCGACTGGAGCCCCTCGGACTTCGCGGCGCACCTGACGCGGCGCGCCCGCGGCCTGCCGCTGTGGTTCTCGCTCGCCACCTACGGCGCCGCGGTCTACCGCGAGGCGATCACCTCGGCGATCGACCTGGCCGAGCGCATCGCCGAAGAGATCGACCGCCGCCCCGACCTGACGCTCGTGCGCCGCCCCCAGCTGGGCGTGGTCGTGTTCGAACGGGTCGGCTGGACCAAGGCGGACTACGACCGCTGGTCGGCGCAGTTGCTCGACGGCCAGCACGCCTTCGTCACGCCCTCGAGCCACGCCGGTCGCGTGAACGCCCGCTTCGCGATCCTCAACCCGCGCACGACGTTCGACGATCTCGTGGGGATCCTCGACACGATGGCGTGACGCGCACCGCGGTCCCCGGCGTGTCCACAACGGCGGGGATCGTCGCCGACACGCCGTCGTCTGCACCCGACGCACCGGCGTGTCGTTGAAACCCCCCGCCGTTGTGCACCGCGGCGGAGGCCGTGCGCGCGAAGCGCCGGCGTGCACAGCGGCGGGAGCGGTGCTCGCCCGAACCGTCGGCGTGCACAGCGGCGGGAGCCGTGCTCGCCCGAACCGTCGGCGTGCACAAAGGCGGGAGTCCGTGCTCGCCCGAACCGTCGGCGTGCACAAAGGCGGGAGTCCGTGCTCGCCCGAACCGTCGGCGTGCACAATGGCGGGAATCGTCGCCAACACGCCGTCGTCTGCACCGACGCACCGGCGTGTCGTTGAAATCCCCCGCCGTTGTGCACCGCGGCGGAGGCCGTGCGCGCGAAGCGCCGGCGTGCACAGCGGCGGGAGCCGTGCTCGCCCGAACCGTCGGCGTGCACAGCGGCGGGAGTCATCGTCGACACGCCGTCGTCTGCACCGACGCAACGGCGTGTCGGCGAAATCCCCCGCCGTTGTGCACAGCGGCGGAAGCCGTGCGCGCGCGAACCGCCGACGTGCACAGCGGCGGGAGCCGTGCTCGCCCGAACCGTCGGCGTGCACAATGGCGGGAGTCATCGTCGACACGCCGCCGTCTGCACCGACGCACCGGCGTGTCGGCCAAATCCCCCGCCGTTGTGCACCGTGGGGAGGGCGGCCGGGGCGAGGCGCGGGCGGGGACGCGCCTCGGCGGGGACGCGGGCCGAGCCCGCGGCACCCGAAAACGACGAAAGCCCCGGATCTCCGGGGCTTCATCCGTAGCGGGAGCGGGGCTTGAACCCGCGACCTCACGATTATGAGTCGTGCGCTCTCACCAACTGAGCTACCCCGCCGCGCGGCATCCAGGATTCGAATGAGGATGCCTTGAGCCCCGAGTCAGGATTGAACTGACGACCCCTTCCTTACCATGGAAGTGCTCTGCCACTGAGCTATCGGGGCGTACCCGGATCGCTCCGGGCAACTAGAAGAGAATATCAGAACTCGATACTCTCGCACCAATCGGTCACCCGCCGGCGTGCTGACGCAGCCACGCGATGGGGTCGATCGGCGTCGTGCCGTTCTGCAGGATCTCGACGTGCGTGTGCGCACCGAACGATCGACCGGTGTTGCCGGTGCGTCCGAGGAACTGACCGACCTTGACGTGCTGGCCCTGGGTGACCTGGAGCGAGCCGTACTGCATGTGGCCGTAGCGGCTCGACACGAGCTGTCCGTCGATCTGGTGGTCGATGAGGACGGTGACGCCGAAGGCGCCGCCCTGCTCGGTCGCGATGCGCACGGTGCCGTCGGCGATCGCCTGCACGGGCGAGCCCTCGCCGGGGACGAAGTCGGCGCCCTCGTGGAAGCCGCCCTCGCGCATGCCGAAGCCGTAGGTGATCGGCACGCCGACCGCGAAGGGCCACTGGATGGGCGCCGTCGGGTCGTTGACGTAGAAGTTCGAGGGGTTGGTGATGCCGGAGTCGGCCGCCATCTTGGCGTAGGTGGTGGCGCTGTACCCGTCGGCGCGGTCGACCACGGCGGAGGTGGCCTCGGCGGGCGCGACGTACGCCTGGATCTGACCGTCGCCCGCGGCGACGTCGCCGCCGACCGCGAGGCGGGTCGTGGCGGTCTCGGCGGGGGCCGTGACGCTGTCGGTACCGCTGGCGGAGGCGAGGGCACTGACCGGCATGGTCATGCCGACCGTCAGCAGGCCGACGACGCCCATCACGCCGAAGGAGAACGACGTGGCCGCGATGCGGCGGACGTTGCGACGCGTGCGGGGAGCCGGGGGCAGGCCGTCGACGACGGGCTGAGCCGGGGTGGCGATGGGCGCCTGGACGGCGGTCTCGCCGGTGAACGCGAACAGGCGCGCAGCCGATTCGAACTCGTCTGTCGCGGCGTCGGCGGCGGCCTCACGCAGACCGAAGGCGGCCCCCGGGGCCTCGAGCGCCGGGCGCACGGGAGCGGCGGGAGCCTCGATGGGCGCGGACGCCTCGCCGCTGTCGAGGATGACCTCGGCCTGCGGGCGGCGACGCGAGCGGCGCGTGACCGGGAGGGTGATGGGCGAGGTGGGAAGCGACACCGGCGTGGTGGCCACGTCGCTGTCGGCGCTCTGGAGGATGACGGCGACCTCGTCCGAGCGGGGCTCGGCGACGACGGTCACGTCGAGGGAGTCGGCGGGCTCGGCGGCCGGCGTCTCGACCTCGGTGAGGGTCGGCTGGATGGTCGCGGCGATCACCGTCTCGATCACGGCGGCGGCGACGTTCTCGATCAGCTCGGGCTGCGAGGCGGCCTCGGCGTCGATCGGCGCCGGGTCGGCCGGCTTGGCGGCGGGAGCGTCGATCGTGGCGACGGGGGTCTCGCTCGCGGCGCGACGGCGCATCTCGGCTCGGGTCAGCCGGGGTGCGGTCTCGGGAGCGGGCTCGGTGAGGGGGCGACGAGACCGCCGGGTGACGGCGGGCTCAGTCGAGGAGGCTTCTGAGGGCAACGCGCGGGGGCTCTCGTGTCGTGTCGCGCAGGGGCGACGGCTTCGGGCTGGGGGGCTGGGCCGTTTCCGCAGGTTCGGGTTGCGGAAAGTAACGAACAGGTAAAGACACTACCCCGAGCGGTCTGAGAATGCCATGACAACGACCGTCATTTCACCCGCGGGTACGCGAGGAGCGGTTCGAGCCGGGCGAAGAACGCCGGGCTCGCGGCGATCACCATGGCGTTTCCGGGGCGGCCGCCCGGCGCGCCGCCGACCTGTCCCCCCGCCTCTTCGACCAGCAGGGCACCGGCCGCGTGATCCCACGGATGCGTGCCCTTCTCGTAGTACGCGTCCACGCGTCCGGCCGCGACCGAGGCGAGGTCCAGCGACGCCGCGCCGATGCGGCGGACGTCGCGCGCGATCGGCATCACCCGCGACAGCTGCTCGAGCGCCGGGCCGTGGGTCGCGGGGTCGTACCCGAATCCGGTGGCGACCAGACCACCGGCGTCACCGACCTCGCTGACCGACAGCCGCTGCGCTCCCAGCCACGCTCCCCCGCCCCGCGACGCGCGGAACAGCTCGCCCGTGACGGGGTTGAACACGGCACCGGCCAGCGCCGTCCAGGTCGCCGGATCGGCGGATCCCTCGACCGCGGCGATGCTCACGGCCCAGGCGGGGATGCCGTAGGCGTAGTTGACGGTCCCGTCGATCGGATCGACCACCCACGTGATGCCGCTGGTACCCGCCTCGGCTCCGGACTCCTCGCCGTAGAAGCCGTCGTCGGGGCGCTCGCGCGCCAGCTCCGCACGGATGAAGGCCTCGACCTCGCGGTCGGCGGCGGTGACGATGTCGGCGGCGGCGGACTTGGTGGCGGCGACCGTGACACCCTCCTGCCGGCGTCGGTGGGCCAGGGCACCGGCGTCCTGGGCGATGCGCGCGGCGAGGTCGAGCAGGTCTGCGGCGAGAGTCATGGCATCCACCGTACGTGCGCCACCCCCTGCGGAGAATTCCTTCCCCTCGTTAGCGTGGGCCCATGACCGCTTCGGAAACTCGCCGGTACGACGTCGTCATCGTGGGGGGCGGGCACAACGCCCTTGTCTCCGCGGCCTATCTCGCCCGCGCCGGGCGCTCGGTGGCGGTGATCGAGAGATCGGATGCCGTCGGCGGCGCCGCGGTGTCGGAACGCCCCTGGCGCGGAGTCGACGCCCGCCTGTCGCGCTACTCGTACCTGGTGAGCCTGCTGCCGCAGAAGATCATCGACGACCTGGGTCTGCGGATAACCCTGAAGCGGCGGCGCTATTCGTCGTACACCCCCGATCCGGCCGATCCCGCGCGCGGCATCCTGATCGATACCCAGGATGCCGAGGCCACCGCCGCCTCGTTCACCCGCACCCTGGGCGAGGCCGGCGCCGCTGAGGCCGAGCGCTTCGCGGCGTTCGGCGAGCGCATCGCGCCGCTCGGCCGGGCGGTGTTCCCCACGATGACGGAACCGCTGCCGACGGCCGACGAGATCCGCGCCGCGGTGGGCGACGACGAGCTGTGGGACGCACTGACCACCCGCCCGCTCGGCGATCTGCTGCGCCGCTCCTTCGAGAGCGACCTGGTGCGCGGGATCGTTCTGACCGACGGCCTCATCGGCACCTTCGCGAGCTCCGACGATCCCTCGCTGGCGCAGAACCGCTGCTTCCTGTATCACGTGATCGGCGGCGGAACGGGCGACTGGGACGTCCCCGTGGGCGGCATGGGCGCGGTCACGAAAGAACTCGAACGTGTCGCGCTCGAGGCCGGCGCCGACATCTACGTGGGCGTCGAGGTCATGTCGATCTCGCCCGACGGCGACGTGCACACGATGACCGACCGCTCCGAGGTCTTCCACGGCGATCTCATCCTGAGCGGCGTCGGGCGGGCCGTGCTCGACTCGCTGCTGTCCGCGGGCGGCAGCGCGACGACCGGCGCCGAGACGCCCGAGGGCGCGCAGGTGAAGGTCAACATGCTGCTGTCGCGCCTGCCGCGCCTGCGCGACGAGTCGGTGACCCCCGAGGCGGCGTTCTCGGGCACCTTCCACGTCAACGAGACGATGACCCAGGTGGATGCCGCGTACGTCGCGGCATCCGGGGGTCTCATCCCCGAGCCGCTGCCGGTCGAGATCTACTGCCACTCGCTGACCGACCCCTCGATCCTGGGCGACCACCTCGTGGCCGACGGCGCGCAGACCCTGACGATGTTCGGCCTGCAGGTGCCGCACCGGCTGATCGCCGGCATGGACCCCGTCGCGGCGGGCGCGAAGCTGCTCGCGGCCGCGCAGGCCTCGCTGGAGTCGGTGATCGCCGAGCCGCTGCGGGACTGCATCTTCCGCGCGCCGGACGGGCGGCTGTGCATCGAGGCGCGCACGACCGGTGACCTCGAGGAGTCGTTGAACATGGTCGGCGGCGACATCTTCCACGGCGCGCTGTCGTGGCCGTGGCTCTCGGCTCCGGCCACGACCCCCGCCGAACGTTGGGGCGTGGCGACCTCGCACCCGCGCGTGCTGCTGTGCGGCTCGAGCGCGCAGCGCGGAGGGGCGGTCAGCGGCATCGGCGGGCAGAACGCCGCGATGGCGGCGCTCGAGATCCTCGAGGGCTGAAGGCCGCGGGGGCGCCGGTTCCGGCGTCCGTCGCCCCGTCGTCCTGCGGATGCACGTCGCGACACACGGACGATTCAGCCCGCAACGCCGCGGGGCGTCATCGGCATCCGCACGACGGGCTTTCCGGTCGAGGCGGGGACCCTCAATCTGCGACGCTCGCCTGACACCCGAATGACTGGTGCATGAAGGTCGCGTGCAATTCCGCAGGGATTTGCATTTCGCACGGAAGATTGCGACTCCACGCCCTCGTATGATGCGAAACCGAACCGTTTTTTCGCATGCGACAATGAGCCATGCCGCTCACGTCGGAGTCCTTCTGGCCGTGGAGGTTGCGACCTCGCGTCACGGCGACGGACGACGTAGCAGTTCCCGCGCAAGATCTTTACGCAGCGCTGATCCGCGATCGCATCTCACCGGCGCTGCGAGCGGAAGGGCTGATCGGGTCAGGCGGCCGTTACTCGCTGAAGTCGAACACCCATTGGGCGCTCGTCTCGTTTCAAAAATCCGCCTATAGCGACCGCCGAGAAATTCAGTTCACCATCAATCTCTGCGTGGTCCGCAAGGACGAGTGGAACGCTCTTAGAGTCGAGCACCCGTACTACCCAGAAAAGCCCTCGGGCTCTACGATCTACGGCTGCGTAATGCCGACGCGTATCGGTTCGCTCGTGGGTGACGGCTCAGACAAATGGTGGCGTGTTTACCACGGGCAGGATGTCGCTTCGGTCGCCGCGAATGTGCTGATGAACGTGCGGGACGCGGGTCTCCCGTGGCTCCACGATCAGGTGGTGAATTCAAGCTGAGCGTCGTCCCTCGTGGTACCGGGACAGGCCGTCGGCTCGGAGCACATTGCAGAGGTGGTGCGGCACCTGTCGGTTGTGCTCCACCTGGGAGCACACCGACCGATCCGCTTCAACCGCGGTGGGCTCTAGCCTGGCGGTGTGCTCACGAATGCAACTGTCCTTTGTACGCGGAAGCGTCTCATTGGCGCCGTTCGCGTAAAGGATCTGCACGGGACGACATCGTTCGTCGACTATCGCGATGGTTTTCTCCGATGGTTCGATTCGTACGGCACGGAGACCGATCGCCGTCCGCTGCACCTTCCCGGGCCGGCACGGGTTCTGGCAGCGGACACAGCTGGCTCGGTTGCCCTTTCCACGAGCGACGGCCTCTTTATTTCCACGCGCGCGGGACTATTGCGGACGGGACTTCACGCGGACGCCGCGGCGTTTCTCGGCGACGCTGTCGTCGTCAGCGCATCGAGGGAGGACAGCCACATCGTCGCCCTGATCGATCCGACAACCGGAGCAATCGCGGCCCGGCGTCTCATCCACGTACATGACGCCGCCGGGGTGTTTGTTCCGCATCCCACTGATGCACTCGTGTTTCTGGAGCTCGGGCGAGGGCAGGACGGGGGAACCCTTCACTGCGTCAAGGGGAACGACGCGGCTACCTTCGAAGTGACCGCGCTGCCTGTCGCCGAGGACGAAGTCATTGCCGACGTACATCCCCGCGGCGACCAACTCCTTGTGGTGAACTCTCAAGGCCGATCGTCTCCACGGGTGCTGGCGTGGCCGGGGCTCAGAGAGCGTGGGCGGTTCGACGTCGAGAGCATCGAACTCGCGCTCGGGCTGGCGGATATCGGATGTTGGGTCGATGAGGACCACATCGCTCTGTACGCCACCGAGGATTCCCTCATCTTGACCGATCAGTCTCTAGAACGGCCCCGACGGGTCGATCTACCCATCAGCTTCGGGGACACGGCGGACATCGAAGGTCTTCTGAAACTGACCGACCGCGAAGTCGACATCGAGGTATGGACCCCCGAGGCTCGGAGCACCGTAACCGTCCGCTTCGCCTAACTGACCGGTGCAGAGCCGATCGGTCCCGCAGCGCTGACCGGCTGCTGCAACTCGGTCACCCAGTCGGCCTGGTCGTCGGACACAGCCCGCACGTACAGTTCCCGGCACGGGCCCGACGGAACGAGTCCGCGGTCGAGGATCTGCGCGTGGACGGACTGCCAGCTCTCGCCGATGCGGTCCATGGACCCTAGATGGATGCCGCACACGGCCTCGCCGACCGCGGGGAGCTCGACGATCTCGACGCCGTCGCGCGCGGGGCCGGTGTAGACGTATCCGGCGACGACCTCGGTGCCGTCCTCTCGGGCCGCGTACTGGGCGACGGGGGTGTCGAGCGCTCCCCGCTCGGCGCCGATCACCGCGGCGACGGCGTCGAACGTCGGGCCGACGGCCTCGGCCATCTCGGCCCCGTCGGCGACCAGTCGGCGCCGCGCCGCCAGGCGGAGGGCCGGCAGAGGCTTGCGGACGATCTCGATCTCGCGCATGCGCTTCTCGCTTTCGATGAGGTGGAGGCGCCGCTCCACGTCGACGAGCCGTGCGGCGGCGATGCGGTGCTCGCGCTCGACCTCGGCGCGGCGCTCGCGGAGCAGGGACGCGATGCGCTCGGCATCCACTCCCCCGTCCAGGATCTGCGCGACGTCGTCCAGGCCGAAGCCGAGCTGACGCAGCGCCACGATCCGATGCAGCCGCGCCAGCTGCGACGGGTCGTACGACCGGTAGCCGCTGCGCTCGTCCACGTGCGCGGGCACGAGCAGACCCGCGGTGTCCCAGTGCCGCAGCATGCGGTGGGTCACCTGACCGATCTGCGCGAACGCTCCGATGGACAACATGCTTCCGTTCTCCTCCCTCACACCGTGTCAGGGTCAAGCGGGGCGGCGGGGCGGGTCGACGGGCACCCCCGGCCGACGAGGGCGCCGGCGGCGCCGATGATGCGGTCGACGGCATCCATCAACACGGGGGTCGACGGCGCGGCGTAGCCGAACACGATGCCCGCGGGCAGGTCGGTGGCGACCCCGGGCACCGCGTAGCCCGCGAGCGGCGCGACCACGATGCCGTCCGCCGCGAGCGCGGCGACCACCTCGGCCTCGACGCCGGGCGCGGCGTCGTCGAGCAGCACCACCGCGTGCAGCCCGCCGTCGGTGGCCGTCAGCGTCAGGCCCTCGGCGCCGGCGAAGGCCTCGAGCAGCAGGCGGCGGCGATGCCGGTAGTCGCGGCGGCGGCGGGCGGTATGGCGGGCGAGGGCCCCCTCGACCAGGTACAGCGCGAGAGCGCGCTGCGGAATTGATCCGACGGGCGGGTCGAGGTCCTCACGCGCGGCGACGATGCGGGCGCGGACGGCCCCGGTCGCCACGATCCACCCGCAGCGCAGCGCCGGGCTGAGCACCTTCGAGAAGCTGCCGATCAGGACGACGCCCGCCGGGTCGAGCAGGTGCAGCGGGGGCAGCGGAACCCGCCCGTGCGGGAACTCGCTGTCGTAGTCGTCCTCGATGACGACCGTCGCCGTGCGAGCCGCCCAGTCCAGCAGCCGGGAGCGGGCGGCGGCATCCAGGCGACTGCCGAGCGGGTAGTGATGATGCGGGGTGACGATGATGGCATCCAGATCGTGGCACTGCTCGACGGCGTCCAGGTCGAGCCCCGTGGTCGGTCGCACCGCGATCGGCACCGCCTGCGCGCCCAGCCGCGCGAGCAGCCGGTGCACCCGCGGATAGCCCGGGTTCTCGATGCCCACGCGCAACGCGCCTCCGCGCTGCCCCAGGGCCAGCAGGGTGAGCAGCATCGCGTCGCTCGTCCCCGCGGCGACGATCACGTCGTCGGGCGCGACGTCGAGGCCCCGGGTGCGTCCGAGGTGCGCGGCGATCGCCGCGCGCAGGGCGGGGTCGCCGAGGACGTCGCCGATGTCGGAGTCGACGTCGAGGGTGCTCGCACGACGCCAGGCCGAGCGCCAGGCGGCGTCGACGACGCCCGCGGTCCCGGGCCGGCCGGGACGCAGATCGACCAGGGGCGTCGGTGCCACGGGGTCGAGCGGTGCCGTGTCGACCGCGGTCGACGGCACCGCCGCGCGGGCCACCTCGGCGACGGCGGTGCCGCCGCCCGGTCGAGTGACGAGGTACCCCTCGCCCGCGAGGATCTCGTACGCCGAGACGACCGTCCCGCGCGCGAGGCCCAGATCGGCCGCGAGTGCGCGGCTCGACGGCACGGGGTCACCCGCGCGCACGCGGCCCGCGAGCACCGCGGCGCGGATGCCGTGGGCGAGTTGCTCGTGCAGCGGTGCGGGCGCACTCCGGTCCAGGATGCCGACGTCGATCACGCCTCGATCCTGTCACTGGTCCACTGATCACGCACAGAAGCGGACTACACGATGAACCAGCCGATGGCCTGGGATCGACCCATGACCACCGAACTGCCCCTCACCACCCTGACGCGCGTGCGCCGCGGCGCCCACCACCAGCGCACCGACCGCGCGGCCCTGTACGACATCGTCGACACCGCCATGTACGCGACCGTGGCCATCGTCCGTGACGATCGCCCGGTCGCCCTCCCGGTGGGGATCGGACGCGACGGCGATGACCTGCTCATCCACGGTTCCACCGGCAGCGACTTCTTCCGCCGCATCGCCGGGGGGACGCCGGTGAGCCTCACCATCACGCACCTGCTGGGGATGAAGTACGCCCGCTCCCTCTTCGACAGCTCGATGCGGTACCTCTGCGCGGTCGTGCACGGCGTGGCATCCGTCGTCCCTCCGGAGCAGAAGGAGGCGGCGCTGCTCCTGCTGTCCGAGCACCTGATGCCGGGGCGCAGCGCCGACGTGCGCGCGATGACGGCGCGCGAGATCGCCGCGACCCTGGTACTGCGCGTCCCCCTGGCCGAGGCGAGCGTCAAGGACAACGCCGGCTCGCTCGTCGAGGTCGACGACGACGGCGAGGACCGTACCGTGTGGGCGGGGATGCTGCCGCTGCGGGTCGTCGCGGGCGAGCCGGTCACCTCGCCGCAGACCGCGACGGGCACGCCGGTGCCGGAGTCGGTGCGGCGCGCCGCCGCACGTGTCGCGGCGTCGGGAACGGCCTAGGCCGCGGGTCGGCAGCGACGACGGGGCCGCCCCCGAAGGAGCGGCCCCGTCGCGGATTTCAGCGACCGACGAGCGGCGGCACCGCGTACCGCCGCGGGGTACCGAAGCGGTGGGCGGTGATCGACACGGCCTGCTCGCGCAGGAAGGGCAGCAGTTCGACGTGCCCGGCACGGGTGACCTCGCCCGCATACACCGCGACCGAGGGCGAACCACCCGTGGCATCCGCCACCGCGGCGGTCGATCCGCCGAGCAGGCGCACCCGTCCACCGGTGCGGGCCAGGCGCGCGGCGCGGCGCGCCCAGTCCGCGGCGTCCTCGACCGCCGCGCGCACGCCCACGCCCTCGAGCCAGGCGCGGACGGCGGGCGCGAGCTCCGCGGCGCAGCTCACGGTGATCGTCGAGCCGGCGCGCACGCCCGCGGCGACCACCCGCACGAGAGCGGACGACGACGCGTCCTCGAGGCGCACGGTCACCGGGACCGCGGCGTAGCGCAGGACGTTCTGCTCCGACTCCAGGCCGGTCACGTCGCGGGCCAGCGAGAACTCCTCGGCCCATGCGGCGGCGTCGCTCGCGAGTGCGTCGGCGAGCCAGTCGCGGTCGGCGGCGGGCACGGCGGCCAGCGCCGGTGCGGCGAGGGCGTCGGGGGTGCGCGGGGCGGCGGAGGCGGCATCCGTCCACTCTCCGAACCCGTGCAGGTAGTGGGGCCCGCCGGCCTTGGTGCCCGCGCCTACGGCGGACTTCTTCCAGCCGCCGAACGGCTGACGCTGCACGATCGCGCCGGTCGTGCCGCGGTTGACGTAGACGTTGCCGGCCTCGATGCGCGCGAGCCAGGTGTCGATCTCGGCGGCGTCCAGCGCGTGCAGGCCCGAGGTGAGGCCGTACTCGATCGCGTTGACGATCTCGATCGCCTCGTCGAGCGTCTCGGCGGCCATGATCCCGAGAACGGGACCGAAGTACTCGGTGCGGTGGAACGCGCTGCCGGGCTGCACCCCCTCGCGGATGCCGGGACGCCACAGCGCGCCGTCCTCGTCGAGGCGCTGCGGCTCGACGACCCACCGCTGGCCGGGCTCGAGGGAGGTCAACGCCTGCAGGAGCTTGCCGTGCGCCGGCTCGATGAGCGGGCCGACGCGCGAGGCCTCGTCCCACGGCATCCCGACCTCGAGAGAGGTGACGGCGTCGACGAGCTGGTCGCGGAAGCGGCGCGAGCGGGCGACCGATCCGACGAGGACGACCAGGGATGCCGCGGAGCACTTCTGTCCGGCGTGCCCGAAGGCCGACATCGCGACGTCCTTCGCAGCGAGGTCGAGGTCGGCGCTGGGGGTGACGATCACGGCGTTCTTTCCGCTCGTCTCGGCCAGCAGCGGCAGGTCGGCGCGGAAGGAGCGGAAGAGCTCGGCCGTCTCGTACGCCCCGGTCAGCACGACCCGCTCGACGGCGGGGTGCGTGAGCAGCTGGCGACCCAGGTCGTTCTCGGAGACCTGCACGAGCTTCAGCACCTCGCGCGGGACCCCCGCCTGCCAGAGGGCCTCGACCATGACGGCACCCGACCGCTCGGCGAGCACCGCGGGCTTGATCACCACGGCGGAGCCGGCCGCGAGGGCGGCGAGCGTCGAGCCGGCGGGGATCGCGACGGGGAAGTTCCACGGCGGGGTGACCACGGTCACACCGACCGGGGTGAACGTCGCGCCGTCGACGGTCTCGAGGCCGCGCGCCTGCTCGGCGTAGTAGTGCGCGAAATCGATCGCCTCGGACACCTCGGGGTCGCTCTGCTCGATCACCTTTCCGCACTCGGCGCCCATGACCTCGAGCAGGTCGGCGCGGCGGGCCTCGAGCGCATCACCCGCGCGGTGCAGGATCTCGGCGCGACCGGCGGCCCCGAGCGCGCGCCACGCGGCGGCGGCATCCGCGGCATCCTGGATCAGCGTGTTCAGCGCCGCTTCGTCGGTGACGGTGTGGGCGGCGATGGTCTGCGCGCCGAGCGTCGAGTCCTTCATGCGGGCCACGATCGCGCGCGACCAGTCGCGGTTCGCCGCGATCGCCGGGTCGGAGTCGGGGGTGTTGCGGAACCCGTGCGCGGGGGCCGGCGCGGCGGGCGCGGTGCGGTCCTGCACGCGGTGCGACGCCGGGACCCCCTCGGGCATGTCGGCGAGGGATGCCAGGAAGCGGTCGCGCTCGCGAGCGAACAGCGCCGCGTGGGTGTCGAGGTCGAACACCGCCGACATGAAGTTCTCGCTCGATGCGCCCTCTTCGAGGCGGCGGATGAGGTACGCGATCGCGACGTCGAACTCCTGCGGGTGCACGACGGGGGTGTACAGCAGGATCGAGCCGACCGTGCGGCGCACGACCGCCTGCTGCGCGGTGGCCATACCCAGGAGCATCTCGACGTCGATGCCGCCGGTCACCCCGCGGCGCTCGGCGAGCAGCCAGGCGAGGGCCACGTCGAACAGGTTGTGTCCGGCGACGCCGATGCGGACGTTGCGGGTGTGCTCGGGGCGCAGCGCGTAGTCGAGCACCGCCTTGTACGACGCGTCGGTCGCCTGCTTCGACGGCCAGGTCGCCAGCGGCCAGTCGTGCACGTCAGCATCCACGCGTTCCATCGGCAGGTTGGCGCCCTTGACGACGCGCACCTTGATGGGGGCGCCTCCGGATGCCACGCGCGCGGCCGTCCACTCCTGCAGGCGGATCATCGCGGCGAGGGCGTCGGGCAGGTACGCCTGCAGGACGATCCCGGCCTCGACGCCGTGGAACTCGGGCTCGGACAGCAGCGTCTCGAACACGGCGAGGGTGAGGTCGAGGTCCTTGAACTCCTCCATGTCGAGGTTGAGGAACGTGCCCGTCTCTTTCGCGACCCGGTAGAGCGGGCGCAGGGCCGCGACGGCGTCGTCGACCGCCGCGTCGAAGGCCCAGGGCGTGTGCGGCGCGACCGTCGACGACACCTTGATCGAGACGTAGTCGACGTCGTCGCGCGAGAGCAGCGTGCGCGTGCCGGCCAGGCGCCGCGCCGCCTCCTTCTTGCCGAGGATCGCCTCACCGAGCAGGTTGACGTTGAGGCGGATGCCGTCGCCTCGCCCGCGGATGGCGGCGATGGCGTCGCCGAGCTTGCGGTCGCTCGCGTCGACGATCAGGTGCCGCACCATCGCGCGCAGCGCCGTGCGGGCGGCTGGAACGACCACCTGCGGCAGGATCGGCGCGGTGAGTGCACCCAAGCGGATCGCGGCCTTGAGGTGCAGCGGGAGGAATCCGGGGATCAGGGGGGCGAGGGCGGAGAGGTTGCGGGCGGCGACGCGCACGTCCTCGGGGCGGACGACGCCGTCGACGAAGCCGACCGTGAAGTCCAGGCCGTTCGCATCGCGCAGCACGCCCGCGAGGCGCTGAGCAGCGGCGTCGACGGGCTCATCGCGGCTCTCGGTGAGCCAGCGGCGGACGAGCGCGATCGCCTCGTCGGCGAGCTCGTGGGGGGTGACGAGTGCGGCGGGGGTGGTGCCGGACGTGGTGTCGGGGACATCGGTGAGCGACATGGCGATCCTTCCTCGGATGCTCTCAGCATGAGGCTCGCGTTCGTTCGAGAAAAGCGATGATTACCGATGCATACTGTTCGGTAGAGCCGAAGGGATGCCGTGTTCGATCTACGCCGCCTGCGCCTGCTGCACGAGCTGAGCGTGCGGGGCACGCTCGCCGCCGTCGCGGACGCCCTGTCGTACAGCCCGTCGACCATCTCGCAGCAGCTGAACCTGCTCGAGAAAGAGGCCGGGGTGCCGTTGCTCGAGCCGGACGGGCGTCGGGTACGCCTCACCGCGCAGGGTGCCGCCCTGGCCGCGCACGCCGCGCGCATGCTCGCCGCCGACGAGGCCGCCCGCGCCGAACTCGAACGCATGCGTCCCTCGCTCGCCCCCGTGCGGCTGGCCGTGATGCAGTCCGCGGCGCACGGGCTGCTGCCGCGCGCACTCGACGCCCTCGCCGCCGGCGAACCGCAGTTGCGGGTCGAGGTCGCCGAGCTCGCTCCCGAGGAGGGCCTGTTCGAGGTGGCGGCGCGCGGCTTCGACCTCGCGGTCGCCGAGCAGTACCCCGGTCACACGCGCGAGCACCGCGAGGGACTCGAGCGCGGGCTGCTGGGGCGGGATGCCATCCGCCTCGCGGTCGCGCGCGACGACCGGGCGCGGCGGCTCGACGACCTCCGCGACCGCGCGTGGGTGATGGAGCCCGTCGGCACCGCCGCCCGCCAGTGGGCGACGCAGCAGTGCCGTGCCGCCGGGTTCGAGCCCGACGTGCGGTTCGAGATGGCCGATCTGACGGCGCACGCCCGGCTCGTGGCATCCGGTCATGCCGTGGGCATGATCCCCGACCTGGTGTTCGCGGGCGAAACGCCGCCCGTGCGGCTGGTCGATCTGCCGGGCGAACCGCGCCGCGAGGTGTTCACGGCCGTGCGCCGCGGAACGGCCGACCGCCCCGGCGTCCGCGCGGTGCGCGGGGCACTGCAGGTGGCGTACGACCGGGGCGGTCGGTAGGGGGTCGCGCGCCGGCCGGCGCCGGGTGGTCGGCGCCCGGTGGTCGGCTCCCGGTGGTCGGCGCCGTCCGGCGCCGTCGCGAAACCCGGACATGAGCACGGTTCTCGGAGGATCCGGCCGGATTCGTCCGATAACGGCGCGATTCTCCGAGAACGGTGCGATGACGCGAGCGCGGGCGCGGCGCGCCGCACGAAGGCGCACCCCGGCGCGGCGAGGCGCACCCCGGCGATCCCCAGCCCAGGTGCGCCCCGCGGCGCGCTACTTCGTCAGCGCGATCTCATTCGGCGTGTGCTCCAGCGTCGCGCTGGTCACGACCTCGCCGGTCGTCAGGTCGACGGCGTGGACGGCGTTCTTCGCCGGCTCGGTGACGTAGGCGATGTCGCCCGACACCTTGATCGCGGGGTGGGCGTCCTGCCACTCGACCGGGCCCTCCCACGCGTCGATCACGGGGAACGCGTCGGTGAACTCCCCCGTGGCCGGGTCGAGCACGTGGATCGCCCCGTCCGAGGCGAGCACGTACGCGAGGTCGCCGGGACCGCGGGCGATGTCGCGGAAGGTGTACTCCGCCCCCGCCGGCATGTCGACGACGCGCTGCGTCTTGGCGTCGGTGTCGATCAGGGCGACGCGGTGCAGCAGGTAGCCCTCGGCATCCCGGTCGTCCTTGTAGTCCCCGACGACAAGCGGGCTGGTCTCGCTGACGTATGCGTTGCCCATGCGCCCGTAGGGCTGGTCGGGCGCGGTCAGCTTGGTGAAGGCGCCGTCGGCGTAGACGACCGCGCCGTTCTCGCAGCCGAGCACGACGGCCTCGTCCTGGGCCGTTCCCTCGCCGTGCACGCCGGGGCAGTCCGCGGTCTCGGCGATGGTCGCCCCCGACGGGTCCGTGGCGATCACGCCGTTGCGCCCGTCGGCGTTGCCCACCGTGGTGATGAACGTGCCGTCCTCGAGCACGATCGATACACCGTGGTGCGCCTCGACACCGGCGACGGTCCGCGTCTCGGGAAGAGCGTCAGTGGATGCCAGCAGGGCATCGGTGTCGAAGATGGTCGAGTCGCTCGTGCCGTCGGCGTACAGCACCGTCGTGCCGCCGTGCGTCACGACGTGTCCGGGCTTGGCTGCGGGGAAGACCAGGTCGGTCAGCACGGGGTCTGTGTCGGCCGTACCGGCGTCGAGCACCTGGAAGCCCGCGCTCGTGGTGACCATGACGTGGCGGCCGTCGCCCGCGGCGTTCAGGCGCGTGAACTCCTCGCTCGACACCTCGCCCACGGTCTCGAGGGTGTCGCCGTCGAGCACGACGATCCCGCCGGGGTACGACAGGGCGACGCGGGTGGCGGTGTCGGCGGGGGCGGATGCCGCGGGCGCAGCGCCCGGAGCGGTCGCTCCGGCGCACGCCGACAGGCCGACGGTGGCTCCGACCGCGAGCGCGAGCAGGCCCGCGCGGCGCAGGGGGGAGGTTTTCATGGGGTTCCTCTTTCTTCGGGTGGGGGGCTTCGTCACGGCGAGAGCCCGGTGGCGATGCGCTCCGTGTTGACGCGCATCATGGTCAGGTAGTCGGGGGCGCCGCCGGCGGCGTCGGTGAGCGACTCGGTGAACAGCTCGGTCACCGCGACGTCGCGATCGGCCTCGTCGGCGAGGGCGCGCACGAGGCGGTCGGGCGAGGAGCTCTCGGCGAAGATCGTCGGCACCCCCGCTTCGTCGATCGCTGACACGAGGTCGGCGAGGTCGCTCGTGCTCGGGGCGGCGAGCGTCGTCCCGCCGGGGATGACCGCGCCGATGAGGCGGAATCCGAAGCGCTCGGCGAGGTAGCCGAACACGTGGTGGTTGGTGACCAGGGCCCGTCGCTCGGCGGGGATCGCCGCGAAGGCGGCGGTCATTTCGGCATCCAGATCCTGCAGCTGGGCGCGGTACTGGGCCGCCCGAGAGGTCACGGCGGAGGCATCGACCCCGTCGAGGCCCCGGATCACCGGCTCGAGCGCGTCCACGACGCGGATCATCTGCGCGGGGTCGGTCCAGAAGTGCGGGTCGTCGGCACCGCCCGCATCGGCCGATGCGTACGGGAGCACCTCGACGACGTCTCCGGCGACGAAGGTCGCGACCCCGTCCGCCGCGGCGGCGTCGAGGTGCTGCTGCAGTCCCTCTTCGAGGCCCAGGCCGTTGGCGACGAGCAGGTCGGCCGAGCGCACGCGGGCTGCTTCGGCGGCCGAGATCTCGAACGAGTGGGGGTCGGCTCCGGGACGCATGAGCGTCAGCACCTCGACGTCGTCCGCGACGAGGTGCGACACGACGTCACCGAGGATGTTGGTCGACACCGCGATGAGGGGACGATCGGACGCCGTGTTCCCGGCGCAGCCGCTGAGGGTCAGCAGGGCCGCGGCGACCGCGGCGGCGAGCAGGCGGCGCACGTCAGCGTCCCGTCTCGGCGACGAACAGCGGCGCGGCGGCCGGGGCGAACTCCCGCGCCACGCGTGCCCCGTCGGCGAAGTCGAGCTCCCACAGGCGCTGCTCGTCGGGGCCGTTGAGGTAGGCGCGCTGCTGGTCGGCGATGAGCGAGACGGGGTGCGCGGCGGCGAGGCTCTCGCCCACGAGCGGGGCGGACGAGGCGCGCAGGGCCCCGGTGCGCCCGTCGAGGACGAGCACTCGGCCGTCGGCCGTGAGCGCGAGCAGGTGGTGATCCTTGTCGTCGACGGCGGTGGCCTGCACGACCGGCTCGGGCGTCGGCACGAGCGTCCACGCGCGCTCGCGGGTGTCGAGCATCCAGATCCCGGCGTCCCCGGCGACCGCGGCGACGGTCGGTCGACCCTCGCGGTTGGCGAAGGCCGTCGCGCGCGGGGCCGTCGTGTCCGCGGGGTAGGGGATGCGCTCGATGACGGGGGTCGCGGCGTCGACCGTGACGAGCAGGGCGCCGTCGCGGCATCCGATCACCGCTCCGACGCGGGTCGTGATCGTGCCGGCGGGATCTTCGCACGCGGTGGTCTCGCCGAGGGGCTCGCCGTCGGCGGTGTGGAGGGTGACCTCTCCCCCGGCGGCGACCGCGGCGAACGACCCGGCGGGCACCACCAGGCCCGGCCCGGCCGGACGCTCGAGGCGGAACCGCTCGACGACCTCCCCCCGCGACAGCGCCTCGGTGTCCAGCAGCACCGCCTCGCCGGAGGCGGGGAAGAACAGCCCCGTGCCGCCGGTCGTGGACGAGTTCGACGTCGCGACGGTCGCGACGCCGCCGCCCTCGACCTCGCCGAGGATGCGCGCCTCGGCGCGGTAGTAGTGGAAGTGGTCGACGTGGTCCCACGTCCACACGCCGCTGTCGACGATCGAGACGCCCGCGTCGTCGGCGGCGAACAGGTAGCGGCCGTCGGAGTGCATCGCCTCGGGCGGGGGGACGGCGCCGAGGTCGGTCGTGGTCTCGTCGAGCAGGTCGAGGTGCGACACCCGGCCGTCCGCGGCGATCCAGGTCAGGCCCAGCGCGGGCTCGGCGAGCTCGGCGGCACCGGCGATCTCGCCGTGGGTGTCGGCGGTGGGTGCGGCGGGCGGAGCCGCGGTATCGGCGCAGCCGGCGAGGGCGAGGACGAGCAGCCCGCCGAGAGGAGCGAGCCGTCGGGTCACGAAGTGGGGCATGGGGGCTTTCCGGTCAGGCGGCAAGGGGAAGAGGGGATGCCGTGCGCCGGCGCGCGGCGGTGACAGCGGCGCGAAGCCCCCACGACACCCCCGCGGCGGCGATCGCGGCGGCGGCGATGGTCGCGCCGGCGGCGGTGGCGGCGTACCACGAGACGAGCAGTCCGACGACGACCGCGGCCGCGCTGATCACCGCGGCGAGCACCATGGTCGTTGCGATGCGCGCTGTCCACTGCCGCGCGGCGACGGCCGGGGCGACGAGCAGCCCGACCACCAGCAGCGAGCCGACCGCCTGATACGAGGCGACGACGGCGAGCGTGACGAGCCCGACGAGCACGGCCTGCGCGACGCGCGGGGCGAGGCCCAGGACGCGCGCGACGCGCTCGTCGATCGCGAGGGCGACGAGCGGGCGGTGGGCGAGGATCGCCGCCCCGATGCCGATCATGGCGGCCAGGCCCAGGACGACGAGATCGCCGGGCGCGATGGCGAGGATGTCGCCGAACAGGATGGCCGTGGCATCCGTGGCGAAGCTCCCGGCGTGCGAGATGACGATCACCCCGAGCGCGAGCATGCCGACGAACAGCAGCCCGATGCTCGTGTCGTACGACAGCTTGGCGCGGCGCTGCAGGGCGCCGATGCCCAGGCTCATCGCGATGGCGCTCACGGCGGCGCCGAGCAGCACCGGGACGCCGAGCACCGTCGCCAGGGCGACGCCGGGCAGCATGCCGTGCGCGAGCGCCTCGCCGAGAAAGGCCATGCCCCGCACGATCACCCACGTCCCGGCGACGGCGCACAGCACCGACACCAGCACGCCGCCGAGCAGGGCGCGCTGGACGAACTCGAGCGAGAAGGGGTCGAAGAGCCAGGACACGAGGACCGACCGTAGCGTTAAGTGATAACGATTCTCAAACTCGTATGATGGATGCCGTGACCCTCCCCTCCGCCCTCACGGCGACCGGCCTGCGCGTCGCCTTCGACGGCGTCGAGGCCCTCGCCGGCGTCGACCTGACCGTCCCCGCGGGGCGGATCACCGCGATCGTCGGACCAAACGGAGCGGGCAAGTCGACGCTGCTCGAGGTGCTCGCCGGCGCCCGCACGCCCTCGGCCGGTCGGGTCGAGGCGGGGGCGCGGACGCGCGCCTTCGTTCCTCAACGCGCGGCCGTCTCGGAGCACCTGCCCGTCACCGTGCGCGAGATCGTGTCGGTCGGCGCGTGGGGACGCGTCGGCGCGATCCGGCGCCTTTGCCCGGCGCTCCGCGACGACATCGACGTGGCCATGCGGCAGCTCGACATCACCGCGCTCGCGCGGACGCCGTTCGGCTCACTGTCGGGGGGACAGCGCCAGCGGGCCCTCCTCGCGCAGGGATTGGCGCGCCGTGCCGACGTCCTGCTGCTCGACGAGCCGACGACCGGACTGGACGCCGCCAGCGCGGAGCTGAACCGGCGCGCGATCGCCGCCGAGATCGCACGGGGGGCGACCGTGGTGTGCGTCAGCCACGATGACCGACTCATCGCCCAGGCCGATCAGGTGATCGCCCTCGCGGACGGGCGGGTTACGCGCGCGAGCGCACCCGCTCGGTGATCCGTGTCAGCAGGGCGGCTGCGGCGGCGACGCCATCGGCCGGCTCGTCGCGGATGGCCGCGTCCACGTCGCGGGGAAAACGCCGGAGGGCGACCCACGGCTCGGCGTCGAGGTCGACCTCGAGGTAGATGTGATTGACCCGGCGGTCCTCGGCATCCAGTTCGCGTCGGAGCAGGCCGCGCCCGATCAGACGGTCGACCAGGGTCGTCACGCCCGCCGCGGTCACTCCGAGGTGTCCGCGCAGATTGGAGGGACGGATGCCGGGCTCCTCGGCGATGCGCGCCAGGGCGGCCGCCTCGAGCTCGCTGACGCCGAGGTCGCGACGCGCCTGCGCCAGCACGGCCTCTCGCATCACGACGTAGTCATCGAGCGCGGACAACAGGGCAGAAGGAAGCGACAACGGCATCCACCTCCTCGATGCGGTCCGGCCGACCGCTGTTCTCACCATAGTCAGAAAAATGAATATTTCACGAAAATAATTAAGTTTGTGAAATACGTGATAGATTACAAATCGACCGCGCCCCGCTACTCGACGAAGGAGATCATCATGGCAACGCTGTTCTACGGTTCCGACACGGCCCCCATCTCGCTTCCCGATCGCCTGATGGGTTACATCAAGGTGATCGCGTCGACGAAGCTGCGACGAGGCGAATCGTTCACGCTCACGTGGACAGGCGTCGAGGGAGAAACGGGCCGATCGACGATCTGGCTGCAGCCGTCCATCCCGCTGCGCTTCGTGTTCGAGTCCCCCGAGCCCGAGCAGCTCGTGGGCGACTACCTGCGCACCCTGGCCGACCAGGCCAACGCCGCCTCGGGCCTCGTCGTCGACACCCGCACGTGGGAAGCCGCCGAGGAGGCGAGCCACACGCCCGTGCGGACCGCACGCCCGGCCGGCCGCCCGGTCCGCGCCGCTTGATACCACTGCGGCTCGCTCCGGTCCAGCCCCCTCGCGCATGATGCATACTGTCGGGGACGCGTGACATTCACGTGAATGGATCGGAGTGACCTGTGCCCGTACGCAAGCTGCTCGACATGTCTCTGCTCGAGTCGTGGCTCGCGGAGTTCCGCGCGCTCGGGTACCTCACCGGCAGTGACATCCGCGTCCTGGAACAGGATGACGAGTCCGATCCCGACGCGGGCCTGATCGTCGTCGACTTGACCGAGGCGAAGACCATCACCTACCTGCAGCCCATCACGGGCGGCGAGGGCACCTGGAAGGCCACGATGGAGGCACGGGACGCCACCATCGAGCTCTCCGCGGTCGCCCTCGTGAACCTCGGCAACGAGGTCAACGTCCTGGGCGCCCTCGTCGCCTTCCTTGAGACGAAGTCGAAAGCTCTGCTCGCGGCCTGCTGAGCAACTCGATCGACCAACGAGAAAAGGGCACCCGATCGGGTGCCCTTTTCTCGTTCTGTGGCGAGTGAGGGATTCGAACCCCCGAATGCAATGCAGTCTGATTTACAGTCAGATCCCTTTGGCCGCTTGGGTAACTCGCCAGATGCGCACCCGCCCGGCTTTTTCAGTCGACCAGAGGCGCGAGAAACCACTCTACTATCCCCGAGAGGGTGCTCGAAACCACCGGCGGCCTCATTCGGGCGTGCGCAGCAGCGCGCCCTCGCTGCGGCACGTCGCCGCGGCGACGTCCATGGCGCGCGAGAGCACGGCATCCCAGTCCGCGGCGACCTCGGGCAACCGCTCCCGCACGAGCGCGGCGGTCGTCGCGAGCACGGCGTCGCCGCCGCCCATCGTGTCGACGATGCGTCCCGGAAGGTTCGAGATGCCGCGCGACACCGTCACGCCGCCCGCGACGATCGCCGCGCCGCCCGCGCCATAGGTCGCCAGCACCGCGTCCACACCCAGGCCCGTGAGCCGGTCGCGCAGGTCGTCGAGCGAGGTGCCGTAGAGCAGCTGCGCATCGTCCTCGCCGACCTTGACCAGAAGCGCCCCGGCGGCCGCGCGCTCGAAGCCGCGCACGAACTCGTCGCGGTCGTGCAGCATGCCGCTGCGCGGGTTCGGGTCGATCGCCAGGGGCGTTCCGGCCGAGGCCACGGCATCCACGAGCGCATCGGTCTGCTCTCGGTCATCGAAGGGGAAGCAACTCACCACGACCATCGGGGCGGCCGCGATCGCCGCACGCTCCGCCGCACCATAGGCGACGCGGCGGTTCTGCGCGGCGTCGTTGAAGACGTACTGGGGCTCCCCCTCGGCCGAGCGGGTGCTCACGGCTCGCGACGAGCCGTGCGCGGCGGGACTCGCGAGCAGCTCGACGTCGTACTCGGCGAGGTACGCGCGGATCTGCTCCCCCGCGGCGTCGTCGCCCACCATCGCGATGAGGGATGCCGGCACCCCCAGCCGCGACAGGCCGACCGCCACGTTGAGCCCGGCGCCGCCGACGAACTCGCGTACGCCGGCGTCGTCGCGGATCTCGTCGATCAGGGCGTCGCCGATCACGACGATGCGCCCGCTCACCGGCTCACCTCGGCCGCGTCGAGCACGCGGGCGACGAACTCCTCGGTGCGCCGCTTGGTGCCGTCGATCTTGCGGTCGACGCTCGCCCGGATCTCGCTCGGCGCGAGCGGCGCCGCCAGGCGCACGGTCTCGTGGCACGACATGTCGGCGCAGATGTACGTGCCGACGGTGTCGCCGTGCTCGCCCGCCTCGCCCGCCTTGCGGGCGGTGAACAGCGAAACCTGATCGCCCGGCTGCATCGTGTGGCACAGGTTGCACATCGCCGACCGCGCGCGCGATTGGCCCTCGGCGGCGCGCAGGACGATGCCGGTGGGCTCACCCTCGTGCTCGGTGACGATGTAGCCCCGCCCGCGGGTGCGCGGATCGCGCCACGCGAAGAAGTCGAGGTGGTCCCAGTCCGTCAGGACGAAGTCGTGCGGCAGGGCGACGACGCGCAGCTCCTCGGGAGCGGCGTTGACGAAGGCCTCACGGACCTCGTCCTCAGTGAGTGCTCGCATGGGATCCGAGTCTACGAGCGCCCGCGGGCGAACGGGCCGGACCTCATCCCCTCACTTGACGCTGCCCGCCGTCAGGCCGCCCACGATGTAGCGCTGGAGCGCGAGGAACAGCGCCATCGGCAGCACCGCGGCCAGGACGGCGCCGGCGGCGAACACCGACCAGTTGGTCGCCGTCTCCTGCGACACGAACTGGTACAGGCCGACGGCGAGCGTCTGCTTGGCCGGGTCGACGAGGATCACGGATGCCAGGACGAAGTCGTTCATGGTCGCGATGAACGACAGCAGTCCGACGACGGCGAGGATCGGCGCGACGAGCCGCAGGATGATCGTGAAGAAGATGCGCGCGTGCCCGGCGCCGTCGATCTTGGCCGCTTCGTCGATCGAGGCGGGGACGGTGTTGAAGAAGCCGTACATCAGATACGTGTTCACCCCCAGCGCCCCGCCCAGGTAGACCATGATGAGGCCGATCTGGGTGTTCAACCCGATCGCGGGGAAGACGTCGGCGATGGTCGTCATGAGCAGGAAGATCGCCACGAACGCCAGCAGCTGCGGGAACATCTGGACCAGCAGCAGACTGAGCAGTCCGAAGCGACGCCCGGTGAACCGCATCCTCGAGAACGAGTACGCGGCGAGCGCCCCGAGGAAGACGGTGCCCACGGCGGTGGCCAGACCGATCACGAGCGAATTGACGAACCACGCGGCGAACGGCTGCTGTGGCAGCGAGAACAGACGCACGAAGCTGTCGATGCTCACCGTCTGGAACAGGCCGTTCGCGGTCAGCAGGGTGCCGCCCGGGTTCAGCGCGGCCGACAGCACGTAGAGCAGCGGGAACGACGAGAAGATCAGCATCGCGATGCCGACCAGGTGGCGCCAGCCGGTCTGGCGGAACCACGTGCCCACAGGGCGGCGCGCGGGGCGGGTCGGGGTCAGGGTGTCGGTCGCCATGTCAGTTCAGCTCCTCGAGGGCCTTGGTCTGTCGGAACCCGATGTACGAGATCACGCCGACGAGCAGGAAGATCACGATCGAGAAGGCGCTGGCGAGACCGAAGTCGCGCAGCTGGCCCACGAACGCGACCTTGTAGACCATCGAGATCAGGATGTCGGTCGCCCCGGCGTTGATGGCGGCGTCGGTGAAGCGCGGGCCACCGCCGGTGAGCATGTAGATGAGGTTGAAGTTGTTGAAGTTGAACGCGAACGACGAGATCAACAGCGGCGCGACCGAGACGAGCAGCAAGGGGAACTTGATGTGGCGGAAGATCTGCCACACGCTCGCGCCGTCGACGCGTCCGGCCTCGGTGATGTCGTCGGGAATCGACTGCAGCGCCCCGGTGCACACGAGGAACATGTAGGGGTACCCCAACCAGAGGTTCACGATGAGGATCGCGATCTTGGCGAGCAGGGGGTCCTGCAGCCACGGGATGCTGGCCCCGCCCAGGATCGTCTGGTTGATGAACCCGAAGTCCTGGTTGAACATGCCCGCCCACACGAGCGCCGAGAGGAACGCCGGAAAGGCGTAGGGCAGGATCATGACGACCCGGTAGTACTTGCGGCTCTTCATGCGCGGATCGTTCAGCACGATCGCGAGGAAGAGCCCCAGCACGAACGTCGTCGCCACCGACAGGAAGGCGAAGACGAAGGTCCAGACGGCGACCGCGATGAAGGGGCCGCGGATGGAGTCCTCGGTGAAGGCGCGCACGAAGTTGTCGGCGCCCACGGTCACGACCCATCCGGGCAGCAGCTCCTGGCCGTCGTCGGCGGTGAACGCCCCCGTGCCGATGTCGCGGTACACCGTGCCGTCGGCCGTGTCCGTCATCGTGTCGGCCGCGGCGTCCCACGTGAGGCTCGAGGTGAAGAGGTAGGCGTTCGAACCGTCGGTCGTGCGCAGGAACCCGTCGTTGGGGTCGTCCGAGATCGGCACGGCGATGGCCCCGATCGCGGTCTGGTTCGCGACGATCCCCGCGAAGTCGAGCGAGGTGTAGCCATCGGCCGATACCGCTCGCCCGCCCGCGAACTCGGCATCCACCGGCTCCAACGCCTGTTCGGTGGTGCCCACGGCCGCGTCACCGGTGTCGGGGTCGGTCACCAGGAGCGAGAACACTCCCCCGCTCTCGACGATCGTGACCGGGTAGGTCGCGCTGTCCTCCACGCGCGTCTGCGACTGCAGCAGGAGCGCGTTGACCGCGTCGTCCTTGGTGGAGTTGTGTCCGGAGCCGTAGTTGGTGAACGCGATGTAGACGGTGTACCCGACCACGAAGATCTGGAAGACCAGCAAGAAGATCAGACCGGGCGTGAGGTACTTGGCCGGCAGCAGGCCGGGGGTGAGGTACACGACGTTCACGCCGACCGCGATGATCGCGACGATCGCGGCCACCGCCCACTGACCGGAGCCGGCGAGCATCATCACGGCGTAGAGCGCGGCGGCATCCAGCAGCGCGAGCGCCACGATCTTGACCAGCCACACCTTCCATCCGGCGGAAGCTGCTTCGGCGTACCGCTCCGCCCGGCGGCGCCGGCGTTCGGCGGCGGGGTCGCGGGGCGGGTTTTCGGGCGCGGTGTCGTGTTCGAGGAGGGGAGCCGTCATCGTCGAGGCCTTCGTGGTCGGGGGGAGGTCCGGGGGGGGGAAAGAAGAGGGATGCCGCGGCGGGCGGCCGGTGGGGCGCGCCCGCCGCGGCGCCGGGTCAACCGGCGATGTTGGCCGCGATGTCGTCGGACATCTTCGTCCAGGTGGCGGTGGGGTCTTCACCCTTGAGCAGCGACACCTCGGCGACGCCCCAGAACTCCCAGACCGAACCCATCTCGGGGATGCTCGGCATGGGGGCGCCCTGCGCGCCGACCTCGCCGAAGCCGGCGATGATCGGGTCGGCCGAGGCCTTCTCGTAGGCGGCCGTGAGTGCCGGCGGGCGGTCGCCCGCCTCGTACAGCGCCGTCTGGACGGGCTCGGTGGCGAGGTAGTTCACCAGGAACTCGTTCGCGGCGAGCGCGTTCTGCGACTTGGCGTTGAGGTAGAAGCCCTGCACGCCGACGAAGGGCTGCGCGGGCTGACCGCCGGCCGACGGGATCGGGTCGATGGCGATGTTGATGCCCTTGGCCTCGGCATCCGCCACGTTCCAGGGCCCGGTCAGGATGAACGGCGTCTGACCCGAGTTGAAGGCCTCTTTCGAGAGGTCCTGAGTGAGGTTCAGGTTGATGGTGCCCGCGGCGCCCTGCGCACCGAGCCACGAGGCGAAGGCCTGGCCGGCCTCGTCGCCGATCGACAGCTGCGAACCGTCGTAGCTGCCGTCGGCGTTGCGTGCGAAGACGGAGTTCCCGAAGGACGTCTCGAACGGGTACAGGTGGTACGGGTCGGCGTTCGCCGGGTCCAGACCGACGACGAACGGGTACTGCACGCCCGTCGCCGCGCCCTTGGCGATCATGTCGTCGAACGAGGTGGGTGCCTCGGGGACGAGGTCGACGTTGCGCATGAGCGCGATGTTCTCGGTCGCGTACGGCAGGCCGTAGACCTTGCCCTCGTCGGTGAACGCCTGGATCGCGACCTCCTGGAACTCGGAGGTCTTGTCGCCGAGCTCGATGGGGGCGACCAGACCGTCCTGCACGAAGCCGCCGAGCCAGTCATGAGCGCCGACGGTGATGTCGGGGCCCTTGCCGGTGGGGACCTGGGCGGCGAAGTCGGCCTGGATCTTCGAGAAGTCCTTCTCGACCAGGTCGACCTTCAGACCCTTCTCTTCCGAGAACGTCGCGGCGACGTCCTTGAGCGCGTCGGCGCGGTTCGCGTCGACCCAGACGGTCAGGGTGCCGGCCGCGGCGGCGTCGCCGCTGGCCTGGGGAGCGCTGCCGGCGCCGGAGCAACCGGCGAGCAGCATCGAGCCCGCGGCGATGAGCGCGCCGAAACCGAGCGCGCGCGTGGATGTCACCTTCATTGGTGTGCCTCTCTGGTGGGGGGAAGGGCACCAGACGTACCGCGTGGTGGACGTCGTCGGCCCCAGCTCGTTATGCAAGCGCTTACATAGTTAGCCGGAGATGGACGCGGATCAAAAACGCCGCGCGTTCCGATACCAACCTGTGACCTGCCGATGCGGCTCCTGTGCGTCATCGACGACACCCGGGCCCGGCGGTCCGCTCCCCTCCGGCCGGGCCGCCCGGTACCCTGGGGGCATGGCTGATTCTTCGTTCGACATCGTTTCCAAGATCGACCGGCAAGAGGCCGACAACGCTTTGAACCAGGCGCACAAAGAGGTCGAGCAGCGCTACGACTTCAAGGGCACCGACGCCTCGATCGCGTGGAGCGGCGAGTCCATCGTCATCAAGGCCAACTCCGAGGAGCGCGCGAACGCGGTGCTCGACGTCTTCCAGACGAAGCTCATCAAGCGCGGCATCTCGCTCAAGAGCCTCGAGAGCGGCGAGCCGGTGCAGAGCGGCAAGGAGTACCGCATCACCTCGACCCTCAAAGAGGGCATCTCGCAAGAGAACGCGAAGAAGATCGGCAAGATCATCCGCGACGAGGGCCCCAAGGGCGTCAAGTCGCAGATCCAGGGCGATGAGCTGCGCGTGCAGTCGAAGTCGCGCGACGACCTGCAAGAGGTGCAGCGCCTGCTCAAGGCCGCCGACCTCGACGTCGACCTGCAGTTCACGAACTACCGCTGAGCCCCGCCCGGAGGCTGCTCGATGAGCACTCCCGACGGGATGCCGCGGTGCCCGACATGCGGCGAACCGCTGCGCTTCGAGGTGCTCGACGACGAGCGGTTCCTCGTGGCGTGGTCGTGCCTGAATTGCGGTCTCGTCCGCACGACCGAGCCCTCGTGACGCAGGAGCAGCTTGGGCGTCAGCCCTCGATGCCGTTGATCATCTGCGTGATCTCGCGCTCGGTCTCGCGCCCCATGGTGCGCTCGTCCATCAGCGAGGGCATGTCGCTGTCGTCGTCGACGGAGGGATTCTCGAACGGCTGCTTCTGATCCTTTTCCATGCGTCGATGCTCACACGCCTCGCGCGTGGATACGAGGGGGTTGCGGGGCCGGCTCAGCCCCTCAGGGCATCGTCGCGCCACTCGACCGCGGTGATCTCGCCGCGGAACACGGCCTCTTCGCGCTGACGCAGCTCGACACGGCGGATCTTGCCCGAGATGGTCTTGGGCAGGTCGAAGAACTCCACGCGGCGCACGCGTTGGAACGGCGCGAGCCGCTCGCGTGCGAAGCGCAGGATGTCGAGGGCCACGTGCTCCCCCGCCTCATGCCCGCCGGCGAGCACGACGTACGCTTTCGGAACAGCGAGCCGCAGGTCGTCCGGCGCGGGCACCACGGCCGCCTCGACCACGGCCGGGTGCTCGATGAGCACGCTCTCGAGCTCGAACGGGCTGATCTTGTAGTCCGACGCCTTGAAGACGTCGTCGGTGCGCCCGATGTAGGTGATGCTGCCGGTCTCGTCGCGGCGCGCGACATCGCCGGTGTGGAAGAGGCCGTCGGCGAACGCCTCGGCGTTGCGGTCGGCATCCCCCACGTATCCGGTCATGAGGTTGATCGGACGCGCCGTCAGGTCGATGCAGATCTCGCCCTCGTCCGCGCGCTCCCCCGTCACGGGGTCGACGAGCACGACGGGGCATCCCGGGAGCGGCCGCCCCATCGACCCGGGCACCAGCTGGGCGCCGGGGGTGTTCGCCACGACCGCGGTCATCTCGGTCTGGCCGTACCCGTCGCGGATGTCGAGACCCCAGGCGCGCTGGACCGACGCGATCACCTCGGGGTTCAGCGGCTCGCCCGCCGAGACGATCTCGCGAAGCGCCCCGCGTCGCCCCGACAGATCGGCCTGGATGAGCATGCGCCACACCGTCGGCGGCGCGCAGAAGGTCGTCACGCGGTCGCGCTCGAGCTCCGACAGCAGTCGTTCCGCCGAGAACCGCGAGTAGTTGAGCGCGAGCACCGTCGCCCCCGCGATCCACGGGGCGAAGAACAGGCTCCACGCGTGCTTCGCCCATCCGGGCGAGCTGATGGCGAGGTGCACGTCACCGGGCTGCAGACCCAGCCAGTACATGGTGCTGAGGTGCCCGACGGGGTATGAGGAGTGCGTGTGCTCGACGAGCTTGGGCTTCGAGGTGGTGCCCGAGGTGAAGTAGAGCAGCAGTCGCTCGTCGGCGGTGGTTCCCGGATGCCGGGCGGGGGCGGCATCCGTCTCGAAAGCGTCGTCGTACGACGACCAGCCGGGGTGGGCTCCGCCCACGACGATGCGACCCAGTCCCTCGGGGAGGTCGTCGAACTTGTCGGCGTCGGCCGCACCCACCACGACGTGGCGGATCTCGGCGCGGTCGATGCGATCGGCGAGGTCGAGGCGCCCGAGCGCGGTGGTGGTCGGTGCGATGACACCGCCGAGCTTCATGATGGCGAGCATCGCCTCCCACAGCTCGACGCGGTTGTCGAGCATGAGCAGCACGGCGTCACCGCGGGCGACACCCTGCGACGACAGCCAGGCGGCGACCTGGTCGGAGCGCCGCGCCAGCTCGTCGAAGGTGCGGGTGTGGTGGGTGTCGTCGTCGTCGACGACGATGAGCGCCGGGGCGTCGTTTCCGCGCGCCATCGGGTCGAACCAGTCGATCGCCCAGTTGAACGCCCCCTCGAAGCGGGGCCAGACGAAGCCCGCCGCACGCCCCGGGTCGGTGCGGGCGGCGAGGAGTTCGTCGCGCGCGGCGCGGTAACGGTCGGTCGCGGACGCGGCGGTGGGGATCATGGTGCTCCTTCGATCGCGTTCTACGCTAGCCCTCCGCCGCCGCGCCAGCCGCGGGCGCGCCTCAAGCCATGTCTTCACGCGCCGCGGTGCGGGAATCACCCCTGGGATGAAACCTGCCGACATTAACGACGCCGAAACAGCCCACGCGGCTCCGCGAAACTGCCCGCTCCCACGATGGGCCCGACCCCCCGAACCAGATCCCGAGGAGCACTCATGAGCAGTACACCCCCGACCGCCACCATCCGACGCTCGCGAACGTGGAGGGTCCTCGCCCACCCCGCGTCCCTCATCGCCATCGCGGCGGTCCTCGGGATCGCCGTCGGGCTGCTCACCGGTGAATGGGCCGCCAACCTCAAGTTCGTCGGCGACCTGTTCATCCGACTGATCCAGATGGCGATCGTCCCGCTGGTCATGGCATCCGTCATCGTCGCCACCGGCTCAATGACCGGTAGCGGCATGGGACGCCTGGCGGGCCGCACATTCGGCTGGATGATCGGCTTCTCGATCGTCGCCGCGCTCGTCGGCTGGGCGCTCGCGACGCTGCTGCAGCCGGGTGTCGGAATCGACTACTCCGGCTCGATCGACCAGAAGATCGTGGACTCGGCGAAGCCGACCGGCTGGCAGGAGACCGTTCTCGGCTTCGTGTCGACCAACATCTTCAATGCGATGTCGACCGCGAGCATGCTGCCGATCATCGTCTTCTCACTGCTGTTCGGTCTCGCTCTCAACGGGTACGTGCGCGCCACCGGCAACCGCCTCATCGTGACCGCGCTCGACCAGCTGCAGCAGGTCGTGCTCGGCATGATCCGACTGGTCATGCGCATCGCTCCCCTGGGCGTCTTCTGCCTGCTCGCCGCCCTCGCGGGCGACGTCGGGTTCGCCGTCGTGACCAGCGCCCTGTCGTACCTGGGGGCCACCCTCATCGGCGTGATCATCGTCTCGGTGCTGTTCGTCGTCGTGGTCGCCGCCCGCACCCGCCTGAACCCGTGGGCGCTGCCCGGCAAGCTCGCCGAGCAGACCGTGATCGCCGTGACGACCACGAGTTCCGCGGTGACCTTCCCGACCGTGCTGAAGAACGCCGTCGAGAAGGTCGGTATCAGCCAGCGGGTGGCGAACTTCACCCTGTCGGTCGGCTTGACGATGGGCTCGTACGGCGCGGTGCTCAACTACACCATCGTCATCCTGTTCCTCGCTCAGGCGGGACGGGTCGAGCTGACCCCCGGTCAGATCGTGCTGGGCATGGCCCTGGCGATCATGCTGAACATGGGCACCATCACCGTCCCCGGCGGTTTCGCGGTCGCGGCCACCTTCCTCGCCACATCACTGGGACTGCCGCTCGAGGCGGTGGGCCTGCTCATCGCCGTCGACTGGTTCACCGGGGTGTTCCGCACCTTCCTCAACGTCAACGGCGACACCATGGTGGCCCTGCTGGTGGCGAACGGGACCGACGAGATCGACCGCGACGTCTACGCGTCGCGCACGAGCGTCACCGCCGAGCAGATCGACGAGCAGGCGATGGCCGACACCTTCGCCGCGGCCGACCGGGCCGACTGACCCGGCTGCGGATCAGCGCCGGGCCGACGCGTCCTCGCGCTCGGCCCGCTGCTTGGCCCGCTCGAGGGCGCGCGTGCGTGCAGCACGCGCGTCCTCCTCGAGCTTCTCGGCCTTCGCCTCGTCGCGGGTCAGGTTGACCCCGGTCTCGGGGTCGAACAGGTGCAGCGCGTCCGGTGAGAACCACAGTCGCGCCGCATCGCCCGGGCGGATCGAACTCATGGCATCCAACGCCACGACCAGTTCGGTCCGCAGGCTCTCGCCGTCGAGATCGCGGTCGAGCTCGGACAGCTTCTCTTTCACGGTCTCGTCCGTCTCGTAGGGCACGTAGGCGTAAAGCACCTCGCCGAGCCACTCGGTCATCTCGATATCGAGCTCGGCGGTGACTCCGCCCTCGAGGTCGCGCTCGGTGGCATCCGCGTCCTCGAAGGCGTCGGGGCGCACGCCCACGATCACCAGGTCGCGGCCCTCGACGGCTCGGCGCAGCCGGTCGTCCAGCGGAACGTCGGCGATCGGCAGACGCAGGACGTCGCCGTCGACGGTGCCGCTGAGGAAGTTCATCGGCGGCGAGCCGATGAAGCCGGCGACGAACAGGTTGACCGGCTGGTCGTACAGGCCGCGCGGGCTCGCGACCTGCTGCAGCTCACCGCGACGCAGCACCGCGACCCGGTCGCCGAGGGTCATGGCCTCGGTCTGATCGTGCGTGACGTAGACCGTGGTGATCCCCAGCGAGCGCTGCAGCCGCGCGATCTCGGTGCGCATCTGACCGCGCAGCTTCGCGTCGAGGTTCGACAGGGGCTCGTCGAACAGGAAGGCGCTGGCGTTGCGGACGATCGCGCGCCCCATCGCGACCCGCTGACGCTGACCACCCGACAGGTTGGCGGGCTTGCGTTCGAGGTGCTCGTCGAGTTCGAGCAGCTTCGAGGCCCGACGCACGCGCGTGTCGATCTCGTCGTCGCTCAGATCGCTCGACTTCAGCCGCATCGGAAAAGCGATGTTCTCGTACACGGTCAGGTGCGGGTACAGCGCGTAGTTCTGGAACACCATCGCCAGATTGCGATCCTTCGGGGCCTTGTCGTTGACGACCTCGTCGGCGATCCGCAGCTCCCCGTCCGAGATGTCCTCGAGGCCGACGATCATGCGCAGCAACGTGGACTTGCCGCAGCCCGAGGGGCCCACGAGGATCACGAACTCGCCGTCGGCGATGTCGAGATCGACGCCCTTGACCGCCGTGAAGCCGTCGTCGTAGGTCTTGACGATTCTGTTCAGAGTGATGGATGCCATGACGTGCTGCTCCTTTAACCCTTGACCGCGCCCTGGGTGAGGCCCGACACGATCCGACGCTGGAAGATGACGACGACGATCACGATGGGGATCGTCACCACGATGGCGGCGGCCGAGATGGCGCCGGTGGGCTCTTCGAACTGCGATGCCCCGGTGAAGAACGACAGGGCCGCGGGCACCGGGCGGGCGGCATCCGTCGAGGTCAGCGAGATGCCGTAGACGAAGTCGTTCCACGCGATGAAGAACGCGATGATCGCGGTGGTGAAAACCCCCGGTGCGGCCAGTGGGACGACGGTCTTCCGAAACGCCTCGAAGGGCGTCGCTCCGTCGACCTGCGCCGCCTGCTCGAGCTCCCACGGGATCTGGCGGAAGAACGCCGCGAGCGTCCAGATCGAGATCGGCAACGTGAGCGAGAGGTAGGGGATGATCAGCCCCAGCCAGGTGTCGTACAGGCCCACCACCCGCCACAGGTTGAACAGCGGCGTGACGATCGACACGATCGGGAAGACCGAGACGGCGAGCGCCGTCGTGAGGATGATGCGCTTACCGGGGAAGTCCAGGCGGGCGATCGCGTACGCGCACAGCGTGGCGAGCACCACGGCGATAAAGGTCGCGATCAACGAGATGCCGATCGAATTGCGCAGGGCCGGCAGGAAGAGGTCCTGCGCGCTGCCACCCGGGGCCAGGATCGTCGCGTAGTTGTCGAGCGTCCATTCCGTCGGCAGGAGGGTTCCCGAGAACAATCCAGACGGCGTCTTGAACGAGGTCATGAGGATCGAGAACACCGGGAACAGCGACCACACCAACACGGCCGCGATGATCGCGAGCCATATGATCCGTTGGGGCCAGGTCATCGCGCGCATCAGGAGTTCCTCCCCGCCGACAGGTCCACTTTGAACCCCTTGATGAAGATGGCCGCGATGATCAGCACGCTCAGGAACAGCAGCACCGAGATGGCCGATCCCAGCCCGATCTCGAGGCGGCCGATCGAGGTGTTGTACGCCAGGAGCGACAGCGCCTCGGTGTTGTTGGCACCGGCGGTCATGATGAAGATGTTGTCGAAGATGCGGAATGCCTCGAGCGTGCGGAACAGCACTGCGACCATGATCGCGGCCTTCATGTTCGGGAGGATGACGCGGCGCAGCACCTCCCACGACGTCGCCCCGTCGACCTTGGCCGCCTCCTCGAGGTCGCCAGGCACCTGGGCGAGTCCGGACAGCAGCAGGAGCGAGATGAACGGCGTGGTCTTCCAGACCTCGCTGAGGATGATGACGGTCAGTGAGGTGCCCTGGTAGGCGAACCAGTTCAGGCTCTCATCGAAGCCCGGGATCCACGACAACCAGTTGTTGACGTATCCGCCGGAGTTGATGTCGAAGGCGTAGAACCAGGCGAACGCCGACACGACGGTGATGATGCCGTAGGGAACGAGGATCGCCGTGCGGGCGAATCCGCGCAGCTTCTTGATCGCCCGGTGCATCACGAGCGCGAAGGCGAAACCGATGATGAGCTCGAGCAGCACCGTGACGACGGTGATGAACAGCGTCACCCCCATCGACTGCCAGAACGCCGGGTCGCCCAGGATGACGGCGTAATTGCGGAACCAGATGAACTCGCGGTCGTCGGGGGCGGTCAGACGCAGGCTGAACAGGGAATCCCAGATCGCCTGCACGATCGGGTACAGGGTGACCAGCAGCATGATCCCGAACGCGGGACCCGCCAGCATCCACCCGAGCCGCGCCTCGGCGCGGGCACGATCGGACCGGCGCTTCTTGGTCGGTTTCCGCGGCTCGGACGTCGGCGTCCTCCGCGCGGCACGGGTGAGTGTCGTCTCGCTCACAGCAGTCGCTCCCCTCTGAGCACCGCGAGGATGAAATCGGTCGAGGACTCCGGGGTCGCGTCGGGGTTCACCGCGTTCGGCGGGTGCCAGGTGCGCTGCAGTCCGATGGAGATCTCGTTGTAGTACGGCGTCTGCGGCCGGGGAGCGCCCAGCTGCAGCGACTCGGCGATCGTGGACGCCATCGGGAATTTCTCGTTCACCTCGGCGTCGTCGTAGGCGGCGAGGTTGGAGGGCGGATTGCCGTTGGTGACGAAGTACTGCGCCTGGTTCTCAGGGCTGACGATGCACGAGACCGCCTGCCAGGCCAGGTCGACGTTCTCGCTGTACGCGCCGACGCCGAGGTTGATGCCTCCCACGGGTGGCGCGGCGGGGGTCTCGGCATCCACTCGCGGGTACACCGCCCAGCCCAGGTCGTCGACGACGTCGGGGGCCGCCGCCTGCATGGCCGGGTAGACGAACGGCCAGTTGACCATGAACGACCCGTTGTCGCCCTGGAAGAGGTTCATGCTCGCGTTCTCGTCGGCGGTCGGCAGCCCCGACCCTCCGAGCCCAGACGAGCCGATGCGACCGATGATGTCAGCGGCCTTCTTGCCGGCGTCGGTCTCGAGGCCGAGCTGCATCTCGTCGGGCTTGGCGTCGGGGTTGTCGAGGATCTGCCCGCCCGCCGACGCGACGAGCGCGTTGATCCACACCGTCAGCGACTCGGCGAGGGCCCCCTGCACGCCGATCTGCTTACTCTGCCCCTCGGCGGCCTGGATGATCTGGTCCCACGTGACCGGCTGACTCATGTCGAGGCCCGCGGCCTCGGCGACCGACTTGCGGTACCAGAGCAGCTGCGTGTTGGCCCAGAAGGGGACGGTGACGAGCTCTCCGTTCCAGCTCGCCGACTGCACCGCGCCCTGCACCACACCGTCGGTGTTCTGCAGGTCGGCGGGGACGGGGGCGAGGAACCCCGGCTCGGCGAGTTCGGGGATGAAGGGCGGGTCGAGGCTCATGATGTCGAGCGAGCGGTCGCTCGCCGCAAGGCGGCGGGCCAACTGCTCGCGCTGCGACGCGGCGTCGCGAGGCAGCAGCGAGGTCTCGATCCGGTACGCCCCGTTCGCAGCCTCGGTGCAGGATGCCGCGATCTCGGCCTGCCCGCCGTCGTCGGGGTTGATGTACCAGGTGAGGGTCGGTACCCCGTCACCCGCCGCGCACGCGCCGAGCGTGCCCGCGAGGGCGAGCACCGATACCCCGGCCACGATCCGTCTCACCGCTCGCATCCGGCCCCCTCGCCTCGGTGCGGGAACCGACACGGCCCCCTCGTCGTGGGTCCATCCTGCCGACGGCGCGCGAATCCGGCCGCGAGGCTTGCCCCCGCCGGGAGTGCCTGATAATCGCGCGCGGGAGGGGCGAAGACGTCGAACCGCCCCTCCGAGGACGGGGCGGTTCGACGACGCTGCGGTTACTCGCCGCGCGAGATCGCGATCATCTCGTCGCGGGGCACGACCTTGATGCGGGCCCGCTCGTGCGGGGCGCCGAGGGCGATCTCGTGCTCGTCGAGGCGGTGCCAGCCGTCGAGGTCGGTCCAGCGCACGCCGCGCTCGGCGAGGAGCGCCGGGATGGCTTCTTCTTCGGGGTGCGCGGGCTGCCACCATTCGCCCTGGTCGTTGATGACGTGGCGGACGGTCTCCATGGCATCCGACTTGGTGTGACCGATCAGGCCGACGGGGCCGCGCTTGATCCAGCCGGTCGCGTACAGGCCGGGCAGCTGCGCGTTCGACTCGGCCGACAGCACCTGGCCCTCGTGGTTGGGGATGACGCCGCGCAGCTCGTCGAACGGGACGTCCTTGAGGGGCGAGCCGAAGTAGCCGACCGCGCGGTAGATCGCCTGGATGGCGACCTCGCGGATCTCGCCGGTGCCCACGACACCGCCCTCGGCGTCGGGCACGGTGCGCTCGTACCGCAGGGCGGCGACGCGACCGTCGGCATCCTTGACGACCTCGAGGGGCTTGGCCCAGAAGTGCAGGTGCAGGCGGCGCGAGGCCTCTCCGCCGGCGTTGTTGACGCCGGGGCGCGTGCGCCACTGCTGCAGCACCCGGTCGATGACCTTGACCTGCTTATTGGTCTCGATCGCCGTCTTCGACGCCTCGTCGTAATCGAAGTCCTCGTCGTACACGACCATGTCGACATCGCGCAGCTCGCCGAGCTCGCGCAGCTCGAGGGGCGTGAACTTCACCTGAGCGGGACCGCGGCGCCCGAAGACGTGCACGTCGGTGACCGGCGAGGCCTTGAGCCCCTGGTACACGTTGTCGGGTACCTCGGTGGGCAGCAGGTCGTCGGCGTGCTTGGCGAGCATGCGGGTGATGTCGAGCGCGACGTTGCCGTTGCCGATGACGGCGACCGACTCGGCCTCGAGCGGCCACTCGCGCGGCACATCGGGGTGCCCGTCGAACCAGCTCACGAAGTCGGCGGCACCGTACGATCCCTCGGCGTCGATGCCGGGGATGTCGAGGTCGGCGTCGCGGATGGCGCCCGTCGAGAAGATCACGGCGTTGTAGTGCTGCTTGAGGTCGTCGAGGGTGATGTCCTCGCCGAAGCGCACGTTGCCGAAGATGCGGATGTCACCGCGGTCCAGCACCTCGCGCAGCGCCGTGATGACGCCCTTGATGCGCGGGTGGTCGGGGGCGACGCCGTAACGGACCAGGCCGTAGGGGGCGGGCAACTGCTCGAACAGGTCGATCGAGACGTCGAACTGACGCTCGGCTTTCAGCAGGATGTCTGCGGCGTAGATGCCGGCAGGGCCGGCTCCGACGATGGCGAGGCGCAGCTTCGTCATGGGTTCCTCTCGATCGCGATCGGGGGGGGGGGGGGGGGAGAAAAGGGATCAGGCCGAGCGGTCGGCCACGGCGCGCGCGAAACGCGTCAGCGCCTCGCGGACGGCACCGTCGGGCAGCGGCGCGAGGGCGTCGATCGCCTCTTGCGACCACTGGTGCGCCAGGCGCAGGGTCTCGTGCGTGGTCTCGTGGTCGCGCAGCTCGGCCAGCGCCGTGTCGAGGATCGACGCGTCGGCGCCGGCGGCGATGCGCTCCTGGCCCTCGTCGATGCGTGCGCGCAGGTCGGCCGAGGCCGCGTCGGAGCGGTGACCCAGCAGCAGATAGGGCATGGTGGGCACGCCCGCGCGCAGGTCGGTGCCGGGCACCTTGCCGGTCTCGGACGGGTCGGGCGAGAGGTCGATCACGTCGTCGAGCAGCTGGAAGGCGACGCCCGCCTTCTCGCCGAAGACGACCATGGGCTCCTCGAACTCCTCGGGGGCGCCCGAGTAGATCACTCCGGACTGGGCCGCGGCGGCGATCAGCGAGCCGGTCTTGTCGGCGAGCACCCGCAGGTAGAAGTCGACCGGCTCGTCGCCCTCTTGCGGTCCGACCGTCTCGTGCATCTGCCCGAGGACCAACCGCTCGAAGGTGTCGGCCTGCAGTTGGATCGCGCGCTCTCCGCGACGGGCCATCAGCTGGCTGGCGCGGGCGAACAGCAGGTCGCCGGTGAGGATCGCGATGTTGTTGCCCCACACCGTCTGCGCGCTGGGGACGCCGCGCCGCTTGTCGGCGCCGTCCATGACGTCGTCGTGGTACAGCGAACCGAGGTGGGTCAGCTCGAGCGCCGTGGCGACCTCGACGACCTCTTTCGTCGTGCCCTGTCCGAGCTGGGCGGTGAGAATCGCGAGCATGGGGCGCACGCGCTTGCCGCCGGCCTCGTAGAGGTACCGCGCGGTGACGTCGGCGAGCTTGTCGGCGCTGCGCACCTCGCCCTCGAGCTCGGTCTCGACGCGCGCCAGACCCGCCTCCACCGTGGAGAGGAGGGTGCGCGAACGCAATCCTGCGAAGATGCGGTCGCTCAGGCCCAGCTTGCCCGACAGGCGGGTGCCGGCCGCGGACGGTCTCGGGGTCACGGTTTCAGCCTATCCTGGCGCGCTCGGGCGCGACCGCGGGTATCTCGACGGTTGACAGGGCAGCTACGAGGCGGGGCGGATGCCGCGGTGCAGAGCGACTATGCCGAGCGAGAGGTTGCGGTAGGCCACGTCCTCCCAGCCGGCATCCCGCATCCATCCCGCGAGCGTCGGCTGGTCGGGCCAGTCGCGGATGGACTCGTTGAGGTAGTCGTAGGCCTCGGCGTTGGAGCTCACGGCCTTCGCCACGATCGGCAGCACCCGATCGTTGTAGAAGCGGTAGAGGCCGTTGAACACGCGGGACGGCGGGTGCGAGAACTCGCAGACCACGATGCGTCCGCCGGGGCGGGTGACCCGGCGGAGCATCGYGS